>CAZLUP010000034.1:0-48332 GCA_964562685.1 uncultured bacterium
CTAAGTCGTGAGTCTTAGGAATCCTCGCCCTTCTAGGGCGGGGAGGATGTCAAAAAGTCATTAGCTTTGTCATAATCAGCAGAATCTTTAGGGATTAATTGGGCTGCTGCGATCGCACCTGTAAAATCTCCTCTAGCAGCACGAGAATGAGCAATTAGGTAAATTTGTTTACTCCACTGCCTAATTAACTGTTGGGCTAATTGATAATCTTGAGCCTCAGCAGGAACTTGTCGTAAAATCGCGATCGCTCGATTGTAAGTAGAAGCCTGAGTTGGCTCGATCATTGTTTGAGCTACTTGGACCAAATTTTGCTGTTTTCCTTCAGATTCTGCCTGTAACTGCCATTGTTGAACGGCTGCTTCGGCTTCGTGGAGCAGAGATTCTACAGGAGGTTGTTGTTGAATAATTAATTGGGCTGCTGCGATCGCGCCAACCAAATCACCTTGACTGGCACGTCCTTGAGCAATATCTAAAATTACGTGACTCCAACGAATAATATCTGATTGTGCTTCAGAAAAAAATGGTGAATCTGGTTCAACTTCTTGAGCTTTTTGAATGGCTTTTTGAAAGTCAGAAGCCTGACTCGATTGCAGATAGCTTTTACCGCTTTCGGGAAGATCAGTTGCTACAGAAGAATCTAAATGAAGATAAATTTTAGCTTTTAATAAAAGATCATGAGCATTGGAAGTAGTAGGTAAAATTAAAATTGCGCTGATACCCCACAAGAACCACTGCCACCAAAATCTTTTGGTTGAAGTAGATATTGTTGGTTGGAGATGATGACGATTATTTTGACGCTCAAAAATCTCTTGAGGAATCACTTCAACACAACTCATAGCTACCATAGTTTTGGCATGAATAAATGAAGGTAATTCGAGGTTTTTGTGAGCAATCAAATTTTGATGATTAGCGCTTGAAAACTCTTTGATTGGGACGATCCGAAAAGATGTATTGGTGACCCTAACTGGTGAAATTTGAGTCCTAATAGGTTGAGTCTGGCAAAAAAAAGGTAGAACTGGTTCCGGATTTGTTTTTAAGGTGGATTCGTAGCTATTCATTTGCTCAATTTCCACTCAACTATAAGACTAAAAAGTATTTGCCCTTACAGTCTACTCGCTTTCTTAAAATATGGTATGAATTTTTTTTAAGCGGTATGTTTGAGCGACATAATGATAATTTAACTATTAATCATCCTAGGTAAGTCCTACCAATTGTAAATCATTAAGTAGTCTTGATTTTTAATTAATCGCTCTTTAAATATGTCTCAACTTCCTCACCTAGCAATCACTCTCGGCGATCCTGCGGGAATTGGCGGAGAAATTATCCTCAAAGCTTTAGTGGATTCATCTATCACTGAAAATTGTCAAATTACTATTGTTGGTAGTCGCGATTATTTACAAACAACTTACGAATATCTGCAACAAAATAGTAATCTCAAGTCAGAAGATTTAGCTAATCCAAAAAACCTAAGCATTATCGATTTACCAAGTCCAACATCCCTTACTTTTGGTCAAGGTAATGCAGATACAGGTGCAGCTAGTTTTAATTATTTACAAGAAGCCATTACTTTAACTTTAGAAGGAAAATTTCAAGCAATTGTTACTGCACCTATTGCCAAATCCCTCTGGAAAGCAGCAGGATACAATTATCCAGGGCAAACAGAAGTTTTAGCAACTCGTGCAGGAGTAGATAAATTTGGAATGCTATTTGTCGCCAAATCTCCCCATACTGGTTGGACATTGCGAACCTTGTTGGCTACTACTCATATTCCCTTAGCCGAAGTACCATCCGCTTTAAATCCGCAATTGATATCCTTAAAACTAGATTTATTAATAGAATGTTTGTATCAAGATTTTGGTCTAAAAAACCCAACTATTGCGATCGCAGGGTTAAATCCTCATAGCGGAGAAGCAGGACAACTGGGAAGTGAAGAACAACAATGGTTACAAGCTTGGTTAGAGGAGGAACGCGGAAAACGTACTCAAACTAAATTAATTGGACTTGTTCCTCCAGATACAATGTGGGTTCAACCTGGTCAAGCTTGGTATGGCAACCATGACGATCAAATCAAATCGCAAGCTGCTGATGCTTATCTCGCTTTGTATCACGACCAGGGTCTAATTCCTGTCAAATTAATGGCTTTCGATCGGGCGATCAATACTACTATTGGTTTACCTTTTATTCGTACTTCTCCCGATCACGGCACTGCTTTCGATCTTGCAGGTAAAGGTATAGCTAATCCCAACAGCATGAAGGCAGCAATTCAATTAGGAGTAGAGCTAGCTACAATTAGAAACAAGGCTAGCTAACCACTCTGGGAACGCCGAAAACGAGTTTTCCCCATCGGCTTTTTGCCTTTGAAATTGCTTGGTTTGCGATCGCGGTTTGAGCCACGATTTGAAGGAAAACTGGAATTGGTTTGGTCGTCTCTATCGCTGTAAACATCCAAATAAATAGATTGACCTACAGCCGTAGCAGCCGTATTTAAAACCGTTCTAACTGCCTGAATATTGCGACCACCCCTACCAAAGACTTTGCCTTTGTCGTTGAGATCAAAGGCTACCCTTAACCAAACTTTTTGTTTGCTGCTAATTTCTTCGCAATCAACTGACAAAGATTTTGGATCTTCTAAAAAAGGTTCAATCAGAAACTGAACCAGCCCAATATAATCTGGACTGGTATTGTTCTTTTTTTCAGACAAAGTCGTCTTGTTAGGCATGAACTTGTTCAAAAATTTTGGCTTTTTCGAGAATGTTCCGTACTGTATCTGTAGGTTGCGCTCCATCTTGGAGACGTTTCACAATTGCAGGAACGTTCAATCTAGTTTCATCGGTTCTAGGATTATAGAAACCCAACTCTTCGAGAGGACGACCATCTCTACGAGTTCTACTACTAATAGCTACAATCCGATAACTAACTTCTCTTTTTTTGCCGAATCGTTTTAAACGCAGTTTGACCATATTACCTCAAAATTCTCCTCTATGATTGTAAGCGATTTATCCAAAATTCCAAATTCCTAATTTAATTTCAGACCATCATCATCAAGAATTTACAATTTTATAGAGAACCAAAACCTTTCTTTTTCTTGGTTTTTTTCTTTTTCTTAGAACCGCCTTGATAGCCTCGAAATCCAGGCATTCCACCCATACCTGGCATACCTCCCATCCCAGGCATACCTCCCATTCCAGGGATAGCAGGCATTCCCCTACCCATTTGTTGCATCAGCGATCGCATTCTGGTAAAGTCTTTGATTAGTTTGGAGACATCAGTTTCTTCAAAACCAGAACCTTTAGCAACACGACGACGACGACTAGGAGACTGCGCTAGTAATTCAGGATTACTTCTTTCTTCCTTCGTCATGGAATTGATCATCGCTTCGGTGCGTTTGAGTTGGGTTTCTCCTTTTTGTAGATCCGCACCACTAATTTTATTCATCCCAGGAATCAACTTCAGCACACCGCCCAAAGAACCCATATTCTTCAGTAAGCGCATTTGTTTGAGAAAGTCATTAAAATCAAACCTCGCTTCGAGAATCTTCGACTGCATATTCTCCATATCAGCCAAATCGATCTCTTCCTGAGCTTTTTCGACTAAAGTCAGAATATCTCCCATATTGAGAATACGGGAAGCTAGTCTATCTGGATAAAAAGGTTCTAAAGCCTCTACTTTTTCCCCAACACCGACAAACTTAATCGGTTGTCCCGATACTTGTCTTACTGATAAAGCTGCACCACCACGACTATCGCCATCTAACTTGGTTAGAATTGCCCCTGTAATACCAATTTGTTCGTGGAATGTACGGGTAAGATTGGCTGCTTCTTGCCCAGTCATGGCATCTACTACCAACAAAGTATCATGAGGCTGAACGGTTTCCTTAATTTGAGCTAATTCTGCCATCATGTCTTGATCGATCTGCAATCGTCCGGCAGTATCAATCAAAACCGTATCTACACCCAATTCTTTGGCTTTCTCAATCCCTTGACGGGCAATTTCTACAGGATTGGCATCTGTTCCCATTTCAAACACAGGAACATTAATTTGCTTACCTAAAGTTAATAACTGATTGATCGCAGCAGGACGATAAACGTCTGTACCGACCATTAAACAAGTTTGTTGTTGTTTTTGTAAATAAAGAGCTAATTTGGCAGTTGCTGTAGTTTTTCCTGTCCCTTGTAAACCTGCCATTAAAATTATAGTAGGAGCTTTGTCAGCTTGAGCTAGAGGAACATTACTTTCCCCCATCACTTTTACTAATTCATCATAAACAATTTTGATAAATTGCTGTCCTGGGTTTACTCCAGAAATAACTTCTGCACCATTAGCTTCCTTTTCAACTTCTGCAATAAAATTCTTAACTACTTGGAGGTTAACATCAGCTTCTAACAAAGCACGACGTACCTCTTTAAGCGCATCTTGAATATTAGATTTGCTGATTTTATCTTGACCGCGCAGTTTCTTCCACGCATCTTCTAAACGTTCTGCTAGAGCATCAAACATAAATTATCGATCCGTATTAATAGCTTGCTTATTACTTAGTTGCTTTCCCTCATAGAAAGCATTTTAGACTACATTCTGTGTTTTTCTAGCAGCCATTCGCTTTATCAAACTGTCTCTTTTTGTCTAAAAATTTAGCATAACAATTTTGTAGTATTTTATCGAACAGAAAAGTTGAATAAATATTACCTTCCAGCTAATTTACCGACCCAAAACGAGATTAGTTGTTACCGACTATTTCAGTACGTAAATGGTTACAATCAAGAAAAATATCAGAAACATAGCTATGGATGCGATTACTTATACCCAAGCTCGTAAAAACTTCACCTCAGTTATGAATCAAGTTTGTCAAGATCATGCTCCGATTATTATTACTCGTCAGTCAGAAAGCCCAGTAGTCATGATGTCTTTAGAAGACTATAACGCTATTGAAGAAACTATGTATTTACTAAGAAGTCCCAAAAACGCCCAGCGTCTCTACAAAGCATTAGAACAATTGCAAGAGGGTAAATATCAACAACGAAAATTGATTGAAGAAGACCAAGACAGTTTGCCTGAGATTGCCTCAGAAGAATCATAACTCAATGAACATCATGTTTTTAGATGATGCTTGGCAAGATTATTTGTATTGGCAAAAGACGGATCGAAAAATACTCAAACGCATCAACGAACTAATCAGAGATACACAAAAAACACCCTTTGCAGGGATTGGGAAACCAGAACCTCTGAAGTTTGATATGTCAGGGCTTTGGTCGCGTCGTATAACCCATGAACATCGCCTCATTTACCACGTTAAAGACGACTGCATTATTATCGTTCAGTGCCGTTACCATTACTAAACAAAGATAATTTATGAGAAATTGCCGAGAGTTGAGAATCAATTACGACAAATGACTGATGTAAAAAGTTATTACAGTTTCATAGTATGGGTTGAGATACTTCTCGAACACTTCCAGGATTTGCACAGAAAGTAATTCTCGTGTGAGTCCTGTTTTATTTAGGTACTTTGTAATTGCTCCAAAAGATAATTATAAAAACGCTGTCGGTCTACTTTCGTCATTACTTGAATGGTTCTACCACCTGATTGTAAGACGGTTCTCCCTTGACTTATTCCATCGGTAATAATGTCAGTTTCATAAGTTTCTAGATGATAAAATTCTGGACGAGCTAAGTAGGCAGTGGCAAGAATATCCCAACAATAATAAGCTTGGGGAATTGCCAGAGCGTAACACATTCCAGCTAAATCAGAAAGAGGATACTGACGTTGTTTAGTTAATAAACGAATAAATTCAGGAGTAACAGGAACGGTATTAGTCAAATCTAATGGACAAAGAATAATCGGAATCGACGTTTCCCAAATTTGTTTGGCTGCAACGGGATCCCAAAAAACATTCCATTCTGCTGAACCATCATGTTCTAAGGCAAAACCTTTCTCAACATTGCCTCCTACAGTTAGTGCGCCTCCCATCCAAACAATTGCTTCAATTCGCTCTATGATTTCTGGTTTAAGTACAATTGCTTCCGCTACAGTAGTTAACGGCCCTGTGACCATTAAAGTTACAGGTTGAGAGGCTGCTTGTAATTGCTTAACAATAAATTCTTGTCCCGATTCCGCTACTAAGGGTGTTTCGATCTGTTCTGGTTCATTTAAAATTGGAAAATTATCAATAATCGTACAATCACGACGGAACTCTGGCGGAAAAGGATTTATCCCCCTCACTGTGCTAGCAGCAACCCGAATGTGTGATTTTCCCATCAAATCTAAAATCTTACGGGTGACGCTTACCGCAGCGCGAGGATAACAATCAGCAGGAGTTACCACAATTCCAATTGGTTCGACTTCCGCCATTGTTAGTAAGAGTATAGTGGCAAGAAAATCATCAATCGCTCCATCATGATCCATTAAAACCAATTTTTTAGTCATGGTTTTTGATTATTTTTTTCCGTTTTACACTCTACTCTTCAGTTTCAGATTCGTCTAGGTGTTCTGCTACTGAATTATAAAGGTCGAGGACATGATGGTCTTGAAGATCGTAATAGACTTTTCTGCCCTGTTTTTGATAATTAACGAGCCGAAGCGATCGCAATGTCCGTAGTTGATGAGATACCGCTGATTCACTCATCTCTAAAATAGCTGCCAAATCGCAAACACAGAGTTTTTGTTTGGCTAAGACAGATAAAATTCGCAGGCGGTTAGCATCTCCTAATAATCGGAAAAACTCCGCCATGCGTTGTGCTTTTTCTGGGTCTAATTGTTTGATGCGATTCGATTCAAGAGCATGGACTGATTCACAAGTAGGAACGGTAGGTGATTGAGTTTTTGACATTTTTTGACCTAAATATTTTTAATTTTTAGTTGTTCTAGCCTACCGAATCTATAATCTCATTGCATTTAACAGCCACATCCTTGATGTCCACAACCAGAACCATCGGTATGACCATTGGCACAGGCTTCACAGCAATAATATTTACCGTCTTTTTTGACTGCATCTTCTAAAGATACTACACAAAGACAGCGATCGCAGGCACACTTCATTGAGGTAACTGTACTCATGATTTTTCCTTTTTGATTTCAGATATTTTTATTATATTATATCTGAACATAAGTTCATGTATTCAAGAAAAATAAATTTTTGTTAAAGACTTGCAATGAGTTATTAATTTTGTTATCTTAGTTAAGCGTTAAAAATAAAGTTTGCTGGGATAGCTCAGTCGGTAGAGCAGAGGACTGAAAATCCTCGTGTCGGCAGTTCAATTCTGCCTCTCAGCATTGATAACACTTTTCAGACCAATCAATCTGATTATCTAAGCAGCAGATAACGCTTCTTGCCCGTGTTTACGAAGTAAATCCATCAACTCATCGCGATAATCGTGAAAAATAGATTGACGTTTAATGTGATGAGTACGTTCTGGTAAATCAATCACCATTTCCTTTCTTACTGTACCAGGACGCGCACCCAAAGCATAAATTCGATTAGAAAGAAATACTGCTTCCTCTACATCATGAGTAATCATAAAAATTGTTAGATTAGTTCTATACCAAAGGTCTAGCATAAATTCATGCATCGCTTCTTTCGTATGGATATCTAATGCGCCAAAAGGTTCATCCATCAACAATACTTTTGGTTCGGAAGCCAAAGCACGAGCGATCGCAACTCTTTGTTTCATCCCGCCAGATAGTTCTTTAGGTAATGATTTGGCAAATTTAGATAAGCCCACCACACTCAAGTAATAGCTAGCTTGTTCTCGCCGTTCTTTTTTAGGTAATCCTTGAAGTTTTAGCCCAAATTCAGTATTTTCTTGGACATTCATCCAAGGATAAAGAGTATAATGTTGAAAAACCATACCTCGGTCTGGTCCGGGACCTGTAACTAGCCTGTCACCAATTTTTACTTCTCCTGAAGTAGGCAGATCTAACCCTGCAATCTGCCGAAGTAAAGTAGATTTACCAGAACCTGAAGCCCCTACTGCACAAATAAATTCGCCCTGGGCAATTTTCATGTTAATATCTTTAAGCACCACAAAATTGCCTTGCTTAGTGGGAAAGTGCTTATAAAGACTATTTATTTGTAGATACATTAATTTTATCCCTTAAATATTTAATAACTACTTGCTATCAATTCATCAGAGTTATTCGCTGTAATCAAAAACACATTTTTCAAAACTAATTGATCAACTATCTTTTTTGAGAAGCCCATTTACAAAAAACTTTCAAAAGATATTGAAAAAATAGATCAAAAGATAAGCCAATAATTCCAATTACAATTAATCCGACAAAAATTTCATCAGTTCTGAGAAATCGACCAGCTACACTGATGCGACGACCTAAACCTTCAGTCGAAGCAATTAATTCCGAAACAATTACTAACTGCCACGCAGCAGCTAAATTAATTCGACAAGCATCAATAATTCCAGGGATAACGTGAGGAAAAATTACTTGAGTTAAAGTCTGCCAGCGACTTCCCCCCAACATATAAGTAGATTCAATTAAGTCTTTGGGAACAAACTTAACTGTATCCATCACCATTAGTGAGTTAAAGAAAAATACTCCAATAAAAATTAAAGCAATTTTGGGTTCTTCGCCAATACCCAAATAAAGAATCAGTAAAGGAATAAAAGCAGGGGCAGGCATATAACGCATCAACCCAAACAGAGGTTCTAGCAAAGCCCTAATACTGGCAAAACTGCCCATCAAAATTCCTGTAGGAATGGCAATGAGTGAAGCTAAACTAAACCCAACTACTACCCGCCAAAGACTCGCTACTGTATCTTTAAGTAATTCTCCTGTACTCCAAAGTCGGACAAATGCTTCAACTACTCTTCCTGGCGAGGGTAAAAATTTGGGGTCAATGTTACCAAAAGTCGTGATTAGCCACCAAGCTAATAAAGGAGCAAGAATTGAAATAATAACTAAAGTAGTAGATAGAGGTTTAGGAATATCTTCAGCCAATCTCCAGAAGACAGTGGGAGGTAAAGTATTTGATTGACTGGCAATTACCTTTGAGTTATCAACTTGATTCATAATGTGACTTCCTTTGCAAATACGCAATAAACTTGGAAATTTACTCCGATTGCTTCAATTATTAATAATCACTTCGCTTTTTCTGCGTAAGCTTTAACAAAACGATCATCAAAAAGTTGACTTGTATCAGGTACTTGAGGTGCTAAACCAACTTTTACTAAAAAGTCACTAATTTGTTGAGCGGAATACTGTAGAGAACTCGCATCATTGCCTGGTTGAAAAGCTTTCAGGTTGTCTTCTACCGAAAAAATAGTAGTACCGTCAGCGTAATCTTGATATTCTTCAACAGTGACATTTGCTCGTCTTGCCATAATCTCATAAGCTTGTGCTTGATTTTGTTCCATATAATCAAGAGTGGCAAACCAAGAATCAACTACTGCTTGCACCTGTTCGGGATTTTCTTCAACAAATTGACGAGTAAATACTAAGTGGTCGGAAATTGCCCCAGGAAAGTCTTTAGAACTAAACAATTCTTTACTACCAGTACGTTTCAAAGCTTGAGTGGTAAAGGGTGCAAAGACTGCGACTGCATCTACCTGCCCACCAACAAAAGCTGTTGCTGCTTGACCTGTTTCTAGAGGTATAAATTCAATATCTTCTGGAGATAAACCTTCTTTTTGTAGCCCTAACAAAAGCAGATAGTGGTCAACTGTTCCTTCTTCAGCAGCAACTTTTTTCCCTTTAAGGTCAGCAATACTATTAATCTCTTCACTAACAATTATTTTATCGTTACCAGTAGAGTTATCATTAACCAAAACAATAACTTGTTCCGCCCCTCCTGCTATGGCACTAATAGTATCGTTTAAGGTTTGACTGTTGGCATTAATTTGTTGAGCATTAAGAGCATTAATTGATTCTAAATAACCATCAAACCACTTCAACTCTACTGAAGCATTATTAGCTTGAAAAATTCCTTGTGCTTGAGCAACTTGCCAAGGAAACCAACCAGGCCAAGCACTGTATCCTAAACTCACACTAGCAGTATTCCCAGAAGAAGTAGAACCTGTGTCGTTAGTAGTTTTAATTGAAGTAGCAGGATCACAACCAACTACCACACTTAAGCTAAAAATAAAAAGAATGAGATAAGATAAAAAGGAGCGAATTTTCATGAGAGATTTAGTTGAATAATTAATAGTTAGTTAGGTAGGTGTAGCTATATAAAAATTAGATTTTCTTTGTTTGAATTGGCTAATTAAGAAAAGTTAGACAGAAGCAATATGCTAATAAAAATTAAGTTCTGTAACCTAGCAAAAAGTAGTCAACTAATTAATTAGTTAATTAAACAAAAGCTATTGCTCATCTAAAATAAATTGATTTTATAAATTAGCAGCCAAAGCTTTATTTTTTGTTGTTTGCAATTTTATCCAGTTGAACCAAGCTTCTAATCCTTCACCCGTTTTAGCAGAAATAGGAATAATGGTTACATGAGGATTCATTTGTCTAACATTAGCTTTAATTGTTTCTAAATCTATTTCTAAATAAGGAGCTAAATCTGTTTTAGTAATTAATAAACAGTCTGCTTCCTGAAACATCACTGGATATTTAAGAGGTTTATCTTCTCCTTCAGTTACACTAAGTAGAGCAACTTTGGCGTGTTCTCCTACTTCAAATTCGGCAGGACAAACTAAATTACCAACATTCTCTACTAAAACTAAATCAAATTCTTCGGGATTATATTCATGAGCTAATCTATGAATTCCCCCTGCTACCATTTTGGAATCTAAATGACAAGAACGACCTGTATTAATAGCAATAACTGGAACACCGTATTGACGCAAACGTTCTGCATCTAATTCGGTAGTCATATCACCTTCAATGACAGCAATTTTTAATTGGTCTTTAATAGCAAGAATAGTTTTTTCTAAAAGAGCAGTTTTTCCTGCACCAGGACTACTCATAATATTGAGACAAGTAATTCCCCATTGATCAAAATGTTCGCGGTTATGATCTGCGCCTTCTTGATTAGCATGGAGTAAATTAAGTTCTAAAGCAGCGTCGAATGTTTGATGCATAGGTATAACCTTTTAAATCATATTACGTAAACTTTTCAGATACTGAACTAGGGGAGGGTATCAACCAAAGAAAAAAAAATAATTGTCTCAAATCGGAAATAATTTTATATTTAACTAGCAATTGTGGTACATTCAATCCGATCAATTTTTAATTCTCTTCCTGAGCGAATATCTTCCATTGCCGACTGACATTGAGGACAATTGTATTGCAAACCTATTTGCGGTTTGTATTCTGTTTTACAAGTATGACAAAAAGCAATCAAAGGTGTTTCTCGAATTACTAATTCAACTTGTTCTAAAAAAGTATTACGAGTTTGTGCTTCAAAAGCAAATTGTAAACTGGCAGGTTCAACACAAGTAAATTGCCCGACAATTAAATGAATTTTTTCTATTTTTGGCTGTTCGGGCTGACTATTCCACCAGTCTCTCACTGTCAAAATGAGAGCTTTAGTCATATCATTTTCGTGCATAATCAGTTATCGGTTATTTATCTTTGTGGAAAATTCTTCAATAAGATAAACATTTTTGTGGATAGTTGATGGTTGTTTGTTTGTCCACAGATGAACACGGATACACACAGATGAGTTATTGGTTGGTAGTGTTAATGGTTGATGGTTAATTTTTGATTGTTGATTGGTAACTGGTAACTCAATTAAGTCCAAGCAGCATCAGCTTCTAGTTTGGCTTCGGGATGAATGTAGGCTGGTTTTTCTTTTCTTGGTAACTGTCCAGATACTACTAAATGAGCCATCGTATCGCAAATGACGCGAGTTGCCATTAGTGCAGTCATATCGCTGATATCGTAAGGAGGCGAAACTTCTACTACTTCTAACCCACAAACAGGGGCATTTTGGACTATTTTCTTTAATAAATAAAGAGCTTCACGAGGTAATAAACCACCTGGTTCGGGCCAACCTGTACCAGGAACAAATCCTGCATCGATACAATCAATGTCAAAACTGATCCAAACGCAATCAGTACCATCTAAAGCTCGTTCTAAGGCAAAGTCAGCAGCAGCATCTAAACCCATTTCGGTGATATCGGTGACAGTAAGAATATTAGTTGCTCGTTCACGACAAACTTTGACACCTTGACGGGGTACTTGCCAACCACCAATTCCTAATTGAACTAAATTTTTGGCTGGGGCATTGGCGATATTAGTAGCATGAAACCAAGGGCAAGTGTGCATCCTTTCATCTAAATCGGTTTCTTGAGTATCTACATGACGATCAAAGTGAATAATGCCGACTTTTTTATCTCCTAAATGACGACAAATTCCTCGAACCGTCGGAAAACCAATCGAGTGATCTCCTCCTAAAAGAATTGGAAAAGCACCAGAACCAAAAACGTGAGCAACTCCTTTGGAAATCTGATCAAAAGATTTTTCATTATTGGCAGGAATGGTAAAAATATCTCCTACATCACATAGGGTAATTTGTTCGCGCAAATCGACACCTAATTCAAAGTTGTAGGGAGTATACAAAGCGGAGATACGGCGTATGCCTTGAGGACCAAAACGAGTTCCAGGACGATAGGTAGTACCTGAGTCATGAGGAACACCAACGATCGCAACATCATAGTTGCCCACTTGCCTAACATCTTCTAAGTAAGGTGCTTTAAGAAAAGTATTAATCCCTGCGTAGTGAGGCAATTCACCACGGGAAAAAGTTGGGATAGTGCGATCGCGTATACTATCAGCTGCTTCTAAACCATACTTTAAACCCTGATCTACCTCTTGTTGCCATCCTGTTAGGGGTAATTGTCTTTCTTTATCTAAGGCGCGTTGAGCTTCACTATCAGATCGATTTCCATTGCTATTGGGAGGTTGAAATGGTGATTCGGTCATGAAACTTCTCCTATCTAAATTTTTGTTTCCATGCAAAAAACCCAAGAGGCTGACAGGTAATTAATCTTTGTCAGTTCCTCCCGGGCTTTTATCCCGCCGTGTGGCTACCAAGTTATTAGTAATTGAACAAAACTTAGAATTTCTAATGTAGCCTGCTTCTCTTGGACCAGTCACTCGATAATTGTTAATTACTTGAGTCGGAACCCTAGAAGCCATGTTTGGATTGTTACCTTGGTAAATTAGCAGTTTTTTTTGATAATTAATGTATTAATAGTTACATAATTTTGGCTAATTGTCATCAAATTTTGAATTTTGCTATTTTTTCTTTTCTATATATCTATATAGATGTAGAATCAAATCAAGATTTAACCTACGAACAACAAGCAGAAAATCAACTCGCTCACGAACAGAATATTACGGCTTTTGTTCCTGGTGGTGAAGCGATCGCAGATTTAGATTAATAAGTAATAAATTTTTACTATTTTAATTCTGTTCTCTGTCTCCTGCCTCCAAAATAGGAAATAGGAAACAAACAATAACTGGTCACTGAAATTATTTGTTATCCTTTTTCTTCTCTTCGTATCACAATTGTATATGAAGCTCTTTGTTTAGCTTCCCTTCTCGTTTTAACGACTCGAAAGTTGTGGTCTATATACAAATGCTCAAATTCAGGAGTAGCACGAAAAGCTGTTTTGATTCTTTTGGCGGTACTGCGATTGACGTTTTCTATTTCTGGTTCGCTAGTGGTAGTGTTTGTTTGAGATGCAGATTGAACAGTTTTAGTAAACCAATGATCCGCTTTTTCCACTTCTTCGAGAAATTCTGCTTTTTGAAACAAACGACGAATTGCTTTACCTGTCTTTTCTAAAGATTGTTCATGGTTTTCTAAGCGATCAAGATTAGATCAAATTTGTTTTTTTAAATTATTGTGTTCCACAAATTGCCAGTAAGCTTCAGCAGTAGTAGCAAAACCGTCAGGTACATTGACTCCTTCATCTTTGAGAGTAAAAAAAATAAACTATAAAATTTTTGCCAAACTGCTATCACCAGCAAGGCTAAAACCGCTATCTGTGAACTAGAGAGCCAATAAAATATTTATTTGTCCCAATTTTTTCTTTTAATTACTTCGGTTCAGGAATTGTTTGCGGAATTGGTGTAGGTACGGGCTGAGGAATTGGTGCTGGTGTTGGCTGTGGTTCTGGGGTTGGTACGGGCTGAGGAATTGGTGCTGGTGTTGGCTGTGGTTCTGGTGTAAGAATTGGTGTTTCTATGGATTGGATTTGATCGAATTGGTAATTAATCATGATAAATCTATCAGCAATTAAGCATTAATAAATAAATTTTTAAAGTGAAATTAGTTAGGTCTGATAAAGTGTAGTTTGACTTTCTAATTGTGATAACCAGTGAGGATAAGAGTAAGATTGCTCGCTTGATAAACAAGAACCTGGATAGAGTTGACTAAATAACTCAATACCTTCACAAAAATCCGAATATTGAGGACTTTCTATATTTGCCATTTCAAAAGCTAGAGTCCACCAGAGAGAATTACCAAAACAAAGCTGAGTAATTTCAGCAGCAATGTTTTCATAACAACGTTGTTGCCGTTTTTTATAGATCGAAAGCCAATGGCGTTGACTGGCAATTGGTAACAGGATAATTTTTTGTTGAGTTAAATCCCGATAAACCCATTTAGCCCATTGTTCAATTTTACCTTGCCAACGTCCTTGGGCAAATTGTCTTTGTTCTAGTTGAACTTGACGTGTTTTAAGTTCGAGATTTTCTTCCCGTAATTTCAGATTAACAGTTTTAGATTCTGGTAGAAAAAGATAACGGTCAATTCTAGTCTCTGGTGAAGAATCAAGTTTGCCAGGACAATTGAATTTAAACCATTGTTCTACTTCTGGCGGAATTTTACCCTGCTGAAACCAACGAATTTCCCAAGTAATACTATTCAACATTGCTTTTTTCCTAAACCATTAATTGCTACTTTCTTCATGGAAAATTCTCCTGTATTTTCGGCATTGTTCAAAAATGAAAGTGGTTTAATTTTTGCTTAAGATCTTGTTTCTCTTAAAGGCGATCGCAGTTTTTGATGTAATTAAAAATTAAATGGAGTGAGAGCAATTTGAAACTGAAATAAATAGTGCCATCAACTCTTAGTCAGCAAACTGTCTACACTCCATTTTCACAATTTATAAAATTGCTATGGTTATCTATCTAAGTTTATTGGAACGCAAATCTTTCACTCGTTCATCCCTCAAAAGATAGGCTATTAATTTTTTGAAAGATGAGAAAGGCAAGATCGGGGAATAATTAACGATTTAAAGACTCGATGTGCTGCTTTAC
Organism: uncultured bacterium; assembly: GCA_964562685.1. Taxonomy (GTDB): domain Bacteria; phylum Cyanobacteriota; class Cyanobacteriia; order Cyanobacteriales; family Xenococcaceae; genus Stanieria. The sequence goes on from CAZLUP010000034.1 coordinate 15,221, forward strand.
CGAGCGGAATTTGATCAGAACCGCCCCACTCCGCTATAGTTATGACGATTCTGCAATCGGGTCAAAAACAACAGCTAGTAGCCTTTTTGATTTTGGGAATCAGTCCTCGCAAAGAATTTGATGAGCAATATCGAGGATTTTTCGATCTAATTGCCAATCATGTAGCTACAGCGATCGCGAATTTCTCAACTTGTCTCGCAGAGCAACTACTAGAGGAAAATCAAAGTCAGATGGAGCTTTTACGACAAAGAGTTGAGGTATAGAAGCTTTAATTGACGGTTTATTACAGTATTCTAGGATTGGTCGCATCGAAGTTCTAACAGAGAAATTCGATGCGGGTAAACTACTGAGCAAGATAATGGATTCTCTGACACCTCCATCTACCTTTACCATCCAAATAAAATCATTGATGCCTACAATCGCTGTAGATGTTTAAACAATACCTTAATCTTTTTTCTACCATTACTTCTAAAAAATAACGATTAAAAGTGCTGTTAAAATTTGAGATTAACGAGCTACAAAGCATTCAAAATGAAATTCTACTCTAATAAATACTCACACAATCCTTTATCCCTAGCTAATCCGATTTTACCTATCTTATCAATCCTCTTGGCTATTTTTATCTGTGCTACGCCTGTCTTAGCTACAGGTGTTTATGATTTACCTAGTCCTAATACTGAAGATGTTTGGATAGTAGATCAAGCCGATGAAATTAGTCTAGCTACTCAAGGGAAACTAAGCAGCAGTTTTCAACAATTGGCTAAACAAACTGGTCAAGAATTGAGAATGGTGGCAATTCGTCGTTTAGATTATGGCGAAACTATCGATAGTCTAGCAGATGAATTATTTTCAACTTGGTATGCTACTCCCGAAGCCCAAGCAAATCAAACTCTTTTGGTAATGGATACTTTAACTAATAATGTTGCTATCCGTACTGGAGCAAAGGCACAACAATTAGTCAGTCCAGAAATTACCCAAAGTGTAATTGATGAAACAATTGGTTACAACCTTAGAAACGGTAATAAATATAATCAAGCTCTACTTGATGCAAGCGATCGCCTGATTGCTGTATTATCTGGTCAACCTGACCCAGGCCCACCTGCGATTACTGAAGAGATTCAAGTAGAAGGAACTTTTACTAAAGCAGAAGATACCGATGCTGGTAGTGCTACTGTTTGGGTTGTAGTTTTATTACTTTTAGCTACTGTAATTCCAATGGTTACCTATTTTTGGTACGTTGGTTTTCCTGGTAATTAACTGCTATAGCAACCGAACTATAGGTTAGACCTAAGACCAAATTGTAGGGGCGGGGCGTATTAACCCTGGAGGTTCCCTCCAGGGAAAGCCCCTTGCGAATGGTCATTCGCCCTGATAATTTAAGCAGTAATGCAAAATTAAATACACTGGTGAAGAAAAAAAAATAGGAAACAGGGAATAGGGAACAGGGAATAGCCATAACTCACCAGTTATCAGTTTGATTTTGAACTATGAACTATGAACTATTGTTTTGTGTAATTGATTCTGCCTATGTACTTATTTAAAGAGTGATGGTTTCCGTTCTTGGGGTTGAGAGCTAGAATTTGATGTTGTTCTTAATCTTGTTCCTGTACCACCATCAGCAGGATCTAAAAAAGGACGTAGATCGATATCTTTGGGAGAAGCAACTGGTTTCTTACCGCCACCAAGCACATTGCCAATTTGATTGAGAATGTCTCCACCATCATTTTCTGTATAGGTATAAACACCTTGAGTTTGTTGACCATCATCAGCAACTAAAAGATTTTCAAAAACTTGGTCGCGAGTGATTTGAGGGTCTTGTCCTGGTGGTACAGTTAAAACAATTTTGCAATCGGTTGGGTCTACCTGGGTAGTAACGCAAATGGTATCATAACCGTTTTCTATCCCTGTAGTTAACTCTAGCAAACCATCTTGACGATAGGATTCTAACCGCCTAGTAATTTCATAACATCTATTTTCTGGTGTCCAACCACCACCTAGTTGACTAGGAATTGCCCAAGGATAAGCTTGATTTGGTCGACTTTCAGGATAATACATTACTGTATATTCACCGTTAACCATTTCGCATCTAAATCTAGTATCGCTACTGGTTGAATAAGTACTGTTAGTGGTACGGGTAGTGCTAGAAGAACCAGAAGTTCGATTTTCATCAATAATTACTTCTGGTGGTTGAGTATTACTTTGACTGATTACTTGAAACAGTTTTTTAAAGTTGTAATTACCCAAGTTATTGTCATTAGAAGCTGGTAAAGCGTTTGCATTAGCTCCACTAAACATTATGACTAAAGATAAAGCTAAACTGCTTTTTCGGAGTAAAGACCTTAATTGTGGCGACATAATTTTCCTTTTCTAAATATTAAAATGAATAACTAAATAATTAATGAGCTAGAACTGTTTATTAACTTAATTTAGATGTTAATAAAAAATATCCGTCATTGTGCTTATTCGATCTACTTCAGCAATTATGACGGAGATATTAAATAAATGTTTCAGTATTATTAATTTTCGAGACGTTTTTCTAAGTATTGACCGATCATCAATTCTTGTCCAGCACGAGAAATAATTGATTGTCTGGTACGATAGCTTTTACCAATCAGTTTGATTTCTTCCTCAAAGACTGAACCATTGTACTCAGTACGCAAACACATAGTTTGAGGATTGGTAAAATAATAAGTCGCAATGACTGGTTGAGTAGTCGCAAAACCACGATCGCGATATAGTTTATTTTCCCATACTCCAAAGACAGTTGAACCGTTTGAAGGTTTACGAATTGTACCAGTGTAATCACTCGACCAGGTTACTTTTGTCCCACCAACTAAAGCTTCTAGATTATCTAGTTGATGTAATTTAGCTAATTCAATGAGTTCAGGCGCACCTTGTTCTAAAAATGCGATCGTAATTAGACTTTCAACTTCTTGAGGCTCTGTCTCTTTATTGAGTGTATAATAGCGTCGCTGAGATTGCCACTGACCTGCTGATTGTTGAAAAAATTCAAGCGATAAAGATTCTAATGTTTTTGTCGTCATTCCCACTAATGTCATAGAGAGTCAACCTCTTTTAATGAATTCGATGCATGATTAGCTCCTTCTGTAAAGGAGCATCCCAAGTTTCTTAATTTTTCTTAATATAGCACGATCTCTCGATCTTCTTAGGCATTTGTACGGGTTTTAGCTTGGAGATGAATTAACTAAATCAGACTTTCCAACACAGCACCCACAACTCGATGATCTTCGTCTTGTCTAAGTTGGTTAAGAGCTTCTTGGGCTTGAGTAGTGTTGAATTTTCCTAATGCTCTAGCTACTCGCATTCGAGTACGCCACCATTCATCTGTGACTAAAGCCAAAAGTTGAGCTAAAGCTTCTTCTTGTTTGGGAGTATTGGCAAAACGAGCTAAACAGTCAATACAAGCCTCTCGAACCGTTTGATCTTCTCCGTGTAAACCGCAGATACAAATTTCCAATAATTCTTCTAGACAGTCGAATTCAGCTAAAGCTGCTAGGATACTGCGACGAACCAACCAATGATCATCTTGCTCAAACATCAATACTAGATGGGGTACTGAAACTGTACCAAACAGAGAAAGAGAGTTGGCAGCTTCAGCGCGAACATTGGGATCGCGGTCGAGTTTCATCATTTGTAATAAGGCTGCAAAAGATTCTGCATTGCGTTTTTTTCCGAGTCCCATCGCTACAAAAGAACGAACTAGAAATTCTTTGTCATTGATTTTCTCTTTCAAAAGAGGTACTACAATGTCTGTTTCATAATTTCTTAGTTCAGTAATTGCTTTCATCCGCTTTTGAGAATCGGAATTACTTAAATATTCTTGTATTAAATTTAAATCCATATATTTTCTGGGGAAGAAGAAATTTTTAACTTTACTTTACATTTACAGCTATAGTTAACTGCATTTGGGATGATCTTTGATGTAAATAAATCAAAAATTGTAATTAGATTAAAGGATGCTTAGCGATCGCGTTAAGGAATTAATTCAAAAGTCTCGAATTGTCAGTTTTACTAATTGGCACGAGCAATATCCGAACGAAGTTATCCAGATTTTTCAACAAGCCGATGATCAAGGTAGTTATCTCAGCGATGAAGACATCAAGCAAATTCAATCTATTGCTCCACAGCTTACTAATTCTACCGCTCAAGCTCAACTACTAAGAGATAGAGTTGATGAAATTATTGCTCAAGCGAGAACCGAAGTTTTAGCTGCTTATCCTCAAATTACCGAACCTGGTGGAGATTTATACCCTCCAGCGAGAGCAGAAGCTTGTTGGCGAGATTTTTGGCATTTTTTACGCTGTATAACTTATGGTATAGCAGGGCAATCGCTTGAATATACTAGTCCAACTGGCTTAGGTTATATGGAACAATTGTATCAAGAATTACAAGTTCCTCTCAATGCCATGATTTTAGGTTTAGAAAAATTGAAATACTATGGTTTGCAACAATTTAAGGAACAAGAACAAGCTCAGTTAGCTCCCTATTTCGATCATTTAATCAACAAAATGAAAGGTTTTTCTGGCACTACTGCTTGAATTTTTATCAATTATTGATTTGGTGGACATCCTTGTGCTAGATGAAATTGCCAGTCAGCCGAAGGAGGAATTGGGCTGAGTTTAAAATTACTTGGTGGTGCAGTTACTATGGCTAGGGTTCGTTTAGCTTTAGCATAAGTCTCTTGTTCTGTTTTTCCTTTTAAATTACTTAAGTTGTTGCCAAAATAGTCGGATTTCTCTACTTGCAGAAGTTTTGTCGAGTTAAAAATTTTTTGGCTCAAGAAGTTGCTGTTTAATTGATAATTATTGAGATGAGACGATTAAAAAATGTCCACGGATAAACGCTGATACACACGGATGAATTGATGGTTTGGTTTTGATTTTTTTTAGGGATAAATGCGGTAATTTGTGTGATGGAGATAACGAACAATAAATATATTTAAATGAATTGATTACTGAAATTGAAAATAAGTTAAGAGAGTTTTGTTCTTAATTAACCAAAAATTTTAGATTATATAAACTCAACTCTAAATAATTAAATTTTTTTAGTTTGATTGTTTAAGAATACACTCTGCATTTAATAAAGTTAGATTTTGAGTAGCTACACTGATACATTTATTTTTTTTGATTACTTGGGCTAAAGCAGGAACTTTCCCTCGTTTTATGTTGATATTTGCTTGGTTTACTGAATTATGAAAAGAACTATAATTTAACCAATCGTACTGGAGTAAATAACCTGGTTGAAAAGAAGTATTTTCTATTAACCAATAATCAATACTGTATTTCTGAATTATTTGTTTAGTTTTTAATAAATTTGAACTATATTGAGCTTCGATTATATCTATTACTCGCTGTTTAAACTGTTGATAATACTTTGTATGATAAGCCAGAGCAAATTCTCTTCCTACTAAAACAGAACGAAAAGAAAAAGCAGGAATATTATCGGCTTCTCTCGCTAAAGAAGCGACTAAAGTATCTGGAGGTTGAGCAGATAAATATTGATAAATTACTGGTGCTGTGCCGATTTGCCAATTTTGAAACCAAACTATAAATACAAAAGGAATTGCAGGAAAAATAATAATTGTCGCTAAACTAAAACAAACTAAAATGGAAATTAATTTATTTTTAAATTTCTGATTGGCGAATAACCATTTTTGAAAGTGATTTAACCAAATGACAATCACAATTCCTGATGTGATCGCCATAGTTAATTTGAAACTATGATAAGTATAACGGCTCGGAAGATGTAATTTTGGTAGCAATAAATGAGCCAGTATAAACATTAGTAAAGATGCTAGTAAAACTTCCCACAAAATCTTTATTTTTGGTTGAATTAATTTTGCTAAAGGTAGTTGAGATTTTAAAACCCAAGGTAAACTAAGACTAATCCAAACAATGGTTGGAAAAATCGGCAAACTTAAACCACTAGAACCATTTAAAAAAAATAAAATAGGATTAATTACAAAATATTGACTACGACCATGTAAATTAAATTCTGGCATTTGTTGCATTTGTATCGCCGTAACAACTGGACTAAATTCTGATTTTACAAGAGCATAACTCAGTAAAATTGGGCAAACAATAATTACAGCAGTTAGCCAAATTAAATAATCTTTTTTATTGCTAGATAATTTAATTGATTTGGTTGGTAATCTAAATAACCTAACTGTTAGAATGGCTAACTCTACCAATAAAACTTGTGGATAAAATAAGCCAATTAAAGCGATCGCGATTAATAACTCAAAAAATCTTTCTTTAATTAAATAATATAAAAAAGCACTAAACAAAGGATAAATAAAAGCTCTTGGACTAGCAGAAACCAAATCATCATTAAGCCAAATTAACTGATTAACAAATAAACTAGACCAAAAACCAGCCACAGGTAAGGGAAATATCTGAAGAGTAAATTTATAAATATAAATTGTAGTAATAATTGCTAAAATCAAAGGCAATATTTTCGCCAATTCAATTGGAGCAATTCCTAATTGTACCCAAAACCAATAAAAAAACTTATATCCGATTGGTGCAACACTTTCAAAATAATTAATAATTAAATCATCTTTAAATAATTCAGGTTCTACTAACCTTTGTAACCACACTAGATGTTGCCTAGCATCATCTTGAATAATGTATTGCTGACTAACAACATAATGTAAAGAAATGAGTCCAAAGTATAAAGGAACAAGTAAGCTTAAACCAAACCAAAGATTAGTTTTCTGATTAGTCATTAGTGATTTTTTCTGAGTCTTTCTCTGGAAAATGTTCTGCTATATGTTACAGATTATGAAACTGTTTAGTTATGTCAATACAAGAGATTAAACATCTTACTTTAGTCGATTCCTTGCGAGATCGCGCAAAACAACAACCAGATCGAATTGCTTATATTTTTCTTAAAGATGGGGAAACCAAAGAAGAAACTATTACCTATCAACAACTAGACCAGCAAGCAAAAGCAATTGCCTCTCAACTAACCTCATTACAATCTAACAATGCACCAGTAATTCTCATTTATCCTTACGATCAAAGTTTAGAGTTTATTACTGCTTTTTTTGGTTGTCTTTATGCAGGAGCGATCGCAATTCCCTGTCATCCTCCTCAAAATCTTTTAGCAATCAAAAATCTGCAAGGACGTTTAACTTCTTCTCAAGCAAAAATTATTTTAACTACTCAAAAATTACTAACTAAAACTAAACATCAACTCGATTCCGAAGTCTCCTCCCAATTATTTTGGTTAAATACAGAAAATATTAAATCTAATGAAGCCGTTGATTATCAAATTCCTCAGTTTACACCAGATCATTTAGCTTTTCTTCAATATACTTCTGGTTCGACAGGAATTCCTAAAGGGGTAATGGTTTCCCATCAAAACTTAATCTCCAATCAACAGATGTTGCAACTAGCTTTTGCTGGTAATTCCCAAAGTATCGGTGTCGGTTGGTTGCCTCTATTTCATGACATGGGATTAATCGGCAATGTTTTGCACTCTCTTTATTTAGGCATACCGTGTGTTCTCATGTCTCCCCTCGCTTTCATTCAAAAACCAATTCGTTGGTTACAAGCAATCTCTCATTACCGAGGAACAATTAGTGGTGGTCCTAATTTCGCTTACGACTTGTTATGTCGTCAAGTAACCGAGGCGCAAAAACAACATCTCGATCTCAGTAGTTGGGAATTAGCTTTTACAGGTGCCGAACCAATTCGCCAAGAAACTATCAAACAATTTTCTAATTATTTTGCTGACTGTGGTTTTCGTAGAGAAGCTTTTTATCCTTGTTATGGCATGGCAGAAGCTACCCTATTCATTACAGGAGGATTAAAAAACGAAGCACCCATAATTAAATACGTCGAAGAAAAAGCACTCGAACAAAATCGAGTTGTTCTCAGTACAACAGCAAAACCAGGGTATCGTTCTGTCATTGGTTGTGGTCGTGCCTGGTTAGATGAAAAAATAGTAATAGTCGATCCTCAGTCTTTAACCCTCTGTCTTCCCCATCAAGTAGGAGAAATTTGGGTAGCAGGTTCGGGAGTAGCGCAGGGATATTGGCAGCAACAAGAATTAACTCAACAAACCTTTCAAGCTTATTTATCCGATTATCCCGAACAACCTTTTTTAAGAACAGGCGATTTAGGTTTTCTAGACAATCAAGAATTATTTATCACAGGTCGCCTCAAAGATGTAATGATGTTTTGGGGTTTTACCTGTTATCCTCACCATCTCGAACAAACAGTTCAACAATCTCATCCTGCTTTCAGCTTAAACAGTGGCGCAGCTTTCTCGATTAATATTGCAGGCGAAGAAAAACTAGTTATTGTTCAAGAAATAGAACGCAGTTATCGCAATTGTCTTGATGTAGACGAAGTAATAGAAACAATTCGTTGGCGAATCTTTGCAGAACACTTTGTCGATGTTTATGCGATCGCTCTTCTGCAACCAGGAAGTTTACCCAAAACCTCTAGTGGTAAAGTCAAACGCAGTTTTTGTAAAGAACAATATCTCAATCAAAACCTTAAAACCATTTCACTATGGCAATCTCCTTCCAGCAAAAACGATCTTACTACCGTAATTAATAGATATTTAAACCCCATGACTCATTTACGTCGTTATTCAGGTTTATTTCGCGGAAAATTACGCCGTTTTCTCTACCAAATCCGCAATCAAGATAATTAAATTGAATTAATTCCCCCCAATTGGGGGACAAAAACTGCTATAAATTTCGATAATCAAACATCCACAACCAACACAATCAACCCATAACTTTATCAGCGTTCATCCGTGTTTCTCTGCGGACAAAATCATTCAAATTAAATAATTACGCAAAAGTAGAAAAACCTAGATCCGAAGGAACATCTTGCAGACGACCATTACCCACAGCTTGAACAGCTTCCTTAAGATCCACATCTCCAGTATAAATCGCTCGACCAACGATCACGCCTGTCACTCCTAAAGGTTCTAATGCCAGTAAACTCAATAAATCAGTTAAAGAACTAACTCCACCAGAAGCAATTACAGGAATATCAATCGCATTTGCTAACTCTCTCAAAGCTTGTAAATTAGGACCAGAAAGCGTGCCATCACGATGAATATCTGTGTAAATAATCGCTGCTGCACCCTGTTGTGCCATTCTTTGCGCTAATTCTGTAGCTGCTACTTCCGATGTTTCTAACCAACCTCTAGTAGCTACTTTGCCATTGCGAGCATCAATTCCCACTACAATTTGTCCTGGAAACTCTTGCGCTAATTGAGTAACTAATTCTGGTTGTTCTACTGCTACAGTGCCTAAAATTGCCCTTTGTACGCCTAAATTGAGTAAATTAGACACCGCAGAGCGATCGCGTAATCCACCTCCTACTTGCACAGGAATAGGTATAGCTGCCGTAATTGCTTCAATTACGTTTAAATTTACCGATTTTCCTTGTTTAGCTCCATCCAAATCAACTAAATGAAGTCTGGTTGCTCCTTGTTCAACCCAGTGCAGTGCAACTTCCACTGGATTTTCATTAAATACTTGCGAGCGATCGTAATCTCCCTGATACAAACGCACACATTTCCCTTCTAATAAATCAATTGCAGGTATAACTTCCATAAAAATTTACTTAAACGATCTAAACGCTGTAGCCTCAATCTTATTGAAATCAGTAGACAGAAATCAATCTCAAAGAGAATAAGTTATGAAAATACAACCTTAGCTAACTAAATGATTAATTAATTATCTGATTATTTTTAAAGCTTAATCATAATTATTTGTTTTTTAAATTAGCCACAAAAAGCTGTTTTTTTTTCTTAGTTGTGCTATGTAAACTAAATTTTGAGAAATTTTTATCAAGATGAATTTAAAAAAAACTTTAAATTAAATAATTTCTTTTAGCAAAGTTTCAGTGTAAGATATTCCCCTAAATATAAATATTGAATTAAATCGCTGATTTTAAAACTAAGTTCAAAAAGAGTAAAATATTTTTTTGAATTTATGTCTTAATTGACGCTCAAATTAAGATGATTAGAATTTTAGTAGTAGACGATCAAAATTTGATCAGAAAAAAACTACAAAGTGTGTTCGAGATTCAATCAGACTTTGAAATAATAGGAATGGCAGAAAATGGAGTGCAAGCTCTTGAATATTTAGAAACAAAAAATTCTGATATTGCCCTAGTCGATCTTGAAATGCCAGAAATGAATGGTTTAACTTTAACTAAACTTATTCGCCAACGTTTCCCGCAAACTCAAATTATTATATTGAGCAGTTATGATGATCAGAATAGTATTCATAATGCCATCCAAGCAGGAGCTAGAGGTTATCTTCTCAAAAATACTTCTGAATCAGAAATATTAGATACAGTACGCTATGTTCAACGGGGTTATTTTCAACTCGGTCCAGGATTATTTGAAAAATTACTGTTTCATTTGATTAATCAAGATCAAGTTGCTTCAGGACAACTCGAAAATTTAGATGATAAATATAGCTATTATTTGAACAATTTAAAACAAGAAATAGAGTTAAAAACCCAAATAACTCACGAACAACTCACTCAAGAAATTGAATCTCAAATCAAAAATCTTCAAGTTAAATTTAAAGAAGGGCTAGAACTTTTTCAGCAACAAGTAATATCAGGTTCGCTTAAACAGTTAAATGTGATGATTGATACGGGGACACGGGGATAAGGGGATACAGAGACGCGGAGAGAATTTATTTTAAGTGATTATCAGAACTTGATATAACTAACCAAATGAAAGATGGTTTAGATGATTTAATAAGTGTATTTTATCAGAAACAACACGATAATCTTAATAAAAATTTTGAAAAACAAGCATTAATTAATCATCAATTAGTTTCTACAAAATTATTATTAAAAAAATTAGAAAAACAAATAATTATTTTGCGTTATGGTTTAATTATTATCTTTTTTTGTTATATATTAGAAAAAATAACTATGTTCACAAATTAAATTTATTTAAGAAAAGCTAGATTTTAGTGACTAATAATTTCTCCTTTAATTCCCAATTGAGGATAAGGTTTTTCTTGTTGACGATAGCTTGCTGCCACCTCTGGATAACTCCACTCAAACATCACTTGTTCATAAACATCTGGAGCTAAATGAACTTGCTCGTATAAACCTGCTGCTAATCTTTGTCGTTGAGCTTCAAACAAAATCACCGCAGCAGCAACAGAAACATTGAGAGACTGCACCATTCCCAGCATGGGAATAATAATATGTCCATCAACTAAATCAGCAGCTTTTTGAGTAACTCCCGATTGTTCTGCACCTAATAAAATCGCTGTAGGTTGAGTGTAATCGATCGCACGATAGTCTAAGGCTTGATCGCTTAAATGAGCAGCATATACTTTTAAAGATTGTTGATGAAGATGAGCGATCGCTGTTTCAATGTTGGGATGAGTATGACAAGCAACCCATTTTTCACTACCTTTTGCAACCTGGTTATAAGTAGGCATCGAACTTCTAGAATTAACCGCGTGAATAGCAAATACGCCTACTGCATCACAAGTGCGAATTATGGCTGAAAAATTGTGCGGTTTATGAACATCTTCGGTAATCACAGTTAAATCTAACTGTCGTCTATTTAAAGCTTGTTGTAATTTTTGATACCTTTCAGGAGTCACAGACTTTTAATTAAGTTTTGACGAGGATTAAATTTTTCTAATTGTTTAATTTTTTCATATAGTTCCTTTTCTTCGGCACTAATTTCTTTGGGTGCAACAATTTGAATTTCAATTAATTGATCTCCGCGATCGCCATTAGCATCTAAATAACCTTTGTTGGCTAAACGCAATCTTTGCCCAGAACGTACTCCTGGTGGTACTGTTACCTTTACTAAACCATCAATTGTCGGAACTTCAATTGCTCCTCCTAACACTGCTTCGGCTGGCGTTACTGGTACTTGACAGTAAATATCTGCTTCTTGTACTACAAAAATAGGGTGACGAGCTACAGCAATAATTAAATAAAGATCACCGCCTCCCATTCCTTGTCCTTTCAAACGAATTCTTTGCCCATTGGTTACCCCAGGAGGCATTTCTACTTCTAGAGATCGCCCATCTTCGAGACGAATTCTTTCCATTCCACCGCGATAAGCTTTATCAAGGGGTAAGATCAACTTGGCTTCAATATCGCGACGATTAGTACGAGGATTAACTACCCTTTCCCGTTTAGTTGTGCCAGGACGATAATCGCTAGCATCTACTCTAACGCGGTCACGTTCAGTTGTGGCAGTTCTACCTGAGGTAGTTTTACTATTGGCGAAATTACCAAAATCAAAGGGGTTAGATTTGCCATTTCTAGCGGAGAAACCTTTTTTGCCCCAGGCTTTACTAAATTGATCATACTGCGATCGCTTAGTTGGATCGGACAAGATTTCGTAAGCCTCATTAATATCTTTAAATTTTTCTTCGGCAGCTTTATTACCTGGATTGCGATCAGGATGATATTGTCTAGCTAGAGTTCGATAGGCTTTTTTGATCTCCTCACTCGAAGCATTTTTAGTTACCCCCAATATTTCATAATAATTCCGCACGTTCTGCATATGACAGTTATTAGTTATCAGTTATTGGTAGAGACGTTCCATGAAACGTCTGTACATTTATCAGTAATTAATATTAATTATTAATTATCAGTAGCTAGGTAGCAGATATTGGTATCAACAATTATCAGTCATCAGTTTCTTGAAAGCAATCACTGTTGAAATACCATTGTTAACTCAACTTAAAACCATTCATCATCATCTTCATCCCAATCATTTTCATAGGGAATATTTTGGGGGCGGTTACGACTATTGTAGTAACGAGATTGCCCACTATTATCTGAATAGGAAGTTTTAGGCTGATAACGGTTTTGATTTTGACTATCGTTATAGCTGCGAGAACCATAGTCATCACGGTAATTAGTCCGAGGTTCTGGTCTGCGATCGCTACTGGGACGAGAATCATCAAGATAATTACCCCGATAATTATTAGGATCGTCATCCCAACTGTCACGACTACCACGAACTGGACTATTATCCCAACCACCAGCGTTAGGAGAACGATAATCATCGCGGTAGCTAGGACGACGGGTATCGTAGGAATAATCCTCGTCTATCTTGTTATCATCACCAATAAAGGTACGACGAATTGCACCGAAAAAGTCATCATCTTCTTCATCTTCGTATTGCAATCGCACTTCTCGATTTAACTCGTATAAAGTATCTTGTAAATCTGCTTGCGCTCGATCAAGAGTTCTTTCATCATTTTGTTCTAGACTTCTGAGAATATCTTCACACAGAGTATCGATCCGACGACGATAATAGGTTGCAAATTGAGAACCAAAATCAAGGGTTACTTCTTTTAATCTCCGCTGTGCTTGATCGGTTAAAGCCTTGGCATTATTGCGTTTTTCTACCTTTTCTTTTCTTTCCCTATCTTGTTGAGAAAATTGTTCTGCTTCCTGAATCATCCGATTAATTTCGGTTTCTGGCAAATTAGAAGCTCCTTGTACCGTAATTCCTTGTTCTCTTCCCGTAGTTTTATCTCTCGCGGTTACTTGCAAGATACCATTGGCATCGATGTCAAAAGAAACTTGAATTTGTGGGATACCTCTAGGGGCAGGTGGAATACCAGTTAGTTTAAATCTACCCAAGGATTTATTGCCTGCTGCCATTTCTCTTTCCCCTTGCAGGGCATGAATTTCAACCATAGTTTGGTTATTTTCCCCCGTCGAAAAGATATCCGAACGACGTACTGGAATAGTAGTATTGCGAGGAATCAACTTCTTCATCACCCCACCGATGGTTTCTAAACCCAAGGATAGGGGAGTCACGTCTAACAATAAAATATCTTTAACTTCATTGGTTAAAATACCAGCTTGAATCGCAGCACCAATTGCTACTACTTCATCGGGGTTCACATTTTGATTGGGTTCGAGGTCGATATAACTACGAACTAGATCTTGTACCATCGGAATACGTGTTGAACCACCGACTAAAACCACTTCATTAATTTGAATTGGACTAATACCTGCATCAGAAATAGCTCGTTTAAGAGGACGACGCAGACGACTAACTAAATCTCCGCATAATTCCTCAAATTTAGGGCGAGAAAGCTTAGTTTCGATGTGTTTTGGACCTTCTGGGGTAGCAGTAATAAAAGGTAGATTGATTTCGGTAACTTTAACTCCCGATAGTTCAATTTTAGCTTTCTCTGCTGCCTCAGTTAATCTTTGAAGTGATTGTCGATCTTTACGCAAATCTACTCCTTCTTTTTCCAGAAATTCTTCTGCTAACCAGTCAACAATTCTTTTATCAAAATCATTACCACCTAATTGAGTATCTCCACTAGTAGCTTTGACTTCAAAAACTTTATCTCCCACCTCTAAAATTGAAACATCAAACGTACCTCCACCGAGGTCAAAAACCATAATTGTTTGACTGCGTTTTTGGTCTAAACCATAAGCCAATGCTGCTGCGGTAGGTTCATTAATGATCCGCAATACCTCTAAACCAGCAATTCTTCCTGCATCTCTGGTAGCTTGTCTTTGAGCATCATTAAAATAAGCTGGTACAGTAATCACTGCACTGGTGATTTCTTCTCCCAAATAGCGACTAGCTTCATCAGCTAATTTACGCAAAATCATCGCCGAAATTTCTTCTGGTGCAAATTCTTTTTTCAGGCGAGGACAACGTATTTTAATATTTCCTAATTCATCACGACGAATAGTATAGGGAACTCGTTTTGATTCTGGTTGTAATTCAGCATATTTTCTCCCCATAAACCTTTTAATCCCATAAAAAGTGTTTTGAGGATTTAATACTGTTTGTCGTCGTGCCATTTGTCCAACTAGTAGTTCGCCATCTTTATTAAAACCAACTACGGATGGAGTAGTACGCATACCTTCCGAATTAGCTACTACTACAGGCTTCCCACCTTCCATGACGGCGACTACGGAATTAGTTGTTCCCAAGTCAATGCCGACTACTCTTCCCATGCGTGCTTTGTTCTCCTAGAATCTTTCCCTATAAATTTTATTTTCAGCAAATTATTATTTTAGTTTGTACTATAGCTTGCTCTAGTATATTTTCTCCAGAATTTACTGCAACAATAATAGATACATTAAACCTATGATAGTTCTATAATCTTTTTCTTTAATCATAGCCAATACTCAGTTGGCAGTTATTCAGTGACCCGTAGGGGTAGTTCGCGCTTCCCGAAGGGTACGAAGTACTGCCCTTACAGTGACCAGTTACCAGTTATCAGTGATTTATTGTTCCTTTCTAAATGCGATCGCTCTTCATGATACTGGAAGATATATAAGCTATCTAAAATGATCGGTAAAAAATAAATTATATGGAATCTCAGATACTTGACTTAATTAAGTTTTCTACTTAATAGTTCCCAAAGTAAACTTTTAAATTTTTACTCATAAAAAGTCTTTATTCTTTTTGCTGTTAAGCTCAACAATAACCCACTTGCAAATAATTACAATATTTTTCTACCTACTAAGATTTCTCTTACTTCTAACATAGCTGAATAAGTAGGTAAAATATGTAATGTTTCTTTAGCAGAAGTATGTTTCAAAGCAGTAGTAATTGCACTTGATAAATCCTCTTGAATTATTAATTGCAGATTTCCATTATTATTAATTTCTTCGCGACTATATTCTAATCGTAACGCCATATCATAAACGCGATCGCCACTGACAATTAGTGTGCCTCCGAGTTTGACTAATTCTTCTGTATCTACGTCCCAAATCCAAGATACATCGGTGCCATCGGGAATGCGATCATTTAATACTAATAATGTTACTGAAGATTTGCCTGTTTTTTTTATCTCATTTACTGCCCGAATTGTTTCATTCATACCAACAGGATTTTTGGATAGTAAAATACGAATATGTTTACCATCAACATCTAATTCTTCGGCTCTACCAAAAGCTGCTTTAAAGTTTTTAATGGTGTTAAAAATAGCTTCGGGTTTAATCCCAATTTCTTGGGCTAATAATCCTGCTGCTAAAGTATTATATTTGTTATAAACTCCAATCAAAATTTGTTGCCATTCCCGACTATCAATCGCAGTTTTACTTTTAGTAAAGCCACAATTTGCACAATGATAATCTCCTAAATGTGATAAATAAACTCCTTGATAATCTAACAACTGTCCGCAACTGGGACAATAAATAGAATCTACAGCATGGGGAATTGCTTCTAAATATAACTCTGGTTCATTTAAGCCAAAAAATAAAACTTTTTGGGGTAAATTTTGTCCTAAATAAGATAAAGTTGGGTCATCAGCATTGAGAACAATTACTGTATCTTTTGGTAAAGGAATAATTGCTTTTTGCCAACGCTGACTAATGGTATCTACTTCACCATAGCGATCTAATTGGTCGCGGAATAAATTCAAACCTAAAATATATTTGGGCTGACAGTCTTTTAAAACTAACGGTAAAATATTTTCATCTACTTCTAAAATTGCGTAATCTGCTGTTAATTTTCCTGTTAAATCTGTGTTGTTTAAAAGTGCAGTAATTAAACCATTAATTAAATTAGCACCACTAGAATTATGAGCAACTTGATAACCTCGCTCTTTTAAAATAGTTTTCAGTAATAACGATGTCGTAGTTTTACCATTTGTCCCAACAATTAAAATTACACCATACTTCACCTGTTCAAACAACAAAGGCAAAAGACGGCTATGAAGACGACGGGATATTTCTCCTGGCAACACAGAAGCAGCACCCAAACGCAGAGACTTGACTATTCCAGTAACAGTTTTAGCAACGCCTACAGCTAAACCTAAACGAAATCGATCTACCAGTTGCATCTTGGCTATACTTTGATAATTTCCTCGTACATTGTGCCTTGTTTAATCAACTATCGGTAGAGTTATTACTTAATAAATTAATCAAATCAAGTTTTAAGAAGATTAGAGCGATCGCGTTGTTCAATAATTGGTAAAGTATTTATTTCAGGTTTCTATTTCTGGTAACTTTAATAATACACCTGCAAACAACCAATAGTAGATTGCTACTGGCTCAATAATTAGTGGATAGTAATAGGTGTTGTAGCTGATTAGAAGTACAAATATCCAAATACAAATACTAATACGTTTTAGGGGTAATTCTTTTACTGAACGATAAGCTTGGAAAGTAAAGACTGTGGTTAAAGTAACAGCCACTAAAAAAGTCAGAGTACCTATCCAACCAATTTCATAAAGTAATCGAGGGTAAAAAGTTTCAATTAGTTTGATTTCTCCTAAACGTCTAGCAGCACTAGCAGCTTTACCTAAACCAGATCCTAGTAATTTAACTCCGTCTTGAAGAATCCAATTGAATTGATTAACAATAAACTCTTGTGGTGGAGAATAGTTCCATCGTGCGATCACGCCTTCCCAAACTGTACCAAATACGCCAGTATGATTGGCAATTAAAATACCAAGAAAAATTGCTATTCCTAATTTAAAGGCAAGTCGTTTGGTTTGTTTTTCTGTGACTAACAACAGAGTTAAAAAAACAAGAGGAACGAGTATAATTGCCGTAGTTTGACCAGAAATAATTGCTGATATCAAAACCAGTAGTGCCGAAAAAAAACTAATGATGCGCCACACCTGAGAAGATTCTCCCACAGTAGCAGCAGCAGTAAAGAAGCTACTTGAGATTAAAAACCATGCCCATTGCCAAGGCGCGACAAAAGTTCCTGGTAAACTGGTTAGTTGTTTGGCAGGATTATAAAGTAAAGAACCACCGACAAAACATCTTGCTTGTAAAGTAGCTCTTGTTGCTGCTGGTTCGATTAAATGGGTATTACCAAGACAAATACCATTGGTTAATAAAAAATATTGAATTAGACATAAACTGCTACAAATTAAAGCCAGAATTACCTGAAGACGTAGTAAAAATTGTAAATCTTGGTGATCGCTAACTAGATAATAACCACAAATAAGTAAAGGAATATACCCAATCAAAATCTTTAAACCAATTATGCCCATTAACAAGGGTTTTTCTTTTGGTAAAGCTGATAGCTGTTGCGGTAAATTAACCAGAAATAAGGTAAGGAGGCATACTCCTAAAAGTGCCACCAAGGCGATTAATAAAGGTTTAGCTTGATTTCTTAGTTGTTTTAACCCTTGACTCGATAGCACAATCGCAATCAGCGCAGGAAAGTATAAAGCGTCTTTAGCCAAATGAAACAAAGCATAGTCACCAGAATAAGTAACATAACCGCCAACTGCTCGATAAATTGAGGCAAAGGAATAGCTGACTGTACCCGTAAAAGGTAAATAGATTAAAAACAACCATAAACCCTGACGAGGATAGCGATAAGCGATCGCTAAAGCCACAACTACTGCTGAACCAATTAAGCTAGTTTGAAGACTAGTAAAGATTACCAGCACGACACTAACAAACAATGCAGTTGCTGCTGTAGAAGCAATAAAGATTTCTTGTCGGTTCAGATTCATTAATAAAGCATCAATTAGTTTAAGGTAGAGGTGTTGTTGTGACAGTAGAAGTATTCAAGCACTTATGAAGCTTTTGAGAAGAGGGGACATCGCCCCTCTTAAGCAACACAAATTTTTTTCAATTACTAGTTTTGATTGAGCTTTTTAGCAAACATTGAAGGACTTCATCCCGCCTCTACCATTGATAACCGATCTAAACCGATTTAAGCCATTGCTTTAGGGTGTTGACTACTTGTTCCAATGGGACTTCTGCCGATTTTTTTGTTTTTCGTTCAACTATCTCCACCTTACCTTGATTTAGCGATCGCCCTGTAACAATTCGATAGGGAATACCAATTAAATCTGCGTCCTTAAATTTGACTCCTGCTCTTTCCGAACGGTCATCTAAAATAGTTTCAATCCCAGCCTGATTTAACTGCTGATACAATTGTTCGGCTGCCTGAACTTGATTTTGATCGGAAGTATTGGGAATAATTACAATCACCTGATATGGCGCGATCGCAACTGGCCAAATAATCCCATCTTGATCATAGGATTGTTCGACCGCAGCCTGAGCTAATCGGGAAACACCGATGCCATAACAACCCATTACCAAAGGAATTTCTTCTCCCTGTTCGTTAGTATAGGTAGCACCCATCGCTTGAGAGTATTTTGTTCCTAATTGAAAAATATGCCCTACTTCAATACCTCTAGCACTTTTGAGAGTTTGACTAGGATCGTGAACTGCGCGATCGCCTTGTTTGGCCGTTCTAATATCAACAGTTAACCGAGGTAAAGTAAATTGTTCACCCCAATTTGCTCCAACCACATGATAACCAACCTCATTAGCACCAGTAACAAAATTCTTCAACTCTACTGCGGTTTGATCTACTAAACGAAGAAATTGAGGAGCGACATTTTTGTGAGGACTGATATAACTATCTCCTAAATCAGGCGCAATATAACCCAAAGGTAACGGTTGAGATGCCCATTTTGTTTGAGCATTAGCATCAGGGACAGTCAAAGCTAAGATTGTTTTGGCATTATATTGAGCAGCAAGTTTAACTAATTCATTTTGCAACTTCACTTCATTAACATCTTGATCGCCTCGAATGCTAATCAAAACTAAAACACTCATCCCATTGTCATAAACAGCTTCATAAAGAACATTTTTAACTATGACTGTAGGAGAACACTTGAGATGTTGAGATAAAAGCGCGATCGTATCAGTTTCAGGTGTTGCTACTTTTTGGTAATCAGTAAAAGGAGAAACTTCAACCTCAAGCGGAAGAGAAATTGCTTTTTCTACATTGGCAGCATATTGTTCATCTTCAGTGTAAAGAATCTCATCCTCGCCAGCTTCCGCCAACACCATAAATTCTTGCGAACCAGAACCACCAATTGCCCCCGAATCTGCTTCCACAGGACGAAAAGCCAAACCACAACGCCTTAAAATATTGCGATAGGCTTGATCCATATCTTGATAAGTTTTTTTCAGGCTTTCTTCATCAGTATGAAAGGAATAAGCATCCTTCATGATAAATTCTCTTCCCCGCATCAAACCAAAACGAGGACGAATTTCATCGCGAAATTTAGTTTGAATCTGATATAAGTTCAGAGGCAACTGACGATAAGAACGAATCATTTCTTTCGCCACAGTAGTAATTACCTCTTCGTGAGTGGGACCCAAACCCATTTCTCGATTTTGCCGATCTATCAGGGAAAACATAATCCCTTCAGCTTTAGTATAGGTATCCCAACGTCCCGATTCTTGCCACAATGAAGCTGGTTGAAGTTGAGGTAACAGGCATTCTTGCGCTCCCGTAGCATCCATTTCTTCTCGGACAATTTGGGATACTTTTTTTAAAACTCGCCACATCAGAGGTAGATAGGCATAAATACCACTACCAATTCGGCGAATATAACCGGCACGTAATAAAAGTTTATGACTGGGGATTTCTGCCTCTGCTGGTTCTTCCCGTAGCGTCATGAATAACATTTGAGACAATCGCATGGTTGCTCCTCTTGTCGATCACCGAAGGATTTATTATCTCATCAGTAGGAGCTAGTTAGCAGTCAGTTTATTTTTCTCTCAATCCAAAAACCGCTTTTAATTAACTGAACGTTAAGAAGCAACTTTCAACCCTTCAATCATTCCTTGCATTTCTATAATTGCTTGATGTTGAATATTGCTATTATCTCTGGAATTAACCATCAATTCTTCAATAACTTCTAGTTTATGACGAATATCATTTAAAATATTTTGACCTGGCTGAAGGTTTTCTTCGTAAAAATCAAGTTTGGCTTGTAGTTGAGCTAAAACAATTTGTGCCTGTTGAAAATCTGCACGCTTATTTTGTACTTCTTCTACTTTTACTTGATACTGAGAACTTTGTTGTTCTAAATTTTGCTTTAATTGGGAAATATTTGGTTGAATTTGTTCAATTTCTTGTTTGATTTTTTGTATTTTTTCTTTTACTTGGCTTTGCTGTTTTTTTAAAGATTGTTTAATTGGCTCAAAATTAATACTATCAAATCCAGACTCCAAATCAATTACTCCTTGACGGCGTTTCAAAACTCGTAAATGTTGAAGTAAAAATTCATGTCTTTCTCGCATCGAACGTCGTTGACCAAATAAAGTTTCATCAAGCATTCTTTTAGCTTCTTTTTCTTCAGCTAATTCTTGTTCTAAAGCCAAGCGATCAAATTCACTAGCTATTTTAATTTTTGCTTCTAATTCTTCAACAGTTTGACATTGACAACTTAATTCTTCTTCTTGTTCATTGACAAATCTTGCTACTTTTTCTAAATCATTTTGAAGGTTATTAACAATTTCTTCTAGCTTAGTTAAAGGCATATTTTCTAAAGTTTCGATGTCAATTTTTTGCTGTAAATCAACTTCCCCTGATTCTATACCTAAGCGAGCAATTTGCTCTTGCAATTCTTCTTGACTTTGTTGTTGCCAACTTAAAATTTGAATTTGTTCTTGTTTACTTTCTAAAAATTTCTGTTCAACTTCTAACCTTATTTTAGCTTCTTCTATAGAAGTCAATAAATAATTCATTTCCGCTACAATTTGATTTAATTGAGCTTCATACTGACTAACTTCCATTTGTTGTTGACTGACATTATTTTTGTGTTGTTCTAATTGTTGCCAATGACGATCAAAATGCTCTTGTTGATGGTTAACCGCAGCAAAAGCAAGATTTAATTGTTCTTGCAGTGATTCTATTGGGAGGATTGCTGAAGACAAAGAATCAATCAGTGCCTGAATTTTAACTGTTTGTTCTTCATCGATAAAACAAGCTTGTTGAATTTGTTCTTCTAAACGTAATTTTTCTCCTCTTAAATGAGCCCAAGCACCCTCTAATTCTTTACTTTTAGTTTCAAATTCAATTCTAATTTTCTCTGCCTCTTTTTGAAGAAGAGTAATTTCTTGACGCTGCTGCTCCAGCTTTTGATACTCTTGCTCCATCAACTCAAGCTGTTCAAGACGAGTTTCCATCTCAATCTCTCTACGGCTTAACTCTTCACTTTGAATTGTTAAAGATTCTTTCCATTGCTCGATTTCCTCTTCTTGATTTTTAGTCTTTTCTAAAAGACGAGAAAAACCCTGTAAAATACTCACAATTCGCTTAGAAGCTGATTCAATATTTCCTTGTAATTGGCGATTTGCCCCTAAATTAACAATTATTAAAGCTCCTTCCCCAAAACTATTAGCTTCTTCTGCATTAATTAACTCGTTTCCAGGTACAACACTCCAACTTTGATCGTTGTGTTGACAAGCTAACAGTTTGAGCTTTGTTTCAGAACCGCCCATAAATCCTATTTTCTGCTTCTGTACTTCTGCCAGATATAGCACTCTTGGAATCCTCTTGATTTTTACTGTCTTTACTGCGAAAAACTCGATAAATAAAATTATTTAAATATATTTCAAGATTTTGCTTCGGTTTATTTGATATATTTAATACTTTTTCTTATAAAACTATACATTGGCATACTATTGTAAACATTTATCAAAATAATTTAGTGTGGCTAGTTGAGCAGAGCTAACGAAGTAACTGTTTCTCATAGCTTTTGTTGTCTACTTTAATTAATCTACTAAGAAAAAATTATTTGAACTTACTTAATATAACCAGCATAACTAGCTTAATAAATACTTGCCAAGGTTATTTTGAAATGTTATCAAGTTGATGACTTGGCAGTAAAAATCTTCAATTAGACTTAATTAATATAATTTGAGTAAAAAACAAGATGCAAGGTGACTTACAGGAAATAAATTTCTCTAGCCTAATAAAATTTATGGAATTAAATCAGCAAACAGGTACGTTGTTTGTGGAAACAAGGATTCTCCCGATATTAAACAATCAAACTGCTAGTCAGAGTGATAACTATTTTAATTCAGAGTCTTATTTTTCATCATCTTTATCTCAATTTCAGACTTGGTTGATTTTTTTTAAAGATGGAAAAATCATTTATGCTACTAACAGCCAAGATAATTTTCTTAATCAACTTAAAGATTATCTTCATTTCAATTTATCAGAAGAAACACTTAATTTTCTAGAGCAAAATTCAGTATTTTCTGGTAATTATTTAGAATATCCTTGTTTAATTAATTTGATTCAAAGAAGTGTTATCACGCCTTTAAAAGCTAAAAAAATTGTCAAAAATATTTTAATAGAAAATTTATTTCAAATTTCTAAGTTATTACAAGGTAATTTCATTTTTCAGCCTAGTCAAATTTACTTAGGTAATTTTTTTGAATTTACGTCTTCTGCATTAATACAATTAGTTGTAAAGGAATTACAAGATTGGTATAAATTAACTCCGTATATTTACTCGGAAGCTCAATATTTTGGTAATTGTCATCAAGAACAACTCCAAAAAAACTTGGCTGCTGATACTTATCAAACAATAATCAACTGGATTCAGTACAAAACTTCCTTGCTACAAGCATCAAGACAATTAAATTGTTCTTTGGTTGCTTTGGCTAAAACAGTTTATCCTTATATACAAAAAAGTTGGATCAAGTTGTTAGTCAATGATTCGCAAGATTATTTAAAACAATCTGGCAATCATAACCAACAAACATCACACATTGTTTATATTGATAATGACGTGACGAATGGTAAGAATGTAGAGTATATTCTGAAGCAGAGGAATTATAAATTAACAGTAGTTCAGGATTCGATAGAGGCACTAAGTCTAATTTTAAAAACTCAGCCTAACGCGATTCTGTGTAACGTTGATATGCCTCAAATCACTGGTTACGAATTGTGTAGTATGCTACAAAATTCTCAGATGAGTCGACAAATTCCAATTATTTTAGTAGCTGAGTGTGAAGATTGTCTAGATTTAGAAAAAGTAAAATTAGCAGGTACTGGAGATTATCTTATTAAGCCTTTTGTAAATGATGAGTTATTGATGTTATTAGAAAAGCATTTAGAGGATACAAAACAAAAACAATTAGATTTAATTTAGTTGATATTGCTAAATCAAAAATAAATTTTAGTTATTTGCTAGAGCTAAATTATTCAAAAATAATAAATGAAGGAGGAGTGCTGCCATGAAAGATAAACAAAGATATATTAAGTTAATTAGTCTGCTTTTAAAAGTAAATTATTAGCTTAGTAAAATTAAGCGTTCGAGTATGCAATGTTGTCAGATAACATATTATGAGTAAAGTTCTGATTGTAGAAGATAGCTTGGCGCAAAGACAAATGATTTCAGATCTACTTAAAGGTAGTGGACTGAAAGTTGTAGTAGCTTGTGATGGGGTTGAGGCATTAGAACATCTAGAAAAGTTTAGTCCAGATATAGTAGTGATGGATATTGTGATGCCCCGCATGAACGGTTATGAATTGTGTCGAAGACTAAAAGCTGATCCCAAAACCCAAAATGTTCCTGTGGTTATGTGCTCCTCTAAAGGAGAAGAGTTTGACCGCTATTGGGGTATGAAACAGGGAGCAGATGCTTATATTGCTAAACCTTTCCAACCTGTAGAGCTAATTGGTACAGTCAAACAGCTTTTGAGGGCATAAGATTCATAAGTTTTCAAAAGTATTTAGATAAGATATTTCAGAAAAAACTACATTATTTAACATGGTTAGCAATTCGGAATTACTTATCGGTAACGAGCAAGAATTATCTCTAGAAATCAAGCCTTTAGATAATCCTGAAGGAGAATTGCACTTGCGATTCTATTTGGCATCTGGTGAAGAATTGGCATTGCCAGCTACGGGAATTGCTGAAGTTATGCATCCTAGTCCCGATCATATTACACCCATTCCTAATGCCTCTCCACTTTTATTGGGAACAATTAACTTGCGAGGTAAAATTATTTGGGTCGCAGATTTGGGGCAATTTTTGGCTGACTCAGGAATTTTAAATACTGATAGACCAACCATACCAGTAATAGCGATTGAGCATCAAGAACAGATTATTGGCTTGGCAATTGATCGCATTGGCGGAATGGATTGGCTTGATACAGAAAAACTAGAGGTAGCAACTAATTTACCTGATAGTATGGCTCCTTTTATACATAAACAGTGGAAATTCAATCACGATTCTACTCAGATTCTGCGGTTACTAGATCAAGTTGAGGTTTTACGTTCTGCTAGATGGGCAGCGTAAAATTATTGTTATTATTACGTTACTTATTATACTTAAGTCATTCTACTATATTAACTAAGCTACGTAAAACCATTAAAAATCATGAAGAATTTAAGCCAGAAGCAGGGAATCAAGTAAAAGCGACCACAATTAGATTTAATTTGGCAAAAAGCAAATGGCATCAGAAACTAATTATTCAAACGAATACGGGCAAGCAGAAAAAGCTTACTTGCAAGGAAATTTTAATCAGGCTGCTGAAATTATTGATCGTTTAGCACAGGATTTTCCTGAAGATCCCCATGTTCTTTTACTAAGGGGTCATATTTATTGCTATGGCTTTCAAAACTATGAATTAGCTCAACAACAATATGAATTAGTATTAGGGCTAAGTCAAGACCAGGATGTGTTAGGTTATGCCTATAGTGGTATTGAGCAAGTTAAGCAGTTACAGCAACAGAGTTCATCCGAGCAAAATTTTGCTCAATTTGGAGGAGAAGAAGAAGCTTATTCTCAAGATTTTGAGTTAGCAGAAAGTTGGAGTGAAGCAAATTTTGGTCAGGATTTAGAAAATGATCATAATCACTTCGAGCATCATAATAATTATGGTTTTGAATTAGATGATCTTGAATTAGAAGATTTATCTGAAGTAAATCAGAATGCTGACAATTATTTAGAACAAGAATCAACTTTTACTAATTCTTTTGAAGTAGAAGAAAAGGAAAATTGGCAAGAATTTGATGAAGTCGAAGCGGGTTCTGCTTTTTCAAGGCAGAGTAGCTTTGAGCAAAACTATCCTGAAAACGATCCTTTTGCGCAATTCGAGCCAGAAGAAGTAGAACAAGATTTGTCAGCACAAGTAGAATCAAGCTATGAATTTGAAAATTTTGAAGCTTCAGGATTGGAATTTGACGAGTCAAGTCCTAATTCTTCACGAAATAATATTAAAACCTTCATGGTGGATGAAGAAGAGGACAACGAATTATCTTATGCTTCTGGACTTAATGTACCAGAAGATACTAATTTTGTGGGAGATACCAACTTTATTGGTGATGAAAATTATGGTTCAGATTTAGATATAGATACCATTTTAACCGAATCTCATAGCGATCGCTTTAAGGAAGATTTCAACGCTAATGCGGAACAAGATGAATTAGACTATCAGGATGAACTAGAGTTTGATGAAATTGATAGTAGTTTTTTCGATCTAGAAGAATTAGAACAAGGTCTTCCTGATACTGGTTTATTTAACGTTGCTGATGATGCTAATTATACTAATAATTTTAGCAATAATAGTGATGTTTTTCAGGAAAATCGGCTGATTGGCATAGAGGAAATCGAAGCTAGTCAGATTAGTCAAATTAGTCCTGCCGTAGATCTAGTTATTGAACCTAACGTTGAAACTCAGCAAGGATTGTTAGCTGGATTTGTCAATGCTCCTATACATAAAAAACAATTGATTACCGCCAGTGTTACTGGAGTGGTTTCATTATTTGCTGTGTTGACAATTGGTTTAGTTGGTACAGCATTAAATAATAAAGATAATGCAGCCTCAAGTGCCAAAAATAGTGCTTTAATGGCTTTAGTGGCTGGTATTGCTAGTTTTGGTACAACAGTATTTTTTGGTAATTTAACAGCTAAACAGATCGAACGAGCTACTAAAGACTTAGAAAATCAGTTTGATGATGTTTATCAAGGTAATCTTAACGCCAAAGCAACCGTATATTCACGCGATGAGTTTGGTATGTTAGCTACCCGATTTAATCGAATGACTAGGGTGATTTTAACTACTACTCAAGAAGCACAACGAAGAGCAGAAGAAACTGAACAAGCGAAAGAAGATTTACAACGTCAAGTAATTCGATTGCTAGATGATGTAGAAGGAGCAGCCCGAGGAGATTTAACGGTACAAGCGACAGTAACGGCTGACGTATTGGGTGCAGTAGCAGATGCTTTTAACTTAACTATTCAAAGTCTTAGAGAAATTGTTCGTCAAGTAAAACAAGCAGCAGAGCAAGTAAATAAAGGTTCTACAGATAGTGAATTATTTGCTCGAAATCAGTCTAGTGAAGCGTTACGAATGGCTGAGGAATTAGCGGTGACTCTTAATTCAGTACAAATGATGACTGAATCAATTGAACGGGTAGCAGAAAATGCTCGTGAAGCTGAAGAAGTTGCTCGTTCATCTTCTGTAACTGCGCTTAAAGGAGGTAAAGCAGTAGATCGTACCGTAGCGGGAATTTTCCAAATTAGGGAGACTGTATCAGAAACAGCCCGTAAGGTAAAACGATTAGCAGAAGCATCTCAAGAAATTTCAAAAATTGTCTTGTTAATTTCAACAATTGCAGAAAGAACTAATCAATTAGCTTTAAATGCTTCTATTCAAGCAGCTAAAGCAGGGGAAGCTGGTAGAGGTTTTGCGGTAGTTGCTGATGAGGTAAGACAATTGGCAGATAGATCTGCTAAGTCGTTGAAGGAAATTGAGCAAATTGTATTGCAAATTCAGAGTGAAACTGGTTCGGTAATGACGGCAATGGAAGAAGGTATTCAGGAGGTAATTGACGTTACTGATAGGGCAGAACAAGCCAAAACGGCTCTGGAAGATATTATTCAAGTATCTAATCGAATTGATACTTTAGTACGTTCAATTACAGCCGATACTGTTGAACAGAGAGAAAATTCACGGGCGGTGGCACAAGTTATGCAATCAGTAGAATTAACTGCTCAAGCGACTTCTCAAGAATCGCAGCGAGTAGCTGGCGCACTACAGAATCTGGTAGTTATTGCTCGTGATTTACTATCTTCAGTAGAACGCTTCCGTATTGACAAAAATGAAGATTAAAGCCTGTGTCAATTAAATAATTTTTTTATTAGTTAAAGTATTACTAAAAGTTATTTCATAAGTTGCTAAGTTAATAGATGTTCTAGCTTATGGTTCTTTAATGAATCTCTCAACTTTTGATTCTTTTGATCTAAGAGAAAGATTATCAATTAGTTTATGGCGCGATGCTTGGTTAAGATTTAAACGCGATCGCACTGCGGTATTAGGTACAATTTTGTTAGCAGTTATAGTTTTAGCTGTTATTTTTGGTCCAATTATTTATCCTATTCCGATCAATCGGATTGATTTTAGTCAGTCTGCTGAACCTCCTTCTTGGCAACATTTATTTGGTACAAACGATCTAGGACAAGACCAGTTGGCAAGAGTTTTACAGGGAGGAAGAATTTCATTAACTGTGGGAATTACGGCGATGCTCGTAGCAATTTTTTTGGGAACTTTAATTGGTGCGATCGCAGGTTTTTATGGTGGAATAATTGATGGAATTTTAATGCGGATTGCAGATTTATTTTTAGCTTTACCACATTTACCATTATTATTATTAATTGTTTATTTATTTCGAGATTCAATTAAGAAAATTGCTGGTCCAGAATTAGGAATTTTTTTATTAGTTGTTTTGGTAATTGGTGGACTAAACTGGATGTCTGTAGCTAGATTAGTCAGAGCTAATATTTTAACCTTGAGAGAAATGGAATTTGTGAGTGCAGCTCAAGCAATTGGGGCTAAACCATTTCGTTTAATCTGGATTCATCTGTTACCAAATGTTTTAGGAATTATTATTGTTGCTGCAACTTTATCAGTCGCCAATGCTATTATTACCGAATCAACATTGAGTTTTTTAGGTTTAGGTTTTCCTCCCGATGTTCCAACTTGGGGAAGGATGTTATATGATGCTCAAAATTATCTAACTTCTGCTCCTCACATGGCTATCTTTCCAGGTTTAGCTATCTTTTTAACCGTATTAAGTATTAATTATCTTGGTGATGGATTAAGGGATGCTTTCGATCCTAAAACTTAACCTAACAAAAAAAATAGGTTAGATTTTTTCCTGAATCCAACCTGAATTATCGCTTATTATCTAGCGTTTTTAAATTAATCTGCTCCACAAAAAAATATTTGATTAACTATAGCACTACGGGAAAATATTAGGACATTATGTTTTTGCCTGTTTACTGTTCCCTATTCTCTCTAACCAAATATTTTCTGTCCTAATCGAAAAGCGTACTGCTATATTAACAAAAACCAAAATATTGATGATATTTCTTCATCTGATTATGTATAGCTATAAGATGAATTAATCAGGAATTGTTACAAAAGCGAGCGTAGTTTCAATGCGGAAATGAGATTCAGTAGTGTGTCTTTCTGCAAAAAAGAAATCAAAATCGTAAGTTTGTCCAACTTTCAATCCTAATGCCTCCGCTTTCGCTGCATCTAAAGTGACAGTGCCAGTTTGCGCTCCATGAACTCCCCCAAGATCAACTACTTTTTTGCCATTAATATAAACCCAGACATCATCATCACCAATAAATTTAAAAGTTTCTCCGCCTTGATAAGTAAATTGAGAATTTATTGCATAAGTAAAATGATAATTATGAGTACGTCCTTGATTACCAAATAATTGATTATCTATAGGAAAAAAAGAATTGTCTTCATAGACATATTTTCCTGTAGAACTGTCATAGTTTAATGCGATTTCATAACTTTTACTTTGGTTAACTCCTGCTACATCTCGATACCATTGGTCGAAATTAGTTTGATTAGTCGTTGAATAACTTACTCCTTTATAAACTGGTTTTTTATCAGAACTAATTACATTAGTAGTAATATTTGGGTCTAAACCATAATTAAAAACTTGACCATCAGAATTCTTATCTGTACCTGGTTTTCTTTCAAAATCAGGATGTCCATTAGAATCGATATTACCACTAGTATTACGATAAGCTTTAAAATCTCTAAGTGTTCCTGTTAGAGTCATTTGACTAGGGTTAGTTTGAGTTAAAGCTATTTGAGGAGTAGCAAGAATAGCCAACAAACCAGTTAAAATTGTAGCAAAAAATTGTGAATTGAATAACTTTGATTCTTTCATTTTTTATTGATAGTTGTTGTAAAAATTTAGTTAATTTATCAGCTTGTTGTTTATGAGTATATCCAGTTACAAATCAATATACATCCGTATTTGTAAGGCTTTTATTTTTTAAATTTTATCAAAAATTTGCTGTTAAAAATGAAGATTATTTGAAGTACAGAAAAAAAATAAAAATCTGGAATAAAATTCATAAAAAAATTATAAATTACTGTTGAATCTACTGTAATTATCAAAAAAAAACAGGACAATTTTTAAACAAAGCGCGATCACGATAAACGTCCTGTTGCTTTTAATAACAAGTAATATTTATTTAGCAGTTGCTTCTAACTTAACCAAACGGCTTTTTAGGTCAAGATTTTCTGCTTTTAGTTGGTCAATTTCTTGACGTAATTCTTGAATTGCTTTGTCTCCACCAAGATTTTTTTGAACTTTTTCGACAGCTTCTTCGGCAATTCTCTTGACTCTACCATCAGGAGTTTGGGAAGCTAAAGTATTAAGTAAAGCGATCGCACTAGGGGTTTGCATTTGTCCCAAGGCAGAAGCAACCGCTACTTGGGTTAAAAAGAAAGTTTCTCCTGAGATGGATTTTAATTGGCCTAAAATTTCTTCAACTTTGTCAGGAGTTTGTCCAGTAGAAATTGTTCCCAAAGCGCGAATGGCTGCTAATCGTAAGGGTTGTGGTACGCCAGATTTAGTGTATTCAATGATTGTATCGGCAGCCACTGGAGATGTTTTCATTTGACTCAATCCTGCGATTGCACCTCCGCGCACTACTTCATTCCAACCAGCGCGTTGTTCTAAGATTTGTTGAAGTAAGGTAATTGTTTCGGTTGTTTTGTCTTTGAGATTTCCTGTCACCATGCTACCTAAACAACGGGCGGAAGTGGCTTCAGTGTAGTAACTAGGATCACCTTGTTCTAAAGCTTGTTTAATAGTGTTGTAAGCTTGAATGGTTTGAAAATTACTTAAAGCTTCGATTACTGCCCCTCTTACTCTAGCATCAGAGTCTTGTAAACTAGGGATGAGGGCTTCGGCTGCTTGATGAAGAGTAATTTTACCTAGTTGTTTGGCAACTTCTAATCTGACTCCCCAAAAAGAATCATTAGTCAGAGATTGTTCTAAAGCCTTAATTGCTTCAATTCCGCCTTTTTTTCCTAATGCGATCGCAGCAGAGATTCTGGAAATGGGATCTGGATCGTATTGAAGTTGATTTTTTAGTTCGGGCAATGGATATTCTAAAGTAACAGTTTTTAAGAAATTATTACCGACATCGAAACTAACAAAATCGGGTTTCTTTTCTAGAGGAAAGTAAAAACTTTGTTCTTGTTGATGAATACGCAGGGTAAAGGTTTTTCCTTCGCCATCGATATAACCAAAAGCGACAGGAATTTTTAGATCGAATAAATCCTTACTATTATCTTTTGCTTGAGTTTGGGTAACGGTAAGGGTAGCGAGATTACTATCTCCATCCCAGGAATAAGTTATCTTGTAATCAGGATGACCGCCACGAAAGACGTATTGATCGAAGAGAAAAGCTAGATTGTAACCCGTTGCTTGGTCAATTGCCCGTAATAGATCGATCGTTTCGACAGTTTGATGGGCATTATTCCGAACAAAAGTTGCGATCGCGCGGTCAAATAATTCATCGCCTAAAATAGCCCGAATCATATGATAGACACAAGCACCCTTTTCATAAAGATGACGGTCATAAAGTTCGATCGCTTCTCGATAAATATTAGTTACAATGGGACGACGGTAGCGAGAACTATCTTCATCTAAATAACTACGGGCTTCACCTAACAGATAATAAGCTGCATCATCTTTACCGTATTCGTATTCGGTCCATAAAACTTCGGCATAGGAAGCCATCCCTTCTTTGATCCAAGCATGGGACCAATGTTTAATTACTACCAAATCACCAAACCATTGATGGGCGAGTTCATGCAGGACTAAACTTTCTGTCCTCATATTATCTAAACTTGCTCTTTCATCCAATAAACAACGATCTGTTAATAAAGTAGTAGAAGTATTTTCCATACCTCCAAAAATAAAATCATCAACACAAACTTGGGCGTATTTGGGAAAAGGATAAAGATAACCGTATTTATCGGTTAAAAATTCCATCATGCGTGGAGTTTTTCCCATACTTCTTTTACCGTCTGCTTCCCTGCCTTTTTCAACGTAATAAGTTACGGGAATGCCATTCCATTCATCTTTTAGTTCGGCAAAATCCCCTACCGCTAAAGTCATTAAGTAAGTAGGATGAACTTGCTTTTGCTGCCAATGATAAATTTTGTCTTCTTCTACTGCTTCGGTGTTGACTAATTCTCCATTAGAAATAGCCATAAATTTTTTGGGAACACGAACCCGAATTTCTGAAGTTGCTAATTGACCGGGATAATCAAAACAGGGAAACCAAAAACGAGAATCTTCATCTTCTCCTTGCGTCCACACTTGCGTTGGTTTATTTGGATAATTTTCTGTAGGACTAATAAAGTAAAGTCCTCTTTGTGGGTGTTGAACATGGTAAGAAATAACCAGATCAATCTCAGTTGCTGCTGTTGGTTGTAACAATTGGATCGTTAATTGTTTGCCATCATAATCAAACGGTTGATTAATACCAGCAATTGCAACCGATTCAATTTGTAAATCTACCGCATCTAAGATTAACTGCTTAATTCCCGAACGAATCGGCATCAAGGTAATCGTACAAGTTCCTTGAAAACTTTGATTAGGAAGATCCAAAATTAAATCTAAAAAAATATGTTTCACTTGTCCAGGGCGGTCTGGATTGTAGTGAGGTTTAGCCCCTGGTAATTCAAATGACTTGCGAGTGGTTTCGGCATCAAAAGCATAATGTAACATAAGCAACACTTTAAAAATCTTAAACTAACTCAACCAGCGAAGTAATCAATGACATTACATCTTAATCATTATCAGGCTTTTAATTTGATTATTGTCCACTGGCTAGTAAATATCGGCGTAACTATTTATACATAACAAATTACTAAGACTCTTTTCCGCGTTACCCTCTTTCTGTAATTTGAATAAAAGCAAGTCTTTTTCTGTCAAGAGAAAAACGAATCAAAATAATTCAAATCTTTAGAGAAGGTGGTATGTCGAGGAGAAAAAAAAAATT
>CAZLUP010000035.1:0-46635 GCA_964562685.1 uncultured bacterium
GAACAAGAAAAGCCGTCCTAAAAGGACGGGGTTTTAGACCCAAATTTCTGATAACTCACCAAAAATTCTTCCCCCCGAAACATCCTGATTTGAATCTTCTAGTTCAGTTAAAACATCGTTTAAACCAACTCCAAGAGCTTGCAAGCGGTTCAAATCTAAGACAATTCGTACTTCTTCTGTCACACCACCTGCGACATCTACCGAAGCAACACCTTCGATCACACCTAATTCCCGAGCAAGTTCTTCATCAGCAAACACCCTTAAATCTGAAGATTCCAAAGTAGGTGAAGCAATGGCTAATTCATAAACAGGCAATTGGGAAGGATCAACTTTAAATAAACGTGGTTCTTCAATCGTCTCTGGTAAATTAGACCTCGCTCGGTTAAAAGCTGCGGTAGCATCATTAAGAGCGCGGTCAATATTGCCACCTGGTTGAAAATATAAATCTACACTAACCTGTCCTTCACGAGTCTGGGAATAAACCTGAACCACTCCTTCAGTCGCCGATAAAGCCTCTTCTAAAGGTCTAGTCACCTCATCGACAGCAACTTCGGGGGAAAT
This sequence comes from uncultured bacterium, assembly GCA_964562685.1. Lineage (GTDB taxonomy): Bacteria > Cyanobacteriota > Cyanobacteriia > Cyanobacteriales > Xenococcaceae > Stanieria. The sequence goes on from CAZLUP010000035.1 coordinate 562, forward strand.
TCCAGGCGCATTTACCCGCACACCAATACGGGGATAGGTGATTGAAGGCAGTAAATCTACTTGTAGGTTAAAAATAAAAAATACACCAACCACAATTACTGCTAAGGTTAGCATCAAGGTGCCAATATGTCGGCGTATTGCAATGCCACTAATACTAAAGCCGAATGAATTTGATGAAGACATAAATCTTGGAAAAGTCAAAAGTTAAAAGGCAGGAGGCAGAAGCTAAAACCTAAAACCTATTAAGAAGTTTCTGAAATAAAACTGAGACGAACTTTTTCCCCATCTTGTAATTCTCCACTACTACGAATAACATATTGTTCTCCAGGTTCTAAACCAGATAAAATCTCTAGACGATTATCAGCGCGATCGCCAATTTTAACAGTTCGAGCTTGCACAGTTGCTTGTTCTCCCTTGCCATTAACTACAAAAATGGTTGCCGTTTGTTCATTCGTATTTGATTTATCATTCCCAGAAGATATTTGAATGGCTGTTTCGGGAATAACTACCTGTTGAGTTGTTTGTGTTTCAAAATTTACCCTTGCCAAAAGTCCGCTCCCAATTCTTCTTTCTTGGTTGGGAATAGTTACTTCAATCGGCACTAAACGCGCGGTGGGGTCTGCTACAGGAGAAATTTGGCTTACTTTTCCTGTAAACGTTTGATTAGGAAAAGCATCCAGTCGAACCTGTGCAGGTTGTCCGAGTCGAATATCGTTCAATTCTAATTCGGAAATTTGTACCCGAACTTTTACCTGACTGAGATCGCCCAAACGCAGAATTTCGCTGCCTGGTTGTGCTAAATCTCCTGGTTCTAAAACGCGCTCTAAAACAGAACCATTTACAGATGCTGTCAGGGTAGTATAGGATTGTCGCTGTCGAGCTTGAGTAACTAAGGCTTGTTGGGCAGTAACTCGACGTTGAGCAGCATTGACTGCTGCAATTTGATTTTGTACCTGTTGTTGAGCAGAACGCAGTGTCTGAGTTGCCGTACCCACCGCAGTTTGAGACAGTTCAAAATTTTGTTCAGAAATAGCTCCTTCCTGATACAATTGTTGCGATCGCGCTGCATCAGATTGTGCTTGTTGTAGTTCCAGTTTCGCTCGCTCTACTGCTGCCTGAGCATCATTCACCTCTGCTTGCAAACTGGCTACTTCTGCCTGAAGTGCTGCTACTTCTGCTTCTGCTTCGGTAACTGCTGCGGTTAATAAATTGTCATCAATCTGTGCTACAACTTGTCCTTGTTGAACCGCATTTCCCACGTCAACCGCTATATCAAGTAATTGTCCTTCTACCTGCGATCGCACAGAAACTTCTCGATAGGGAAGAGTTGTACCAGTATACTCTGCGGTGGTTTCTAACTTGACTTGACGAGCGATCGCAACATCAACAGCTACGGGTTGTTGTGATTGTTCTACTTCAGGTGGTGTGTTTTGAGCTTCTCCTTGTCCAATCGCACTGCAACCTACAGGAAACAACAGCACTCCCATCATCCCCAGTCGAAAGAGTAAATTAATCAAAGGAGAACGATTGATTGTGGCAGAAACAGGCAACATGATTTTTAGTAATAATACGAACGAATACCATTAAATCCCCAGTTAAACTGGCAATTGCTTTAAACTCAAAGATAAATATGTAAATATGTGTAAACTTAATTTAATTTTAAGTGAGGAAAAAATGGTTGAACTAACCACCCGCGAGTTTAATTTACTAGAATATCTGATGCGATCGCCAGGAAGAGTATTTACTCGCACCCAAATTTTAGAACACGTCTGGGGTTATGATTTTAATCCTAATACCAATGTGGTGGATGTCTGTATTCAACGAATTAGAAAAAAGATCGATCACTTTAATGATTTTAGGATGTGCCAACCTGCTCCATGCTATCTAGAGATAAACTACCTTTTTCCCGAAACCTACCCATATAATAAGACTTAATGTAAATTCACCTGTTGATCCGCAGTCGCGAACCATGAACAGTAACTTTCTCAACCGTCTCAATAGTCCTAATCGCCCCGTGTTAGTATTTGATGGTGCGATGGGTACAAACTTGCAAACTCAAAACCTCACTGCCGAAGATTTTGGTGGTGCGGAATATGAAGGATGTAATGAATATCTGGTACACACTAAACCAGAGGCGGTGGAAAAGGTACACCGAGGTTTCTTGGAAGCTGGTGCGGATGTTATTGAAACCGACACTTTTGGGGGAACATCCATAGTTTTAGCCGAGTACGATTTGGCGGATAAAGCCTACTATCTCAACAAAACCGCAGCCGAATTAGCTAAAAGACTCGCTACAGAATACTCTACATCCGAAAAACCCCGTTTCGTAGCTGGTTCGATGGGACCTGGTACTAAATTACCAACCTTGGGACATATTGATTTTGATACTCTGCGAGATGCTTATGTCGTCCAAGCAGAAGCTTTGTACGATGGTGACGTGGATTTATTATTAGTAGAAACTTGTCAGGATGTTTTACAAATTAAAGCAGCTTTGAATGCTATCGAAGAAGTATTTGAGAAAAAAGGTGCGCGACTTCCCCTGATGGTTTCGGTGACGATGGAACAAATGGGGACAATGTTAGTCGGGACAGAAATCGATGCAGCCTTAGCAATTTTAGAAAGGTATCCCATTGATATTTTAGGTCTAAATTGCGCCACAGGACCCGATCTGATGAAGGATCATATTAAGTATTTGTCAGAACATTCTCCTTTTATTGTTTCCTGCATACCCAATGCAGGTTTACCTGAAAACGTTGGCGGACAAGCACATTATAGACTTACGCCGATGGAACTCCGCATGGCATTAATGCACTTTGTGGAAGATTTGGGAGTGCAAATAGTTGGTGGTTGTTGTGGTACTCGCTACGAACATATCCAAGCGTTGGCAGAGATGACAAAAGATTTGAAACCAAAAGAACGTCATCCCCATTACGAACCTTCCGCAGCTTCCATTTATAGTACCCAACCTTATCTTCAAGATAATTCTTTCCTAATTGTCGGGGAAAAATTAAATGCGAGTGGTTCTAAAAAATGCCGAGAACTTCTCAATGTCGAAGACTGGGATAGTCTGATTTCCATGGCGAAGGCGCAGGTAAAAGAAGGCGCGCACATTCTTGATGTTAACGTAGACTACGTAGGTAGAGACGGGGAACGGGATATGCACGAACTGGCATCCCGTCTGGTGAATAATGTCACTCTTCCTTTAATGCTTGACTCCACCGAATGGACGAAAATGGAGGCAGGTTTAAAAGTTGCTGGTGGTAAATGTATCCTCAACTCGACTAACTACGAGGATGGCGAAGAAAGATTTTATCAAGTATTGGATTTGGCTAAAAAATACGGCGCGGGGGTAGTTGTTGGTACTATCGATGAAGATGGTATGGGACGAACTGCGACTAAGAAATTTGAAATTGCCAAAAGAGCTTATAATGCTGCTATAGAGTATGGTATTCCTCCCCATGAACTCTTTTTCGATCCTTTGGCGTTACCCGTTTCTACTGGTATTGAAGAAGATAGGGAGAATGGTAAAGCAACGGTAGAAGCGATTAAAAGAATTAGAGAAGAGTTACCAGGTTGTCATATTTTATTGGGTGTTTCTAATGTTTCCTTTGGTTTAAATCCTGCTGCACGACAAGTATTAAACTCTGTCTTTTTGCATGAATGTATGGCAGTGGGTTTGGATGCAGCTATTGTTAGCGCGAATAAAATTTTGCCTCTCTCTAAAATAGATGAAGAACATCAAAAAGTGTGTGTGGATTTAATTTATGACAGACGAGAATTTGACGGGGATATCTGTACCTACGATCCTTTAGGAAAACTAACTGAAATTTTTGCAGGAAAAAAAGCTAAAAAATCAGAAGCAGTTGATAAAAATCTTCCCATTAATGAAAGACTGAAACAACATATTATTGACGGAGAAAGAATTGGTTTAGAGGATGCTTTAAACGAAGCTTTACAACAGTATCCACCTCTAGAAATTATCAATACTTTTCTCTTAGATGGCATGAAAGTTGTCGGCGAATTATTTGGTTCGGGACAAATGCAATTACCCTTTGTCTTGCAGTCAGCGCAAACGATGAAGGCTGCGGTAGCATATTTAGAACCATTTATGGATAAGGAAGAAACCGATGATAAAGGTAAGGGAACTTTTGTTATTGCTACAGTCAAAGGCGACGTTCACGATATCGGTAAAAACCTAGTCGATATAATCCTTTCTAATAACGGCTATAAGGTAATTAATTTAGGTATTAAGCAACCAGTAGAAAATATCATCCAAGCTTACAAAGAACATAAAGCAGACTGCATCGCCATGAGTGGTTTGCTCGTAAAATCTACTGCCTTTATGAAAGATAATTTAGAAACTTTCAATGAAAAAGGTATTACTGTTCCCGTCATCTTAGGTGGTGCTGCGTTAACTCCAAAATTTGTCCATCAAGATTGTCAAAATACTTATAAAGGTAAAGTTATCTACGGAAAAGATGCTTTTGCCGATTTGCATTTTATGGATAAATTAATGACCGCCAAAGCTGCTGGTAATTGGGATGATTTGAAGGGATTTTTGGATGAAGTTTCGTCCGCAGATGAACGCAGATTAACACAGATAGATTCTGGTAATGACGATAAACCGTTTGCAGATGCTAATGCAGATACTATCTTTGTTGATGATGAAACCAAACAACCAGAACCAGTGGTTATTGATACTAGACGTTCTGAAGCTGTAGATGTAAATATATTTCGTCCGACTCCTCCTTTCTGGGGAACAAAAATCATTACTCCCGAAGAGATCGATTTAGAAGAGGTATTCTGGTATTTAGATTTGCAAGCATTAATTGCTGGACAATGGCAATTCCGTAAACCAAGAGAACAATCTAGAGAAGAATACGATACGTTTTTAGCCGAGAAAGTTTATCCAATTCTTGATGAATGGAAACAAAAAATTATTGCTGAAAACTTATTACATCCCACGGTAATTTATGGTTATTTCCCCTGTTTATCAGAAGAAAATTCTTTGCACATATACGACCCGAATGATTCTAAAATAGAACTAGTAAAATGGGATTTTCCTCGTCAAAAATCTGGTCGTCGTCTCTGTATTGCTGACTTCTTCGCACCTGTAGGAAGCGAAAAAATGGACGTTTTCCCAATGCAAGCGGTAACAGTTGGGGAAATAGCTACAGAATACGCCAAAAAACTGTTTGAAAGTAACGATTATACCAACTACCTCTACTATCACGGCATGGCAGTACAAACCGCAGAAGCTTTAGCAGAATGGACTCATGCTAAGATACGTCGCGAGTTAGGTTTTGGCGATGAAGAACCTGATAATGTTAAAGAAGTTTTGCAACAAAAACATCGTGGTTCTCGTTATAGTTTTGGGTATCCTGCTTGTCCCAATATTCCCGATCAATACAAGCAATTGGAGATATTAGATACTGGAAGAATCGGTATGTTTATGGATGAAAGCGAACAGCTATATCCAGAACAATCGACTACTGCTTTTGTTACTTATCATCCTGTATCTAAGTATTTTAGTGCTTAATTGATTTAACTTATTGTTGATTATTTTTGATTTAGGCGGGTTAGTGTTCGCCTTTTTTTGTTTGTGACTACATAATTTTTGGGAAATATATAAATGTCACCAGATTAGATAAGATTAAGAAAAATTTTATGGCACTGACAGAATGTCCAAAATGTACAAAACAACTTCATCACTCATTTTTATACAATGCAGCGTGAAATTTTTACACAAGATGCTATTACTGAAGATATCTTTGATACTTTAGACAAAATTAAGGAAGGTGCTGATTTTGGTGATTCTGTAAGGAATTTGTTAGAGTTTACAACTTTGTTAGAGTTTACAACAATGCTTGATAATTTTTATTGATAGAGTTTTGATTAGCGAGCAAGATGATCTCATCTTTTTTTTAAAAAAAAAGACAGTTTCTCAAACTTCTACTTTCTGTTGCTACCTGGAGATTTTTAAGTTTACTACATGGCGATGCTACTGATTATGTAAAAATTTCTCAGCAGCTTTATCAAGATCGATCTATTGATGAAATATATAATAGATCAAAACAAAATTGGGAAGAATAGAAAAAGCGATCGCGCAACCAATTTAACCAGATAAAACTTACAAGCGATCAACTAAGATCGGATTATCAGAAATATTTCGTGCTAACATTCTTAATTAGTTTTGATTGATGTAACTTCTGCTCAAAATTTCATGATTATGATTGAGGATCGAAACGATTAACCAATGTAGCTACCAAAATCATTGGTAAACCAACCAAAAAACAAATTAACCATTGATTCAAGTTTAAGGGTGCTGTGGAGAATAAGGTATTCATCAAACTCCATTGGCTGAAGATGATCTGTAAAGCGATCGTACCAATGATACCCATAACAATAGCAGGAGCGTCAGTAATTTTTGCAGCTTGACCCCGAATTTTATCCACAAGTGCAATTCCCAATTGACTAATACTCAATAAATAAAAAATTCTGCCTGCAACTAAAGCTTGAATTGCCATAGTTCGAGCTAAATTGAGATTGCCTGTAGTATTTTCAATCCATTCAAATACGCCAAAAATTAAGAGCCAGTTAAACAAAGAGATTATCACAATACGTATTAATAGTTTGCGGTTGAGTAGAGGTTCATTCGGTTGGCGTGGAGATTGTGTCATGACTCGTTGCGACTTAGGTTCAAAAGCTAAGGGGACAGTCATGGCAATTGAATTAATCATGTTGAGCCAAAGAACTTGTAAAGATAAGATTGGTAAAGTTCTCCCTAACAAAACGCTGATTACAATGGTCATCGATTCACCACCATTGACTGGTAGAATAAAGGCGATCGCTTTTAATAAATTGCGATAAACTGTACGTCCTTCTTCTACTGCTGCTTCTAGAGAGGCAAAGTTATCGTCAGTCAGAATCATATCGGCTGCTTCTTTGGCTACTTCTGTCCCTGCTTTACCCATAGCAATGCCAAGATCTGCTTGTTTGAGAGCGGGTGCATCATTAACACCATCTCCTGTCATGGCAACGACTTCTCCTTTAGATTGGAGAGCTTCCACCAAACGTAGCTTTTGTTCGGGAGCAACACGAGCAAAGACAACTCCATCTTCTACTGCATGAGCTAGTTCTCGCTCGTTCATTTGAGCAAGTTCTTGTCCCGTAAAGGCTAAAACGTTTCCTTGTCGCTGTAATCCCATACTTGTAGCGATCGCTCTAGCGGTAACGGCATGGTCACCCGTAATCATCTTGACTTGTATTCCTGCTGATTGACAGGCTTGCACCGCTCTAATTGCTTCTTGTCTGGGTGGATCGATCATTCCTTGTAAACCCACAAAAACCAGTTCGCTTTCAATATCACTGTGGTGGAGAAAATTATGACTAGCTGAGACGGATTTTTTGGCTAGAGCCAAAACTCTTAATCCTTGTTGTGCCATCCGTTCTACTTCTGCATGGATGCGTTCTGGTTGTAGAGGCTCGAAATTACCTTCAGTGTTTAACATCTGCTGAGAGCGAGGTAAAATTGCTTCTACAGAACCTTTGACATAAATTGTTTTTAGTGAAGAGTCTTGGTAATCACTTACTATTTCTCCGTCAAGCTCTTTCTCATGTAAAGTCGCCATATATTGATAGTCAGACTCAAAGGGAATCACATCGACTCTAGGCATTGCCTCTTCTAAATCAGCTTGAGTAAATCCCACTTTATTAGCAGCAGCAATCAATGCTCCTTCGGTGGGATCGCCAACTACAACCCATTCTCCTTGTTTGACTTCTAAATGAGAATCATTACACAATAAACCAGCTTTGAGGCATTCGAGCAGAGCAATTTCTGATTTGAGATGTTTGTTATTCAAATCAGAAGCAGTAGAATTGTTTTCAACTGAGATAGTTTCTGATTTCTCAGTTCCTGCTACGACAATTTTTCCTTCTGGTGCATATCCCGTACCACTGACTGAGTAGTTTTGACCGCCTGCGTAAATAGCTTGTACCGTCATCTGGTTTTCAGTTAGTGTGCCAGTTTTATCCGAACAAATAACTGTTGCACTGCCTAATGTCTCGACGGCGGGTAATTTACGGATAATGGCATGACGACGCGCCATTCGCGAAACACCAATCGCTAAAGTGACGGTAACCACAGCAGGTAACCCTTCAGGAATGGCACTTACCGCTAGGGCAACTACTGCTTCAAACATCGTAGTCCAACTGTTGCCATATCCCAACCCAACCACAAAAGTAAATGCTGCTACTCCTAAAATGATGTAAAGTAAGGTTCGACTGAATTTGTCAAATTTTCGAGTTAAGGGAGTGCTGAGGTTGGTTTGCCTTTCCATTAGCTGTGAAATTCTTCCTGTTTCTGTCGCTTCTGCGATCGCGACTACAATACCTCTTCCCTGTCCAGAGGTAACAAAACTACCAGCATAAGCCATATTACTGCGTTCTGCTAAAGGAGTATCAGAGGCAAATAATTGGGTAGTTTTTTCAACGGCAACAGATTCTCCTGTTAATGCCGACTCATTAATCTGTAAATTTTTAACCTCAATCAAACGGAGATCTGCTGGTACTTTATCGCCAGAAGCAAGTAAAACTAAATCTCCTGGCACTAACTCCGTCGAAGAAACCCTCACTTTCTGATTGTTACGGCGAACAGTCGCTTCGGTTTGAACCGCAGAAGCTAAGGCTGCGATCGCGCTTTCAGCTTTGGCTTCTTGAATAAAACCAATAATGGCATTAATTAAAGTGACTCCCCAAATTACCCAGGCATTAACCCATTGTCCTAAAAAAGCTTTAACCACACCAGAAACCAGCAAAATATACAGTAATGGTTGATTAAATTGCTCCAAAAAACGGATAATCGGATTTTTCGCAGGTTTGCTCTTGAGTTCATTAGCACCAAACTGTTCTTGTCGCTTTTTAACCTCTGTTGAACTTAAACCCGTAGTGAGATCGGTTGCTAATTGCTCAGTAAGCTGTTGCACAGAGCGATCGTGCCATTGAAGAGATTCTATATTTTCTTTGGCTATCATCCAATTCATCTCCGTTTTAATCTTGCTAGTAAAAACAATTTAGTAGTGTATTTATAAAATGAATAATTACTATCAAATTTTATTTTAAAATTAAACTTTTTTGGTTATTCAAGATAGTTTACGAAATAAATGTGATTTAAAAGTGACAAAGAATTAAAATTGCTTATTTTTTTTTGGTTTATAGATAAATATTTCAGTTTTTGCCATAAATTTAACTACAAAAATATTTTAACTTTGAGACTATTCGATTTGATTGAACCTTTATTTTTCTTACTTTAGTTAGTCGTCATAAAATCATTTTATATTTTAAAATAAAATATTTTAATTAATCTCATATCCATAAATATACAATGGCAAATCAACTAACTAATTCCCAACTAATTCGCTATTTATTACTAATTGCTCTTGGTTGGTCTGTAGCGCAAATTATGGCTTATTTTGAAACAATCTTAATTATTTTTATATTTGCAGCAATTTTGGCATTTTTACTTAATTATCCCGTACAATGGTTGCAAAATTTTTTATCTCATGGTGTAGCGGTTTGTTTAGTTTTTTTAGTCAGTCTTCTTAGTTTTATTGTAGTCACATTTACTTTAGGATTTACCATCTTATCGCAAGGACAACAAATAATCGCACAACTACCTGAATTATTGGATTATTTATTTTTTCTAGGAGAGCAGTTCAACAATTTTTTTTCAAAATTAAATATTCCAGTAGATTTAGATATGTTTCAAACACAACTACGCAATTATGCTTTATCAGGAATTGAAATGAGTCTCGCTACCTTACCAGGAATACTAACTAATTTAGTTGATTTAATTTTAATTGCTGTTGTTGCTTTTTTCATGTTGTTAGATGGAGCAAAGCTTTGGTATTTTTTACTTAAATTTTTTCCTGCTCATTTTCGTAACAAACTAACAGTTACAGTTAAACGTAACTTTTTAGGCTTCTTTTGGGGCAGATTAATTTTATCGGTTTTTTTTGGAGTATCTGTTTTTGTTGTATTTGTTTTGTTTCAAATTCCTTATCCTTTGGCTCTAGCTGCAATTGGTGGGGTTTTTGATTTAATTCCTGGAATTGGTGCGACATTAGGCATTAGTATTGTAGCTTTAATTGTTTTACCTCAAGGTCTTTGGTTAAGTTTTGTTGTATTAGTAAGTTGTATTTTGCTTCAACAAGTAGAAGAAAATTTACTGATGCCTAGAATTATGCAAGGCTCACTTGATATCAACCCTGTAATTATGTTTTTTGCTTTATTAATAGGTGCAAAAGTAGCAGGTTTGGTTGGTATTTTTATTGCAATTCCCATTGCTGGCGTAATAATTAATTTATTAGAAATTGATGAACTGAAAGCGGAACAATAAATAATCTTAAACATTATCAATGAGGCAACACCAAAATTCAAAACAGATTTAGTTAGCTAACAAAGTCAATTAATTGAGTTAATCTTGCTCAAGCAAAAGCGATAAGATCTAAGTGGAGAGCTAAGAGGTTAGGTGACATAATCTTGCTCTTAATACAGAACACAGTAACCAGCCATCGGCAATCATTCCTCCGAGACGGATAGTTTTTTAATCTCAGAAACTGAACCAGAGGAGGTTAGCATCATGTTGAATAATAAAACCAACGCACAACTCATTCCAGATCCATGGGAAACTCCTACCCCAGTTGAACCAGCTAAACCTACATCTAAAACTTGGCAATTACCCACAGAAATTCATCTCTTAATGAGTACAGCAGAAAATGTAGCAACACCAAAATTACTTACTGTTAAACCAGCAAGCGAACAAATTCTTTTAGAAGATGAGTTAAAGCTTAAAGTTACTCCTGGCAGCCTAATCAAACAGCAGATGGAAAAAGCTCTAGCTTTAATTTATTGGCTTGGGACAATCAATCAGTTCCAAATATCCCTAAACTAAGAGGTTCAGAGCGGATCGGGTAATTTTGGTTAAAAAGGTTGTTTAACTACACTCAAAGACAGTGAAAAATTACTAATTCTAAGATGATGCCAAATTCAGAATTAACTCAAGCCAAAAGCTTTGAAGAAATTGAACATACTGCTGATTGGGCTTATCGAGTTAGGGGCAAAAATTTAGCTCAATTGTTTATTCAAGCAGCGTTGGGGCTTTACTCTCTAGTGGGAATGAAGTTATTACAAGATTCACAGACAACGCGGTTGGTTCAACTTAAAGCAATTGACCGTGAGAGTCTATTAATTGCTTGGTTAAATGAATTGCTCTACTTACATGAAAGCGAAGGTTTAGGATTCGAGCAAATAGAAATTCAGTATCTCGACGAAACAAACTTACAAGCTAGCATGATAGGCGCGCCTACTGAGCAATGGCTCAAAGATATCAAAGCAGTTACTTATCACAATTTAAAGATTGGCGAGACAGAATCTGGATTGGAAGTCACGCTAGTATTAGATGTGTAAGGAGAAAAAATCAGTATTCTGATTAAATCAACTCAAATAACTAAGAATTCGTGGACTGACCAGAATTGTTTGCCATAAATTTTGTTAAAATCCAGAATTTTTGTCTAAATTCTCCCCATCTCCAGACTCTTCACTGCGTTCAGAGCTTCACTGCGCTCGTCTTCCTGTCTCCTACGAACAGGAAACAGCCCTACTAGAAGGAGGGACAATGATCATTAGAAAACAAGATTTACAACACCTTGATGATTATCTATGGGTAATTCCTACTTCTTTTGATCCAGAGATGAATGTACCAGTCTGGATCTTTGCCGACGAAGAATTATTAGAAGAAGCTTTAGAAGATTTATCGATTATTCAAGGAGTTAATGTTGCTTGTCTACCTGGTTTAGTCGGTCACGTAGCAATTATGCCTGATGTTCACCAAGGGTATGGTATGCCGATTGGGGGTGTCATGGCAGCCAAAGTCCCAGAAGGAATTATTTCGCCAGGGGCAGTCGGTTACGACATTAACTGTGGTGTTAGGGTTTTAGCTTCTTCCATCGAATATCAAACTGCTATTCCTTATTTAAATGAGCTAGCTAGTACTTTATATCGCAACTGTCCTAGTGGAGTAGGTACAGGTGGTAGTGTGCCTCTATCTGTTGAGGAATTTGAGCGCGTTTGTCGTCAAGGCGCAGGTTGGACATTGGCGAAAGGATATGCCACCCAAGAAGATTTAGAAAGAACAGAGGAATTTGGCTGTTTAGAAGGAGCAGACCCCGCTCAAGCTAGTCACAGAGCTAAACAAAGAGGAAAGGATCAATTAGGTACTTTAGGCGCAGGTAATCACTTTCTGGAAGTAGATGTGGTCGAGCAAATCTTTGATTCTGAAGCAGCGGAAATTATGGGACTTGAACCAGGGTGTCTTGCTGTGCAGATTCACTGCGGTTCTCGTGGGTTTGGACACCAAATTTGCACTGACTACGTTCAGGATTTTCAGTGGGCGGTTATTAATTATGGGATCAAATTACGCGATCGCGAGTTGGTCTGCGCTCCTTTCGATTCTCCTGAAGGACAGGCTTATTTAGCAGCTATGAAAGCAGCAGCGAATTATGCTTTTGCCAACCGTCAGGTGTTAGCGTATCACGCTCGACGTAGTTTTCAAGACGTATTTGGTTCTCAAGCAGGAGCAGAACCATTGCGCCAAGTTTACGATATTGCTCATAACATGGCAAAAATTGAAAGCCATCGCATTGAAGGAGAAGAAATGACAGTTTGCGTTCATCGTAAAGGAGCAACACGAGCCTTTGGTGCAGGATTTGCTGGTTTGCCCGCCGAATATCGTCCCTTGGGTCAACCTGTTCTTGTTCCTGGTTCAATGGGAACAGAAAGTTGGATTCTTGTAGGTGCAAAAACCAATGAAGAACTCTCCTTTGGCTCAAGTTGTCACGGCGCTGGAAGGGTAATGAGTCGCCGACAAGCAAAACGTACGATTAGAGGCGATCGCCTTAGAGAACAATTAGAACAAGAAGGAATTAACATCCGTGCTGGTTCAATGCCTGGACTAGCTGAAGAAGCTCCCCAAGCCTATAAAAATGTCAGTCGAGTAGTAGAAACCGTCAGTAAAGCTGGTATTGCCCATAAAGTAGCTCGTCTGCGACCAATAGCTGTGGTGAAAGGGTGAAATTTAATACAGATAATCCCAATCCCAAACCCACCTTTAACATCATTGAGGCAGGGGCAGTTATTGTCGGTGTGGTGGTTGGAGTAGGAATCTTTAAAACTCCTGCTTTAGTCGCTACTAATGTCGATAGCGAGACAAGTTTCTTATTAATTTGGCTTTTAGGTGGCTTAATTTCTCTGATGGGTGCGTTATGCTACGGTGAGCTAGCAACAACTTATCCTCACCCAGGCGGAGAGTACTACTATTTAACGCGTTCTTTTGGTAAGGAGATCGCTTTACTGTTGGCTTGGGCGCGTTTGAGTGTTATGCAAACAGGCTCACTAGCACTATTAGCTTTTGTGTTTGGAGATTATGGTTCGCAACTATTACCGTTAGGAGAATACACATCTTCGCTCTATGCAGTTTTAGCAGTTGTGATCTTGACAGTCATTAATGCACTGGGAGTACAGCTAAGTAAATGGCTTCAAAATTGGTTAACAGCAGCTAAATTATTAGGTTTATTAATTATTTTCTCAATAGGAATAGCTTTGACTTCCCCTTCTGCGCCTATAGTATCTTCTCCATCTAATTTTGAAGGTTCTTATGGTTCGGCAATGATCTTTGTGCTGCTTAGTTACGGCGGTTGGAGTGAAGCTGCTTATCTTTCCGCAGAAATTCAGAACGTGGAACAGAATATGGTTAAGGTATTAGTCGGTAGTCTTAGTGCGATCGCTTTAGTCTTTTTGTTGGTTAATTATGCCTATCTCAAGGGTTTGGGGTTAAATGCGATCGCTAATTCGGATGCTGTAGCAGCAGATTTAATGTATCGGTTTCTCGGTGAAACAGGAGCGCAGTTGATTAGTCTGCTCATTGCCATATCAGCACTGGGAGCAATGCAAGGGACAATCTTTACTGGTGCGCGTACCAATTATGCCTTGGGACAAGATTGGAAGCTGTTTGGCTGGCTAGGACACTGGAATAAAAGTACCCAAACACCGCTCAATGCTTTAATTATTCAAGGAACGATTACCTTAGCCTTGATTCTCCTCGGCACTCTAACACGAAGCGGTTTTGCCACGATGGTTGAATATACTGCACCAGTTTTTTGGTTCTTTTTGTTATTAACAACTCTATCTTTGTTCGTCCTTCGCACCATTGAACCAGAAGTAAAGCGGTCTTTCCACGTTCCTCTTTATCCTCTTACGCCCTTACTTTTCTGTGCTACCTGCGTTTATATGCTGCAAGCAAGTTTAACTTACACTGGCATCGGAGCATTAGTAGGAGTAGGAATATTATTAACAGGTGTTCCTTTGTTGCTGGTGGTAAAAGATTAGAGCGATCGTACTTATTGTTTTGATCTTTAAATAGTTATATGTTTATATAATTTAACAAACTATAAAATACCAAAGTATTTGATTTTGCGTGATTTACTTAATCAAGTTTTTCATAACTTTATACTTTTAATTATTTGGGTATAAAAAAACTAGAGATAATTTAATTGAAGGTTATGTAATTCATTGTGAAATAAGTTGTTTTTCGTTTTTTAGGATAATTGAAATTTTACGCAATAAATCATAGGTTCAACTTCCATTCAATATTAAATAAAAATATTTTATAAACCTTACTTATTAAAAATTTTAGGTTGGAATTTTAATGTGCTTTTTCATCCCTTATGGAATAAATTAATGAGGTGGTAAAATGCGTTTTTTTTTCTAAAATAAAAAATTTATCCGACAAATTTTTATACGAAAGATTAACAGAGGGGCGAATCTGGCTTCAATGCAAAATCAAAAAAATATGCAGATTATTTTATGAATATAATAATTGGCCAGATTGGCTAGTAAGTTTATTATGTATTACAATAGCATTATTAATTGCCTTCTTTTTGAATTCAAAAAATAGTCAGAATTTATTGTCGCCTTTTTATAATCTACTGAATTTTTCTGAGACATTTAAATTGAAATTACCAAGCGAAAATGAAAAAATACTTTATCATTTTTGGTTGGCAATATTAGCTTGGGGAATTATCATTTTTACCTTATTTTTATCTTTTAAGTTTGCTGCTAGGCTTAAGGGAATACGATTGTTTGTATTTTTTTTATTAGGTTTTTTGTCCGTCCAATATTGGACTGAATGTGATGATAATGACTGCTTTATAAAAATAAACAAATTTACAATTCCAAACAAACAAACTTTAGAAAGTATAAATCTTCCTCAAATAATTATAATTGTAATTCTAGGTATTGTTTTATATCTTTTTATTCGCTGGCTGTCGATTTCTCGTGGAATAATTATTCTACCATTCGATTTTGATGATGAACAATTGACCAATCAAAAAGATAATTTACGTGAAAAACAATCAATTGCTGATCAGCTAGCTGCGGAATTACATAAAATCTATCATATCCATAATTTAATTGAAGATGGAAAGCAAAAAATACAACCTAAATCTTCCCTTTTAGCTATTTGTAGAGAAGATATCAATTTTTCTTTAGGAAAAATCTCTGGAGAAATAGTAGGAAATACTATCGCACAACTAGGAACAGTTTCTGTATCTAAAGAATTATCACTGCCGTTTGGTTCATTGTTACTGGCTTTACAGCAGTTGTGGCCTCAAGGAACTGTGCAAATCATTACTGGAAGTATTGTCCAAAAACAAAATTCCGATTTACAAATAGCAGCTCGTTACCAACAAAGCAATCATCATTCTGAAGTCCATGCTTACAAAATAAATTCTCATCAAAACTTAGAGCTATCTGACATGATCGAAGAACTTGCCTACAGAATTGCTCTTGATTTATCAATAAAACCACTATCAACAAATAGTTGGGAAGCATTTAAGTTTGTGACTGAGGCATTACATCATATCTGTCATTATGAAAGAACCAACTCTATTGAAGATCTCAATAAGGCTAAAGATTCATGTCTGAAGGCTAAAGAAAGGGATAGAAATTATAGTAAAGTTGGGGAAATATTAAGTTTGTTAGGATTTTACTATTTAAATAAAGACTTATATGGTCAAGCTAGAGATGTTCTTAATGACGCAATTAAAATTATTCCAAAGAATCCTTATATTCTTACAGTATATGGACATAGTTATTATTATTCAGGTGAATATGAAAAAGCACTTAAATACTATAATCATGCGAAAGATTTGGCAAAAGAGTTAAAGCTAAAGTATCCTGGAATTTACATTAGAATTGGTATTTTGCAAGCCATAAAAGGTAAATATCTTAAGGCTAGAAAAAATTTTTTACAATCTAGATGTTTAGAATGTGATAATCATGCTGCTCAAAGTGCGCTGGCTTGGCTTGATTTTCTGTGTCATTTGGAAGAATTAGAAGATGGAAATGACGAAAAAGCAAATTGGCGATTAGAAAAAGCTTATAAGCGATTGGCTAGCATGAATTCACAGGAAAAAACTAATATTGACTATAGTAATTTTGCTATTGTTTTGCTTTATAAAGATAAAGATGAAAAAAACAATATTATCAAGGCTTATGATAATTGGCGTAAGGTATTGCAATCATGTCAAAATGAGACGATTTCTGACAAGATAAAATCTATATTTTATGAGCTACTTGTCAGGAGTGAAACTACTGAAACTATTGATAATCAAGAAATCATCGGACAAAAATTAAATTACCTTAATGAGCTTTTACAAAACCACAAAGTGCAACACAATATTTTGCCAACTGCGGTTATACATGACAGTTTGAAGGATGCAAAGATTATTTGGTTAAAATGCTTTTTTATAAAGAGTAGAGAAGCAAAAAAAACTATTAATTAATAGAATTATTACTAACTCTATAATATTTAACTTTAAATATGAAAAATACGAGGAAAGAGAAATAGGAATATCGGAATCTAATCTAATACATTACCTCAAATATGAAAAAATAGAAATATTAGATCCTGAAATTGATAAATCATGTATTTTAATTGAAGAGCATAGGAAATTAGAGTTTTTCATGAGAAGATTTATTGCCTTTTTAGAGTGGATTAAAACCCTTGAATAAGAGTTAAATATTAAGTGTACTTTTATGTTAAAATGGTTTTATTACAAAGATAGTTATGGGTAAAATCAGGTTCGTTTAAACAGTTAAATGTTATGGCTGACAGGGAGACTCCCAGACAAGGAGAAAGGAGACTGGGAGAAATTTTATTCAAAGTTATCATCCAAACTTGATACAAACAAAAAGAACTACTTGAAAACTTGACAATTTTAAAAAGATTTTTTTCTCATCGGTACAAAACGAACAGGAATAGTTTTTTCCTCAACAGTACCTTCCTCGGTTTTGGTTAGTACAAAGATGTCTTGATACCACGTACCCACGGGAATCACCATCTTGCCGTTAATTGCTAGTTGGTCGATTAAGGCTTGAGGTATGCTTTCTGGGGCAGCAGTGACAATAATCGCATCGTAGGGAGCGTTTTCTGCCCAGCCTTCGTAGCCATCACCAGTTTTAATTTCGATGTTCTCGTAACCCAATCGCTGGAGAGTTCGACGCGCTCTTTCTGCTAGTTGGGGAATAATTTCGATGGAATAGACTTTTTGGGCGATCTTCCCCAGTACGGCTGCCTGATATCCACAACCAGTACCGATTTCCAATACCTTATCACTAGGAGAAATTTGAGCAGCTTCGCTCATGTAAGCCACAATATAAGGTTGAGAGATAGTCTGATTGTAACCAATCGGTAAAGGGCGATCGCTGTAGGCTAAATCTCTCCACGATGAGTCAATGAATTGATGGCGAGGTACTTGGGACATGGCTGCTAAAACCCGTTCGTCTTGGATACCGCGATCTCGCCAAGGGCGAGGCGCAGAGCGATCGCGAAGCTGATACTCTACCATTTGCTCGCGCTGTAACTCAAATTGTGCCATTGCTACATTAGTTTTTGGTCGTTGAAGTCCGAAGTGGTTTGATTCTGCTGCATCACTAGGTAAACTCATTAGTAACAAGCAGCACAATAATAAAGCGATTGAGGCTAATCCGAAGTTCATAATTCTTGACCTCCTGAGTGAGTTTTTTTTATCAAGCGATCGCAGTTCATTGTGTTTTTTAAATTGCTTCAGGGAGCTAACCTTTGAATTTCCCAACTAGATTCAGTATTTAAGCGAGAATATAAAAAGCGGTCGTGTAGTCGATTAGGTCTACCTTGCCAAAATTCAAAACTATTAGGCACAACTCGATAACCTCCCCACGCTGAAGGCAAAGGTATTTCTCGGTCGTGAAACTTGCGTTTGATCTCATCAAATTTCATCTCTAGCATTTGGCGCGAAGAGATGACCGTACTTTGTTGCGAACACCAAGCTCCGATTTGACTGCCTCTAGGACGGGTAGCAAAATATTTTAAAGATTCAGCCGTAGAAATTTTCGCAGCAGTTCCACAAATTTGTACCTGACGTTCTAAGGCAACCCAGAAAAATAACAATGATACTTGGGGATTTTCTTCAATTTGGCGAGCTTTTTTGCTTTCATAGTTGGTAAAAAATACGAATCCCTCGCGATCAAAATATTTCAATAAAACCGTGCGTTGTGAGGGATAACCTGAAGCTGACGCTGTTGCTAAACACATGGCATTTGGTTCTGGTAAATTAGCAGTACAAGCTTGTTGAAACCACAGTTCAAATTGTTGAAAAGGATCTTGAGCTAGTTGTTCGCGTCTTAAACCTTCTCGAATATATTCTTGCCTAAAATCGCTGATATCCATAGTCTGACATTCAATCTGTCAAATTATGATAAACGCTTCTCCTGTGAAATACTTAAATGTTTGTTACTGTTTTAGCTCTTGGCTCTTGGCTGAATATTTTCTTTATATTTAATTAATTTATTTCGATCAACTTGGCTCCGTCAAAATGGTGATGATTGTGATTAGATTTAACCTCCTGGGGACTTACTAAAGCATTAGCTAAGACTTGCTCAATGCGATCGCAGAAGATAAATTCCATTTGTTGTCTGATATCTGCGGGAATATCAAGCAAGTCTTTTTGATTGTGTCGAGGTAGTAAAACTCGTTTAATACCAATGCGATGAGCAGCTAAAACTTTTTCTCGTACACCACCAATCGGTAAAACTTCTCCACTCAGATTAATTTCTCCTGTCATCGCCGTATCATTACGGACTGAATGGTGCATTAACAGAGAAGCGACCGCTGTAACCATCGTGACTCCAGCGGATGGGCCATCTTTGGGAATTGCGCCAGCAGGAACATGAATGTGTAAACCATTATCTTTAAAAATGCTGGAGTCAATCCCTAATGCTTCAGCTTGCGACCATACATAAGAACGGGCAATTTCCGCCGATTCTTGCATTACTTCTCCCAATTGACCTGTGAGAGTGAGGTCTTCTCCTTGGGGTAATAATACCGCTTCAATAAATAAAATTTCTCCTCCTTGTAGCGTCCAGGCAAGACCAGTCGCAACCCCAGGTTTACTATCTGGACGAATTTCTTCTCTAAGATATTGTCTCGCGCCCAGTAATTCCTCTAGTTGTTCGGGATGGATTAGCTGGGGATTAGTTATACCAGTGGCATAGTTTACCGCAACTTTACGGCAAATATTGCCTAGTTGTTGTTCTAGTTTCCTTACTCCTGCCTCGTGGGTGTAGTATTCGATAATTAGCGCAAGGGTTGATTCAGGAATTTGTAGGGCATCATCTGGCAGTCCAGCTTTATGAATTTGTCGCGGAAGTAAATATTTTTGAGCAATGTTGATTTTTTCCTGTGGTGAATAACCAGACAGTTCGATAATTTCTAGACGATCTAGTAACGGTGAAGGAACATGAGATAGATCGTTAGCAGTACCAATAAATAAGACTTGGGAAAGATCGAAATCTAAATCCAAATATAAGTCACGGAAACTATGATTCTGTTGTGGATCGAGAATTTCTAATAACACTGAAGCAGGATCGCCACGATAATCCATTCCTACTTTATCCAACTCATCGAGCATAATAACAGGATTTTTGACTCCTGCTCGATGTAAAGCTTGAATAATTCGACCAGGCATGGCACCAATATAAGTACGACGATGACCCCGCAGTTCCGCTTCATCCCTCAAACCACCCAAACTAATGCGCTCAAATGGTCTGCCTAGAGTTCGGGCGATGGATTGACCTAGACTGGTTTTTCCTACTCCTGGAGGTCCTGCAAAACAAATTACTGTACCAACTGTATAGGACTGAGGAATATTACTGGCTAAGGTTGATGCTAATTGCTGTTGAGCTAGTTTTTTCAGTTTAAAAGTAGCTAAATGTTCGATAATTCTTTCTTTAACTTTATTTAAACCATAATGATCTTCATCTAAAATAGTTCTGGCATTATCCAGATCGAGATTATCTTCTACCTGCTGCTGCCAAGGCATTTCTAATAACCAATCGAGATAGGTGCGAATTACACCTCCTTCTGCGGACGCGCTGGTAACCCGTTCTAGACGACTTAGTTCTCGCTTAACTTGTTTTTCTACTACTTCTGGTAAGGTTGCTGCTGCCAAACGCGATCGCAATTCAGCAGTTTCTTGTTTATCTGGATCTGTTTCCCCTAATTCTTCCTGAATTTTTTTTAGTTGCTGGCGTAAGAAGAATTCTTTTTGTTGCTGATCGATTTCTTTTTTTGTTTCTCCTAAAATTTCTCCTCGTAGTCTTTGAACCTCAATTTCTTTTTGTAAATCTATTAAAACTTGGCGTAATAGTTTTTCTAGATTTTCTTCTTCTAAAAGCTTTTGGGTAGCGGTAACATCTTGCTGGATTAATAAAGAGGTTTGATAAGCTAATTGGGCTGGATCTTTACTATCTAATAAAAATCCTAGTAGTTCGTCAGGAAATCGTGGATTGATAGCTGCTGCTTCTGTCCAAAGGGATTTAATTGCCTGAGTCAAGGCTGCCAGAGTTTGTTCGTCTGTTCCCGTTGCTAAAGCCTCTTTGGTAGTAAGGGCAGGTAGCCTGGTAAACTTAACGGTATAAGCAGGAGAAGTCTGGACTAATTTGACGATTTCGACTCTTTCTAAACCTTCAACAATGAGTTGAATTAGACCCATCGGTAAGCGATTTATTTTGTGGATAATTGCTAACGTTCCTATGGGATAAATTTCTTCAAGACTTTCAATTTCAAAGGATCTAGATTCAACAGTTTGATTATCGTTAAATGTTTTTTGAACTGTTTCCAATTCTGATAAGTTTTGTAGAGCTTGAGGACGAATTGCAGCTACAATCAACTGCTTGTTTTCTGTTAGCATGGTAGACTCTACAACTGCTATAGAACGTGGTTTTCCTGCTACCACTGGTAAAGTGATTCCAGGTAATAAAACAACATCCCGCAAAGGAAGCAAGAAATTAGTTTCTAGTTTATTTTGCCTATTTAAGAATCGAGAAGTAACATACGACATATCCCCTCCAATTACTATAAAATCTAAGCATTTTTTGGCTGTTTTATTGCTTGCTAAACCTAAAAAACTTGAATACGTCATGAAGTAGCTTGAGTTGGAAATTAGCAGTGGTGCAGCAAATGACATCTTCAGAAAATCCCTACCGCTAATCTCCTAACTCTAGTTTTTACTTGATATTAGTTCTTCCTGATTGAGTACCGCGATCACGATGTTTGAATTGTTTAGCGGGATTGTATAGAGATTTAGGCGGACGTTGTTTAACGATCTGTTTTTCTTGTAGGGGTCGAAAAGTTTTCATGACTACCCCCTTTTGATCGAGAAGTTTCACTTCTATTATCGCAAAGTTAATCTGATGGTTGAATCAAAAAAAAAATAACTTTATCTTGTTTGAGGAAAGCAAAAGTCAGTTATTTAGCTCATTGTTGGCAACAGAATTTTCTCAACTACATCCCTATTTCTTCTCGATTAATGTCTAAATTCAAGGAAATTAATCATTTTGGCAATTTATTAAGAGATTTAGGCAAAATTTATGGTGCTAACAAGAGAGTCCCAACAAGTTATTGATTATCAAGCCGTTGCAGAAGAATTATCCGAAGCCTTAGCTGCCAGTGCGCTAGAACGAGACCAAAAAGCAGAAATCCCCGAAGCAGAAATTAATCTTTTCAAAAAATCGGGATTGCTATTACTTTCCATTCCCAAAAAATATGGAGGCATGGGAGCGAGTTGGTTAGAAGTATTTCGAGTAATCCAAGCTATATCCAAAGCAGAAGGCTCATCAGGACAGCTTTACGCCAACCACATTACTTTGGTAACTCTAGGAGAAGTAATGGGAAGATTAGGTCAGGCAGAACATTTTTATCGTCGAACCCGCGAAAACAACTTGTTTTGGGCTAATGCGGTCAATGCTCGAGATGCTCGCCTGAAAATAACTCCTGATGGCGATAATTTTTTAGTCAATGGAATCAAAAGCTTTGGCACTGGAGTAGTTGTTAGAGATCTCAACGTTATTGGCGCGTCTATGGAAGGTGTAGAAACTCCGATTGTTTTTATCCTACCTCAAAATAGAGAAGGCATTAGTTATAACTATGACTGGAACAATATGGGTCAACGTTCTACTGCTAGTGGTAGCTATACCTTTAACAATGTTCGAGTGTTCCCTGAAGAAATTGTTGGGCCTCCACCAATACTAGAAAGTGCTTTTCCATCACTAATATTTTTAATAACTCAACTTTCTAAAACTTTTGTCTATCTAGGAATAGCAGAAGGAGCAATGAATGCAGCTAGAGAATATACTTTAACGAGTACTCGCCCTTGGATTAGTTCGGGAGTCGAGCGAGCCAGTGACGACCCCTTTATTCTGAATCATTATGGTGAATTTTGGACGGAACTTCAAGCTGCGATCGCTTTAGCGGAAAAAGCAGCAAACCAAATTGATGAGGCATGGCAAAAAGGAGTAAGTTTAACCTTTCAAGAAAGAGGATCAATTGCGATCGCTGTTTCTGCTGCCAAGACTTTTGCTGCTAAAGTGGGGTTAGACATTACTACTCGGATGTTTGAAGTAATGGGTTCTAGAGCTACTTCTAATCGTTATGGATTTGACCGCTACTGGCGTGATGAAAGAACCTTTACCCTCCACGATCCAATCGATTACAAACTGCGTGATGTTGGTAATTGGCTACTCAATGATATTTTTCCCACTCCTTCGCAATATTCATAGCGATCAATTTGTCAGTTATTGAACTGAATGTAGTTTTCCCAGGAGCATCGAATAAGGCGATCGCTAGTATGGTAGAAAGGTCACTTTTGAAATCTTCAACTAGATAGATAAAGCCTGCTTTGGGCAGGCATGGAAAACGTCTATGACCGAAAGGCAATAAAAGCTCTTTATCTAAACTGAACTGTAATAATTGAATGTGAAGAAAAAATGACGTGCCTTAAATCATAGTTGCAGTTTTCATCAAAGAGGCAATTCGATGGTAAAAGTAGTTCCCTGCTTAAGTGTTGAAGCTACAATAATTTTACCACTATGAGCTTCGATAATTTGTTTGGCGATCGCCAGCCCCAAACCAAAACCGCCAGTCTGACGCGATCGCTCACTATCAACCCGATAAAAACGCTCAAAAATGTGGGGTAAATCTGTTTTAGGAATGCCAATTCCACTATCTTCTACCATAATCACAGCCTGACGCGAACGGGTAAACAAACGTAACTTAACGTTGCCTCCTGCGGGCGTATATTTATAGGCATTAGTCAGCAGATTTGTTACTGCTTGAGATAAAAGGTTTGGCTCGGCTGATAATTTGACTGGTTGAGTAGGCAAATCATAGGTAAAAATTAAACCTTTTACTTTTGCTTGAGTTTGATATTCTTCGGCTATCGTATTGAGTAAATCAGTTAAATCAATCTCTGGTAAAGATTCAGCAGCCAACCCTCTCTCATGGCGAGCCAAAAACAGCAAATTACTAACCAATTGACTTACCGACTCAACTAATTTAGTAATTTTTTCCAAACGGAGAAGTTGCTGTGAACCATCTCTGACAGGAGTAATTAGTCCAACTTGGGCATTAGTCAAAATTGCCGCCAAAGGTGCGCGTAGTTCGTGAGAGGCATCGGCTGTAAAACGCTGAAGTTGCTCATAAGCTTGACGAATTGGTCGCATTGCTATTCCTGCTAAGATCCACCCAGTAATACCGATTATGCCCAACGAAATCGGTACAGCGATCGCGAGAATTAAGCGCAATTGAGTCAAGTTCTCTTGAGTAGAGGTTAAAGGTGTACCAACTTGGAGATAGCCAATCAATAGTCCTTTTTGATAGACGGGTAGGGTAAGTTGTCGAATCCAGGGAGTTTCGTTTCTAATCGTTTCCAAACCAGGTTGTGTGATTAACTTTTCAAAGCCAGGTGTACCAAAAAATCGCATCAGTTGCTTTTCGGGACTGTACCAACGAGCGTAGATCAGTTCGGTATTTAGCAGTCGCGTATTATTTCCCAACAAAGGAACATTCTCTAAATCTATTGTTTTTGTTCTTAATTCGTATTTGAGGTTTGTTGCTATTACCCTAGTTTTTTTGTAAAGCAAGCGGTCTAATTTTTCCAGTTCATCTACCGCTTCTAAGTAATAAAGTACTCCAGCAAAAAGGACGAAAATAGTTCCCATTGAGAAGGTGAACCAACGAGCCAAATTGCGACGACTACGGTAAAACATTTAACTGATTAAGTATCTTGTGGAGGATTGAGACGGTAACCCATCCCGTAAACTGTTTCGATCCAGTCTGCTGCATCAACTAGTTTTAAACGCTGTCTTAGCCTCCGTACGGCTGCGGTGATGGCATTACTTTCTGGTTCTTCTCCCCACTCCCATAAATATTCTTCAATTTGGTTGCGAGTCAGAACTTGATAAGGATGACGCAAGAAATACTCTAGTAACTGAAATTCACGGGGTGATAACGAGACACTAGTACCTTGTCGTTCTAAAGTTAAAGTGGTCATATCTAACTGAAGATCCGCTACCTGAAGATGATCTCCTTGCCAAACAGGCGATCGCCTTGATAAGGCTCTTACTCTAGCTAAGAGTTCAATGATATTAGCAGGTTTAACCAAATAATCATCAGCACCTGCATCTAAACCGATTACTTTGTCGCTAATAGTATCTTTAGCTGTCAGTATTAAAATTGGCGTAGTTTTACCTGCATCGCGATATTGCCGACAGAGTTCTAAACCACTCACCTTCGGTAGCATCCAATCTAAAATCAGCAAGTCATATTCTTTTTGATTCATCAACCACTGGGCTATTTTTCCATCTTCAATTCCATCTACCCAATAACCAAATTCTGACAAAGCAGTTTGCATTGGCTCTAATTGTTCGAGATCGTCTTCTACTAATAAAATTTTCATAAGAAAATAAGGCTAATAAATTAGCTTTAAATTTGTAGATTTTATAAAAATTTTCCGCTTTAGATATCCGCCTTGAGTTTGATTTTATCAAACAAAATTCACACTTATGATAAAAAAAATTAATCTGGGAATTTTATGTAAATACATTTAAAATATTTTTTCTATTTTCTCTAAAAAATAAATAGTGCTAACTACTTTTTTGCCAAAAGCACAGAAGATTATAAATAATAAACTTATTATCTATCACCTTTTAGTAATTACTAATTACCTATTACTTAAAAAATCAACTTACTCTCTACTCATTTCAGGTTATGTTTCCACCCCGTTGGTTTGCAAAAATTTCTAGTCTCAGTATAGATTTTTGGCTTTGTATCCCTTTATTAGCCATTGCTTTCTGGATTGGCGGTGAACTTATTTCTAACCAAGTTTTGAGTCGTCCTTTTGATGTAGTTGTCGAGTTAGAAGCCAATAAAAGAACACAAATCAACTTAACAGTTACTGTCCAATTGATTCAGGTATTAATTGATAAAAATCGAGGATTAACTCAAGTTGAAGTCAAAACTAGCGATTCCGAACTTAAAAGACTAGAATTTGTCTTTCCCATCGCACATTTTGAACAAGTAGAAGCTTTGATTGCTAAAGAACTAGGTTTATCTCAAGCAGATGTAAGAAGTTTAACTCGTTATCAAGTTAAATATTAACTTTTATAAAGAAAAGTGTGTTAATATTAAGTAAAGATAAATTATAAAAAACTCGCGATCGCAAAAAAATTGCATAAGACCGCGAGCTAATATTTAACTTGATATTTTGTTTGACTAATTAGGTCAATCAGGTGGTTGGAAAACTCTTGGCAAACCCAGCATCCTCCACCTTTCAACTGCAACACACAACAGCCATTTTAACTTTTCTTATGGGTGGAAAAGTAAATCAGGATGAGCATAGTTAAATACAATCAACCACACTGCTGTTTCCGCTAGCCACAACATGAGAATGACCGGAGCCAAAGAAAAGAATTTTTGCAAACCTTCCATGAAATATTCTCCAAAAAACTTTACTAAGCAAAACTAAATTAGCGTGGGGAGACGGGAATTTCAGAATCTTTGACAGTTAATTTGCCAGTCGTCCATTCACCAAAAGCAGCTAAAGGCCAAGCAGCAGAAGCAATCATACTTTTGACAGCTAAAGGCACATCAAGTATTACTTCTTTCATTTCGGGATCCTTGTCGTTTTTGACCGCAATTAAATAAGAGCGACCAGCCCAACCAATACAGCCAGTGATATAAAGGAAGAGAACGCTAGGAATAAAGAAATCTCCAATGTGTGACCAACGACCATCAACAATTAAATGAGGATAGCCTTCTGGTCCACAAAGAGCTTCTGCATAGACAGCAGCACGTTTTTGACCAGATAGAGGATCGGAGGTGGTGTTAAGAAAGTTTTTTGACTTTTGCTGATAAGCAGGATTATCAGCACAGCGAGTCAAACCGGCAACCCCGTCTGCTGAGGCAGAAGGAGCAAAATTAAACCACAAGGTAACTACTAAAATTAAAGCAAACAATCGTCGCATGGATTTGTTTCCTTTTATTACACAATACAAAGGTGTTTATACAAAAGCGTCAAGATATCATTGATACTCAGAAGTAATCTTACTCTGACCCATGAGTCGAGTAAAGCTTCCGTGAAGCAAGATAGTCTTTTACAACAACTTATCAAAGGATGGGGACAATTTTAGCAATCGAAACAAGTTGTGACGAAACATCGGTCGCAATTGTAAAGAATCGTCAAGTTTTAAGTAACATTGTGGCTTCTCAAATTCAGCTACATCGCACTTATGGCGGTGTTGTACCAGAATTAGCCTCTCGTCAACATTTAGAAACAATTAATTACTGTATAACAGAAGCTTTAGCTGAAGCAGGTAAAAATTGGCAAGAAATTGATGCGATTGCAGCTACTTGCGCGCCTGGTTTAGTAGGAGCATTATTGGTTGGAGTAACCGCAGCCAAAACTTTGGCGATGTTGTATCAAAAACCTTTTTTAGGAATACATCATCTTGAAGGTCATATCTATGCTTCTTATTTGAGTCAACCTGATTTACAACCACCTTTTTTGTGTTTATTAGTTTCTGGTGGTCATACGAGTATTATTTACGTGAAAGATTGTGGTTTATATGAAATGTTGGGATCGACTAGAGATGATGCTGCTGGCGAAGCTTTTGATAAGGTAGCAAGATTACTGAATTTGGGTTATCCAGGCGGTCCAATTATTGATAAATTAGCTCAACAGGGAAATCCTCAAGCCTTTAAGTTACCAGAAGGTAAAATTTCTTTACCAGAAGGTGGTTATCATCCTTATGATTCTAGTTTTAGCGGTTTAAAGACGGCAGTGTTAAGGTTAGTTCAAAAACTCAAACTAGAACGGGATTTACCAGTAGCAGATCTAGCTGCTAGTTTTCAAGATACAGTAGCTAAAGTATTAACCAAAAGAACAATTCAATGCGCTCTTGATTATGGTTTAAATAAAATTGCGATTGGTGGTGGAGTTGCAGCTAATAGTGGTTTAAGAAAGCAGCTTTTAACTGAGGCTCAAAAACACAATT
Organism: uncultured bacterium; assembly: GCA_964562685.1. Taxonomy (GTDB): domain Bacteria; phylum Cyanobacteriota; class Cyanobacteriia; order Cyanobacteriales; family Xenococcaceae; genus Stanieria. Next base: position 28,546 of record CAZLUP010000035.1, read on the forward strand.
TACAGGTTTATTTTCCACCTCTTAAACTATGTACCGATAATGCAGCAATGATTGGTTGTGCAGCTTCAGATCATTTTGCGCATGGACATATTTCTTCTTTGAATTTAGGAGTACAATCTCGTCTAGAAATTACCGAAGTAATGAAATTGTATGGCAAATCTAATTAAATTAGAGAAAATATCAATAAATTACTTTTGTTGGTAATTAAAAGTTAACTTTAGGCTCAATTTTTTTTTGTAAGTAGGTGGGCAAAATTAATTAGATATTTGAAAGAGGGAATAGGTAATGGGAAACAGCGAACAGTAAAATACAGAATATACAAATAATTCTGCATAAGTACTTATATATTGAGGAACAAAAATTGAAATCATTGTTTTTCTGATCTTGTAATTATCAACAATCGAGATTGATAGGAGTAGATAACTTGCAACAGGAAGATCGAGTTTTTTTAACGGAAGAAAAAGAAGAGGAAGAAGAAGATCTATTTGACTATGCTTATGAAAAACCTGGTAGTTTACCAGGTACTTTAAGTATAGAAGAAGATGCTCAACCACCCGAAATAGTGTTAATTGATTATAACGCTAAGTATGCTACTCGAATTAATAATCTTACTCCTGAAGAATGTGCTAGTTATTTAGATACTGAATCAGTTTCTTGGGTTCATGTTTGTGGATTAGGTAGCGAAGATATTCTGAAGCGATTGGGAAAAGTTTTTAAACTTCATCCCTTAGTTTTAGAAGATATAGTTAATGTTCCGCAAAGACCAAAAGTTGAAGATTATCAAGACCAATTAGTAATCATTACTCAAATGGCAGTACCGAAACCAAAAGGAGAAGGTTTTTGGTTGGAACAAGTTAGTTTGATTGTAGGTAAATATTATTTATTAACTGTACAAGAAGAACCAGAAAGAGATTGTTTTCATCCAGTTCGCAGACGAATTAGACTTAAACAAGGCAATATTAGAAATAAAGGTTCTGACTATTTAGCTTATTCTTTATGGGATGCTATTATTGATGGATTTTTTCCTATTTTAGAAAGTTACGGTGAAAAAATCGAAGATTTGGAAGATGAAGTATTATTTAATCCCAGTAGTCAAACTTTGGGTAAAATTTATCAAGTTAAACGAGAATTACTCGCTTTGCGAAGGGCAATTTGGCCTCAAAGAACTGCAATTAATATTTTAATCAGAGATGGAAGTGCTTTAATTAGTGATGATGTTTTAGTTTATTTACGGGATTGTTACGATCATATTATTCAAATTATTGATGTGATTGAAACTTATCGAGAACTAGCTTCCAGTTTAACCGATGTTTATCTTTCTGCGGTTAGTAATAAAATGAATGAAGTGATGAAATTACTAACGGTTATTTCTACTATTTTTATTCCTTTAACTTTTATTGTTGGTGTTTATGGCATGAATTTCAACACAGAAATTTCTCCTTGGAATATGCCAGAGTTAAATTGGTATTGGGGTTATCCTTTGTGTTGGATAATCATGCTTGCGATCGCAACTAGTTTAATTTATTTCTTTTGGCGTAAGGGATGGTTTAATAATAGTTCTTATTTTAAAGAAGATTGAGTTTTAAAAGAAAAAATAATAGTTGAAATTCGCTTAATTTCTATTTCGAATAATAAGTAGCGAAATTATTTTTAAGTTGATTGTTTCTTGAAAAATTTCTTCATTTTTTGTCTAATTTCAAAAATACCCAAAATAATTACTCCTATTAAGAAAGGAAATAAAAAATAAATTCCTCGATAAGCGAGTAAAGAACCCAAAACATCTGGAGTAGAAATTGATTCTGGTAATAAATATAAAATTACAGTTTCAAATATCCCTAGTCCTCCAGGTACGTGACTAATAATTGCTGCGGTAATTGCTAATAAATAAATACCAAAAAAAGCTAAATACGATAATGAGTCATGACTTGGCATAATTACATAAAGCACTGCTGTTGCTAATGCCCAGTCTAAAGCCGATACCAAGATTTGTGCTAAAGAAATGGGAAGCGAAGGAAAACTCAGAATTTGTTTATGAAAATTTAAAGTTTTTTTACGCCAACAGAAATAAAAATAAACTCCCACTACTACTAGAAAAAATATGCCTAAAGGTCGTACAGTTAAAAAATGAAAGTGGAGGAATCTAGGCACAGGAAGCGGTTCAAAAATAAAAGTTATTCCACTTACGGCAAATAATCCTAACCAAAAACTCAAATTAGAAAATCCAATTACTTGAGCAATTTTTTTAGTTGGTATTTGCCAACAAGAGTAATAACGATAACGAATTCCTCCTCCAATAAATAAAGCAAATCCTGTTGTATTACTAATGGCGTAGCTTAAAAAAGCAGTCAGCATGATTTTAACAACGGCTAAAGAAGAGCCAAGATAACAAAAAGCAATAACATCATAAAAAGAAATTACTAAATAGCTAATCATGGTTAAACCTAAGGCTATTAATAATTTTTTGCTGTTAATTGTTAATAAACTTTTAAAAATTTCTTGAGGTGGATGATGTTGTAATTCTTGATGTAAAATCCACCAAGAAAGCACCAGCAAAATCACACTAAAACCACATAAAATAAACTTGTACCAACGATTGTGTTTCATGCTATCAATCTTTGCTGTAACACTAATGATTATTGCTCCTCTCATGAATAGCTTAGAGTAAGCTTAGAGTTTGAGCATTTCATCAGTTTATCAGTTGTTACCGTGTCTAACTTTTTGCTATATCGTTATTGCAGGCTTTTGATTGATCTAGCCATTTTTACTTAATTGGATTAATGAGTCTTAAGATACACCAATGGTTCGGAAAAAATTAAGTAGCCAAAAGCTATTTCTTTGTGCCTTGCATTTTCAATAATTGTTTTTTTGATTAGGACAATATTCAACCAATGATTCGACTCCTCAACAAATCAAATTTCTGGTTAAATTGGGGCTTAGTGTTTCCCCTGATTATTCTTAATTTAGCCCTATTAATTTTTTGCTTTTATTATTTACAACCAGCTTTAACAATTATTATTATTGCTGCTTTACTTGCTTTTTTATTAAATTATCCAGTCCGAATTGTAAATTCAATTATTCCTCAACGTGGCTATGCAGTAGCAATTGTATTTATTTTAGCCATAACAATTTTTGTTACTTTAGCAATCACCTTATTTCCTTTAGTAATTCAACAATTAGAAGAATTTACTAAACGTCTTCCTGTTTGGATTGATTCTGGTAGTATCCAATTACAGCTTTTTCAAGAATGGGCAATTGCTAAAAATCTGCCAATTAATGTTAGTACCGTTGCCAATCGATTAGAAGAACATTTGGCTAATGAACTACAATTATTGCCTACACAAATTCTAAATTTTGCGCTAGAAGCATTTGATAGTACAATTGAAATTTTAATTATTGTTGTTTTAACTTTTTATCTCTTATTATATGGCGATCGCTTTTGGAACGATTTATTTCAAGGACTACCTCTACAAATAAGTCAAGTAATTAAAATTGCCTTGCATCAAGGTTTTCGTAATTACTTTCTCGGACAATTTGCGATCACGGTTTTAATGGGATTTACTTTAACTACTACTTTTTTACTGCTCAAAGTTCCTTTTGGATTATTATTTAGTTTAAGTATAGGAGTTTTAGTTTTAATTCCTTGTGGAGATATTTTAGGAATTATTAGTGTAAGTGTTTTAATTGCTTTAAAAAGTGTTTGGTTAGGAGGAGAAGTTTTAATTATCGCTGCGATTATCGATCAAGGAATAGATAATATTCTTGCTCCTAGAATTTTTGGTACATTAGTTGGTTTAAATCCAGTTTGGATTATTATTTCTTTACTTTTAGGAGCTAAAATTGGGTGTTTATTAGGAGTAGTTATTGCCGTACCAATCGCAGGAACAATTAATCTTAGTTTTGATTACTTCAAAAAACAATCAATAGATTTAAATAATAATTAAATCACTTTCAAAAATAATGTTCAAATTGTTTGATTAGTCTCAACACAATCAGAGTCAAAATTCCACCAAGCAAACCCATTTGCCATAATCCACAACCAGCAGCAGCACCCAAAGCAGCAGCAACCCAAATAGCAGCAGCAGAAGTCAAACCATGAACTTGATTTTTTCCCTTTTGTGGTTGAGTATCTCGCCAAATCTCCCCAGCCCCCAAAAAACCAATACCTGTAGCTACTCCTTGAATCGTACGAGATAAAGCCTCATACTCTTGTTGACTAGGACTAAGCATAATCGGAATCAAAACAAACAAAGCAGCACCCAAACTTACCAACATATGAGTTCTTAATCCGGCTGCTTTATTGCGAATTTCTCTTTCCCAACCGATTAAGGCCCCAAAACCAATCGCGCTTACTAATCTAACTGTTATTTCTAACCAGTCTTGTGAAAATAACAACAAATCTATCCAAAAAACGATTAGGCAATTAATTAATCCTAACTGATTTTGAACCAATCTGGTTTAATAAGCACCTTTACGAGCTAAAACGACAGCCACAGTTTGTAAAATCAAATAAAGATCATATAAACAAGACCATTGTTGCTGATATTTCAGATCCATGCTGACAATTTGCTCAAAATCAGTGATACGAGAACGTCCTCTAACTTGCCATTCTCCAGTAATGCCAGGTTTAACTTGAAGACGTTGACAATGAGATTCTTGATATTGAGTCACTTCATCAGGAGTAGGAGGACGAGTACCAACTAAACTCATTTCTCCTTTAAGTACATTCCAAAATTGAGGAAATTCATCTAAACTAGTACGACGTAACCAACGACCTACACGAGTAATACGAGGATCGTTTTCATTTTTAAAAATGTGTCCTTTAGCCTGATTAAAAACTAAATGTTTTTGTTGGTCGGCATTAACAATCATCGAGCGAAATTTCCAAATCCGAAATGGTTGACCATACAAACCACAACGAATTTGACTATAAAAAATAGGACCAGAATCTTCTAACTTAATCGCAACTGCAATAGGAATTAAGATAATAATAGTAAGAAATAAACCTAATAAAGCTCCGATAATATCAAGCAATCTTTTAGCTTTACTGATTACAGACGGATGAACTTCTAAGTTTTGATTTGATGTCTGATTTTTGTCCCAAATAATTGCTGAATTATCAAAAAAATTCATACTTGTTGATTTTATTAAAGCAGTTAATTAAATAATCTTGTTTAATCAGTAATTTTACGCATGATTAGTCAATAAATGCTCTAGTTTTAAAGTTAGTTCATTGAATCTTTAAAATTGGCTACTAATTTTTAAAGTTTTTGTATCTTAAATATTAAAAATATTGTTTAACACTTTTGAATTGTTGCAATTCTAGTTGTCAGCAGTTTAATTGAATACAATTTATTTTGCTCTAGAGTAAATTTCAATTATGTACTTTCACAACGAGATCAATACCAGGGCAATTCAATCAAGGCAGGTTATAGTTGAAATACCTCTAACTAGGTTTTTTAAATTTATTTTCAAGACATAAGACATCTGTGATTGTTAGATTTGTATCCTGACAGAATTTTGCTGCTTATGGAAAACCAATACAAATACATCGAAGATCAACCAAAATACCTAGAACATCATGCAGATCTCGGAGAATTAATCGAATCAGTACCTTTTTTCGCTGGTTTACCAGAAGATAGTCTCCAAAAAATTCATACTCATTTTGTTACTCTTAGCCACCCTCCCAACCAAATCATACTGTTAGAAAACGACTGGGGCGGTTCGGTTTATTTTATTTTGGAAGGTTGGGTCAAAATTCGGACTTATAATTTAGATGGCAAAGAAGTAACTCTTAATATTATTGGTCAGGGTGAAATCTTTGGCGAAATGGCAGCATTAGATAAAATGCCCCGTTCGACAGATGCTATTACCCTCACACCGACAATTATTGGTAGAATTCCCTCGCAAAAATTTGTCGATTTAATTACTACCGAACCTTTAGCAGGAGTCCGTTTAGCTCAATTGATGGCAAAACGTTTGCGTCAAGTCAACCGACGACTACAACTGCGAGAAGCCAACAGTACTTCAAGAGTAGCAGATGCAATTTTATTTCTCGTTGAAGGACAAGGAAAAATAGGAGAAACAGGAACAGCAATTCCTAATTTACCCCATCGAGAAATTAGTAGTCTGAGTGGATTAGCCAGAGAAACTGTTACCCGAGTCCTCACCAAATTGGAAAAAAGAGGAATCATTAAAAGAGATGCAGATTTATTAACAATTCCCGATTTACCAGCCTTAGAGAATATGATTCTCTAGATAATTTAGACTAAATCAATATTCTAAATATGACAGTCACTGGCTTATGTCTAATGAAAACCAAGAAAATCAATTACCTGCATCTACTTCAGATTCTTGGATAGAAGATACTAATTGGGTTGATAGTGATGAGCAAAAGGACTTAGGACAATCATCAGTCGTAAGTCATCAATTAAAGAAACCAATCAAAAATACGACTAACACCGTGATTGTAGTTGAAACAGCTTTTTTGGCTAGTACCGCTAGTTTAATCTGGCTCATCAACTATTATTTTCCTCTTGGTCCTTTATTAAAAATCTTCTTTCCCATCCCTATTGCTTTGATCTGTTTGCGTCGAGGACTCCGCGCTTCTTGGATGGCTGCTTTAGTATCTGGACTACTTTTATCAGTATTGATGGGTCCCACTCGCAGTATTGTCTTTCTCATGCCTTATGGTTTGATGGGAGTACAATTGGGAGTTTGTTGGCTGAGGAGAGCAAATTGGTCGATTTCGATTTTGATTGGGTCTTTGATCGGTACTTTTGGTTTATTTTTCCGTTTTTGGCTGTTTTCAGTTTTATTAGGCGAAGATCTTTGGATTTATGTCATTACTCAGATTACTGAATTAACCGATTGGATTTTTCTCAAGCTTGGTTTGCTCGCCCAACCAAGTTTTCTTCTCATTCAAATTTTAGCGATCACGATGATTTTAATCAATAATTTAGTGTATTTGTTCGCTGTTCATCTCGTAGCTTTGATTCTTTTAGACCGTCTCGGTAATCCTATTTCACGTCCTCCTCAATGGGTACAAGTTATTTTGGATTACGAAGATTAATAATCAATGATATATCTTTACACTCAATTACAGCAGGGACAAAAGTGGCTCAGAAAATATCAAGGAAAAACTCCTACTTTTGCTTGTATTTTAGGATTTACTGCCACTGGTTTGATTCCTGGTATTTCTGCTGCGGGAGTCACCCCCCAAGCCAGAGAATATACAGCAGTTGCAGATGCTGAGTTTTTATCCTTGGGAGTACAGCCAAACCCTCGTCAGTCCCTTCCTCTTTTAACGGCAGGTGCTTCACCCGTTTTTATTTCTCGGGCTGTGATTGAATCTCTTGATTTACCTTACTTCTTATTTAATGCTGGCTTGCTTCATCCCTTAACTGTAGACCATATTGACCTCGAAGGAGTAGCTGCTAATTGTCTTACTTCTGGCAAAGCCATGCCTTTTGAAACAGTAAAGCATTTATTTCAGAAAGGTTTAGAGTGGGGAAAAAAATTAACTCAACAAACAGATTATTTAATTATTGGTGAATGTGTAGTGGGAGGAACGACTACTGCACTTGCTATCCTGACGGGTTTAGGAATAGATGCGGTTGGCAAGGTAAATAGTAGTCATGTTCATTGCAATCATGCTCAAAAATGGTCAATTGTAGAAGCAGGACTAAAACAGGGAGGATTTTTACCTTCCACTCAAAAAATCACCATTAATCCCTTGAATTTAGTAGCTGCGGTAGGCGATCCCATGCAAGTTGTAGCTGCTGGGATGACTATTGCTGCTAGTCAGATTACCGGCGTAATGTTAGCTGGTGGTACTCAAATGCTAGCGGTATATGCTCTAGCAAGAGCAATTAGCCATTATTTTGACCTAGAAATCAAACTAGAACAAATTGTGGTTGGTACAACTCGTTGGGTAGTAGAAGATCCAACAGGAGACACAGTAGGATTAGCTCGAATGATTGATGGAGTCCCACTCTTGGCGACTGGGTTAAACTTTACTACTTCCCGTTATCCCAGCTTTCGCCTTTACGAACAAGGATACGTAAAAGAAGGAGTTGGTGCGGGAGGTTGTGCTATTTCCGCTCACCTCAAACAAGGTTGGACTCCAAGTCAATTATTAACTGTCATAGAAACTCTATTTACCAGTTATCAGAATCTAGGATTGAATTCTGTAAGTTAGCAATTGTTCTTCTAAAGCAGCGATACGGTTATAGGCTGCGGTTAGTTGTGCTGTTAGTCGACGAATTTGAATATCTGGCGATAATTCTTGTTCTTTAGTAGCAGTAGTACTATGTTGACTGTGATCGTCATCCATTAAAATATCTTTGTGAGCCAAGTTATAATCTCCTGCTTCATAATGAGAACGAGTAGATTTATTCCCTAGTTGAGAAACAGCAGACAAAGAATAAGCAATTGGTTCAGAAGGTTTTTGTTTAGCTGCCATTAATGCGTTGACTTGAGTACTAATTCGTTCGACCATTTGATGAAGTTGGTCAATTTTTTGATTAAGTTCTCTGATTTGTAATTGTAGAGTGTCCATAAATTTATGAAGTTGATTGACTGATCTTTTCTCATGCTAAAAGCACGCGCAAAGAAATGTGTAACTATTCCTGATTCATTTAATATTTGTTTGCTTAACTTTAATTACAAAAATTTACTTATTTTTGGCATTAATTAGTTTAAATAATCAAAATTTCAAAGCTAATTTAAGTCAATGAATTACGCTATTGTGAGATAAGTTCCCAGAAAAGCCAAAAAATGTAAAATTATCTTTATTTTCTTGATTGATTTTCTATAAAATAAAATTATGCTTGACCGTCGTTCTTTCTTGATTAGTGCAGCGACTTTAACCTTAGGACAATTAGTTTCTGGTTGTAGTCAGAATGCTGGAGACTTAAAAGTATTGTTATTACAAGGTTCTATTCCACCTCAGCTAACTAACGATTTTCGTAAAACTATTAACTTAGAAAAAAAAATTAATTTTCAACCAGAAGTACAAATCAAAAAAATTTATAATTGGTTAGAAAATTGGCAAAATCAAGGTAAAAATACTCAAAGCGTATTTAGTTGGTTTGCTCGAGAAAATGACCTAAACAAAATCCCATCTTTGGTTACTTTAGGTGACTCTTGGTTAGCAACAGCAATTCAAAAACAATTAATTCAACCTCTTAATCCAACTCAGTTATCTGCTTGGAAAAGCTTAGATTCCAGATGGCAAAACTTAGTCAAACGAGATCAGAATGGACAACTAGCCCAAAATGGTGAGGTGTGGGGTGCGCCTTATCGTTGGGGTAATACGATCATTGTTTATCGTCGGGATAAGTTTAAGGATTTGGGTTGGCAACCAAAAGATTGGGAAGCTCTTTGGCATGAAGATTTACGCGATCGCATTTCGATTGTCGATCAACCAAGGGAAGTAATTGGTTTAACCTTAAAAAAACTTAGTTATTCTTACAATACTACCGATTTAACCAAAATTCCTAATTTGTCATCGGAATTAGCATCACTGCATCAACAGATTAAGTTTTATAGTTCTGACCATTATCTTGAGCCTTTAATTCTTGGAGATACTTGGTTAGCTGTGGGTTGGTCTACCGATATTTTACCGTTAAGTAAACGTTACTCTAATCTCGGTTTTGTTGTGCCACAATCGGGTACATCTTTATGGGCAGATTTATGGGTACAACCACGATTACCTGAGAGTAATTTTGGGGAATTATCTCAATGGATTAATTTTTGTTGGCGTCCCTTAGCAGCCAATCAAATTTCTTTATTTACTAATGCAATCTCACCAATAGCAATTACGATGAAGCCGACAGAATTACCCCAAAATTTACAAAAAAATTTTTTCTTTCAAGCTTCTCTGAAAAGTTTTGCTCGTAGTGAATTTCTTGCTCCTCTATCCTCGCAAACAAATCAACAATATCAAGAACTTTGGCAAAAAATTCGTCAAGCTTAATTATTTAACAATTAATTGGGTGAAGAGGACAAGATGTCACAGAAAAATGAAACAGCAATTTTATTATTATCTTTATTAATTACGATTGGTTTAATTGGAGGTGGATGGTGGTGGTTTCGGCAACAAGAAAATTTCTCTTTCAATTCTTCTAATAATACTTCAACAAATTCAAGTGATGATTTATTAAGTCAAGGCAATCAAGTTTTAATTACTCAAACCACTACGCCAGAAAAACAAGCAGCAACAGAAGCGATCGCTTCTAATAATTATGCCGAAGCAATATCTCAGTTAGAAGCATCTCTCAAAAAACAGCGCAACGATCCAGAAGCTTTAATTTATCTCAATAATGCTCGAATTGGTACTCAAAAAGCCTATACTATTGCTGCTGCTGTCCCGATTGATGCCGAAACCAATGCTGCTCAAGAAATTTTGAGAGGAGTTGCTCAAGCTCAAACTGAAATTAATAATCGGGGTGGTATTAATAGCGTACCATTGAAAGTAATCATTGCAAGCGATCGCAATAATGTAGATACGACTCAACAATTAGCCCAAACTTTGGCACAAAATCCTGAGATTTTAGGGGTTGTTGGTCACTTTTCTAGTGATACGACTTTGGCAGCAAGTCAAGTTTATCAAAAAGCTGGTTTAGTCATGATTTCTCCTACTAGCACCTCTGTCGATCTTTCTGGCGTAGGTAATTACATTTTTCGGACTGTCCCAAGCGATCGCTTTGCAGGTAATGCTTTAGCTCAATATTTACTTCAACAACTAAAACTACAACAAGCTGCGGTTTTTTATAATTCTGCTAGCAGTTATAGTAATTCTCTCAAAAATATCTTTACTACCGATGTCTTTGCTCAAGGTGGAGAAATCGTTGGGGAATTTGATTTAGGCAGTAATAGTTTTAATGCTGCTAATGCTGTTCGACAAGCTCAACAACAAGGAGCGCAAGCCTTAGTTTTATTGCCTAATTCTGCTACTCTCGATCCAGCACTGTTAGTGATTCAGGTTAACAATCGTCAGTTACCTCTACTGGGAGGCGATAGCCTTTACAAACCCCAAACTCTTCAAATTGCAGGGGATGAAGCAGTCGATCTAGTTTTAGCTGTACCTTGGCATATTTTAGCTAATCCCAATTCTTCCTTTCCTCAAGCAGCTACTCGTTTATGGGGTGGAGAGGTAAACTGGCGTACTGCTTTAGCTTATGACGCTACCCAAGCCTTAATCGCTGGACTTGAGCGCAATCCTACTCGTCAAGGACTGCAACAAGCTTTATCCGCAGCAGATTTTGTGGCTAATGGTGCTTCAGGAAACATTCGTTTTCTGACTTCAGGCGATCGCAATCAAGCGGTTCAATTAGTTAAAATTGTCAAAGGTAACCGTTCTGGTTTTGGTTATGATTTCGTTCCCTTACGCTAAATTTTAGCCATGGTTTTGGGTTAATTAATAATTGTTCCCTATTCCCTAAAACCTAGATCAATCAATGTAGTTTGCTTAATTCAAAACTGCCGTAAAAGCTTGCCAGGTCAAAATATCATTTAGTAAAGTTTGATATCCCTGCACATTAGGATGAAGTCCATCATCACCCAATTGAGTTTTAATCCAATGTTCACCTCTAGCCAACCACAGATCAAAAATATCTAGATAAGGAATGTCTCTTTGTTGACAGGCTTGTAAAGTAGCTTCTTTGTAATGGTATTGATCGATGCGATTGTAATACAAACAATCAAAAAAGGGCATTTTTGTCTCATCCACTGGTGTCATCCCAACAAAAAGTACAGGACAAAGACTTTGGGCTGCATCTAGTAAATGATTAACTTGTTGCTTAAATTCAAAAAAATCTGTAAATAAACGACCATTTTGTTTACCCAAGCGGGGAGAATCATTAGTACCAACAGATAATAAAATCAAATCAGGGGTACGATTACGCAACTCTCCGCGACAGCGAAACTCTTGTTCCAAACGTTGAGTTACTTGAACAACGCGATCGCCTCTAACTCCTAGATTATACAAAACATGACCAGAACTATCAGGAGACATCCATTGGCGACGCAACCTTTCTACCCAACCTCCGCCAACAAAATCGCCATAACCGTAAATCAAACTATCTCCTAAAGCAATAATTTTTAAAGGATGTTGATTTTTAAAAGACAAACTAGAATTCCGAGGGTTACTTACCGAAGTCAAAGGATTAAAAGAAACAGCCTGCATAGATAGAGTTAAGATTTATCTCAATTAGTTGTACTAAAATTTACATTTTTAAACATTAATAACAATATTAATGGCAAATTAGTAGCCAATCATAACTGATGGAAATCAAAATGTACCACTGGGTGAATATGAATATGTTCAAAACTAGATAACACAACGATTTAACCATCGTAATCCTAGAACTGCTAAACTAGTAGTGATGTAGCCAAAGCTACGCTCAAAATGCGTCAATCGTTTGGAGATCAAAAATATCAATGCAAAGACGAAGCTCGTTTGACTCTTCTCAAATCATGTATCGTGCTGATGAATTAATGAATGCAGCTTCTAATCGTTATAAAATTACGGTTCAAGTAGCTAATCGTGCCAAACGTCGTCGCTATGAAGAAATAGATAGTTTAGAAGATCCAATGATGAAACCAGCCATTCGCGCCATCATTGAAATGTCTGATGAACTTACTCAACCAGAGATTATTGGTGATTAATTAAAACGATTTATAACTCTCGATAGCTTTCAACGATTGCGATGGTTAAAGCTAGAGAGTTTTCAAGCAATTGTTTGCTTAAATCTGATGGTATGAAAATCCGTAACTTATTAATTGCCGTTAGTTTGGGAATGTTATTTCCCTTAATTGGGGTAAATTTTTTAGCTAATCATAGTAGAAATTCAGTTTCTGCTCAAAATCTTCGTCCCGAAATGGCAGCAGCCGAAGTTTATCAACAACTAAAGCAATTTCCACGGGCAAATCAATATTTGAGAAAAGAAACAGGAAAAATCGATCCAGATAATACCTTAGTCAGTCGCATCATTCGTTATCATCAATACGTCAAAAGTCGTCCCGTTGATTATCGACTTGATTGGCAATTGACTATGGCTGATTATCTCGGGGTGAACGAACCCATTTCAGAATCTCGTTATCCTGGTAGTCAAACTTTAATAGTAAATCCACTCCAGAGCGGTCAGTCCGAAGGGCTGGCACTTCGCGATCGCAAAATTATTCAAAATTTAACTCGTACTCAAAGAAATCAATTAATCGATACTTTGGTTAGTATTTACAATCCTCAAACTTCTTCTACTAACAATTCCAATCCTTTACCATCATCGTCTCCTTCTAACTCCACCTCTCAACCAAGACTTCCTCAACCAGGAGATGCACAATTACTTTTACCCTAATTGAAGCAATAAAAAGTAAAAAAATATAACTGATGTAAGGGCAGTTCGCGAACTGCCCCCACTGATAACTGATAACTGAATCAATGGCACGTTTACTTAAAACTGGTAAAGGTTGGCGGATTGGCTGGAATCCTGAAGCAGAAAAATATCCAGGATTAGTAGGAAGTGATGATTGGGCAATTGAGTTAACTGAAGCTGAATTAAATGATTTTTGTCGTCTTTTACTTCAGTTAGTTGAAACCATGAATCAAATGAAGGCAGAATTGATGGATGAAGAAAAAATTAGTTGTGAAGCAGAAAGCGATTTACTCTGGTTAGAAGTAGATGGTTATCCTCAGGCTTATTCTTTACGTTTAATTCTCAATTACAATCGTCGTTGTGAAGGCAATTGGAAGGAAGGAGTTGCTCAGGAATTAGCCGAAGCTGCTAGTCGATTAAAAGTATTTTAAAAATTACTTGCTTAATATGGGTAAAAAAGTGTATTATTAGAGTCCGTGAACTTCGGGGCGTAGCGCAGCTTGGTAGCGCACCACTTTGGGGTAGTGGGGGTCGTGGGTTCAAATCCCGCCGCTCCGATATAATTACAGTAAAGGTTTCGGCAATTTCTTGCAAGGGAATTAATTGGATTATTTCTATAATATCTCCAACTAATCCCCACTTAAAAAAGTTTACGAAACCTTGATCTACTCGAAAAAATTAAGCTACCTTACTCAGAATGAAACTTTATATTTAAGCTTAGTCTAATGTTATAGAGATGCGATCACTCTTGTACGAGTGAACCTCTCTCGGCGAAGCCGAGGCGCGAAGCGATCGCCTTAATAAGTTTATTGTTTACATTGAAGCAATACTAACAAACAGATTAACCGAATATTAAAAGTGACCATTTCCACTCCAATTTACCCAACGATTATTAAAAGGAAGATATTCTCCCGATTCCTCAATTTCAAGTTCGATCTCAGTAAAACCTGCTTGCTGAAGAAGATAGTGACATTTTTCAGGAGTCCAAAGCGGTTCGTTAATATGAGGTAAAGAAATACCCAAAATGCGATCGCATACTTCTACTTGAATTGATGCCAAATAATATCAAGTTCTGATAGTCACTTAAAATAAATTCTCTCCGTGTCCCCGTATCCCCGTATCCCCGTATCCCCGTATCAATCATCACATTTAACTGTTTAAGCGAACCTGATATAAGCGGTTTGAGCGGGAGTAGTAAAAGCAAGATAACCTCTTGGTTTCAGCCATCGATACCAGTTTTGTAAAGCAGTAGGAATATCAACATTTATGGTTTAGTTCTAACTATCTTTAAAAAATTATCGAGAGTCGAACAAGGAGTATCTTCTCGCCAAGCAATAGCTAAGGAACTAGTTACCGTTGAAGATTGAAGAGGAAGATAAACAACTCCTTTTCTTTGAATATTTCGGATCGAATTGGGTAATAAAGCTACTCCCATTCCTGTGGAGATAAAGCCTAAAATTAATTGCATTTCATTAGTAACAGACATTAATTTCGGTTCAAAACCTGCCTGTTGACAAACTTTAACTACAGTTCGATCCAAACCACAACTACCATCATTAAAACCAACTAAAAAATATTCCTGTTGTAATTGTTCAATCTCGATTTCTTCCTGACAAGCTAAAGAATGATCTTGTGCGATCGCAACTACTAAAGATTCTTCCAGAATAATTTCAGTCATTAAATTATCTAACTGTTGTTGCGGAACAATAAAACCCAGATCGATCCTTTCTTCAAGTAACGCCTGAATTTGTTGTTTAGTAGGCATTTCCTGGATTAAAATTTCTACTTCAGGAAACTGTTGACGAAAAGTCTGAATTGAGCGAGGAACTAAATCTGATAAAGAACTTCCTTCAAAAGCGATCGCTATTTTACCAATTTCTCCGCGACTTGCTCTTTGGGTTAACTGTACACCTAAGTCTACCTGTTTCAAAATCTTGGTGGCTTCTCTAACAAAAACTTTTCCTGCCGAAGTTAACTGAATTTGCGGTTTACTGCGATTAAAAAGTTCTACGCCTAAATTTTTTTCTAAACGCTGTATTTGACGAGATAAAGGCGGTTGAGCAATATGCAGTCTTTCTGCTGCACGTCCGAAATTCATTTCTTCTGCCACCACTAAAAAGGTTTGAAGATGCTGTAAATCGAGATTAGAAAACATATCTGGATACTGATACCTCTAAAGGTATCGAATGACGTTAAAACTGGTGTTGCAAAGTATGATGCTAATTAATTATGCTTTAAATATGAAAAAGAAAAAGTCAAAAAGCAAAAATTAAAAGGCAAAAGCGCGTGGGATATGCTGAGGTTTCCTCAGCTTATAGAACCACGTAAGAAGTCAAAAAGTAAAATAAAAAAATGTTTATTTTGTCAGCTTTTTATCTTTTGCAAATAGTGGCTTTATTTAAGCATTACTCGCCTAGTTTTTGCCAAGTATTAATAAAAATAAAATTACCTAATTCAAGAAGTTCAATATTTTGGGCTTGCTCAAAAATTTATAACAATTAACAATCAAAAATTAATCATTACTACTAAAAAATCATGACTAAACCAACATTAACTTTAACAGAAGCAATCGAACAAAGACGCGCTGCTCGTTCATTTAAAAGCGATCCTATTCCCACAGAAATATTAAAAGAAATCTTACGTTTAGGAACTCGTTCCCCTTCAGGATTTAACTTACAACCTTGGCGTTTTATTGTGGTTCAAGAACAAGCAAATAAAGATAAACTTCGTGCTTGTGCCTTCGATCAACGTCAAGTTAGTGAAGCACCCGTTGTTTTAATTTGTTGTGGTGACCGCAGTATGAACCGTCCAGAATACATCGAATCTATTATTCAATTAGGAATCGATGCAGGTGCAATGAACGATAATTATGCTAACTACTTGCGTTCGGCAATTCCTCAACTATTTGATAATCATACTTCGTTTGGTTCCCTCGAAGCGTGGACAAACCGACATACCATGTTAGCTGTAGCTCATTTGATGATTGTAGCTAAAAGCTTTGGTGTTGATAGTTGTCCGATGGAAGGATTTATCACCTCACAAGTTAAAGAAGCATTCAACATTCCTGAAGAAGTTGATGTTTGTTGTTTAGTCCCGATGGGATACGCCGATGAACCCTTCAAAACCTACGGAGGCAGATTTGAGATCGAAGAAGTTTATTATAGCGAAACTTATGGCGATCGCTTGAAACTTTAAATCCTATCAAACTTAATTACATTTTTCCCAATCTCTACAACATAGCAGAGGTCAAATCATGATTACTATTCGTCCAGGACAAGAAAGAGGTCATGTTCAATTAGCTTGGCTAGATAGTCACCATACTTTCTCTTTTGGTAGCTATTACGATCCTCGTCACGTTCATTTTCGTGAATTAAGAGTGATCAATGAAGACATTATCAAAGCTGGTACTGGTTTTGGCACTCACGGACATCAAGACATGGAAATCATTACCTATGTCATGAGTGGAGAATTAACCCACCGAGACAGTATTGGTAACCAAGCTGCCATTACCGCAGGTGAATTACAACGGATGACAGCAGGTACGGGAATTCAACATAGTGAATACAATCTTTCTGCCGATGAAGCCGTTCATTTATTGCAAATTTGGATTTTCCCAGAACAACAAGGCTTAGAACCTGGTTACGAACAAAAACAATTTTCAATCCAAGAAAGAGAAGGAAAATGGCAACTTTTAGCTAGTCGTGACAGTAGAGAAGGTTCTTTATTGATTCATCAAGATGTGGAATTATTGGCAACTCGCTTATCATCAGGTGAAACAATTAATTATGCTCTTTTACCCAATCGATTTGCTTGGCTACAAGTAACTCAAGGTAAATTGACAATTAATGGTCATTCTGTAGAAGCAGGAGACGGTTTAGCAGTAAGCCAAGAATCAGAATTAGTTCTACAAGCAGTCACCGATACAGAAGTGTTATTGTTTGACTTGGCATAATTAATAGTAGGGGGAATTGATTAATTTCCTCTACTTTTTTTTGTTTGCTAAGATTTACAAGTTTTGCCATATTCTTAAGAAAATATATAGAAAATTATAAGTAATAATACTTAGAAAATTAGAAGTAATTAAGGTTTTTCAGTAATTATTTACGCAATTCTACGGACAAAGTGGAAGTGACTACGAAAAGTTAAGTAATTTAACGGAGTTCAAGAAACGATCCCAGTAGCACTGTATTAAACAGAACTGGCAGACTATTTGGTGAACAAGCAAAACCAAAAATTTCTAGTTAAAATAACTTTTTGGTTATTAGCAGAAATTTGGCTTAATTTCGTAGGGCTAGATAATATAGCAGATTACAGCGAGTATATTTTCGAGTGCAATAAAGATTATGTAGTTTCCAATGTGTTGCTGAATAAAAAACCTGCCGACAATAAAAGCAGTCAGGTAGAAGAAACACAGAAAACACCATCTGCTGTCAAAAATCCAAAACGAGTCAAGATCTAACAGTTGATTTAATTCTATACTCCTCATAGAGCGGTTTCGGCGCAGCCGAGGCGCGTACGCGATCGCTTCAAGTTTCATCGCCTTTGCTGTGACTAATCCTATTTTTGAAAAAATATCTAACTAAAACTGCTATCAATCATTAATTTATGAATCTAGTTAATCGATCGCAGCAATCTATTTTTTTGCTATTTTGGTGTATCTTAACTTTTGTGAGCGAGAAGTCCCTCGGATTTCCGAAGGGATGAAAGCGAACTT
>CAZLUP010000036.1:0-44564 GCA_964562685.1 uncultured bacterium
CTTTATTTGAATGGATGCCATTTTATTTTAATTGATTATCCGTACTTGATATTAGTCATTGGTCATTCGATAACTATTAATAATACGGTTATAACATAAAGACAAACAACTAAGAACAAACAACTAAATCCCTAACCGTTGATAAATCTCGTCTAGATTGCGAAGATGATGTTGAGGATCAAAACAGGCACTAATTTCTTCAGCAGATAAGAATTGATTGACTGTTTCATCTTGACTAATTAACTTACGAAAATCTCCATCAATAGTATTCCAAGCTGTGTGGGCGCATCCTTGCACAACTCGATAAGCTTCTTCTCGACTCATCCCTTTTTCTACTAAAGCGAGTAAGACTCTTTGGGAGAAAATCACCCCACCATAAACATTCATATTGCGTTTCATATTGTCAGGATAAACCAGTAAATTCTTAACTAAACTGGTAGTTTCCTTGAGCATGAAGTGAATTAAAATACAGCTATCTGGTAAAATTACTCGTTCTACTGCGCTATGGGAAATATCGCGTTCGTGCCAAAGAGCAACATTTTCCAAAGCTGCCATAGCATTGCCTCGGATAATTCTTGCCATCCCTGTTAAACGTTCCGAACGAATAGGGTTGCGTTTGTGGGGCATAGCTGAAGAACCTTTTTGTTTTTTGGTAAAAAATTCTTCTACTTCTAATACATCTGTCCGCTGTAAATTGCGAATTTCGACAGCAAACCGTTCGATGGAAGCTGCTAGTAAGGCAAGTTGTTGAACGTATTCAGCATGACGATCGCGAGAAATGACTTGAGTTGAAGCAGTATCGGGTTCTAAGCCTAATTTTTGACAAGCGATCGTTTCTACTTGAGGATCGATATTCGCATAAGTACCGACTGCACCCGAAATTTTACCCACAGCAATATCTTGTCTTAATCTAACCAAGCGATCGCGATTGCGTAATACTTCTGCTAACCATCCTGCTAGTTTAAAACCAAATGTAATTGGTTCTGCATGAATACCATGAGAACGACCTACCATTACTGTATAACGGTGTTGTTGTGCTTGGTAACGAATCGCTTGGATTAGTTCTTCTAACTTTTCTAAAATGAGATTGAGACTAGCAACTAATTGTAAAGCCAAACCAGTATCTAACACATCGGAACTGGTTAAACCCAAATGAATATATCTACCTGCATCACCTACGTATTCATTAACGTTAGTCAAAAAAGCAATCACATCGTGGCGAACTTCTGCTTCTATTTCTAAAATGCGATCAGGATCGAAATTAGCTTTTGCTTTAATTTCTTCTACTGCTGCTTGAGGAATATAACCGAGTTCAGCTTGCGCCTCGCAGACTGCTATTTCTACTTGTAGCCAGGTTTTGAGTTTATAGTTATCAGTCCAAATTTCGCCCATTTCAGGCAGAGTATAGCGTTCAATCACAGTCTGTGCCGAGAATACAACTGTCAATTTTACTACTATGTTGGCTTGGGTTAGTAATTTTCTATAAATAAATCTGACATCTACTTTAGTTGATGGTTGAAGATTGGCAAAAAAATACGAAGAGAGTTTGATAATTTGTTTTCTAGCTAAATACTCTTATATCTAAATATACAAAAGCCGAACAATTTTTGTAGCATAAAGTATTTTTACTATATTTTAAAGCTAATTCAGAGCGCAACCAAACTTTTGGTTCAATCAGTTTTTATCAAAACTTGTTTTTCAGATAATTATTTAAATAAAAAAAACATCAAGAAAAATCTTTATTTTAAAGAATTTACAAATAGATTATTAATTTTTTATTGTTAACTCTCAATGATTTTAAAGTTATTCAAATAAAATTCAAATCACAGCGATATATTTTTTCTTGATTAGAATCAGCTTTTTGATTGAATCTTAAAGAACTAATAAACTAAATAGTTGATTAAATAAAAATTTAATCATTTGTTTCCACTTTGCTTTTTAAGTAAAAAAGATTAAATTAATAATACCTAATATTATTAGCCCATAAATTAAATACTTATTACTTTTGTGCCAATTAAAAGATTATTGATTATCAGTTTTTTCATCTTCTAATTTTATATTGGGAGCAAATTCCTGGATTTTTCAGGAATTCAGACTTAACTTACCAGAGTCAATCAGCCAATACTTTATAAAAATGAAAAAATTCACTCAATAGTTAGTATTTTATTTTTCTCTGTCTTACTTTACAACTATCATAAAAAATGAGTAGTAATACCATCTTGTTAGTAGAGGATAATCGTGACTATCAAGAGTTAATTAGATTAGCGTTTAACGAAAGCGAAGTTGAACATAATTTAGTCATTGTACCTGATGGCATAATCGCTTTAGAATATCTATTTGGTACTGGCAGTTTTCGCGATCGCGATTTAAATGTCATGCCAGATTTAGTTTTACTCGATTTAAATTTACCCCAAATCAATGGTTTAGAAATTCTGCAACGCATTCGTGCTAATCCAATTACCAGACTGTTACCCGTAACAATTATTAGTTCTTCACTTGAACCCGAAGACATTATCAACGGCTATGTTTATGGTTGTAATAGTTATATTCATAAACCAGTAGACTTTACAATGCTGAAAAATTTTGTTAGAGAAATAACGTATTATTGGTTAACTATCAACCAAGCCCCACCTTATTTTGGAGCATTAAATGAGTAAGCTGCTACGAGTTCTAATTGTTGAAGACTCAGAAGATGATACTGATTTATTAGTAATTGAATTAGAACGTGGTGGCTATCAGATAATTTATCAGCGAGTAGAAACTAAAGCAGAAATGCAGGTTGCTCTTGAAGCTCGCCAGCAATGGGATATTATTTTGGCTGATTATTCTTTGCCCCAGTTTAGTGCGATTGGGGCTTTAAATTTATTAAAAGAAAATAATTTAGATTTACCTTTTATTATTGTTTCGGGCAAAATTGGCGAAGATACGGCTGTAGCAGCGATGAAGGCAGGAGCGCATGATTATTTTATCAAAGGAAAATTGACTCGCTTAGTTGCTGCTGTAGAGAGAGAATCGAGAGAAGCTGTATTACGACAAGAACATCATCATGCCCAAGAAAAACTCAAGTATTTAGCTTATTATGATGAGTTAACGAATTTACCCAATCAAAGATTATTTACTCAACATTTAGCTCAACAGATTCAAAATAATCAGTCCTTTGCTGTTTTATTAATTAAGCTCGATCGCGTTTCTAAAGTTAAATATAGCTTGGGTCATACTTTTAGTGAAAAGCTGCTGATAGCTGCCAGCAAAAGAATTGAAGTTTGTTTGCAACCACAAGATTTGTTAGCGCGTATTGGTGTAGATGAATTTGCTGTTTTGCTTACAGATTTAGCAACTAAAGCATCGCTGCAAACTTTTTGGGGACAAACACGAGAAATGAACCTCAGTGATACTTCTTTAGAAAAACAAGCACAACATCAAGCTAAAATAATCCATGAACAACTAATCGAACCTTTTCAAGTAGATAAAACGATCGCTTTTTCAGGAATTAGGATCGGTATTGCTTTCAATAGCCTTGGTTACCAACAACCAGAACAATTTTTGCAAGCAGCAGATACGGCAATGAATCAAGCTAAACCTGATTTTGTCAACTATGCAGTAGTATTTGACAAAACAATCCATCAGAATGTTGTCACGAGATTGCAACTCGAAAACGATCTTCAACAAGCCATTACCAAAAACCAATTACACCTCAATTATCAAGCGATCGTCAATTTAAATACTGAACAAATCAATTGTTTAGAAGTTTTAGTCCGATGGAAACATCCTTTTTTAGGATTAGTATCACCAGGAAAATTTATTCCTCTTTCGGAAGAAACTGGTTTAATTATTCCCCTTGGTCAGTGGGTTTTAACCGAAGCTTGTCAACAATTGTCTTTATGGCAAAAACAATTTTCTCATTCTTTGCCTTTAGCAATTAGTGTCAATGTTTCTGGAATTCAACTATCTCATCCAGAATTGATCTCTCACATTGACCGATTACTACAAACTTTTTCGTTAACAGGAAAGCATCTAAAACTAGAAATTACTGAAAGTGTTTTGATGGAAAATCCTTCAGCAGTAACTAAAATCCTCGAACAGTTAAAACAACGAGATATTCAATTATGCATTGATGATTTTGGTACTGGTTATTCTTCTCTAAATTATTTACGTTATTTACCAATTGATACAGTAAAAATTGACCGTTGTTTCGTCAGTCAAGAAGGCAACGATAAAAATTACGATATTCTTAAGGCAATTATCAATTTGGCACATAGTTTAGAATTAAATGTCATTGCCGAAGGTATTGAAACTGAAGCTCAACTTCAGATGTTACGTAATTTAGGTTGTGAATATGGGCAAGGATTTTTACTAGCTCATCCCCTCAATAGTCAAAGTGTGATCGATTTGATTGAAGAACAATTTAGTTGTTGGTATTCTGCGTAAGATTCAATCAGAATCAATAACTATTTTTAAGGTTTAAGAATTAGAAAAAGTAAAGTTGGTAGAAAAAAAGACCAATTTTATAAATTTTTATACGAATTACTTAAATATAAATCACCATTTAGTTAAAATTTTGTCACTAAATTTAGAAAATTGTGTGTGTCAGCTTATACTCTCTGAATAAAGTTATCAATATAGTAAGTCAAGAACATGAAAAACCGTCAAATCAAGCAATGGAGTTCGTTGCTTTTAATTAGCTTACTATTTTCCTTTTTAGGTGGTTGTGAAACTAGACAAAGCAATCCCAATTCAGAAGCCCAAACTAGTCAATCACAATTAAGTAACACTAATAATACAAACAGTCTTCTCGATCAAGTCAAAAGCCGTGGTAATCTTGTTTGCGGAGTCAACGGACAACTGCCAGGTTTTAGCTTCGTTAATGAAAATGGTGAATATTCAGGCATGGATGCAGATTTTTGTCGGGCAGTAGCATCTGCTTTATTTGACGATCCGACTAAAGTTGAATTTCGTGACCTCAGCGCACAAGAACGTTTTACTGCCGTCCAGTCGGGAGAAGTAGACTTAGTAAGTCGCAATACTACTTGGACTAGTAGTCGTGACAGTGCTAATGGGATGGAATTTGCTCCTATTCTCTTTTATGATGGTCAAGGAGTGATGGTATCCAAAGCTAGTAACGTCAAAAAATTGGCAGATTTGGGCAATAAATCAATCTGCGTTCTCTCTGGAACAACTACAGAACAAAATCTCGCCGATCAAATGCGGAAGCTCGGACTTACTTATCAACCAGTCGTATTTGATGATGTCGATGCTCTTTATGTCGCTTACGAACAAGGTCGATGTCAAGGAGTTACTAGCGATCGCTCTCAATTGACTGCTCGTCGTGCGGTTTTAGCTGAACCAAATAATCATATCGTTCTTGAGGAAGTAATTTCTAAAGAACCCCTAGCACCAATGGTTGCCAATGGTGACTCTAGATGGTCTGATGCAGTGAAGTGGATTACTTTTGCTTTGATTCAAGCTGAAGAATTTGGCATCAATTCCGAAAATATTAGTGAATTTGCTGCCACAGATAACCCAGAAATTAAACGTTTTTTGGGACAAGAAGGTAACTTAGGACAAGATTTAGGACTTCCTAATGATTTTGCTGCCCGAATTATCAATCATGTCGGTAACTATGGAGAAATTTATGATCGCAACATCGGTCAACCTTTTGGTTTAGAAAGAGGTTTGAACGCACTTTGGAGGGATGGCGGATTATTATATTCTCCTCCGTTTCGTTAAGTTTGATTAGTCATTCGTCATGCGATCGCTAAAAATACTAGTGCGACTTATAAACCACTAAATATAAATGACTCAAGAAAAAATACCTTTTTGGCGAGATAGCCGAATTTTAAATCTAGTAGGACAAGCAATTGTTTTACTGATTGTATTTACTATTATTGTAATTTTAGGAAATAATTTAGTCCGTAATTTTCAACGCTTAGGTTTAACTTTTGGGTTTAATTTTCTATCTCGCCCAGCTTCTTTTGGGATCGGCAATTCACCAATTGCTTATAGTCCTACCGATCCTTATACCAAAGCAATTTTAGTTGGATTGCTTAATTCTTTGCAAGTAATGTTTTTTGGCATTATTATTGCTACTACAATTGGAATTATTATTGGAATTAGTAGATTATCTAATAATTGGTTAGTGCGTCAATTGGCAACAATTTATGTTGAAACTCTACGCAATACTCCTTTATTATTACAATTGTTTTTTTGGTATTTTGCCGTTTTTTTAAGACTTCCCAAGGTAGATAATCCCGTAACTATAGGTAAAGTAATTTATTTGACCAATCGAGGTATGGATATTCCTTGGTTCGTTATGAATATAAAAACTTGGTTGAGTCTGGTATTTATTATTATTAGTATTATTTTAGCGATTATTTTTTGGCTGAAAAGAATTCAAAACGTTGAAGAAAGAGGAGAATCAGGACAAATCTGGCTTTGGTTTTTAGGAGGAATAATTATTGCAGCTATTGCTATTTTTTTGTGGGGAATTGATTGGGAAATACCACAATTAGAACAAAATAATATTATAGGAGGAATTAATCTTTCTCCAGAATTGACTACTTTATTAATTGGCTTAAGTATCTATACGGCTGCTTTTATTGCTGAAGTGGTTAGAGCAGGTATTCAATCAGTGAGTAAAGGACAATGGGAAGCAGCAAGAGCATTAGGGTTAAAACCTAGTTTAGTCATGCAACTAGTAATTTTTCCCCAAGCTTTACGAGTGATGATTCCCCCTTTAACTAGTGAATTTCTCAATTTAGCAAAAAATTCTAGTCTAGCGATCGCGATTGGTTACAATGATCTTTATGCTATTTCTAGTACCATTTCTAATCAAACGGGACGATCTATAGAAATGTTATTAGTTGTGATGATTACTTATTTGACTATTAATTTAATTATTGCTTCTATTATGAATCGTTTTAATCGTTCGGTACAGTTACAAGAAAGATAAAGTAACCTCTAAAAATCAAAGTATAGCCTTTCTCAAATAGGTGAGGTACACCATTAGTAATTACTAATTACTAATTATGAGAGATGAAGAATCAACCTCACCGAAGATGCGCGTAGCGACCAACAATTAACATAAGCGAAGCGCACTACCGTAGGTCTCAACTATGAACAAAAAACAGAGAAATGAACTGTATCTTATTAATCTGAGAACTGCTATATAAGTTTACATCAAATAAATTGCACAGTTAATAATATTTATCATGCATTAAAAAGAGACTTGGTAGGGAACGGTAGAACGAGAGTGAAACCCAACATTAATAACATTTGGTTGGGTTTCGTGCCTCAACTATTTTTGAGAATTGGTATAAGAACCAAGAACAATTTGTTCTTGATTCTTGAAATTTTAGTATAAATTGAATGAGTCAATTAAAGACCATTGCTAATGTCACTAGCTAGTCCTAATTCGTATTCTTCAACCAAAATAGTTTCTAGATCGATTTCAATCCCAAATTCATTTAAAATTTCTAAGCTATTATCAACTGGTTTGATTTGAGTAACTGTTGCAGTGTTCATGTTCATTCTCCTGTATGTTTGTTTGAAAGTAATTAGTACTAAAAACGGTTGGTTCTTAGTTTTCAATTTGTGATAAAAAGAGGTAAAAACTAGTATTTACCTATAATTATTGATTGAGCTTTAATGGTTGCAATATTTGCTGAAGTTCTTCATCTGAGATATAGGCTTCAGGTGGAGGACTGAAACACATTAATGCAGTTTCGTAACAAGCTCGCGCTATACGAATCCGCTCAGAGGGAGTAAGCTTTGCTATTATTGATACATTTTCCTCTACGTGTTCTGCATCGGCACCAACGGAACTATGTACACGCAGACATCGGGTAGCATTAGTTTTTTGTGGTAGTAGTGCTTCTACCTTTTGGATATAATTCGCTCCAATACCTAACGCCATGCGTTCCATTGTATATGAGTAGCCGACACAATCGATAGGATCGTTATCTTGTGCGCTGCGAGTCAAGTAATCTATCAAAGTTACCGCAGCAGGGGGGACAAGTACTTTTACTACCGCTTCAGCATCGTATCCCAAGGACTGAATGTCAAGCAAAGCCAGTTGGTCGTGACCTTTCTCCTCTTTAGCTTTCCCTAAAGCCCATTGTTTTAAAAGACTACGACCATTACCAGCAAAACCGATAGCAGCATCTTTCATTAGCCTAGGGACAGGAGAAGTCAAATGGTAAGCACTGGCTAATCGCCAAACCCAGCGTATAGGAGTTAACGTAGGAGGTCTAACGTTAGACTTGATAGCGTATTTAGCAGCAGCGATTGCTGTATCTAATAAGTTTCGAGTGGTAGCATGACTGCCCACAGATTCCATTGGTTGAGCAAAGCGATCCTCAGCAGAATGGGGTTGATACAACCAAGCACGATTTTCGGTTGCTATTACTACTTTGCCTGGGGCAATTTGCGCCCATTCAGCGTTAGTCAAATCGGATTTTTGAATATCCTTTGATTGAGTAGCAAAGGCAATATTTTCTGCTTGTTTTTGAGCAGAATTTATGTTATTTTTGTTGACCATAAGAATCACAAAACAATTCATTAAACACTTGCGGTCAAATGCATTGATTTTAATAAAGATGCAAGACCGCATTTACTTTTTTTTGGTCACAAAACACATTTAGATAATGCTTCAGAATACAATTTTAAGAAATATTTATTTTTGTGCAGTATTCTGAACTAAGCCAATCAGAAAAAAAAAGATTTCTAATCGTAGCTTATTAGTCTTTTTGTGCTTTCTTTTGCAATTATTGGATATTTATTTGGGTTTTAACATCCGAAAGCTTACTGAAAAATATAAATTTTGTTAAAGAAAATTTAAAATTTTTTGTGTTTATTTACTGAATTATTTTTTTAATCTTTGCTTTAAATCATTGTTTCTAGTCTAAAAATTAGCTCTTGAGTTGTTAAGTTACCCATGCCATGAATTTTTTGGTTTTGAGGCAGTTGTTTAAGAATATTCAAAGCAGCCAATTGTATTTTGAAAGTTCTTTTTAAATCACCTTCCTGCTGATAAAGTTGACTCAGATTTAAATAAGCAGCAATAAATGATTGATCGAGATAAATAATTTTTTTTAGTAATTCTTTGGCTTCGATAAAATTACCTAATTCTTCTTTGACTTGGGCTAAAAGATAATAAATTGACACAGCTAAAGAATCTATTTGTAAGGCGGATTGACAAACTGCGATCGCGTCTTGATGTTTGCCTGTATCAGCATAAATTTTGGCTAACAAATAATAGTAATCAATTTGATTTGTTGGTTGGATAATTAGTTGTTGTAATTGAGCGATCGCACTACTTAATCTTAAACTAAATTGACAACCTTGATTGGGAGTAGATGTTACTTCGATATTGCCTTTAAGTTTTTCGACATTGGCACGAACAACATCTAAACCAACACCTCTGCCAGAAATATCGGTAACTTTAGTTCGAGTTGAAAATCCTGAAGCAAAAATAAGAGCTTGAATTTGTTCTCTACTCATTTGAGCTAATTCTGCTTCGGTGTGAATTTCTCTTCGTAAAGCGGTTTGTTTAATTTGTTCTAAATCTAATCCTCTGCCATCATCTTTGATTTCGACGATTACACTACTACCGATTTGATAACCGCGCATCTGAATGGTAGCTGTTGGTGGTTTTCCTTGACTTTGTCTTTCAGAAGGTGTTTCAATGCCGTGATCGATCGCATTACGAATAATATGTAATAAGGGGTCTTTAAGTTCTTCCAAAATTCGTTTATCAACCAGAGTATTACCACCTTGAATCGATAGTTGAATTTGTTTGTTCTGCTCTTTACCTAAATCTCTAACTAAACGATGAAACAGGTTGAAGACGTTTGATAGTGGTAAAAGTCTTAAGTTGCGAATTCCTTTTTCTAGTCGATTACTCACTAAATCTAAGTTAGTGCTATCTTCTTCGCTACGCTCTTGTAATTGATCGACTAAAGTTTCTAACCGCTCTAAACTTGATTGAGTTTGAGCTAGAAAATCATGAAAAGATTTAAGATATTCTGCACTTAAATTTTGTTCGATTTTGTGGAACAATAAACGATAATTGAGTTTGTTTTGATTCAATTCTGCACAAAGACCGCTAATTTCTTGAATATAGTTGACTTGATTATTAATTCTTTGTTTGGCTACGGTTAACTCTCCCGCTTGTGCCATTAAAGCATCTAACTTTTCTGGTTCAACTCGAATGGTATCAATGATTTGATCGCTAGCTGATTTAACATTACTAGTTTTTGATTCTGGAATTAAATTGGTATTGCTTGGCGTAACAGTAGAAGCAAAATCTCCCAATAAATCATCCTTAGACAATTTATTTGCATCTAACGTGGTGGGAGTTGAATCCCCAAACAAATCATCTTTTGAAGAAGATGTTGATTCAGAAGCAAGCTCTACCTCTGCTCCCATTAAGGCAGCTAAAACTTGAAAAGTATTAACATTAGCTTCTTCGCCTGTAATAGCTTGATGAGCTAACTGTGAAATAGCATCTAATGCTTGATAATAGCGATCGCAAGTTTGAGGATTAAAAGTCTCTTCTCCTCGTTTAATGGCAGCTAAACAATCTTCTAGTTGATGAATCAACATTTCGATCTCATTTAAACCCAACATCCGCGAATCACCTTTGAGGGTATGAGCTTCTCGCAATAATTCTTCTAATTTGGCTTGATCTTGGGGATTTTGTTCGAGATGAAGTAAGCCTTGTTCAAGCTTACCAATTCTTTCTGTGCTAGAAGCTTTATATAACTCTCTAAGTTCGTCGTCTTCGATTTTCATAGTTTTTTTAGATAACCTAAGTTTACTAACCAATGACAAATATCAAACCAACTCTTTAAGCTGTTGAGCAACCTCAGTCAGTTGTCGAGTACTAATCCTGACTTGACTAATGCCACTAGCAGTCTCCTTCGCACCCAAATCAATTTCCTTCATCGCACTCAGCATCTGTTGAATTGCTACTGCTTGTTGTTTGGCACTTAAGGAAATCTGTTGCGAATTGAGAAACACGTTATTGACTGCATCAGCTACTCCTGCAAAAGTAGAAGCTGTTCCTTGAGCTAACTGCAAACCTTGGTTAACTGTTTTAGTTCCTTCATCAGTTACCATTACCGTCCGATTAATCTCGGTTTGAATTTGATTAACTAAACCTTTGATCCTCTCGGCAGAAGTTTTACTACGTTCAGCCAATTTACGAATTTCAGCAGCTACGACACTAAAACCTTGTCCTTGTTCGCCAGCATGAGCAGCTTCTACCGCAGCATTGAGAGCGAGCATATTCGTTTGATTGGCAAGTTCGGCGACTAATTCGGAAATACCGCCAATTTGTCCAGTTTGCTCACTCAGACTAATGATTTGTTATGCGATCGCCTGAACTTTGTCTTGAAGCAGATTCATGCCTGCCATGGTTTGTTGTACGGCTTGAGTCCCTTGTTCGGCGAGAGAAAGTGCTTGTTTTGCGCCATTGGCAGAGGATTCGGCTTGTTCGGCGGATTGACGCGAAGAAGAACCCAATTCATCCATGGTGGTAGTAGTTTGACTAACTGAACTTGCTTGTTCGTTGACAGTGCGTTCTTGTTGTTCTACGGTTGAGGCGATTTCTGTTGATGATGATGCGATATTATTAGCAGAAAATTTTAATAAAAAACTAATCCTACGACTAATAAATAAAATAGCGATTATAATAACTATTTCTGTAGAAAATAAAAATATTTCAAACAGTTTTACATTTTTAACTTTGCTATTGTAGATTGCTTCGGCAGCAAAGACAGCATCATTAGTAATAGTAAAAAAATCTTGACTTTCATTAAAAATTTCATCGGCGTAACTAGGATCTTGTCTAAGTTTTACAATACTAGTTTTAAGATTTGACCAATTAGTTTTAACCTGTTGCATTTTTGCTAAAAAGTCTGGATTTTTAGCCGGTGGTAATCCTAATTCTTTATCACCATTAATTAATGCATCAATAGTTTTGTCTAGCTTGCTAATTAATTGATCGTCAGTTTGACCAGCCATTTCTTGTTTGATTAGTTTTTGACTAGCACCTCTAACGATTCCTGACTGATTTACGATTTTAGCGTCACCATCAGTAGAAGTTGCAAAAGTACCAATTAAACTACAAACACCAATAATTGCAATACCAACGATTGAGCCTTGTAATTGTGTAGTAATTTTCATAAATTTACTCTAAATTTAAATAGAACTATTTGCTAGTTAATTGTTGAAATCAAGTTGGAGTGTTTACCTGATTTAAAATTTATCAAGAGACACAAATTAGATATTTTCTGTAAATTAGCAAGCGATTTGCTCGTTATAATTCACTATCAATTCTGGCTTTTCAATTATTTTTTTTAAGTCCAGAATCCCGATAATTTTTTGTTGATAAAGAATAGTTTCTTGGAGATATCGATTGCTTGTTTTTGCTTCCAATTCTTGTTTGATTTCTCTGTTACTTAGAGAAGTGACATCGAGTACTTCGTCAATGACAATTCCAGTTACAAAATCTTTTAACTTGACTATGGCTACTTTTTTACGAGTTGTGCCAGAACTATTTCCCAAATTTAAAAATTGACAAATATCAATTAAAGTAATAATTTCTCCTCGTAAATTCATATTGCCAATAATATGATTAGGGCAGCAAGGAATAGGAG
Organism: uncultured bacterium; assembly: GCA_964562685.1. Classification (GTDB taxonomy): domain Bacteria; phylum Cyanobacteriota; class Cyanobacteriia; order Cyanobacteriales; family Xenococcaceae; genus Stanieria. The sequence continues at coordinate 12,660 of CAZLUP010000036.1, forward strand.
TGTAATGAAGTAAATCAGTAAATTCTTGAATTAAATCTAAACTAACGCCAAAATATTCCTGATTTAAGCTAATAATGGCGATAGAACTTAGTTGAGTTTCATTAAAATCAACTAAAGAATGACGTAAATTGTTGGCTCTTTCTCGCAAGATATTTTTAATTTCAGCAGTAGCATTGGGCAAACATAAACTATAGAAGTTACTACTATTAAACTGACTCAGAGTAGCCTCATTATCAATATTAATTACCTCTTTTCCAGCAGTGATTGAATCTTGAACTTCATCAGGATAACGAACTAAATTTTCATGATTTAATAAAATAATTTCCTGTTGTTCAACTTGAGCTATTCCTGTGACAAAAGGAAGTTTTATCTGATTAACTCTGCCGTAATCAATATTTTTTGTAATTGCTTGCTCGACAATTTCCTTAACTTCTTGAACATGATTAACAATAATACCAATTAATAATTATTGCCATTTTAAAATGATTACATAATCATCGCTGTTGCATTCTGCCCAAGGTAATCCTAACCTTAAAGACAAATGCATTATTGGGACAATTTGTGAACGAAGATTGAGAATCCCAACAACATCACGTGGTGTTTCTGCTACAGAAATCAATTCTGGTAAATAAAATATTTCTCGAACGATATTTGTATCAATACCATAATGAGAATCATTAAGACTAAAAAGCAGATATGGTTTAGTGTCCATAGCTAATTACAATTAAAATTACATTTAGTTAGAAAATTTCCCTTAAAAATAAAATCAACTAATAATACTTCACTCAAACACCTAAAAAACTATTAACAATTTCTAGCAATTCTCGTTCATCAAAAGGTTTAGTTAGGTATTTATTAGATCCAGCCATTTTTCCTTTGAATTTATTAACAAATCCATCTCTAGCTGTTAGCATGATAATCGGTAGTTCTTGAAATTTAGGAATTTTGCGGATCGTGCTACATACTTCTAACCCATCAATATCTGGCATAGAAAGATCGAGAATTACTAAAGAGATAGGATTGTTATAAATAAAATTCAACCCTTCTACTGCATTACTAGCGAGTAACACCTGATAGCGATCGCTCAAAGTCCGATTTAACATGGTGCGGATGATCGGACTATCATCAATACAAACAATAATTGGTTTATTAGTATTTTGTAGTTGAATATCATCAATGGGTTTGGTTGCAAATTTAACCCAACCAGCTTGCGCCCACTGATAATATGAATTAGCAATATTAAGTGGATCTTTATCTAATTGTCTAGCAATATCGGCTAAACTGGTTTTACCATCTATCCATTGTTCCAAATGTTGCTGAACAGTTGGATTATTAACCGCATTTAATCCTCCACCACTAAGAAATGGAATTGCATTAATTGAAGGAATTAACGATGCAAAAATAGACCATTTTTGTTGACGATTAGTTAACTCAGATTTTAGAGCAAACCAATCTAAACCATGACAGTTTTCACCAAAACAAAAATCAAAATTCAGCGAAGGCTCGTAAGTAATTTTTCCTGGTAAAGAGTATAATTCTTCAAGCAACCAAATTACTCTTTCTTGAACAAAAGATTCAATTTCTTCCCATTTTAAAATTCGTAATTTAACTAATCCATTGATAGTTTCTTGAACTGAATTAGAATTATCAATTTGTTTGAGTACAACTTTAATCCCAGTATTAATTAAATTGGGCTGAAATTTTTTGCCTAAAATTAAAGCAAATTCTTGATTATCAGGAACTTTTGAACCTCCATAAACAATATTACCTTTATGCCAAATTAACACTCGAGATTTCTGAACTTGACCAGATTGATCTTGAGTTTCTAATTTGATTATTCCACTATATTCTTCATTTTTGATTGATTCCAGCTTCAAATCTAATTGTTGAGGTTCATATTGATATGATTGCATAGTTATGTTTGTAAATGCTGATCATCAAATAGTTTGAGTATAACTCTCTCTTATGTTTCCCAAACTTTCTGTAAAAACTATCAATGATCATCAAAATTTCATGAAGTGATTGAGTATTATAATGTTTATTTTTTAAACTATGGCATTCAAAAAAATATGATCATTATAAAAAAAAAGCTTGCTAATCTTTTGATTTTCAAGCTTTTTATAACAATTTAATTAGTTCTAATTTATTGCTTAAATCTCACTGGTTAAATTGCAATATAATATTTTTAATAATCTGAAATACTCAAATGTTTGCTATAGTTTAGATGGTTTTTGAGCTTCGTAGCTCTTAGCTCTTAGCTCTTAGTTTTTAGCTCAACCTCATCTAATAAGATCAAGTACGAATAATTGGTTGAAATAAAAAGGCTTGTTGCATTTACCAGTTACCATTTATTAGTAATTAGTAATTACTAATTACTAATTACTTAATTACCTAACCTCACAAAAAATGTAAGTATTCAACCAAACTTGATATAACTCAGGATTTATGAGATTGCCAAACTAAACGTAATGCCATAATTGCAAAGGCGATCGCAGCAAATGCTTTGAGCAAACGTTCTGGTAAAATTTGTGCAAAGCCTCCACCAGCAATAACACCTAAAAAACTAGCTAAAATTAAAGCAACTGTTGAACCCAGAAATACAGCACGAGGATATTTAGAAGTTCCCCCAAGAGCGATCGCAGCAAGCTGACTTTTATCTCCTATTTCTGCTAAAAATACGGTTATAAAACTAAGACCTAAAAGTTGCCAATCCATTTTATTTTTATATTTATTAGTTATCAATCAAGTTAGCTAATTACATCTTGAATTAGCCAGCCGGTAATTAACAGTAACAAAATTGCTACTCCTAGATCCAATGTTTTCGGAGATAATTTTTTGGCTAACCAATAACCAATCAAAACTCCTAATAAACTAGTAGCTACTAAAGCCATAGCTGCACCAAGAAAAACTATCCAGGGAGATTGAGATTCAGCACTCATAAAGAGAGTAACTAATTGAGTTTTATCTCCTATTTCTGCAAAAAAAATAGTAATAAACGTAGAACTAAAAACTGTCCAAAAACTAGTTTTTTTATAATGGCTTAAATGTTCTTGAAAATCAACTTCAATCCTATGTATATCAGTTGTTAATAGATCTATTGGTTCGGGTAAGGGATGATTTTTAGTTTTCTCCATCAAAATTTCGAGCTGAAGTTATTCATAATCTATTCATAATTAATTAGCCTATTTTAAACTTAATTGTCAAAAATTTACCAATTAATTGAATTTCTTGAATGTTAAGACTATTTTATACTGCTTAAAGTTCAAGCCCGTGGAAACGGATTTCAACGAGCAAATATTGATATTTATCTATGATATAGTTCAAAATCAAACTGATAACTGGTGAGTGGTGGCTATTCCCTGTTCCCTATTCCCTATTCCCCGTTCTCTATTTTTTTTTCTTCACCAGTGTATTTAATTTTGCATTACTACTTATAAACAAAGCAGAAGTATTCAAGCTGACTTCATCTTATTTCCCATCGGCTGTTGTGCCATAAACTTCCTGATTATAATATTCCATCTCCTCGCTATTTTCCCCATACAGATCTTCAATGTGTTGATGACAACAATCAATCGCAAACTCATGAAAATCTTCGGACATGACTCCATACATTTGCTTAAAAATATCAGGTTTGACACGACAAAAACGAGGACGAACCTCATAAATTTGGCATTTTCTAGTTTCCTGGTCAAAATTGATACACCAACCGTCTTCTCCTACCATACTCAGATATCTTTGCAATTCTTCAGGAGAAAGATAGTCTTCTAAATCAGGTCTTTCACTAGGATTTAGATAACAACAAGCTCCACAATTATTAACACAACGCCAAGTTACCATATTTTATTTATTGAAACAAAACTTTACGTACTTTTGTATATATGCTGAGAAATAGCAGATAATTCCCAGGTATTATAGACAATGGCGGACAAGATTAAGCCATTTCTTAAGCTCGGTTTGGGTAAATTTTAGGAGAAAAGATGAGTTTTATAACTAACCTTTTTAGTGGTATCGATTTCAACGTAATTTTTCAACTGACTTGTGTAGCATTAATTATGCTTTCTGGTCCGATAGTCATCTTTTTGTTGGCTGCACGCGGTGGTGATTTATAAAAGCTCTTTTATATTTTGTATCTATTGAGTGGGAAGACTCTCTGCTCCGTTGAGAGATGAGAGCGAACCCTGTTAATATTAGATAGATACCGTCGGGCGGACGGAAATCTACGCTTGAGAAGCTAGTTGAAAGACTAGGTATCACCGCGTAAAACCAGTAGTAAGGAAAACTTAAACTGGCAATGGTGAGTCCAAGAATCCCTCGACTCCGTCGATGGGAGCGTCAACTTAAATACCCTTCTTCGGTAAGTAGGGTATTTTTATCTTTTTGTGAGAGAAGATTTACGCTTATTGGCGTTAGCCAAAAGCGATAAGATGAATCGAACTAAACACTAATCGGGACGGTTTTGTTCTTGTACATATTGCTTCAATACTTCTACCGTTACTCCTCCACAAGACGAAATAAAGTAACTACCTGACCATAAAGCATCTTTCCAGTAGAATTGCTCAAATCGTTCTGGAAATTCTTTTTTTAGTTGACGACTAGTTACTGTTTTTAAATTGTTGACTAATTTGCTTAATTGGATTTGAGGTGTGTATTGAAAAATTACGTGTAAATGGTCTTTTTCTCCATTCACCTCCAAACAAGGACAATTCCATTTTGCTAGTAAATTCTTGATTAGAATTTCTAAGCGAGTCAATATCTCGTTGTTAAATAATGGTCTTCTGTATTTTGGTACTAACACTAAATGGGCTTTAAGTGATGAAACGCTTCTAGCACTTGATATTAAGTCATCGTAATTTCTTGACACTGTTCATGGATTTTATGGCACACTAAATTTAGTGTACTTCTAATTGTGACCATGAAGCAAGCATTTCAGTATAAATTATTGCCTAGCACTAACCAACGTCGAGACATCGATAAATGGCTGGATCTGCTTCGGTATCAATACAACTACTTCCTTGCTGACAGGTTTCAATGGTGGCAATATAACCGTTCTGATTGTGTAATACCTCAAGGTGCGTTTTGCCAAATTGCTTGTACGATTGGCAGTCAAGTTTTGAGAGACAATCGAGATTGGCATTCACAATCAGCTTCGTTGCCTGAATTAAAGAAAAACCGACCTTGGTACAAACAGATTTACTCGCAGGTACTTCAGGATTGTGTCAAAAGAGTTAAACTTGCTTTCGATAGATTCATTCAAGGAGATAGCAAAGGAAAGCGTAGTGGTAGACCACGTTTTAAATCTAAAAACCGCTACCGAACTTTCACTTTCCCTCAAGCTAAAGATAATTGGATTGTTGATAACAAAATTAATTTTCCGAAACTAGGATTAATTAAATTTGTTCGCCATCGTCCTATACAAGAAGGTTTTCAAATAAAAACAGCTTCTATTACTAAGAAAGCAGATGGCTATTATGTAACTTTTATTGTTGAAGATAAATCAGTACCAGAATTTGTACCTGATATTATTGCTACAGAAAATAATTCGCTAGCAATAGATTTAGGTCTTGAAAAACTCTATACTGACAATTTAAATAACCAAGTTTTACCTAAAAAATATTTCAGAAAATCTGAAGATAAATTAGCTAAACTCCAACGTAAATTAGCAGACAACAATCGTAGTAAAAAGGCGAAAAAACTTATACGAAAAGCAATTGCTAAATTACATCAAAAGATAGCTAGGCAAAGAAAGCAATGGCATTACGAAGAAGCTAAAAAGCTTTGCCGAAAAGCAGAAGTAATCTTCATCGAAGACTTAAAAATAGCCAATCTTCGACGTAAAAATAAACCTAAAAAAATTGATGAAAATTATGTCGAAAATGGGAACAGTCGTAAGGCAGGATTAAATAAAAGCTTCAGCGATTGTGCAATTAGTCAATTTGTGGAAATACTTCAGCATCAAGCTAGAAAATTCGGAATTAAAATTGTTAAATTAAATCCAAAAAATAGTAGTCAAAATTGTTGGAGATGTCTAAATAAAGTACCTAAAACACTATCAGATAGATGGCATAATTGTAGTTTTTGCAATGAGTCAATCGATAGAGATTTAAACAGTAGTAAATATCTACTTAAACTGGGCTTGGGTGTCGGCTCAGTATAAAATGCTCCTAATTGGAGAAGCTACCGCCTATCGCGTAGCGAAGGCGTGTAGAGTACATCACTTGTCTTTGATCTACAATAGCAATTCTCAATTATTTTCAAGGTGAAAAATTAGGAAAAATTTAGAGTAGTTGTTGGAGACTGGCTGCCATAACATCGGTGGTTTGCCCAGAAACACTGAATAATAAGGCTTCTCGATATATTCTTCCAGCCGAACTGTTTAAGTCGTTAGCTGCACCACTAGTAGCAATGATGGCTGCTTGACTACAACGTCCAACTAAATTAATTGCCCAAGCACGGAGTTGGAGTTTTTCTGGATAAGAGGAATTAGCGATCGCATCAAAAGTTTTTTGATGACAATTAGTTAGTTCTTGATGAAGCTGTTGCCAAGATTGTTGTAAAAAGGCAAGTTGTTTTTTTTCATAGATTTGTTCAAGCAGATCTAAAGCTGCATAGGCACATCCCATAGCAAAAAAGGCGTGATGCAAAATATTTTTTTTACTACCTTCATGAATTGAACCTGGTGGTTTAATTGAAACTACTTGTTGATGAGGTAAAAACCATTGCTCGATCTTCGCACTAACTGTATTAGTAGCAGTCATGGCAATCAATTCCATTGGTTGACTCAAGCTAATTTTTCCTGAACTTTCTTGTGTCTGAGTTTGTAGCGGAAGTAGTCCATAAAGTTCTCTACCATCAGGTAAAGCTGCACCAACGATAAATTGAGCGAAGAAATCAAAGCCAGTGATCCACGGCACTTCACCATTAAGCAAATAGCCACCCTCAATTTCTCTTGCTTGCATCATTGGTTTCCCTCGTCGACGTAACTGAGAAAAACCAACTCCAATTAAAATTTCTCCTTTACCCATCTGAGATAAATATTGTCGCTGAAGAAATTGATTATTGCTAGCTACTAAAAAAGAACCCGCACTTTGATGTTGAGTTTGTAAAAAAGCCAACGCACCAGAGGTACGAGCGATCGCAATTTGAAATTGTCGATATTCAATTTCGCTCAAACCAGCACCACCTAAATTTTTTGGTACTCTGAGAGCTAAGAGATTTCGTTTTCCTAAACCTTGTAATGCTGCTTTCAGTTTATCTGGTTGGCGGTCGATTTGATTAGCTTGTGGCGCGATTTTTTGCTGTAAATATTGTCGGGCAATTTCTAGTAGTTCTTGGTTATTGGTCATTAGTTATTGGTCATTATATTTATATTTGTTTCATTCTTTTTTATATTTCTTATAAGTTTCTTAAAACAGAAAAGTCAACAGCTAAGGGGAAAAGGATAATTGTGTAAGGGCGCATAGTCATACGCCCCTACCAGTAACTATTGATAAGCTTCCATGCCTTCACAAGAACAGACTAAATTGCGATCGCCGTAGGCATTGTCAATTCTACCTACAGAGGGCCAAAACTTGTGTTCTTTTGTCCAAGGTGCTGGATAAGCTGCTTGTTCACGTGAATAGGGGTGTTTCCATTCACCACAAATCAAAGATTCAGCCGTATGGGGTGCATTTTTGAGAGGATTGTCTACGGGATCAATCTGACCAGTTGCGATCGCTTCTGCTTCGTAATAGATAGCAATCATGGCATCACAAAAACGGTCTAATTCTTCTTTTGATTCGCTTTCGGTAGGTTCGATCATCACTGTCCCGATTACAGGCCATGATACAGTGGGTGCATGGAAACCATAGTCCATTAACCGTTTGGCAACATCCTCTACTTCCACACCAGCTTGTTTTTTGAGAGGACGCAAATCAACAATACATTCATGGGCAACTAAACCAGACTTCCCTGTAAATAAAACTGGATAGTAAGCTTCAAGACGTTTAGCGATGTAATTAGCGTTGAGAATGGCTACTTTGGTAGCTTCTGTAAGTCCTTTTGCTCCCATCATGGCAATATACATCCAAGAAATAGTTAGGATGCTAGCACTACCCCAAGGCGCAGCAGAAATCAAACCAATCGATTTGGAATCTTCAAAAGAAAGAGAAATGGCAGGAAGATAGGGAATTAAATGGGCAGCAACTCCAATTGGTCCCATGCCTGGACCCCCTCCACCATGAGGAATACAAAAAGTTTTGTGTAAATTAAGGTGACACACATCTGCACCAAAATCCCCTGGACGACACAAACCAACTTGGGCATTCATATTTGCCCCATCCATATATACCTGTCCACCGTATTGATGGATAATTGCGCAAATTTCGGTAATTTCTTGTTCAAATACCCCGTGAGTTGAGGGATAGGTCACCATAATTGCAGCTAGATTGTTGCTGTGTTTGGCTGCTTTGCTTTGTAGATCTTCAAGATCTATATTACCTTCGCGATCGCATTTTACCGCAACTACTTTCATACCACACATTACTGCACTAGCTGGATTAGTACCGTGGGCAGATTCGGGAATTAAACAAATGTTACGATGTGCTTCCCCTCTATCTTGATGATATTTACGAATTACTTGCAATCCAGCATATTCTCCTTGAGAACCAGCGTTTGGTTGTAAAGAAACTCCAGCAAAACCCGTAATTTCTGCCAGCCATCCTTCTAAATCGGCAAAAAGTTTTTGATAACCTTGAGTTTGGGAAAGAGGTGCAAAGGGATGAAGATTGCCAAATTCTTGCCAAGTAACGGGAAGCATTTCTGCTGTAGCATTAAGTTTCATCGTACAAGAACCCAAGGGAATCATGGAAGTAGTTAGGGATAGATCCTTGGTTTCTAATTGATGAAGATAACGAAGTAATTCTGTTTCCGAATGATAACGGTTAAAGACTGGATCGGTAAGATATTTACTAGTACGTAATAATGATTCTGGTAAGGGAGAATCGCTCGTTAATTCTTCAATAATAAAAGGTAATTCGTTTTTTCCTGCAAAAATACGCCAAATAGCAATTAAATCATCTAAACTAGTAGTTTCATCCAGGGAAATTCCGATCGCGTGTTCGCTCAATAATCTTAAATTAATTCCTTCTGTTTCTGCTACTGTAACGATCGCTTCGGCATTATTTGCTTCTATTTTTAGAGTATCAAAAAATGATTCAGAAGCAATTGAATATCCTAGCTGTTTGATTCCCGCTGCCAAAACCACAGTCAATTGATGTACTCTAGTAGCAATCTTTTTAATTCCTTCTGCTCCATGATAAACTGCGTACATCGAAGCAATTACGGCGAGTAAAACTTGAGCAGTACAAATATTACTGGTTGCTTTGTCTCTACGGATATGTTGTTCTCTGGTTTGTAAGGCTAACCTTAAAGCTGGTTTGCCATGAACGTCTTTCGATACTCCAACGATTCTTCCAGGAATTTGCCGTTTATACTCTTCTTTAGTCGCAAAATAAGCTGCATGAGGACCACCATAACCTAATGGTACGCCAAATCGTTGACTATTTCCTACAGCAATATCTGCTCCAAATTCTCCAGGGGGAGTTAATAGAGCAAGACTGAGTAAGTCTGCTGCCACAGTGACTAAAGCTTTGGCTGTGTGTGCTTGTTTAATAAACTCACGATAATCATAAATAGTGCCCTCTGTCGCAGGATATTGAAGTAATGCCCCAAAAATAGGCGTGGCAAAATCAAAAGTGCGATGATCGCCCACAATTATCTCTATTCCTAACGGTAAAGCTCTCGTTTTAACAACTTCAATAGTTTGGGGATGACAAGCATCAGATACAAAAAAAGCGTTAGCTTTAGTTTTACACAAACCATAACTCATGCTCATCGCTTCGGCTGCTGCCGTACCTTCATCTAATAAAGAGGCATTAGCAATCTCTAACCCAGTCAACTCAATAATCATAGTTTGAAAATTGAGTAATGCTTCAAGTCTGCCTTGGGCAATTTCTGCTTGATAGGGAGTATACGCTGTGTACCAACCAGGATTTTCTAAAATATTGCGTTGAATTACCGCTGGAGTGATACAGTTGTAATATCCCATCCCCATAAACGAACGATAGATTTTATTCTCTGATGCGATCGCTTTCAAACGAGCTAAAGCTTGAGTTTCACTTTGTGCTTCGGGCAAATGTAATGGTTGTTCCAGACGAATAGCAGATGGTACAGCGCGATCAATTAGTTCATCTAAACTTTTATATCCTAATACTGCGAGCATCTGCCCAATTTCCTTAGAATTAGGACCAATATGTCTGGTAGTAAAATTATCAGTAAGATTAAATTTCGCTTGTGTTAAATTATCAGTCTGATTATTAATAGTTGTTTGATTGTAGTTAATATCAAAATCAAGCATAGGAGTCTGTTTAATTAGAAAAATAGTGGCGCATCGAGAATTTAGTTCTTGACGCTACCACTTAATGTTTAGTAAGGTATGTTGTTACAAACCTTAGCAAATTTTTTTAGAATAGGAAATAAAAAATTTTCAGATATTTTTCCAAAAATTTAGTTTAGCTGGGATTGATTTACTCGTTTCCTTCTACTTGAGCGCGATATTCACTCGCAGATAAAGCATCGGGTATATCGTCATCAGGATTTTCCACCCTAATTTTGATCAACCATCCTTCTCCGTAAGGATCTTCAGCAATTAACTCTGGAGATTCGATCATAGCTTCATTTCTGTCTATTACTGTTCCAGACACGGGAGGGTATAAATCCTCCACTGCTTTAACAGATTCAATACTTCCAAAGCTTTCTCCCACTTCTACGGCGTCTCCAACCTCTGGCAGTTCGAGAAAAACTAAGTCACCTAATTGATCGATCGCAAAAGCACTCACTCCAATAGTAGCAATCTCTCCTTCTAAACGAATATATTCGTGAGTGTCCAAGTATTTCAAGTCTTCAGGATATTCTAGTTCCATCTTACGTCCTCATTCGTAAGTAAGATTTAGTTTACATTGTTTTTTGGCTTTAAGAGCAAATTATGGACTACCTTAACCATATTGGCGAGCATTATGGCTAGACGCATTCAACAGAGACATTAAAATTTATCTTAAGCAGGCAAAATAGTCAACACAATGGTTGGATTTAGGGAGAAAAACTCCGTATATCTCACTATCAATTTCTTTAAGAATAATTTTAATTAAGTTGTTGATATTTTAATTAATACCAAAAGAGTAAGGAAAATCTATGCATAGATTGACAAAAAAACTGGTTACACCCTAGCTAAAACTTAGCTTTTTTGAGCAGGAACTGGTTCAACTTCTACATCAATCACATCTTGACTAACATTTTCTTGAGATACTCCAATATCTTGTTGACGAGATTTAAATTTATCCAAGAACAATTGAGATAATTCTGTTACTAATAAGGTAGCAAGCATAAAGTCATCAATTTGCCCTGCAATTGGAATAAAATCAGGTGAAATATCAATAGGACTCACTAAATAAATTAAAGTGCCAAGAATGATCCACCAGCGATATTTAGGGTTGCGGATTGCGTTACGATACCAGTTGTAAAGGGAGGTAAGAGAAAATTTCATTGTTTCTTCCTAATAAAAACCTGCTTTTATTTTGACAAATTACCCTGATTGTCCTAGTGTGGATAACCTCATCTAATTATTGCGGTAACTACTATATTAATTATTAATTCGTCTATCAAAAGATAGAAATTATTCACGAATTATCCCTACTTAATCTTGAAATGAAAAATTTATTTTAATTAATCATTTTTGTAAAACTGAATTAGGCAAATTAGGTAATAAAAAACGTTTAATAGCTACTTGTGCTAAAACGGCAAATAACATCGTAATAATTAACATAATTGGTAAATTGATTGAAGCCAAAAGTAATATTACAGCCACAATCATAGTCAATCCTAAAGATAAACTCCAAGACAAAACTTGGTGTTTTTGAGCAAGTTGAGGCTGAGGAGTTTGATTTTTGCGCTTCCTAGATGATTTGAGTTTGAGTTGATTTAACATTTGCTCAATTACCCAATAATGAGCAGTCATAATTCGCTGGAGTAATTGAGGTTCTTGCAGGTAATCATGGCGAATTTGTTGAATAATTTTTCCATCCAAAGAAATTTTGCTTTGAATAACGGCAATTTTTTCTTCGTTTTGTTGATAAAAAGAACAAAAATTTAGCTCTACAGAAAAATTATTTTGATGATTAAGTAAAACATAATCACGAAAATCAGTTAATACTTCCAAAGAAAATTGAAATTTTCGGTTGCTTTCCTGCCATAATTGGATTTCTCTCAGCAAATTTTCATTAAATTGAAAATAAACTCGGTTAGGTAAATTTTGCTGGCGACTAACTTTGATTTTTTCAATTTGAATCCATGAATTTGATATCATACTATTTCAGTTATCAGTTATTTTTTTCTTTTAAGCTAGGAGAATAAAAATTAATATTTAAAGACAAATTAATTTATGATTGTGATTAATTATTTAAACAAGCTCAAGATATAAAAATATCAAATTAAATTTGATTTTCTTTTTTTATTAATAAAATTAAGAAAAAATTTTAAAAGTGAATGCCATTGTTTTTCACCAAGTAAAATACTATTTTGATGAAGCTTTAAAATTTGCGATTGCTGAGGATGAGTCAAAATATTTTGAGAATAACGATTAAAAATTTTCCCATCTAACTGAATTTTAGTCTGAGCATAAATTGTAGGATGGTTATTATTTTTATGATTTAAAATATGATTTTGTCGATCTAAACCCTGTTTAATAGTTCCTAGTTGGCGTAGAGTCCGTAAAAAATGATAATCATGTAAAAGATTAAAAACTAAAGAAGTTTTTTGATTAGCAGGATCGGGAATCGGATTGGGAAGTTGAGTAGGGAGACTTTCCCATTCAGAATTAGATTGACTAAGAATAGTTAAATTTTGTCTGGCTTGAGCTTCTCGTTGCGAATCGTAAAGCTCAGAATTAGGATCGATCAAAAGCAGAGTATAGGCTAATTCTAACTGACGACGGAGTTGTAAATAGCGATCGCGCCAATCAGGATGAATCTGAACTTGTTGAAGCTGTTGCCGAGAAATGACATAAATTTCTTGATAAACTTGCCAAGGAATAAATTGATCGGTCGTAATTTCTTCAACAAAAGCAGTATTAATTTCTAGAGCAGTAACTTCTCCTAATGAATCTGTCAAAGAGTTTAGCCACTGCTCTAATTTTGAGTGAGGAAGTTTACCTCGATTATCATTTTGCTCAATAGCTGTTGAATATTTGTTTGTGCTCACAGCTTTAGTACAAAGATTTTAATTCTTCCAGTATAGTTCTGGATTTACTAAACTGCTATTGCTATTGATGATTGGAATTTGGTTGATTTTTGTCAATAAATCTAGCCGAAGTATTGGGTAAAAATTCGGTGTTATCAAGCTCATCCCAACGATCAGCTTCATTTAATTCTAGAGAGTCAAGATCTAAGATATCTGCTGCTATTTCTGAGTCATCATCTTCTTCTAACCATTCCCCCCATTCTTCTTCGACTGATTGAGGTTCGCTTTGATCTTCAGACTCTGCTTCTAAATCTTCTAAAGATAACAAAATGTTTTCATCATCATCTTCTTCAGCACTGATAAATGTGGTCGGATAGCGATCGCTTTGAGCCTCAAGTTCAGGGTAATTAACGCTAGAAGCTGAATTTAATTGCACAGGATTAGAAGTAGCAAGATGAGATTTTTGAGGCGATTGAGAATTATTCGTCTCTGATGGCAAAGATTTAGCTTCGAGTGACCAGTTTAATTCGCGGTATTCTCCCCCCTGTTGATAGTTTTGCAAAACTGCCATCAAACGAAACATCTGTTGTAGACTGAGCAAATTTTGTTTAATAGTTTGATGACCCCTGGAGACTTGATCGAGATGAAATTGGTGTACTTCTTGATAAGCATTATTATGAATAAAGCGATCGCCAATTTCGTTTTTGATTTCTCCCGCTACTAAATTAATTTGAGTACGTAAACGATGTCCTGGTTGAGGTTGAACTGAAGAAGACTGAGAAGTTTGATTGGGAGTGGCAATCCAGGTAGTAATTTCTAATTCTGGAGTTTTGCTCATCGCGAGCGCAAAAGCTTCAGCTAGTTGTCCCGCTCTAAGAGCTTGTTTAAATTCTGCACTGGCTGCCATAAAAATTCTCCCAATTGATTGATTGTCAGTTCTTTTTAACGTGGGTAGGGGTTTGACAATGCCAAACCCCTACATAAATTTATTTGTAGTAGCAATTTAGCAATTTGATCTTATTCGGTCTGAGAAGGTGATAAAGCTGCTGGCTGTTCCGATTGTAATCGCGGAAATGGAGTTTTGGGTAATTCGGATAAAGTTTCCGTGAGAACCACAAACATATTTTGGAGACTTTCAAGATTTTTCAGTAAAATTTCTCTTCCCTGTTTAACTTGTTCTAGATGTAGCTGTTGAATTGCTTCATAATCAGCATTGCCAATAAATTCACTACCGATTTCGTTTTCGACTTTGCCATCCACCAAATTAATGCTGGTACGTAAACGATAACCAGGTTGGGGTTCATCTTCTGGAAAATCCATCTCTGAAGAAGATACCCAAGTAGTAATTTTTAACTCAATTGCTTCACTCATTGCCAGAGTCAGCGCATCAAAAACTTCTCCAGCTTTAATTTTTGCTTTGAATTCTTCAATTGCTGTCATAAACTTAAAAGTCAAATTTAATAATTAATTAACAGACTGCTTGAGGTTACGAGCTTTGTAAAAAGTTTCTAAGCTTTTGCGATCGCCAACGTAACGCCAATGCCAAGGTTCGTAACTAATTCCTTGAGGATTGTTACGAGGAAAAGATAACTCATAACTATAGCGAGGCGCATTATTTTGTAACCATTTAAAAGCAGCCGTGTTTTCAAAGTCAGGACTGACGTTAGTTGCAGGTACTTTACCATCACCGATGTCGACAGCATAACCCGTGTGATGTTCGCTGTAGCCAGGAGGCGCGCTAACTTCTGCTCTTTTGCTAGTATTTTGACTTCTCTCGGCTTTAACTCCAAAAAATAAGTAATCTTGCTCGGAAACAGAGCGAAAACCAGAAATAGGCGTTAAAATAATCCCTTCTGCTGCTGCTGCTGACTGCATTTCGATAAATTTTTCGGCTGCTTTTTGCTCTAGACGAATTCTGCCGTCGGCAGTAATAGGAGTTAGTTCGGCAGGGGAAATTTCCTGATAAGGTAAATGTCCGAGTACATTATCTATCTTTTCTTCTTCAGAAGCAGATTTTGGAGCGGGTTTGGGTTTTGTGGGTGGTGTCGATACTGAGGGTGGCACAGTAGGGGAATTTGGTGTTTTGCTCTCAACTTCACCAGTAGAACGAAGTATGAAAAAACTTATTAGTAAGGCGATCGCGCCTAAACTAAAAATTCCAGCTAAAATTATATTTAAAGGTATGGTTGTAGGCTTTGGCGAGTCTACTTTTTCTCGAATTGCTTCTGGAATATCATCCATAATCGAATTGGGGGATTGTGGATTTAATGGTCGGCAATTCCCCCTGGGAAGTTCCCTATTTAAGGGCAACTCCATCTTGCAAAGCTGCCTGTCTGACGGCACTAGCGACAGCATCGGCAACTCTAGGATCAAAGACAGAGGGAATAATATGTTCTCGGTCTAAATCTTCCGAATTAATTAAAGCAGCGATCGCTTTTGCTGCTTCCAGATACATATTAATCGTAATAGCCGAAGCTCGGCAATCTAATGCACCCCGAAATACCCCAGGAAAAGCTAAAACATTATTAATTTGATTGGGATAATCACTTCTTCCCGTTGCCATGACAGCAACATCATCATAAATTAATTCTGGTTGGATTTCAGGAATTGGATTAGCCATTGCCATTACAATTGGCTGGGTTGCCATGGCGTGAACCATTTCGGGAGTTACTACCCCAGGCGCACTGACACCGATGAAAACGTCTGCTTCTTGCATCGCATCGGCTAAAGTACCACTAGCAGCAACCGCAAAGGCTTTTTTTTGCCCAGTGAGATCGTTTCTTTGTTGAGAAAGAATACCTTTAGAATCACAGAGCAAAATGGTAGTTGCTCCAGCTTTTTTTAATAAATTTGCGATCGCAATTCCAGCAGCTCCTGCACCATTAATCACAATCTTGATTTCTTCGAGGGTTTTGCCTACTAATTTTAAAGCGTTATACAAGGCTGCTAAACTGACAATTGCTGTACCGTGTTGATCGTCGTGGAATACAGGAATATCTAATTCTTGGCGTAATCTTTGTTCGATTTCAAAACAACGAGGTGCAGCAATATCTTCTAAATTAATTCCACCAAATACAGGAGCAATATTTTTAACTGCTTCAATAATCTTTTCTGGCTCTTGAGTATTTAAACAGATGGGAAAAGCATCAATCTTGGCAAATTCTTTAAATAGTAAAGCTTTTCCTTCCATTACAGGTAAAGCAGCTTCTGGTCCCAAATTACCCAATCCTAAAACGGCACTACCGTCAGTTACCACAGCGACAGTATTGCCTTTTATAGTTAAAGAATAAACTTGTTCTGGATCATCCGCGATCGCTCGACAAATTCTACCAACTCCAGGAGTATAAGCCATTGCCAAATCCGATTGCGACTTGAGGGGTAATTTACTTACAATCGAAATTTTTCCCCCTTGATGGATCGCAAAAGTGCGATCACAATAGCTCATTACCTTCACACTGGGTAAAGCTTCAATGGCGTGAATAATTTTGTCAGCATGTTCGCTACTAGAAGCATCAATACTTAATTCTCGTTGAGTATATTTCAAATTATGTTGCAGAAGAGCAATATCGCCTAAACTTCCTCCCACTGAAGCGATCGCACTCATGACGGAAGCCAAAGCCCCTGGACGA
Source organism: uncultured bacterium (assembly GCA_964562685.1). Taxonomy (GTDB): domain Bacteria; phylum Cyanobacteriota; class Cyanobacteriia; order Cyanobacteriales; family Xenococcaceae; genus Stanieria. The sequence goes on from CAZLUP010000036.1 coordinate 29,558, forward strand.
TTAGGAATTTCAAGTTGAACCGTTAAACTATAACTAGCACTAGGGTTTAAATTTACCATCGATCGAATTAAATTTTTGATTGAAGAGTTGTTACTTGTGGTTTGCCGTTTAGCTTGTCAGTTTGGCATAAACTTTTACAGCCAGCATTTTAAGTTAACCATTAACTGATCGCTAATGACTAATCACAAAAAACTAAAGACTAAGGAAAATAACAACCGTATTGTAAAAATAAAACCCAAATCTAAACTGTATCGAAAGGTTATTTTATGATTTACCTTGTAATTGTTTGACTAAATGAGTTAATTCAGGCAAAATCAACTGCGACATAGCCAGTCGAACTGCATTAGACGAACCAGGCAGCGAAAAAATCAGCTTTTGTTGATAAATTCCTGCAATTGCCCTTGAAGCGATCGCTCTTGAACCAATTTCTTGATAACTCAACCAACGAAACAACTCCCCAAATCCTGGTAAAGTCTTTTCCAAACGAATAGCGATCGCATCATAGGTAGTATCTCTAGGGGCAATTCCTGTCCCCCCATTAAAAATTAAAGCAGCTAAATCATCGCGATCGCTCAATTGGGTTAACTGAGTAATAATTTGTTCTGGCTCATCTTTAACAATTTGATATGCTCCCACCTGATAACCAGAATCAAGCAAAAGTTGCTGAAGAAGTTGTCCACTGCGATCGGTTTCAATGGTACGAGTATCACTAATGGTAATTACCGCACAAGCAATTTCCCAAAAATCTGTATCTGGATGAGGAGTAAAATTCATATTGAGTTATTTATCATTTATTTGTTGTAATTATTTAATGATAAATAGCAAATTTAAATTTCATTAAATAATATTTAATACAGGGGAAAAAGTTCATTGTTACTAACAACAAACAATCCCCAAATCCCAACTACGATTTAGTCAACCCCAAATCGTGTTCTTCTGCATATCTATCCATAAAACGAATAAAACGTTCCCACTCTTCGGCAGATTTCATAATTAAAACAGCTTCAATCGCCGTAGGTTTACCATTAACAAATTTCCCTTTAACTTCTCTAGTAACAATCTCTCCTTCCTCATCAACTAAGTACATTCCAGTTACTTCATCAGTACTTTCTTGACTCAAAATTCTGGGGAATTCAAAATAAAAAGTAGCTGTACCGCTATTACCAGTACGAGAACGAGTCACACGAATATCAGGAATAACTTCTTCTGTTACACCTCTAGAAAATTGAATTTCTGCCATAATTAAACTTGTCTTGATATTTTTTTACTAGATTTATTGTTTCATCATCTCATAAATTGCTCTTTGTTCCTGCGCGAGTCATTTCAGTTGCCAGTTATCAAAGATTAAGTAAAAAGCGCGAAGCGTCCTGAGTGAAACGAAGGATCAAAAGTAGCAATTAACCATCAACACTACCTATCCATAACTCCATCTGTCCCTTCGCTTTGCTCAGGACAAGGTTTATCTGTGGACAAACAATTAACCCTCAACAAAAAACTAGAAGCTTGACCGTACTTAATTAATGTAAAAAAATAGCAGAATTTAATTTTTAGGTGAAAATAACAACACAGGAAACCAACTACGTCGCAAAAGATCATTAGCAAAACTAGGAATTGTCCATTGCAAAAGAGTATTGCGATAGTCAGTCGCAACTGCGAGCGCACTAATATCAAAAACTAACGCAGTTTCGAGTATTTGTTGAAGAGGATTACCTGTTTTTACCTCAGTATGTACTTCTATACCTAACTCTTCTAATTGAGCTTTAACAGTTTTTAACTTTTGTTGTGCTTCTTCAACACGATATTTAGCCAACATCCCTTGTCTAGTAATGTCATCAATCACCCAAATCAGCAAGCATTTTTGACAAGAGTTTTCGGGACGATTTTGAGCATAGTGTTTGATCTGTTCAAGCAAGTAATGCGCCGAGGGGCTATCATTGTAGGGAATTAGCAAATATCGCCACAAATGCTGACATCGTAAAGATAACTCTTCTTCAGTATAAGTACTAATTAGTTGAGGGCGAATTATCATTAGTGGTTGAGCCGTTTGTTTTGCCAAACCTACACTAGTACTACCAAAAAATTTTTCTTGTAATAAACTGCGAATCGGTGTACCTGTAATTATTACATCGATAGAATTAGCCTGTAAAATTCTAGGAATAGTTTCTAAAGGTTTTCCTGAAAGTACTTCAATCTTAACTTCTACTCCTTCAGGAACCTGCTCTAAAGCCTGGGATAATCTTTGTTTAGCTGCTTGAATTTTTTCTTCGTCTATACGGGGTACTTCCCCTTCTTCCCACAAAGGCACACTATGAAAAAAAATAATTCTTCGTAAACCGCTGAGAGCTAAATCGGGAACAAACTTAACGAGGCGATGCAAACCATCATTAAAATCAGTACAGATTAGACAACTATTAAACATAATCAGGAAAATTACCTTTTCCCTTAACCCTATCAAAAAAAGTTTTCTTAGTTGAACATTTTTAACCAATGATTCTGATTCACCCCAACATCCCCAGCTAGTTTCTAACTCGGAAAATGGCAAGAGAAGGAGGCTTTCTTGGTCAACAACCAATAATTTATGGTTGCTCGAAATTAGAGTCCAATCCCCATTGATGTTTAATAAACTCTTTATACATATTCTCTCGGAGAATCATCTGCTCATAAAGCGTAATCAAAAACTCTTGAGCTTGTTCATGGCTCATTTGTTGGACTTGAGCTTCAAAAGAGCGGAGATTGAACTGTTGTTCTAGAGATAGTCCTATCGGTGATAACATAACTTAAACTCCTAGTCACTAGACAATTGTGAGAGGCTGTGTGACGAACTTGATTCATCACTCTGTACGCCCCGTGAACTTTGAATCAATCAAATAATTTTTAACCCTCCATATCAAGTAATGTAACAACAAATTGACAATATGTACACATAGATATATGCGTATAAATGTTAGACTGTCAATAATAATTAAGAGTTTTTACCTGAAAATAATCACTAATAAATTGACTAATAGTGTAAACATTCTGTAATAATCAAAATAGACCTAAAATTCAGGTAAATCCTCTTGAGGAGGAATTTGGCTAGTTAAAGGTACGATCAAACTCTAACTAACCTGCTTTTCGAGGGTAATGTATTTTGACAGAGTCAATATTTTGTAAATTGAAACAATTTGCCAAAGAACCAATCCTATGAGAACATCTTTGGCGAATTTATTCTATTTTGACTCAGTCGCAACTAAAAAAATGTTTGTTGTGTACGTCAGATTGAGATGGATTTATATCAGGAGGTAATTTTTCATGTCTGTTCGTCTTTACGTCGGTAATTTGCCCAAAGAACCAATCGAACGCGATGCTTTAGCAGCAATGTTTGCTGAAGCTGGAGATCAAGTCTCTACTAAAGTAATTAAAGATCGTAAAACTGGAAAATGTCGAGGGTTTGCTTTCGTTACAGTTCCCACTGATGAAGTAGCTGACGAATTTATTGAAAAATATAATGGTCAGCCTTTTATGGACAGTAGCCTAAAAATTGAAAAAGCTTTACCTCGTTCAAAAGGCAAAACCAAGGAAGAACAAGCAACGACCGAAGGAACAACTAATACTAGTACTACCTCTCCGAAGCGCAAAACCAATAAGCGCAGCGGTGGTAAAAAACCAAGCAATAAAACTACTGGGCAGCAAGACTCGATTCAACCAGATCCACGTTGGGCTGATGAACTAGCGAAGCTGAAAGAAATGCTGGCAGCAGCAAATAATTAATTAACTGTAAATTCAAGGACTGTCAACTACTTTGTGTTTCTGGCAGTTACCTTATTTTTACAGTTAACCTCAAAACAATCAAAAACGGTGCAAAATTTAATAAAAGGAGGCATAACTCATTTTGCCACTCAAAATTGATTTGCCTTCCTTAAATTTTGATTAATAATCTATGTTTTACCGTTGATTAAAAAAACTAAATTAACAAACAAATAAGGAGTTATTGACAATGGCTGAAAGGAGCGATCCTGTTCAAATAATGAAGCAAGAAGTAGGTAAGGCTGCTGCTGCTCGTGTTAAATCAGATTCTATTGTAGGACTCGGAACGGGGTCAACCACAGCTTTTGCGATTGAGTATTTAGGCAAACGTTTACAACAAGGGGAAATTAAAAATATTGTTGGTATTCCTACTTCTTTTCAAGCAGAAGTTTTGGCAAAAAAATATGGCATTCCATTAACGACTTTAGATGCTGTAGACAGAATTGATATTGCGATTGATGGTGCTGATGAAGTCGATCCCCAAAAAAACTTAATTAAAGGCGGTGGCGCAGCCCATACCCGCGAGAAAGTGGTAGATAGTTTAGCAGAAGAATTTATTGTCGTAGTTGATGGCAATAAATTGGTAGATAAACTAGGCTCAACTTTTTTACTTCCTGTCGAAGTAATCCCGATGGCAATTGCACCAGTGATGCGCAGTTTAGCCAAATTGGGCGGTAAACCCGAATTACGCATGGGAATCAAGAAAGCTGGACCAGTCGTAACGGATCAAGGTAATTTGGTGGTTGATGTAAAATTTGAGCAGATTGATAATCCTGCTGAATTAGAAAAAACGATTAATAATATTCCTGGTGTTTTAGAAAATGGATTATTTGTAGGTGTAGCTGATGTCATTTTGATTGGCGAAATTAAAGACGATCAACCAGTTATCCGCGAAATGTAATCTAGAAAAAAAAAGTAGGGACTGTGCCTCAAATTGTCCCTACTCGTAAAAGTTTAATTTTTTTTATACTGTAGTAATATCTTGTTCTTTTGCGCTTAGTAAGTCATCAATTCTTTTTGTATACTCATCGGTAACTTTTTGAATCTGGTCTTGTAAATCTCTGGCTTCATCTTCAGAAATTTCACTGTTTTTTTCTTGTTTGCGTACCGCATCGATCGCATCACGACGAATATTGCGAATACCTACTTTTCCTTCTTCAGCTAATTTGCCCGCCATTTTTACTAGTTCTTGACGGCGTTCGCTAGTTAAAGGTGGAATATTCAGGCGGATAACTTGACCATCATTATTAGGAGTTAAACCCAAATCTGACATGGTAATAGCTTTTTCAATTTGAGCCATACTACCTTTATCATAGGGTTGAATCACAATCGTAGTAGCATCAGGAGTACTAATATTAGCAAGAGATTTTAATGGTGTTTCTGTCCCATAGTATTCCACCACCACCCGATCCAACAACGAGGCATTAGCACGTCCAGTTCTAATGGTATTAAAAGACCGCTGAGTCGCCTCGACAGTCTTTTGCATATGTTCTTTAATTTCAGCTAACTTCACAAAAACCTCCCACAATAGTTCCAACAGGTTCACCTTTGACGGCACGAATAATATTGCCTCCAACGGTAAGATCAAAAACAAGAATAGGAATATTGTTTTCTTTACATAGGGCGATCGCAGTACTATCCATAACTTTTAGTTCGTGGTTTAGTACGTGACCATACGTAAGACTTTGATAACGACGAGCATGGGGATTAACTTTCGGATCGGCATCGTAGATTCCGTCTACTTTAGTTGCTTTAAAAATAACTTCTGCATCAATTTCGGCTGCTCGCAAAGCTGCGGTGGTATCTGTAGTAAAAAAAGGATTACCCGAACCTGCGCCAAAAATCACTACCCGACCTTTCTCAAGGTGACGAATAGCTCGACGACGGATATAAGGTTCTGCTAGTTCCTGCATTGCGATCGCACTTTGGACTCTGGTGGGGATGCCAATTCGTTCTAAAGCATCCTGTAACGTCATGGCATTCATGACAGTAGCAATCATACCAATATAATCAGCCGTGGCTCGATCCATTCCCGCAGCAGATGCTTTGACTCCACGAAAAATATTACCACCACCAACGACAACAGCGATTTGGACACCACTATTGACTACCTCCGCTATTTCCTGAGCGATTTCGGAAACTACTTTTGGGTCAATGCCGTACCCAAGTTCACCCATTAATGCTTCACCGCTCAGTTTTAATAAAACCCGCTGGTAACTCATCCCTAGAAAAATAACCTCGATCTTGCTTGTGATTTACCTCCCCATAACATACCAGTTTTTAGCCATTTGTTGTTTCTTTGTCTGGTTAGAAGTGTCACAATTGCTGAAGAAATTTACGATTTGTTGGCTCGCCAAATAATTGACGAACCAATTGGTTCAATATAAGTAGGACTAATTTCTTGTCCTGCAAGTAAAGCAGAAATATTATTGCGTAAATAATTATTGGTGACTTGATTGGCTGATTCAGAACAGTCATCAATACTGCCTGCGTAACGAATCACTGCTTGACTATCTAATAAAAATACTTCGGGAATAACTGTGGCACCAAAGGAGCGAGCAACATCTTGAGTAGGATCGCGCAAATAAGGAAAATTTAACTGATTTGCTTGAGCAAAACTTTCCATACTTTCAAAACTGTCTTGAATCGTTCCGTCGGTATCGTTGGAATTAATTCCCACCAGTGTAAAACCATCTGCTGCAAAATCAGCTTGAATCTGTTTGAGACGCTCTAGATATTTTTTGACATAAGGACAATTATTGCCTAAAAAAACTACAGCGAGGGCTTTAAATTTTTCCAAATAACGACCAAGATGATAAACTTGCTTGTCTATTCCTGGTAATTCAAAATCTGGAGCATAACCACCCACAAGATTACGATCTACTGCCATATAATATGATTTCCCATAAGTAAATTATATTTACCACTAATAATCTAAGAGTGATTTGACGAACCTGCAAATAGTTAGTTATACCAACCCTGACTTAAGCCTTGATAACCAATTAATTTATAGACTAATTTGGCAGCCGTGAATTCGGAGACTACTGAGTCTTGTTGGGGAGCGAGTTCCATTACGTCACAACCAATGACTTGATATTTGGTAAAGACAGTTTTTAAAAACCGAGTTAACTCGTACCAATTTAAGCCTCCTGGTTCGGGAGTTCCTACCCCAGGGATCAAACTAGGATCAATGCCATCTAGATCAATCGTGATAAAAACTTTTTCGGTGGTAATTTTGGCGATCGCTTTTTCTACCCAATCAGAATGATCATAAATATCTCTTGCCCAAATTACAGGAATTTGCCGTTCTTTAATTAGAGTGGCTTCTTCTTGACAAATACTGCGAATTCCTACTGGTAAGGTAGGTAAACCCATGTCTAAAACTCTTCGCATTACACAGGCGTGGTTGTAAATAGAACCTTCGTATTCGTGTCTCATATCGCCGTGAGCATCAATTTGAATAACGGTAAAAGGCTCATTTTCAGCTAGACGATAGGCTTTGACTACGCCTTCGGTAATACTATGTTCCCCACCCAAAGCAATGACAAATTTGCCATCGGCAATTAATTTTCCGACTGTCTCAGTGGTAATTTGTAACATCGCTTCCGCAGTCAAAGAAGGAGCTTTCGTTGTATCTGCGATCGCTTCTTGGGTATAAATGCCTGTTTTTAGACAGATTTGAACTTCAAGTTCTTCATCATAAGCTTCTAATTGATCTGATGCTTCAAGAATTGCGAGTGGTCCATGTTGACAACCTTGACGATAAGTAGTGGTTTTTTCGTAAGGAATAGGTAAGATTACAGTTTTTGCTTCAGTGTAAGCAGTTTGTGCTTCTGAACCAAGAAATTGTTTCATAATTAATTTAAATATGTTTTAATTTAAAATTAGTATTAATTAATGAGATTATGGACAATTCCATAACCTCGCGTCAACGATTTAGCTCAAGTTGAGAGGTCAACTAGATTTTCTCTCTTCGTGAGCAACGGGCTAATCAGAGGGTTGATTTTCAGCGACTACAATTGTTCGCTTGACAACTAAAATCAACCAGGAACACACAAGCGATCGCAAAAATATTTTGAGCCTCTGCTAATCAGAGCAAAAAACCAATTAATAATTACTTAATCAGTTTTTGTTCTTTGATTGTTTGTAATTCTTGCAGTAGTACTTCAATTTCTGCTTGAAGATGGAGGTATTTTACTTGTTGATCAGCTTGATAAAATTTGGTCAATCTTTCTGTATTAATTGTTGCTACAGAATGAGCAGTTGGGTTTGGGGCTGGAGACGATAAAAGAGTGGACATAGAACTAAAAAATTATTGATTATTTTATTTAACTCACACCAATTTGGGATTTTAGCTTATTTAAGCAATCAGGTTTGGTCAACTAGGTCAATTTCAGAATTGTCATTCAAGCCAAAAATCTTATCACATCTGGATTGGCGATTAATTTATTAATGAGTATCAATAACTATTGATTTTTTTTATCAAAGATATTAATTTATTTAAATTTTACTTGTCTTCTAAACTATAAATAGTAAAAGCAATAAATAATCTACTTGTTTTGCGTTATCTGTCTGTCATTAGTACTGACGAGTTTGTATCCCTAGGAAAGGCTCGCCTTCTGGAAAAAGCAGTGCTTGCCTCTGATTTTATTACAGAGTCAGAGATTACTCCTGACTGATGACTGATGACTGATAACTGACGATCAATCTAGACTGGAGTATTTCCGTATTATAGAGAGGAAAAATGGTACTGCTATCCAAAGGATTTGAAATTGAAATTTACACAGGAACACCTCAAGGAGAGGTAGTTGGTTTATCAGACCAAATTGTTAAAAATTTGGACGGTTTTGTCCGTGAACCAGATAATCGCAATGTGGAATATACTACTGCTCCTTTTTGTAATTATGACCGATTGCTTTGTGCCATTTTAAAACCCAGACAAATTTTGCGGAGTTATTTACGGAGTCTCGGTAACTACACTTTGATTCCTGGTAGTACTTTATCCCTAGGAGATAGCAGTCAGTTTTATCGTTCCGATCCACACAATCCTTATCATAGCTACATCGAACAAACCTACGGTACTAAAGTAGTCACCGCCAGCATTCATATCAATATTGGTATCGCCGAACCAGAAAAATTAATGCAAGCTTGTCGCTTGGTGCGAGTAGAAGCTCCATTGTATCTTGCTTTGAGTGCTGCTTCACCTTTTTTAGATGGTATGGCAACGGGTTATCATTCCACTCGTTGGCAGATGTTTCCCCAAACACCAGCAAATGTGCCTTTATTTGAGAGCCACGCTCATTTTATTAATTGGACAGAAACCCAACTTGCTACTGGGAAGATGAAAAATGTCCGTCATCTGTGGAGTTCAGTTCGACCCAATGGCGATCGCAGACCTTATAACCTCAATCGTTTGGAACTGAGAATTTGTGATTTAGTAGTAGATCCAATCGCTTTACTGGCAATTACTGCTTTATTAGAAGCTAGATTAATTGAAATGCTAGCTAATCCTGCGCTCGATCCTCTTCAACAAAGTCGCTTATCTAACAATCATTTGGCAGAAGACTTAATTGCTGTTACAGCAGAAAATGAAGCAGCCGTTGCTCGTGATAGTTTAGAGGCTCAATTAACCCATTGGCAAGATGGCAGACAAATTAAAGCCAGCGATTGGATTAGAGAACTTTATCAACAAGTTTTACCCATAGCCAAAAACCGTGGTTACAGTTGTTTTTTGTTACCGTTAAACAAAATTTTACGCAACGGCAATACCGCTCAACAGTGGTTAAAACTACATCAACAAGGAACAGACATCAAAGACATTATTCAACAAGCCATTCAAACCACTGAACAACAAGAAAGAGAATTAGAAGACAAATTATGTCAAACTATTCTAGTTGCTTAAATTAGCAACGATTGACGGTGAGGGACGACGAGATCTCCTCCCCATATCCAATAAACGTGTCAAAAATGTCGCTTCGTATTGTTCTAGTTCAACCACAAATACCTCCTAATACTGGTAATATTGCTCGTACCTGTGCTGCTACCAAAACAGAACTTCATTTAGTCGGGCCGTTAGGCTTTGAGATTAGCGATCGCTATTTGAAAAGAGCAGGTTTAGATTATTGGCCTTATGTTGATCTGCACTACTATCAAGATTGGCAAGCTTTCTGGTCTAATTATCAGCAATTAGGAGGTAGATTACTAGGGTTTACGGTTCGTGGCACTACTCATTATTTAGATTGTCAGTATCAAGCTGACGATTGGTTGTTATTTGGTAGTGAATTGTCTGGTTTACCGACTGAAGTGCTAGCTCTTTGTAATTACAAAGTTTATATTCCCATTTCTCAACCAGACGTCAGAAGCTTGAATCTCTCAGTTAGCGTGACAATTGGGCTATTTGAAGCTCGCCGTCAACTCAATTATCGTAATTAAAAAATTAGTCAGGCTCTTGTCTAATTTCCAATTTCAGGTTAATCTTTCCTAGAAATAATTAAGTTTTATAAGTATCTTTTATATACCAATCTTTTACTATCACCAAAAACCTTAATGGTCGGATAGATTTAATAGCATCTTAGTTTTGATATTTAATCAAAACAGTTTTTTGTAATTAGTTTGAGGAGATTATCCTGAAAAAGGAATCTAGAAGTATGCAGCAGAATTGTCCCTTTGCTTCAAATCTTTCTATCTCAGAAGCATCTCATCCAGAGCCAATTAATCAAGAGCCTGACCGCAAAACCAATTATTCAGCAGCAATGCTTAGTTTATTAGTTTCCTTGGGTACGACTGGTATGTTTTTGATGTACCATCAACAAGAAGCCCAAGCTGCGGTAGATTCAGTTGTCAGTGACCGATTTTTATCAAGTTCGAGAGAACCAATTTTTTTAACTCAAAATCTGCCTAATTTAATTACTGTACAACCAATTTCATCAGCCCAAATTCCTCTCCAGACTCAAATTGTTGAGTTACCAAAACTAGATTCAGGAGTTTTACCTCTTAGTCAACCTGTGGTTGCTTCATCCCCCTCATCCTCTAAAGTTATTTCCCCTCTTTCTCCTCAAATCAATTCTGATACCGTTCAAAGTATTTCCCTACAGCAACCAACTCTTTTAAATAAACTCAAACAAAAGCAATTAAGTGTCGGCTTAGGAAAACTCAACGCAGAACCAACTATCCAGATAGCAGACGTATCTTTTCAGAATTCCGCCAATTTCAGTCCTAATTCTCAGCCTCAACCGCAGACCACTGTAGTTATTGTTTCTAATCTAGATCAAAGTTCTCGCAGTATTCCTCAATTACCTTCTTTAACTGTTGAAAAAGATGTTGCTAAACAAATTTATACAGTTAAACCAGGAGATACACTCAATAAAATTGCTCGTCTCTTTAACACTTCTTCTGAGCAATTAATTCAAACTAACCAACTGGACAACCCTAACTTATTAGCTGTTAATCAACAGTTAACTATTCCTATACAGGAAACTTCTAATCCTACTGACAATAATTCAAGCTTTCAATCTTCTGCTGAATCTGCTTCTGTTGCGTCAGCCAAGACAAACGACTTACCCGTTGCTGAAGACCCCTATCTTGCTAGACTGAGAGCCGATTTAGATCAACTGCGAGAACAATACCAAACTCAAACTAGAAATACTCAAATAAATTTAACTCCTTCTGCTTCTGTTGCTCAACCTCAAACCAATTTGATTAGTACTGCTCCTACTTCAGTAAACAGATATAATCAAAGTTTAAAAATTCAGATCGGAGCAACTATTAATCCACAATTACCGCCTCTATCCTCTCCAGAGGAATATCTACCCAGTAGTCCTACTCAATTTGAAGGTTATTTATGGCCCGCTCAAGGAACACTCACTTCTGGTTATGGTTGGCGTTGGGGTCGAATGCATCAAGGAATTGATATTGCGGGACCAATTGGTACTCCTATTATGGCTGCTGCTAGTGGGGAAGTTGTATCTGCTGGTTGGAATTCTGGAGGTTATGGCAACTTAGTTAAGTTAAAACATCCCGATGGAAGTGTAACTCTCTACGCTCACAACAATAAGATTTTAGTTAGTAGTGGACAACAAGTAGAACAGGGACAACTGATCGCAGAAATGGGTAGTACTGGTTTTAGTACAGGACCTCATCTACATTTTGAAATACGTCCTAATGGAGAAACTGCGGTTAACCCAATTGCTTTTTTACCAACTAAATAAAAACTAACAATTAATTCAGTTAATGCGATCGCCACATTGGCTCAAACAATTGAGTAGATGTGGCTTTAGCACTTAAACTATTTCTTTTAGCTGTTCATATAGCGGACTGAAGCGATTTTTTGTGATAGCTTGCTAGAGATTAGATTGTCAGAGTAAAAGGAAACTCAATGCAAACTCAAGATCGAGTAACTCAAGATCAACTCCAAAAAGCGATCGCGACTAGTCAAAATTATTTATTATCAATTCAGTATCCTGATGGTTATTGGTGGGCAGAATTAGAATCGAATGTCACTATTACTGCCGAAGTCATTTTACTCCACCACATTTGGGGGAGCGAGCAAACTAGAATGCAAGCACTACAAAAAGCGGAAACTTATTTGCGATCGCAACAAAGAGAACATGGTGGTTGGGAACTCTATTATGGTGATGGCGGAGAGTTAAGTACTTCGGTAGAAGCTTACATGGCGTTGCGATTGTTGGGAGTTTCTGCTACAGATCCAGCCTTGATCAAAGCTAAACAATTTATTCTGCAACACGGTGGTATTAGTAAAACTCGCATTTTTACGAAATTACATCTGGCTTTGATTGGTTGTTATGATTGGCGGGGTCTTCCTTCGATTCCACCTTGGATCATGCTGTTACCCGATAATTTTCCCTTCACTATTTATGAAATGTCTAGTTGGGCGAGGGGAAGTACAGTTCCTTTGTTAATTGTTTTTGATCGCAAACCGATTTTTGTCACTAAGACAACGATCAATTTAGATGAATTGTATGCCGAAGGGGTTAATAATTGTCGTTACGAATTACCGCGCAACAATGATTGGACAGATGTTTTTTTATGGTTCGATGATGCTTGTAAATTCGCAGAAAATTTAAATCTAGTTCCTTTTCGAGAAGAAGGTTTAAAAGCTGCGGAAAAATGGGTTTTAGAAAGACAAGAGGCTACTGGAGATTGGGGGGGCATTATTCCAGCTATGCTCAATTCTCTTCTGGCTTTACGTACTCTAGATTATGAAGTTGACGATCCGATTATTCAAAGAGGATTAGCAGCAATCGATAACTTTGTCATTGAAACTGAAGATTCCTATCGAGTTCAACCTTGTGTTTCTCCTGTTTGGGATACAGCTTGGTGTTTAAGGGCTTTAGCTGAATCTGGCTTACCACCAAATCATCAGGCTTTAGTTAGGGGTGGACAATGGTTATTAGACAAGCAAATTCTCGACTATGGAGATTGGGCAGTCAAAAACAAACAAGGAAAGCCTGGCGGTTGGGCGTTTGAATTCGATAATCGTTTCTATCCCGATCTCGATGATTCTGCTGTCGTAGTGATGGGATTAGCAGAAGTTGTCTTACCAAACGAAGCTCAAAAACAAACTGCGATCGCTCGTTGTGTAGACTGGATGGCAACTATGCAATGTCGGGCTGGTGGTTGGGCTGCTTTTGACATTGATAACGATCAAGATTGGATTAATCTCATTCCCTACGGCGATCTTAAAGCGATGATCGATCCTAATACTGCTGATGTAACGGCTAGGGTATTGGAAATGTTAGGACAGTACCATCTTTCCATGAGGGCAGATCGAGTTAATCGCGCTATTACTTATTTAATCGACGAACAAGAAAGTGATGGCAGTTGGTTTGGTCGTTGGGGAGTCAATTATATTTATGGTACGAGTGGCGCATTGTCTGCTTTGGCTGTAATTGCACCTGAAAATTATTCAACTCAAATTAATCAAGGTGCAGCTTGGTTAGTTAGTTGCCAAAATTCTGATGGCGGTTGGGGAGAAACTTGTGGTAGTTATAACGATCCTAAGTTGAAAGGCAAAGGTGTTAGTACTGCCTCACAAACAGCTTGGGCGTTAATCGGTTTATTGGCAGCCTATCAAGCAACAGGTTTTAATGCCAAAGCAGCGATAGAAAAAGGGGTTAATTACCTACTTGCTACTCAAAATCATGACGGGACTTGGTACGAAGCAGAGTTTACTGGCACTGGTTTTCCCTGTCATTTTTATTTGAAATATCATCTTTATCAGCAATATTTTCCTTTGCTGGCTTTAGGACGTTATCAAAAGTTAATGAAATAATTCTTGATTCAGAAATATAACGCGAGTTCGACGAGTAGCTAAAATTTTTACTATTTTGGTACTCTTTACCAGATCAAACTTGATTGCTAATCAAACTGACGTTAAAAAAGCTGGTGGGGAGCAAACAGTTAGTAAATTTTGTAGATCGAGATGAAAATCTGTTTTAATGTTCCCCTGTCAGCTTATAAATTAAATGATTGTTAGAGAAATTAGTTTGAGGTTTGAATAAAACCTAAAGTTAAACTGTCAGGAGCAAGGAAATGATCGAGATGGTAAGCTCTTTCTTCGGTTTTGAGTAAAATTTGTTCGTATAAATAACGAGTTGCGCGATCTCCTAAACTTTCTGCTTGGGCTGCCTGACGACGAATTAATTGAATAATTGCTTGTTCGGCTGCTAAATCGTGTTCTACCATTTCTCGACAATGATAAATACCATCAGCTTCTTGCTCAAAACAGCATAACTCCGCTAGCTTAGCTAAATTAGCTACAGGAACACCACCTAACCCATTTAATCTTTCGGCTAGATCGTGAACATGATCTTTAACATCGTCGTAGCTTTCGTTAAAAAATTGGTGTAAAGAATAAAATTCCGCTCCTTCAACTACAAAATGATGTTTTTGATATTGCAGGTATAGTGTTTGAAAACTAGCTAAAACAAGATTTAAACCTTCACAAATCGGCTCAGTTACGCTTTTGTCCAGCATGACTGGATTGTTACCCACCTCGCCAAAAGCCCTCACTAAACCTTGAGTAGTAGCCATAAGTGTGTTCTCCTTTCATTTAGGCAGGCTTATTGATAATACCTAAACCGTAACACAAAATCACCAAGAAGATTCTAAAGGAATTATCAAATAAGGCAATGAGTTGTCTTGTTTATTATAGCACTACGCATTTAAGTTAGGACATTTATATAATAAAAAGAAAATTTGA
>CAZLUP010000037.1:0-21342 GCA_964562685.1 uncultured bacterium
ATTTCTTCCGTTTTTATTTTACGTTTTTTTAGGTGGAGCTACTTAGAAAGTTATCTTAGATATTCCCTGTTGCCTGTTCCCTATTCCCCAGTAATAACAAATGCACAATTAATAATTATGCATAAGTACTTATAAAAAGTTCTTTCTGATTACCTTTGTAAATAAATAAATTGAAAGTAATTGCCATCGCGACGGAAGGGAGTGAACCCCTCGCGTATGTGTCAGTGTACTCGGACTTCTTTGAACGTTGACAGTAGTATATTTTCTAACAAGGGCGTTCATCAAATCTAGTATAAAAACCACCATATTTAATCCAATATTGTTTAAGAGCATGATGGGGTGTATGTAGACTTGCTTTCGCTTGATAGAGAATTACTTGACGATGATTACCAATCCAAACTTTTTTAGTTGGTTCAACAGAAATTAAGGTTCCACCCAAACTTTTAACACATTCTTCAAATCGTTCTACAGTGGAATATTCTAAAGTTTCAAAAATGAAAAAGTGACCGGAACAAATCAGATGTCTACTTCTAATCCAGGCTTGCATTTTCTTTTGAGCTACAGGTGGCAGCATGCTCTCTTTTAGCTCCGATATAATCATCGATTTCTCCGTTTTGAACAACTATATTTATCTTTTGAATAGAGGTAATTCATGAGCAAAACTTGCTCGTTTTTCAAATTTTAGAGGTCCTGCTGCTGACCCCCAAATTTGTTGATGGGTAACTAAATCCATACCTCGATCCCAACTAATCCAAGTAGTTTCAGTTAGTTCAACTTCACTGACTAAATAAGTCTCAAGTCCACTACGATTGATTAGACATTTATTACCAGGCTCGACACTACCACGAAATAAATCACCGTCTTTTTTAAAAACCATTGAACAGTGATAACGTCGTTCTAAACAATCAGGATTAATTGTTAATAAAATATCGCGATTATGTCCAGCACCTGCATATAAATAAGCATTTTGCAAACTGTAATTTTCGATATAAATTTCATCCCCACGATCTATTAAACGATGTACTCCTTGACGATAAGGACTCCAGAGATCGTAATCATAAGTTTGCTCCGAATAAAAACCAATCCCAGAGAAAAATTCGTAAGGTAAAGGACGGAAAAAAATGCGAATATGAGCATAGGTTTTAGAATCAGCAAAAGCTTGTTTGTGATTACTAAAATCACCAGCCATTAATTTTGCTAAATCTATTAATAAATTGGTTTCTTTGCTTTGGTGATGATCAATTATAGGTAACATTTTTTTAGTAAATAGTTAGAATTTATGGAAAAAATATTAAAGGTGATTTTTATGAAAAAAATATTAAAAAAATAAACAGGAAATTTTAAGAATTTGTGCTTAAAGAACGAATTTCTGAAGAAAAAGAAGCTGTTGTTGCTCCATTGCCATCACTAGTTTTAATTAAAGAAACACGACAACGTAAATTTGGTGTCACAAACCAAATTTTTTCTTCTGCTGTTGCTCGTTCATAGTCAGTTAGTAACACAAATGTTCCGTCGCTACTAAAGTGATAATGACCTACAGCAGGAATAGTTTCAGCATATCCTTGCTCTCTGAGTAATTTACCTTTGCTTGGTTCTTGAGGATCGGGTATCGGGACTAAAATTGTTGAACCTTTAACTACTTCATTTTCATCCCAATCTGATTCTCCTTCCCAACTCATTTTGAAAGGAACATTAGCTAATTGAGGAGCAATTTTGTACGATTTACAAAGACTAATTACTTGAGGGTCATCTAGTTCTAAAGGTTCGATGTCAATAGTAGAGATAACCTGTTCAAAGTAACTAAAAGCAAGATGGTGCGCGCTTCGTTGCGATCGCCATTTCCCGAGAGAAAGCTCAACAAATCTAGTAATATTCATTACAAAACATTTAGTTTAAATTTAGTAGATTATACGTAGATAATAAAGTTAGTTTTTCTTGTTCAATCAATCAAAAAAGCTACAACAACTTTTAAAGATGAGTAATGCTTTATACAAGTAAATTTACCAGTAGACTCTTAGCATCATAACCAGCAAATTTTAAAATGACAAGCTACTAAAAGGGTTTAAAACATTGATAATTCTCCTCAAATTTACTTTTAAGATTGCTAAGCAAAAAGTACTTTTTAAATTAATTTCAATTAATTACGTTTCAAAAGTCATTTCCGTAATACTGACTATTTTTCCTCCCAAACGATGAATATTTTGAATAGTTTGGCTTAAGTACTCGAAATTAACTTCATAAGTAAGACTACCCTGACGTAAATTACCACTCATGCCAGGAGTAGCTACAGTAATACGAAAACGTCTATCTGTATTACTAAAATTATTCATCATAATTGCGAGTGAGTAAGTTAGATCCAAACGAGAATTAGTACGGACATAATCTAATTACATCCGTACTAAAAATCAGAGCAATTAACCTATTTCTGTAATGCTGACAATTTTGCCACCAGCACGATGAATGCGTTGAATCTGAGGACTCATGCGATCGCCTGGTACTAGATATTCTGTAGTACTAATACGACGAGGACTATCAAATTTAGAACCTTTAACTACAATCTTAAAGGTTTTTTCAGTAGCATCTTTGTAACCAGCAAGCCGTTTACCAGAAGAAGGTGGATTAATCTTGGTAGTACTGTTGGTAGCTACGCTATCAACTAAACGAGAAGCTTTCGTTGCGCTATCTACTGAAGCAAAACCACGAAGTAATGATAAAGTACGATTATAATTAATCTGTTTTTTACCAGTTTCAGTTTTTGCTCCTGTTGGATAAGGAACTATATTTTCCCCAAATTTAGCTAAATACTCGTCACTATCAATATAAGAATCAATTTCCGCATCGTAACCTTGTTCAATACAAGTACGAATATGATGAGAAAGTTCTGCTTGATCGATCGGTGCGCGTCCTAATAAATGTTTAAAATTTAATTCGACAAAACGATAAGGAGCGCAAGATTCAAAATAGCGAGTCCGATAAAAATCAGATTTTGCTACTGCACGAACAAACTCTCGTACAGTAATACTACCATTACACAATTGAGATTCAGCACTAGCTAAACGCTCACTTTCCATAATATGAGGATTACCCAAAACTTGTTTGTAAACTGCGCGGATTACAGCTTGTTTATCCTCTGTGCTAGTGTTAGCCCAAAGTTCGACAGGTGTGTCTAAAACTGTAGTCATAATGATTTCTCCTGAATTAAAAATAATTGGTGAGGGCTTGTACGCCTCATCATCGTTACACTATTGAGATTCTTTGCTGACCCTTCACCTTGATTTAGGGGTTCAGTTCAGAATTAGTGCTGCGATGATCATCTTTTCTAGTCAAAAATTCGCGTCATTAAATTAAATTGAGAGAGAACAGGGAAATAATTTTCCCTGCTTTTTATGAAAAATTGGCTATTAGTCAGCTAGATTCACTTCTGTCAACCTGGAAAAAACTTGATTGTTCGTCGGTTCAAATGACTATATATTGATGGACTTTTTCAACACCGAAACTAAATTGCGGTGATTTTTCCTTAATCATTGTCAAATTTTGTCAAACAACTAACAAAAGCTATTCTGCTGCTAAGATTTACCAATTTTTAACACCAAGATGTTTCAAACTAATCAGCTTTAATCAAAAGCTCTCAGTTTTTCCATCTCACTAAATAGGAGTGATGCTGGCAATTTTGCCACCAGTACGATGAATACGCTGATATTCTTCAGAAAGTTTATCGTAAGGAACTAAATAAACTTTGTTACTGCGACGGAATTTAGACACCCGATTGACTGCGCCAGGTGAACTATATCCAGTCACTTCGATGCGGTAAACTTTACCATTGGCACCAGCACCAACTCCCTGACGAGTACGCGCACCAAGACCAGTATCTTGGAACGACCAACCATCGCCAGCAGCACCACCAGAAGGTGGAATTACGGCTAAAGGTATGTTTTGAATTGCGTACTTGTTGAGAACTGGACTCTTGCCAGATAAGCTACCCTTGAAGTCACTAGAAGAAGCACCTCTCAACAGCGCAAACATATGAGTAAACTCAACCATAGATTGACCAGGTTGAGTTTTATAGCCTCGATAATAAGGAACAAGGTTTTCGCCGTAGGCATTTTGATATTCATCGCTATCGAGATAAGAATCAATCTCTGCGTCGAAGCCTTGGGTATCTAAAATAGTACTGTGCTTTCTCATTTCCTCTAAGCCTTCAGGACTGCGACCAAGGAAATGTTTAAAGTTAAGTTCGATAAAACGATAACGAGGACAGGTTTCAAAGAAGCGAGAGCGATAGAGGTCAGATTTAGCTACTGTGCGAATGAACTCTCTGACACTGAATTTACCAAGTTTGAATTGGGATTCTGGAACAGTAGCTCTTTCACTTTCCATCACATAAGCATTACCTAAAATTTGCCGATATACAGCTTTGATAATACTTTCTCTTTCTTCTTCTGAAAGACCTGGCACATATTCAAAAGGAGCGGTGTCCTCAAATAAGGCTACACCTAGTTCCGATGCTGGTCCAAAAGCCATTAAAAAAGTCTCCTTTCAGGAATAAATTTTTTCTGAATAGGTTTTGAGTAAAATTAAGCAAGCATTGTAAGAGAGATAACTATCTAAAGATGATCGCTCTTCTGCTTAATCTTGTTACGCTGATTTTTATTTTTTAGCAAGATAGATTGCTTTGTTTTTGATTGAAGCGAAACGCAATGATGTCAAAAACCCTGAAGATCTTCCACTTCACTACGCTTACTTGTAATCTCAACTGCAAAATCTATTTGCCAGCAATGAGCTAGAGTTAAAGATTCCTAAAAACTAGGAATTAAACCCTATTTTAATAGTTGCACTCAATTATTTAGTGCAGTTTGTGATGAAGGATGCTTGTCAAAGATATTGAGTCAAGCTAAAGGTAGTTGACTTTTTGTAACACCTTGACAAGTTTATTTATACAATGATGTCGAAGCCCATATCATCAAGTTTTGTAAAACTTAACGAGAAGGAGATTACGTTTTGTTGAGACAAACGCCTCACAATTGATTGACCAGGCTGAAAACTTAACATTTTTTCAAAAAAATCAGCTTAAAATTCAGATAACTTTTTGTTCGACTCCAAATCCAACTAATAAAACTTTTTCTAAAGGTTTTCCTTCGGGAGGGCGTTGATAGTTGAGAATTTTCCGAATTCTTAAATCAGGATTAGTGAGGGTAATCGAATCAACTGAAACTACCCTAGTATAATTAGTTGTCATTAATAATTCTTTGGTTTGGCTATTAAACTGAAAATAAGAAATAATCGGTCTAGCTTCTTCATAAGCGCGATCTCGTAAATAATCTCCTTCTAGCCACAAACCATTTTCAGTTTTCGGAACAAACATCAAGTTGAGGTTTTGACTAACTTCTTCCCCTTTATCAGAAATAGTGTAAAAACCTAAATTAAAACCAGGTAAACTAGCCAAATCATCAATTTTTTGATACTCATTATCGGCTAAAACCTTTTCTTTTTGGTCAATTGTTAGAGGTTTGATTTCAAATTCAGTACGCGATCGCTCTATTTCTTGATGACCTAGATAATGATAAGTCCGTTCTGATTGCCAGTTGCCTACACAATGAGCGAAAAATTGTTCAAAAACAGATGTATTCATAATTGATAGAGGATTGACTGTTTTACTTACTTTTATTTTTGTATGTTAGTTAAGCTTGTTTGCTAGTTAGTCAACAATCTTCGTGTTTCCTTAGCTGCTGCTTGCATAGCTTCAGTAGGATTCATTTTATTGGTTAAAGCTGCACTAAGATAGCGTTGTAAAATATCAGAAGCTTGAGCATATTGAGCAATGGGAGGACGAAGAGCAGAACTTTCTACCACTGTTAATAATTCAGGATAATGAGGATATTTAGCGACAATTGCTGGGTCATTAAATAAAGCTCTACGACTAGGAACATAACCAGTAGCTAAAACAAATTGACGTTGCGACTCTTCACTACTAAAAAACTTGATAACCTCCCAAGCTGCTTCTGGATGTTGAGTATTGGCAGCAATTCCTAGTCCCCATCCTCCTTGACAAGCACCACTAGGATAACCTGGTGCATGAACCATTGGTTTAATAGCAAATTTACCTTGAATCGGAGAATCTTCTGCTGAAGCTAAACCAACCACATAAGGCCAATTGCGTAAAAAGACAGCTTTTCCTTCTTGGAATAAACGACGACTTTCTTCTTCAGCGTAGGTTGTTACCCCCGCAGGAGAAATCTTCTTAGCTACAGTACTACGTAAAAATTCTACTCCTTGAATTGCTTCTGGTCGGTCTAATCCTACTTCGAGAGTATCAGTTTCAATCCAAAAACCGCCAAAACCCTGTAAAATCTCGACAAACATTGCCGATAAACCCTCGTATTGCTTGCCTTGCCACAAATAGCCCCATTGACTTACGCCTTTTTCTTGCAAATCTTGGGAAATTGCCATTAATTCTTCAAAGGTTCTCGGTGGTTGATAGTTATTGGCAGTTAATAAGTCTTGGCGATAATAAAGCATCCCTGCGTCGGAACGGAAGGGCATTCGATATAATTCTCCTTGAAATTTACCACCATTGACATCTCCCGCTAAAAATTCTTCTAATTCTGTAGCAGTAAGTCGATTTGATAGAGGTAATAACCAGCCAGCAGCAGCAAACTTTGGTACCCAGACAATGTCCATATAAACTAAATCATAAGGAGATTGTCCTAATAAAAACGAAGAGGTATATAAATCTTCTACCTGATTAGTAGCATTTGGACCTTCAATAATTTGTAGTTTAATTTGAGGATGGGTTTGATTAAATTTTGTAACCAAAGGTTGCCATTGGGCTGCTTCTAAAGCCTGAATTAAAACTGTAATTTTGATCGGCTGTTGTGTGGAAGCAGGAAAGACAATCAAACTCAAAATAATAACTGAGCAACAAAGTATGAAAAAGTAATTAAGAAATTTTTGTTGGTTTTTAAATTTTAAAATCACTATCGTCGTTTAAGGTGGTTTTTAAACTCAATTTGACTTTTAAAGTTGATTTACTAGTAAATTTACTTTATCAAGATTTGGAGTTTTTTTAAAGCTAATTAATTATTATTTATTAACAAAAATTAAACTCGATTATTTGCACTTCTAAACAGCAAAATACTTTTAAATATGATTGAAAAAGTCATACTCCACATTGGAGCGCATAAAACAGGTTCTTCATATCTGCAAGCAAGATTTTGTCAAGCAAGAGAAATTCTTTTCTCAAAAGGAATACTTTATCCGCGTATTTGGCAAACATTATTGTGGGGACATCATACCCTAATCCCTGCAATTGATAAACAACAAATTGAATCGCCTGAACTTATTTGGCAACAAATAAAAGCCGAAGCAGACTCTGACACTAAAATTGTGATTTTATCGAGTGAAAACTTTGAATATGCTTCAGAAAAAGTAATTGATTGGTTGGCTGCTGCTATTCCTCAGCAGGTAGAAAAGCAAATTGTATTTTTTGTCAGAAAATGGTCTGAGCTTTTACCGTCTGCATGGCAAGAATCTGTTAAACACGGTAATACTAAAGAATATCCTCAGTTTATTTTAGAACACCTTTGTTCACCTTATTCTAGTAAAATTTTGAATTTTAATAAAGTATGTAAAAACTATACAAAATTTTTTGAACGAAAAGATTTAAAAATTGTCTTTTATGATGTTCTCAACAATAATGAAGTAGATATTTTTGATTTTTTTTTGAAAGAATTTTGTGATTTTAATGACAAAATAGAAAGTGAAATCGCAGGAAAAAAAATAAATAAAAGCTTAGAGTCAAGAGACATTGAAATTCTTCGCTGCCTGAATATTCTTGCTCGTCAAAATAAACATCCTCATCCACAACAAATTAGAAAAATCTTTTTTTCCGAAAAAAATAATATTAAGGAAAGAAAAGAACTATGGGAAATTTTATCAGACTTCTATTCTGAATTTCAAATAAATAATGTAGGAGTTATACCTAGCCAATTTTTTAAGAATTTCATTAAAGAATACGAAGGATGCCTGGTCAACCAACCTTATGATGATTTTTTAAAACCCAATAAAAAATTTAATTTTATTGATTCTTCTTATCTTTTAAATGAGTTGGCAAGCCAGAAAATACATACAATTTATGAGCAATTATATGGTGTTATATCAAGTTCGCTCTTTATAGTTAAAGGTGATGATTGGCGAGGAGACTGGGGGACTAGGGGATACGGAGAAAATTTATTATAATTAATCTGACAAATTTATGAGTGCAAAGATTAAGTCAGCATTTTCTTGAGGAATATAATTTGGCACATCAGTTATGTGTTTAAGTATGTCAATTTCTCTACGACAGATTTCTTGCAAAATTCGGAAATTGCGATCGCAGTGCGCCTCGCCTTTGGCGAGACTGCGTATCTTACCTGGCTGAACCTTTTGCAATAAGTTAATGGCAAGATTTAATTTTTGAAGCGCATTTTGCGATTCTTGAGAAAGATTTGCTTGGGATTGAAGTTGGTTTAATTTTTGTTGTAAAGCTTCGGCTCGTTGATGTTCGGCATTGTAATGTTTCATTAATGATTCGTGTTTAGCTAATCTAGAAGAGATTGCTTCTAGTAATTCATTTCTAGTAAACGGTTTAGTTAAATAATCATCTGCCCCTAATTTCATTCCCTTTCTAATATCGGTTTTGTCAGCTAATGCTGTTAGAAAAATGAAAGGAGTTAAAGCGGTCATCGGTGCTTGACGTAATTCAGTTAAGACTTCGTATCCGTCAATTTCAGGCATCATAACATCACAAATAATCAAATCTGGTGTATGGTCTTGTGACCAAAGTGCGCCAATAATCCCGTTTTCAGTGCTATAAACCTCAAAGCCTTCGGCTTCGAGTAAATCTACTATATTTTCTCTTACTGCTAATTCGTCTTCGATTACTAAAATTTTGGTCATTAGTTTTTACCTACAAAATTATTTAAAAACAGCGAAAGGAATAGTGACAACAAAAGTCGTACCAACATCAATTTGACTATCTACGGTAATTGTTCCGCCGTGTAAATCGACGGCTCTTTTGACAATCGCCAGTCCCAATCCCGTACCAGAAATAGAACCGACATTGTTGGCACGATGAAAAGAATCAAATAATTTATCTTGGTCTTCTAGAGGAATACCCATACCACGATCTTGAATTCTAAAAATTGCTGTTTGCGCTTCGCAAATTAGGTCAAAATTGATCTGGTTGCGGTCGGGCGAATATTTAATGGCATTGGTAAGTAAATTAATCAGAATATGTCTAAGCAGTTTTTCATCTAAGCAGACAACCAAATTTTGGGTTTGACTGTTAAAAATAATTTGATGACTACTAATACCATGTTGTAGTTCTTCTACTAGCTCTTGACAAAATTTTGGTAAATCGAGAGCTATTGGTTTTAACTCTAGTTTTCCTGCTTCTGCTTTGCCTAATAGCAAAACATCGTTTAACAACGAAGTCATGTGTTTTACCGCTCCTTGGATACGTTGAAGATGACTCAGCTTTTTTTCTTCACTCCATTTATGACCGTGATATTCGAGTAACTCAGCAGAAGACAAAATCGTAGTTAAGGGAGTACGAAATTCGTGGGAAGTCATCGCGACAAACCGAGATTTAAGTTCATTAAGATGTTTTTCTTTTTCAAGGGCATTGCGAATGTCTTCTTCCATTTGTTTACGTTCGGTAATGTCACGTACGATAGCCATCACTTCATCTCCTACAGTAGCTACAATCCTAACTTCATAATGGTGGAACTCATCATTATTCAATAGCTGGCATTCCATTATTTGAGCTTCTCCAGTCTCTAAAGCTTGCTCGACAGCATTCATCGTTTGTAGAGATATTTCTTCAGGAAAAACCTCATAGATATGTCTGCCTAGTAATTGGTTATCGGGCATCAGAATATTTTTTTCTTTGGCTGCCTTGTAGTTGACAAAAAATCCATCACTGTTGATTCGCAAGATTAAGTCGGGAATCGCATTAATCAAGGCGCGATTGGTTGCCATACTAGAGCGTAAAGCATCTTCCGCTTGCTTGCGTTCTATTACCAAAGCTAATCGATTAACCACAGATTTAACTAGCTCGACTATGCGTCGATCTTCTGGACGAGATTCAAAAGCGAAGAAAACAAACACTGCTATTACTTCTTGATTAGCAATTAGAGGTACTCCTAAGGCTGCTTTTAATGCTTTTAAACCCATCTCCTTAACGATCGCTGTTCGGGAAAAAACTTGCTCTGATTCTTGGGAAATATCTGCAATCCACTCAGTGTTTTGTCTTAATAAGACTCGTCGTGGAATTACTAAATCTAAGATTTCTTGACTGATTTTTCTAAAAGGTAAAAGTTCTTCACTATTGCAATACCAAGCTGGACTGAGTTTCAGTAAAAGATTTTCTTCATCTGGAATCCAGGCTTCAGCAAACTGCCAGCCAATCGTCTGGCAAATCTGTCGTAAGGTAATTTCGATGGCAGCTTCAAAGTTAGCTGCTTCGGTTACGGCTTGAGTCGTTGTCTGAATAAGACGAAGTTCTTCTTCTGCCCGTTTGCGCTCGATAATTTCAGCTTGCAAGGATTGATTGCTCGAAGCTAGTTCCGCAGTGCGTTGTTTGACTCTTGCTTCTAGATCGTCATTAGTCTGCTTGAGCAATACTTCAAATTGCTTGCGTTCGCGAAGCGCAGCTTGTTGCTCGCTAATATCAGTTACAGTCCCAAAATAACCCGTAATCTCTTCCTTTTGATCCCGAATAGCGATCGCGCTGACAAAGACCCAAATAGTTTTGCCTTGAGTAGTTTTGTAACGATATTCCATTGAGAATTCTTGTTCGCCTCGAACAGCTTTGTTCCATTCAGCAAATATTCGTTTGTGATCCTCAGAATGCAAGGCTTTCATCCAGCCTTTTCCCAGTGCTTCGGATAATGACAACCCGGTCATTTGCAACCAACGGGTGTTAACAAATAAGCAGTTTCCTTGGGAGTCAGTTTGGAAAATTCCGACTGGGGAATGCTCTACTAGCAGTCGAAAACGTTCTTCGCTTTCGCGTAAAGCTGCTTCTGTTTGTTTGCGTTGGGTAATATCAACGATGTAGCATCTGATAATCTCACTAGCTGCAATATAGTGAATAGATTGTTCAAAAACTCGTTCACCGATTTCAGTTTCACAGTTGAGATATGTTGCCTGACTATGATGTACTCTAGAAATCATTTGGGCAATAATCGGATGTTGTCTTTTGAGTTGTTGAAGATCGGGAAACTCTTCTAGTGCTGCTGGATTGAGATAGGTAATATTTCCTGCCAGATCGATTTCGATCACTGGATGAGATAGTAATTCAGGAAAGGAAGCCAATCTTTCTAATGTTGCTTCAGTCGCTGATTCGCGATCGCTGTGGGTTGAATCAAAGTCTAGTGTTTTAAAAGGGTTATCAATTCCACAGAGAAATCCTGTTACGTTTTCTGCTTCATCGGAAGTCAAAAAATTGATGTCTGCTTGACTGGTAGTAGCATAGTATCTAGCTCTAACCTCACTTCCAAACATAATCTCATCTCCATGTTGCAAGTTGTGAGAAGAGCAACGATGACCGTTGACACTAATACCGTTAGTACTACGTTTTCCTTGAAGATTACCGTCAATGATGCGAAATTGATGATTAGTGGTGTTAGGAATTGTAAGCCTTAGTAGCATGGCATGATTGCGAGAAATTTTGGAAGAATGAAGCACAATTGAGTTACTAGGATCGCGACCAATCGAACAGGTAGCTGATTCTAATACTATTGTTCGTTTGCCTTTGCAGTCTTCAATAACCAATAAATGCTCAATTTTCTGAGTATTATTCATGATTTTCTTGCCAAAATTTTACTCGTAAGAAGTGCTGTTATTTTCGGCAATTTAGATCAAATTGCTAGAAACAAAATCTATTTATTTTTTTTCTGATATAAATACTTAAAAAACCCCATAGTTAAAATCATCCAATTTTAGAAACTAAAAAGCTAGCTGAATCTTTTTATATAGTTCCCAAAATTAATTATAAACATAGCAACAAATTAGTTATCAACTAAATCAAAAATATTTAGAGCTAATCTTTTAAGTATTTACTACTAATAAATATTGAATTTGATTTTAGTTTTTAAAGTTTTGCTCAGATAAAATTTTAGAATACACAAACTTAGCCGATCCCTTCAATTATTCCCTCAGTATGATTCACAATATTTCTCAATTCTTCTAACATTTCTTGTTTGACATCTTGCCACAGTCCTCTTTGATTGGCTTCCAATAATCTTTCTGCTAGATCTCTCAATGCCCAAGGATTTTTATCCTGAATAAACTGCTGTACTTGTTGGTCTAAAATGTAAGCTTTGGTTATCCCCTCATACATATAGTCTGGAACGCATTTAGTTGTCGCATCATAAGCAAATAAATAATCTACTGTGGCAGCCATTTCAAAAGCACCTTTATAACCATGACGCATTACTCCTGCAATCCATTTAGGATTAATGACACGGGAACGGTAGACTTTGGCAATTTCTTCTGATAATTGTTTGACTCTGGGATGATTCGGCAGAGAATTATCACCAAAATAAACAGTAGGATTTTTTCCTGTGACAGAACGAACTGCTGCGGTTAAACCCCCTTGGAATTGATAATAATCATCGGAATCTAGTAAATCGTGTTCTCGGTTGTCTTGATTTTGTAGCACGATCTGGAGTTGTTTTAATCTGTTACTAAAAGATTCTGGTGCAGAATGTCCGTTACCTTGAGCATCATAAGCGTAACTACTCCAATTGATATAAGCACGAGCTAAATCTTCATCTGTCTGCCAATTTTGGGACTCGATTAAACCTTGTAAACCTGCACCGTAAGCACCTGGTTTAGAACCAAAAATTCTGTAACTAGCTCTGGTGAAAGCTGATTGCTGATCTAGTCCTTGTTGCTGCCAAAACTCTGTTTCTGTCTTGACTTGGGCAGATAAAGGATTAATTTCTTGAGATTCTTCGAGAGATGCGATCGCTTTTGTGATATTATTAAATAAGTTGAGTATGTTGGGAAAAGAGTCGCGAAAAAAGCCTGATACTCTCACGGTCACATCAACTCTTGGTCTTCCTAATACCCCAGGAGAAAGTATTTCAAAATCTACTACCCGACGGGAAAAGTTATCCCAAATTGGACGTACTCCCATTAGTGCCATTACTTGGGCAATATCATCTCCACCTGTCCGCATGGTAGAAGTTCCCCAAATAGAAATAGCTAAAGATTGGGGATATTCACCGTTTTCTTGGGTATAACGTTCAATTACGGCTTCGGCTGCCTTACTTCCTACTGCCCATGCAGTTTCTGTTGGAATAGCACGAATATCTACTGAATAAAAGTTTCTGCCAGTGGGTAGTACTTCTGGTCTACCTCGGGTAGGTGCGCCGGATGCGCCACTAGAAATATATTTGCCATCTAAGGCATTGAGGAGATTAGTTATTTCTTGGTTAGTTTGTTGGAGAGAAGGAAGGAGTTTGGTTTGTATCCATTGCAATTGTTGATGAGTATGGGGAAAAGATCCGCTGATAAACGCAGATAAACGCTGATGATTAATCGGTGTGTATTCTTGTCGATCTAGAGAGATTAATTGCGATCGCTCATACCCTATGGATAAATGCCGATCATCCATCTGTGTTAATCCGTGTTTATCTGTGGACAAATGTTGATCGATTAACTCTTCTACCAATTGGGCAGCGATTAATTCTAAAATTTCGACAACATCTGGAAGATTCTGAGGTGATTTGAATTTAAGATTCGGAAGTATTTCCTTGACAATACCAAGCTTATCTGTAATATCTTTCCATCTCCCCTGTACCTCTGCCTCTTCTTCTCTCCAATTAAGTGGATCGAAATCCCAACCCAAATCAATAGCGATCGCTCTTGTTAAACCGAGACGATTGAGGTTAGGAAAACGAGCAATCGCTAGAATTAAATCTCTTAACTGTGTTCCTTGAGGACATTGACCAAAAATGTGTAAACCATCTCTAATTTGAGCTTCTTTGAGTTCGCAAAGATATCCATCGGCGACAGCAAGAAATTGATTGATGCTTTGAGTATCTAAATCTTGGATACCCAAATCTCGATCCAGATTTTCCTGTTGAATTAATTGAGTAATGCGATCGCTAATGGTTGGTAGTCTAGAGGGATCTAAAGTTTGTGCTTCGTAATATTCATCAATCAGGGTTTCAAGTTTAGCAAGTCCATCATACAATTCTGCACGGGTTAGGGGTGGTGTAAGATGATCGATAATTACCGCTTGGGAACGTCTTTTTGCTTGAGAACCTTCTCCTGGATCATTAACAATAAAAGGATAGATATTGGGGATAGCTTGTAAAGCAACTTCAGGATAGCAAGTAGAAGACAAAGCTAAACTTTTTCCTGGTAACCATTCCAAATTACCGTGTTTACCAACATGAACGATCGCTTGGACTTGAAATTTCTCTCTCAACCAATAATAATAAGCCAGATATTCGTGAGTCGGTTCTAAATCGGGGGCATGATAATTTAAACTCGGATCGCGATCGTATCCTCTTGATGGTTGTATTCCTACAAACACATTACCAAATTTAATTCCAGCAATCGGTATCTGGTAACTGGTAACTGATGTACGGGTTTGGCAATGCCAAACCCCTACCTGATAACTGTCTATCCTCCATCGGGTAACAATTTCCTGGCGAACTTTTTCTGGTAAAGATTCAAAATACTGTTGATATTCTTCTACTGGTAATGATTGATAGACAGTATGAATTTCGCGACTTTCGAGATCGTTAGTAATACCCGTTGTTAGAAGTTGAATTAATTCATCGCCAGAAGCAGGTAAATCTTCAACGAAATAACCTACTTGTTGTAAAGCTTTCAAAATCTCCAGGCAACTAGCAGGAGTATCCAAACCAACTCCATTGGCAATTCTACCGTCTTTGTTAGGATAATTAGCTAGGATTAAAGCTACTTTTCTTTCCGAAACGGGTGTTTGTTTTAACTTTACCCAATTAGCAGCTAAATCTGCCACAAACTTAACGCGATCGCAATCGGGTTGATAGATAACTACATCTGTTTCTAATTTTTCCTGCCAATTCTTAACCGATTTAAAAGAAATAGCTGTAGTAATAATTCGCCCATCTACTTCTGGCAAAGCAATATTCATCGCTACATCTCTAGGTGTTAAACCTTGCCAACTTGTTTCCCATTGTTCTTTAGTACTTCCGCTTAAAATTACTTGTAAAATTGGCAGATTTAATTTTTGCCAAAATTGAATCTGAGATTCATCATTAATTTTCGCCAAAGCAAAACTAGTAGTATTGAGAAAAATTTGCATTGGTTGATTTTGACAAATATTTAATAATTCTGCTTGGATTTCTGTTTCTCTCAAAGAAGAAATAAAAATCGGAATTGGTTCTAAATTTCTGGCAAGTAAAGCTTCACAAAGAGCATCAATTACTAAAGTATTGCCTGCCAAATAATGAGAACGATAAAAAAGTATGCCTACCCGATTATTTGGCTTTAATTGATTTAGATAAGGATACAATCCAAGTCGAGGAATTACTTGAGGTTGAGGAGGTTGATAGTTAGTTTTTAAACAAATATCGCTAATAAAACAAAAAGCATTAACATAATTTTCAACACCACCTTCGGTGAAATAACGCCATAATTGATTAACCGCAGCTAAAGGAACTGTAGAATGAGTAACTAAATCGGGATCAGGACGATCATCACCTGGAAGTATCCATAAAGCAGCATCTGTAGCTTCTGTGATTTCTTTTACTGCTTCTAAACCATAAGTCCAATAGGTACGTCCACCTAATAACCGCAGGATGACAATTTGAGCTTGTGATAAGACTGTTTCTACGTAAGTATCTATACTTAATTGTTGCTGGAGATTTAAAAGATTATTTACTCTTATTTCAGGGAAATTATTGGGGAAATAAGTTAAAGAGCTAGCTAAGGTTTGAATATCTGTATCAGCAGCGGTAAGAAAAACAATTGGTGCAGGAGTTTGGTCAATAATAATTACCCCTTCTGTATTAGGATTCCAACCTCCAGGAGTTGCAGTTAATCTGTGCATAATTAATCGCTAATCTTGAGAAATAATTACAGTTTAGATTAAGGGCTGCAAAATAAGAGATGCTAAGAATAGACAGCGTAGAGTTGTTTGCTGCCTAACTGCGATCATGTCTATTTTTCAACCTTTTATCATCAAGAGAAAAATATCCAGTTCAAGTTTTGAGCAACTTTATTCTCTCTGGAAAACCACAGCTAAAAAATCAGGTGAAGAAACAATATTCTTTACCGAAGAGATGTTTTTGTCTTTAATAACTCATGAAAAAACTAATTTGGAAATAGATGGCAAACTCGAAAAATTTTGTTTATTAATCACGCCACAATTAAACGCATTACTATTAGGAAGATTGGACAGAATAAGTGAATCTTACCAAATAAAGATTACTTTTGATCCCAAGGCGATCACTTCGCTGCTCGCCGAAGGCGAGATCGCAGACTATCTTAATCGATTGATTGAACAATATCAAGTTACTCCAGAATGTTTTAAAACTTTGCAAGAGCAAATAATCTTAAGATTAAATAATTTTTGGACACCCATGAATGAATTTACTTGTCAAGTTATTAATATCTTAACGGCTAATCCGAATTATGAAAATTATCCAAGTTTTTTTAATAATCTTCCTGTTGAACAAATTATTCACGATCAAGTAGAACAAGAACGAATTCTCAATCAAGTAAAAATTCAAATCAGTCAACATACAGATTTGCTAGAAATTATTCAGATGACCATCGAGCAAGTCTGTAATCTATTGTCATTAGATCGTTTAATTATTTATCAATTAGATGTGCCAATTGATTCAATTGAGTCTTATTACCGTAACACTAAATTAATTGATACTGTTACCTATGAAGCTAAAGCTTCTGATGATATTAGTTCAATTTTATATTTTCAAGATGAAATTTGTTTTCAAGATGCTACAGAATCTAAGCATAAATATCGTAATGGATTTAGTTTAGTTGTTAATGATACGGAAACAGGCGCAACACTTAATCCTTGCTTGCAAGAATTGATGAAAAAATTAAATGTTAGAGCCAAATTAGTTACACCAATTAATGTTCACGATAAACTGTGGGGATTTTTAATTGCCCATCAATGTTTGGCTCCAAGACAATGGCAAAGTAGAGAAATCAGGTTTCTCAAGCAAATTGCTGAATATCTTGCTATTGCCATTTATCAAAATCAATCTTATCAACAATTACAAGCACAAAAACAATTATTAGAAGAACAAGTTAATACCAAAGCTAAACAATTACAAGACGCTTTACTTGCTGCTCAAGTTGCTAGTCAATCTAAACATGAATTTATTGGTAGTATTAGTCATGAACTACGAACACCTCTAACCTGTATTATTGGCTTATCTGGTACTTTATTACATTGGTCATTAGCCAATGGTAAAATTCCTCTTCCTATAGAAAAACAACAACAATATCTCAAAACTATTCAAGATAGTGGTAAGCAACTCTTGTCTTTAATTAATAATATTTTGGAAGTTTCGGAGCTAGAAGCGGGCAAATATTTACTAAATATAAGTCGTTTTTCTCTACAAGAATTAGCTCAAAATGTTCTACAATTTATTCAAGAAGATGCTCAAAATAAACAAATTAGTTTAAATTTAGAATTTAAAATCAAGCCCGAAGAAGATTTATTTTATGCAGATCGAGAACGATTGAACGAAATTTTACTAAATTTATTGAGTAATGGGATTAAATTTACTCCAGCAGGAGGAAAAGTAACCCTTAGAATTTGGAAAGAACAACAAAAAACCGTTTTTGAAGTTGAAGATAATGGGATTGGTATTTCTCAACAACAACTACCTTTATTATTTGAAAAGTTTAAGCAATTAGAAAGTTTTTTGCAACGTACTCATGGAGGCATAGGATTAGGTTTAGCTTTGACCAAGCAATTAGTAGAATTACATGGCGGTAATATATCAGTAGAATCTGTTTTAGGAGAAGGTTCTATTTTTACGGTTTATTTACCCAATCAAACTTCAGAAAAATTGCCCGTAAATGAAGATTTATTATATGGCGAGCGTGACAATGTTCAGACCAAAACTATTATTTTAATTGCTCAATACGAAGAAAATGCTACTTTACTTTGTCATTTAATTACGGCTGCTGGTTACCAAATTGTTTGGTTAATTAATATTGAAACAGTTATTGAACAAATTACTGTCTTAAATCCTAGTTTGTTGATTATCGATACAAGTTTTTCTCCAAAAGAAATTAAACAATTAAAAGATAATCTACCTGAAATTAATGGAGATAATTCTTTAAAATTAATTTTGTTACATTCCCAATTAAATCAACAAGAACAACAAAATTTCTCAGCACAAGGTATAAATGATTATTTGTCTTTAGCCATGCCTCCAAGTGAATTACTAGAAAAAATTGATGCTTTAGTTAAATGAATCAATTAAAATCTAAACTAATTGTTTCTTGTCAAGCACCAGTAAATTCTCCTCTTCATCATCCCGATGTGATTGCTGCGATCGCAACTGCTTGTGTCAATCAAGGTGCAGGAGGAGTCAGAATTGATACTCCTAGTCATGTTCAAGCTGTCAGAAAACAACTACCCCAAATCCCGATTATT
Organism: uncultured bacterium; assembly: GCA_964562685.1. GTDB lineage: Bacteria > Cyanobacteriota > Cyanobacteriia > Cyanobacteriales > Xenococcaceae > Stanieria. Next base: position 18,686 of record CAZLUP010000037.1, read on the forward strand.
GGTTTGTGGAAACAACAAAATTTAGGTAGCGAAGTCTATATAACTCCTCGTTATCAAGATGCTTACGCGATCGCTCAAGCTGGTGCAGATATTATTGCGATAGATGCTACCACAAGGAAACGTCCAGAAGGAGAAACTGTTACAGAAATTATTGAACGCATTCATACCGAACTCGGTAAATTAGTCATGGCAGATGTAGATAGTTTTGAAAATGCCGAAAGTGCGGTAGCAGCAGGGGCAGATTTAATAGGAACTACTCTTTACGGTTATACACCAGCAACTCAACATCTTGTACCGCCTGGTTATGATTTACTCGCAGAAATGGTAGAAAAATTAACTTTACCTGTGATTTGTGAAGGAGGAATTGCTACACCAGCAATGGCAAAAAAAGCTTTGGAATTAGGTGCAGATGCGGTAGTAGTAGGTACTGCCATTACAGGAATTGATTTACTTACTCAATCCTTTCAAGCCGTATTTAAATAACATTTTAGAGCTATATTTTAGTGAACAATTAACAGTTAACTTCCGTGAATTTGGATTGGTTTTTAATTTGTGGCTTAGGAAACTTAGGACAACATTGTGTAGTAGCCTTAGCTGAATTTGGCGTTAAAATTACTGCTATCGAGCAAAAACAAATTATCAACTGGGAAATTACGAATATTCCAGATTTATTAACTAATTTAATTATTGGTGATTGTCGTCAAAACAATATTTTAGAACAAGCCCAAATTAAACAATGTCGTGCAGCTTTAATCGTTACTAGTAACGAACAAGTCAATATCGAAACTGCTTTAGCTATTAGACAATTAAATCCTCATACTCGCTTAGTAGTTCGTTCAAGTCAAACCAATCTTAATCATCTTTTAAGTCAGCAACTTGGTAATTTCATTGCTTTTGAACCCACAGAACTACCCGCTTCTGCTTTTACTTTAGCTGCTTTAGGTAGTAACATTTTAGGTTTTGTAGACTTAGATGGTTATAGAATTAGAGTATGTCAGCGTCAGATTACCGAAAGCGATCGCTGGTGTTATCAACGGTATCTCTACGAATTAAATAGTCATCAAAGAAAAATTATTCATTACCATCCTAATTTTGTGCTGACACAATCATCTTCTTTACATTGGTTACCTGATGCAATGGTTGATTGTGGCGACACTTTAATTTATTTAGAAGTTGTTGAAAAATTTTCTCCTCATATCGTCGGAAAAGTTTCTAAAAAAAAGCAATTTCCTGAGAATTTTCAGTTGCTTCATCCCGATCAATTATTTAAACAATTTATCAGTTTTGGTTTAAGTTTATCGATTAAAAAAGTTGCTCTTGTCTACAGTGCCATAGTATTTTTACTATTATTAATTGGAACAAGCGTATTTCATTGGTATTATCCTAAAATAAATCTTTTATCCGCTTTCTTCGCTACTGCAACTTTATTACTAGGTGGTTATGGCGATTTATTCGGTGAAATAACTGACGCTACTACAATTCCTTGGTCAATTAAACTGTTTAGTCTGGGCTTAACCATAGCAGGAACAGTATTTGTCGGTGTTCTTTATGCTGTGTTGACAGAAGCACTATTATCTTCTCGTTTTGAATTTGCTAAACCGCGTTTTCCTCTGCCTCAAAGCAATCATGTCGTCATGATCGGATTAGGTAGAGTAGGACAACAAGTAATTAATTTATTACAACAATTTCAACAAATTGTCATTGGCATTACTTTTAAACCTCAGATTCAATCCCTATCTTCTATCTCCATCCCGATTCTTTGCGGAAATATACAAGAAACTTTATCACAAGCTAATTTAACTCAAGCTAAAAGTGTGGTGATTGTCACTGATGATGAAGTACTTAATTTAGAAGTTGCTTTAATGGTACGAACAATCAATCCCCTGCTTCATTTAGTAATTCGTACTTCAGGCAATCGTTCTGGACAACATTTGACTAAATTATTACCAAATATTCAAGCAATTGGAGTTAATACTGTTGCTGCGGAAGTATTTTCTGGTGCTGCTTTTGGTGAAAATATTTTAAGTGTTTTCCGTCTCAATCAACAGACAATTTTAATTACAGAATATCAGATTGAAACTGATGATACTCTTTATGGTTTATTGTTAGGAGAACTTGCTTATGGTTATGATGTCGTACCAATTCTTTACCAAAAACCTGCTTATCCTGCAATGTTTTTGCCCTCAGATGAATTAAAATTAGTTAATGGCGATCGCTTAATAATTTTAGCAACGATTGAAGGATTACGTCGGATTGAACAAGGTCAAATTGATCTGACAAGTAAATGTTGGCAAGTCAAAATTATCCAAGCATTAACTCCCGATGCGATTTTTGAAGGAGCAAATTTGATTTCTAGAGTTACTGGTTGTAGTCTTGCTTTAGCACGACAAACTATGAATAACTTACCCCAAACTTTACCGCTATTTCTCTATCAACCACAAGCGCAAAAATTGGTAAGAGAATTACAAAAAACTTTAGTGACATCAATCATCTTTGCTGCTGATGAAAATTAATATATCTCTCTTTTGTCACTCTAGGAAAATTTAACGGGACTTACAGGGTTCTCAATTCGATTCACAATAAAGCCCCTCACGAATTTACATCATTTCACACTAGGAGAAATCAAGGTTTCGACCCACTCTGACAGAACTTTGTTT
>CAZLUP010000037.1:21442-44430 GCA_964562685.1 uncultured bacterium
ACTTTGTTTCATTAATAAATTAAATGTGTAACAGCTTAAAATGATAAAATTTTTAAAAAGTAAAGGAAATACAAAATACTTAAAATATTTAGACCACAAGATTTATTTCGGATTAATCTTAATCACGATTAACAAGAACAATTTGCCATTGACCAGATTGACTAGTTTGAAAAGCAACCTTACTACCATCACCGCTAATCGTCGGATGACTAACTGAACCGCGAACATTAGCACTTAATAATTCTGTAGTTTGGGTTTGACGATTATAGACAAAGATATCAGTTTTACCCCGTTCAGTGGAAACATAAGCTAAATATTGTCCATCAGAACTGAGAGAAGGTTGATCTTGAGAAGAATTGCGACGATTGAGGTTAGGTAATGAAACCAGACGACGCTGTTGTAGATCATATAAAAAAATATCTCGATTCCCATTTCGGTCTGAAGCAAAAGCCAGATAACGCCCATCGCTACTATAGGCGGGGTTTTCTTCAGCAGAATTACTATTAATTCCTCCTGTCAAAATTTCAGGGGTAGTAAATAAAGCTCGACTACAACTGCTTATCAAAGCAGTACCCAAGAAACATAACAAGATTAAATTAAATTTTTTTACAGTTTTCATTTATCTTATCTTAATAGTAGTTTCTTGTTTTTCAGCAATTTTACGAAGAAAATGTAAAATCATACATGATTCAGGGGTCATCTAAATTTAATTCCTGAGCTTAAGCAACTTATTGTGAGTGAACGGTACACTGCCCTTAAACGACAGTTTCTGCGTTCACAAGGGGAGGAGCTATGTTCTGAATTTAGTTCAGAACCTCGTAAGCTCCGTGCTGTGTGAGGAAGTTGCTTCCGTACTTTATACGCCCCGTCACTTTCCGCGGTCAGTATCTCGATCTCAATATCTAATGAATAGTCCTGCTTCCCGTTCTACTATTGCTTGGCTGCTTTTTACGAGCGATATTATTGGCTTACTGTTCTGTTTCAATTTAGCTTTTTTGGTACGTTTAGAGGAGTTAATTGATTGGCGATCGCCGTTATTATATGGATTAATTTTAGTTTATTTACTGGGACTTTATTTAGCAGATACCTATCGCCTAGAAATTAAACTTTCTGGACTTTGGACTTCAGAAAGAGTTTTATTTGGAATTTTAGCTACCGTTACTGTTATTACTTCCTGTATTTATCTTACTGGTTTATGGGGAAGTGAACCGATTGTCGGACGAGGTATTTTATTTATTAGCGTCAGTTTTTTTTCAATTTGGGCGATTACCTGGAGATTGTTAACAGGAAAATGGGTAAAAATTACCGAAGAAAAAAGTCGTTTTTTAGTTTTAGGTAGTGGAGAAAAAGCTTTACGTTTTGGTTTAGAATATCAAAGTTTTCATGCCAAAACTGATTTTGTTTTTTTGACAAAAAATAATTTAGAAATTGACCAAGTCGCAGTAGGATCAGTCGTTACCCAAAAGAGTAATTTAGCTCAAAAACTTGAAGCAAATCAAAGTTTAATTGTTGATAATTTTGATAATTTTACTATTTGGAGTCAGCAATCTTGGTCAGGAGTGTTAATCGACGATACAGTAGAAAATCTTTCTAATGAAATGATTAGAGAGTTAATGGAGATGAGGTTAAGAGGTGTCTATGTTTATAGTTTGGCAGATTTTTGTGAACAATATTGGCAAAAAATTCCCCCTTCCTATATTCAAGATGACTGGTTTGCTTTCACCTCGGGTTTTAGTATTTTGCACAATCGCGTCAATATTAAACTGAAAAAAATAATTGACAAAGTAGCAGCAGGATTGTTATTACTCCTAACTTTACCACTACTTATACTGGTAGCAATTGCGATTAAACTAGATAGTCCTGGTGCGATTTTTTATTCCCAAGTCAGAACAGGATTAAATGGTAAAAAATTTAAGGTTTATAAGTTCCGTTCTATGTGTCAAAATGCGGAACAACAAGGAATTCAATGGGCAAAAAAAAGAGATCCTCGGATCACGCGAGTAGGCTTTTTGCTTCGTCTTACCAGAATAGATGAACTACCACAGATTTGGAATGTTCTTAAAGGAGATATGAGTTTGGTAGGACCTCGTCCAGAAAGACCAGAATTTGATTTACAGTTGAGAGAAGAAATTCCCTATTATGATGTTCGTTATTTGGTTAAACCGGGGATTACAGGATGGGCGCAAGTTTGTTATCCTTACGGTTCATCGGTCGAAGATGCTTATCAAAAAGTTGCTTACGACCTGTACTATATTAAAAATTATTCCTTGCTCTTAGACCTCAAAATTGCTTTTAAAACTTTACGTGTAGTCATTTTAGGGAAAGGAAGGTAACTAAAAAAAGTATTACCTACACAAGTTCGTAATTCATAATGATTAGCTACCAATCAATAATCAACCATTAACCATTCCCTTGCCAATAACAAGATAAGTAATCCTCAATAGAACCTATAACAATACACAATCACAGTCTTACCTCACAAAACTGTAAGATTTACTTAATACTTGCAGTTATGTAAACGAGGTATATATTTTTATGACCGTTGCCACCAATATTCCAGCATTTTGTCAAGGTATTCAGTATTTTCAAGAAAAATTGTCGGGTTTTGCTGAATACGGGCAAGAACCAGCTATTAAAGATGGAGAAATTGCGATCGCATCTCCTCAGAACAAAGCAGCGGTTTATCAAACCATGTTAGCAGCCGATGCGCTACGTTATCTAACCCTACAAATTACTGCTAGTAAAGAATCAGGACATCCAGGAGGATTTGCTAGTATTGCTGATACTATCGCTGCTTTAGTGATGCTGGGCTACAAAAACATTATTACTGAAGTAGGACATCACGCCCCAGGATTTTATAGCAAAGTATTTTTAGACCGTTCCCTGGAAGCGATGGGTATTAATAATGTGCAGAATTTATGCGATCGCTTTCGGGAAATGCATGGACTGTTAGGACACTTATCAGGACAAATTCCAGGACTCTTAAACCCCGCAGGACCTTTAGGACAAGGACAACACTTTGCCATGGCAGGGGCGAAACTTCATCCTGGGGTATTATTCCCCGTTACTATCGGCGATGGTGGTTTAGGCGAACCCTATATCATGAGTAGTTTTGGTCATTTTAATACTGCCTATCCTGAAGTTACTAATTTCTTACCAATTCTGGTTTGGAATGGTTATTCTCAAGAACATCACAGCATGGTATCTACTAAAACCAATGAGGAGATGATTACCTACTGGAAAGGTAATGGTTTTGCCGAAGTAATTCTTGTCGATGCTAAAGACTATGATGATAGTAATCAATCAGGAAGTTATGTCGATAGTACCGAATTTTCTCTCGAAGGCAGAATGGCATTTACTCAAGCAGTCTTAGAAGCAACCGACAAAGCTGCTAAGTCGGCATTGGGAGGAAAGCTAACTGTCTTAATTATTAAGCAATTAAAAGGTGCAGGAGTTCACAAACGAGGTGCTAAAGCACATAATTTATATCCAGGAGATAGTGTAGAAAAAGATTATATTGCTAGTGCGCTTCAAGAAAGAGCATTAACTCCTGCAGCTTGGGAATTAGTCCGAACCAACTGTGTCAGGGCAGGTGGTGGTTCTTCTGTAGATACAGTAGTTACCGAACAAGAATTACCCCTACCAGAATTAGGAAAATTACCTCTCCAAGAATTTCCTCTTGGTGGAGATAAAAAAGTTGCTACTACGGCAATGGGCGAAATTGTCGGTTACGTAGGCAAGAAAGATCCCAATTTTGTTGTTACTAATGCCGATGGTAATGCAGCATCGGGCATCAACAATATTAACGTTGCTTTAAAAATTGTTCACCCAACTACGGACGAGGAATATTTTCAACAACCCCAAGGACAAGTTTACGAACCTCTGAGTGAAGATGCTTGTGCTGGTTTAGCAGTTGGGTTAGCTTTGTTTGGGGCGCGCACTCTTTGGTGTTCTTATGAATCTTTTGCCATCAATGGTTTACCCATTTGGCAAACTGTTACCCAGGCAATGGCAGAATTACGTCGTACTACGCCTTCTACTATTGCTTTATTTACCGCAGGGGCATTAGAACAAGGACGCAACGGATGGACTCACCAACGTCCCGAAATTGAAAATTACTTTGCTGCCATGATGCGAAATGGGAATGTTTTCCCTCTTTTCCCTTGTGATGCCAATAGTATTCAAGTTTGTTACGAATGGGCATTGAGTACTAAAAATAAAGGTATTACCATCACTGCTAGTAAATCTCCTTTACCGATTCGGACTACTTTTGCCCAGACTCGCGAAGGATTAGAAAAAGGTGGGGTAGTATTGCAAGAGATACCTGGAGATAAAACGGTGACTTTTGCTGTTATCGGCGACATGACTTTAATCCCCGTGTTTGAAGCAGCAGAACAACTCAAATCTGAAGGAATCGGTTCTAAAGTTGTTGCTGTAATTAATCCTCGTCGTTTATACCGTGCTTCCGATGTTGCTTGGGAAAGTTGTAGCGAAAAAGATGGCGGTTTTTTAACTGATGCAGAGTTTGACAATCTGTTTGGTGGTGATGTCTTAATTGGGGTTACTGGTGGTACAAGTGCTATGTTAGAACCAATTATGTTACGCAGTAATTCTAAGCGAGATCTATTTGCTTGGAAGCGTGGTGAAACTACCGCTAGTGCAGGTCAAATTATGGCATTTAATGGTTTAACTGCTGATAATTTTGTTAAGCGTGTTATGGAATTAATTGATTAGAATTCAATCTTCCTCTCCCCTTTTCTGTTAGGGAAAGGGGTTGAGGCAAAGCAAAAAGCGATCGCGCAAATGATTACCCTAAGCAAACAAAACAGGAAAAATGAGCAATTAAATCTTAGAATAATGCCAAACTTCCCAGCAATTTACCTGTACGCCTCGATCCTCAACCGAAATGAAATAAAAACAAAAATGTTACAACTAGTTTGATTGTAGTTAAAGGTTCAACCAACAGCTAAACCCTAGTGAACATTTAAGTATTTCAGGGACAATCAAAGACGAGCGATCGCTCTTACTGAACTTAGTCATGAATAGCGTTTAACAACACTTCTGCTAATGTCAGATCTTCCATATCATCTATGGTGATTGTATCGACAATATCAAACTTAGCACCAGCAGATTCTAATTGATCATCTAAAGCTTTAAGAAATTGAGTTGCTTTACGATCTTTTCCTACCTGAATTAAAGAAATACCTAATTCTTCGTCACGCTCAATTTGACGAGAAGCTTCAATAATAACTCTCATGACAGCTTTATAATCGTCAGGTTCACCATCGGTAATAACTAAAATAGTTTCTCCATTCGGTTTTGCTTCTCCTGCTACTTTACGCTTGAAATAGTTGTCTACTGCATCTTGCAGTACACTAGCTAAATCAGTACGCCCCATCGGTTCATTTTCTTGATAAATCTGGGTTACTTTATCAGAAGTTACATTATCGTATCGGCGATATCTACCAGAAAACAAATAGACAGTAATTCCATCTGGATCTATTTGTTCGCAAGTTCTAGCTAAAGCAAGAGTAGATTCTTGTGCTGCATCCCAGCGAGTTTTTCCTCCTGGTTGATCGTTAGTGGACATACTACCACTTTTGTCAATAATTAACGTATAGTCACGTCCTTCAACAACGGAACTTGCTGTCATGTTACTCTCACCTCATTGTAATTGTTCGCTGGACATCCCTGAAATGTCCTATTCTTTATACAGCCTATTACAAGGAACAGTAAAAGGCTAAAAAATCAAAAATTTTCTCAGAATTGAAGTGTCAAACAAATTTTGGCAGTTTAGTTAAATTGTAAATAGATGTTGCAACCCTTTGGAAAATATTTAAAAATCATCTGATTTAGCTTCCTAGCGTTAACCTGATCATAGAATTCCTTTTTGGATTTCGACACATGAGAACCGCTGGGCTAGCGGGGATAGTCTGTGGAGCGACCATAAGACCATAAAACTCCTTGTGGGTAGAGGCAGGTGCTATGAAACAGAAACCTAAATCGTGAGGTTTGGGAATCACCGCACTTCTAGGGCGGTGAGGATGTCAACATAGGAGAATTATCAGAAACAATCATGGATAAAGATTTGCATAAATATCGGATGATCTGTACTCTGACTTTTGGCGATATCTATGGTCAGATTATTGTATGGTTGATTGTCATATTCATCAGCCTTGCCACTACTTTAGCGTTGTGGAGTAGTACCCGCCAAATTTACGCTTTGGCTACTGTAGGGATTATTTTAGTTTTATCTCTACCCTTTTTGTTATTTGCTTTTGTGACTACTTTATTCAATCATATCGAGTTTGCACCAATGGAAGAAGATGCATCTACCCGCACTAGTAATAGTGTAAGTAGAACATCTAGTCAAAAACCTGCCCAAGCAGCCGGCTAATGATTAATAAAACTTTGTCAGATCAAAGGAGATAAAAAACAAAATATAGCTATCTTGGTTGAATAAGGGAGATTTGGTAATAGGTTTAAAATTTAAATTGTATTAATTACCAATGATACTTTATTCAGTTGAAAGTATAGCATTGCTACATCGGTTAGTGGTAAGCGTTAAAGTTGATAAGTTTATGTTTAGGGTTGATTGTTTATCTTGGATGGCAATCAACTTTTAATTATGAGAGTTAACAATTATTTTGTTTAATTTATTATGATTAATTTAAAGTTAGTTAATTGAGATTTGATTACGATTTAAAATGAAATCTCCAATAATTCTTTTTGATACAACGATGAGAGATGGAGAATTAACTCCAGGTGTCAGTATCAATCTTAAGCAAAAAATGCAACTAGCTCAACTATTAGAAGAGTTAAAAGTAGATATTATTGAAGTTGGTTATCCAGGCTTTTATAAAAAAGATTTTGATGAAGTCTTTGCTATCTCTCAAGTAATTACTAAGTCTATTGTTTGTGGATTAGCTGGTTCTAAAGTTAAAGAAATTGAAACTTTGGGTGAAGCTATTAAACCAGCATCTAGAGGAAGAATTAATATTTATACTAACGTTAATACTAAAATACAATCTAAATTAGACCAGCAACAAATTTTAGAGTTAATTCAAGATAGTATTACTTTAGCTCGAAACTATTGTGAAGATATTCAATGGTCTGCTTTTGATGCGATTAATGCTCAACTAGATTTTCTTTGTCAAGCAATAGAATTAGCAATTAATAGTGGCGCAAAAACTATTTGTATTCCTGATAGTTTTGGAACTTTATCTTCTGAAGAATTTTATAATTTAATTTCTAAGATTGTCAATCAAGTTTCCAATCTAGATCGAGCAATAATTTCAGTTCATTGTCACAATGATCTTGGTTTGGCAGTTGAGAATTCTCTTGCTGCTTTAGCTGCTGGTGAAAGACAAATTGAGTGTTCAATTAATGGATTAGGTGCGAGAAAAGGAAACGCAGATTTAGCAGAAATTATTAAGGCAATTGAACAACAAAATAATTATCAAGTTAGTTGCGAAGAAAATTTAATTTCTCAAGCTTCTGATTTGGTTAATCGAATAACTCAAAAGTGTTATTAATATTTGAGTGATATAGAATTTTTAGTAGTACGCTCTTTAAATAATTTATTATCCAAGGTAATCAAAATAGAAAATGTTTTATTCACAGTTTTGTATAATGCGATCACAAAACTAATAGTTCATTAACTATTAATAAAAAACTCTATTTAATCAAGCCCCCATCCCCGAATATTGTTTTAATCCTTTTTTCCATAACCAACGATTAGCAACAAAAAAGATTACTCCCCATCCTAAAATAATCATACAACTACGAACAAAATCTGTTGGTAATCCCACTAAAAGTGCAGCAGGAAAATGCATTAAATAAGGAAAGGGTGTCCAATCAACTATTTGTCTTACAGCAGGAGGAAATACTTCTAAAGGTGCAATCATTCCTGATAAGAAAATATAAAATAAATACCAAAATTGTTGAATTGCGCTAGCTCTTTCTGTCCAAAAAGCAAAGATAGCAAAAGTATATTGAATAATAAATCTTAAAGTAAATGCCATCACAATAGCAAGACTACATAATAAGATATTTTTGAAACTTGGTAACCAAAAAGAATCGGGATAGAGCAGAAAAAATAAACCACAAAAGAAAATCATAAAAGGAATTCGAGTTAATTTTTCTGCTAAGTGTCTGGCAACATGATGCCAAACTGGATCGATTGGTTGTAGTAAATGAAAAGAAAGTTTTCCTTCAATTACTTCTCGTTCAAATTCCCAAATTACCCAAATTGTAGTAAATTGTCTGACTAAAAATACACTAAAAAAATAGCGAGCAAAATCAACAGAGCTTAAACCAAAATTACCAGATTGGGAAGCTTGAATCCAAACTCCCATTAAAATAATTGGTAAAGAACCTGATAATGCCCATAAAAAAATTTCTGCTCTATACTCAAGCATATGAGCATAATAAGTTGATAATAAAATTATTGCTTTTTTAAAAGTCCATTTCATCCGAATTCGATTAAGTGATAAGTTATTTTTTAATTTTAACCCCACCAAATAAGGCTAGTTCAAAGATTTTAAAAAAAAATGCACTTCAGTAAAACTAATTTCTCTTAACCAATTACATTGATTTTCTACACTAGCTAGAATATTAGCTTGCTTGTCAGATCGATGATAATCTTGTTGTATAACAGTTCTCAGATTAGTGAGATACAGTTCATTTCTCTGGTTTTTGTTGATAGTTGAGACTTACGGTAGTGCGCTTCGCTTATGTTAATTGTTTGTCCACAGATAAAGACAGATAAACGCAGATGGAGTTATGGATTGGTAGTGTTTTTTGTTAATGGTTAATTGTTGATAGCTGATAGCTGATAGTTGGTCGCTACGCGCACCTTCGGTGAGGTTGATTATTCATCTCTCATAATTAGTAATTAGTAATTAGTAATTAGTAATGGTGTACCTCACCTATTTGAGAAAGGCTATATTATCTCTTCCTTTAATTCAATATATTGTTATTCATTGATGATTAATCTCTTTCATAGTTGTAATTGCACTGTATTAGTAATGGCAATTGATTCATTTATTTTAGGATAAAGTTTTAAGCTAGCATAAAAAGCTGTAAAATTTTTGACGTTTTGATATTTTTTCAGTTCATTTAAAGTAAGATTTAATTTTTTTTGAAACAAGTAAGGATTTTCGTCTGTAGGGCTAATTAAATTGGGAATGTAATTAAAGTTACCAAAAAACTTTTGGAATAAACTATCTTTGGTAAAGGTATTAGCATTTAAATGAATTTCTAAAATATATTCTGTTTTGAGGAATAACTCCATTTGAGTCCAAAAAACATGACAACCAATGTTAATTTCAACCACATCTTTTTGATTGATAATTTTTAATGTCGCGTTTTTAATCTCAGCCATTAACAGTCCAAAAACTTTACTAGCAGTTTTAAACAATTCACTTACTGTTTAACTCTGGCTAAAATATGGTTTTTTATGCATTGTTAACTAAAATTAACATAATAATTGAATAGTATTATTGAAATAATACTTGTTGTAAACATTCAGCAATTCTTTTAGCAGCACCTGGTTTTCCCATTCTTTGTTGACCATTAATGGCAATTGATTGAATTAATTCGGAGTTATTTAATAACAATCGGATTTTTTCGGCTATTTGTTCAGATTTTTCCACTAAAATAACCGAAATGCCTAATAAACGAGTTTGCGCCTCAGCAAAAGTAGCAGTAAATTGGGGTCCTTTTCCTGGCATAGTAATTACAGGTTTGCCTAATCCAACAAATTGTTCTGTTGCCGTACCTGCCATAGCGATCGCTATATCGGCAAGCTGTAAACATTCTGCATAAGCATTCTGAGTGATAATTAAGTTAGCATTTTTTTTAGTAAAAATAACAGCTTGAAAATCGTTAATAGGGAAAGAATTAATTGCTGATGCAGCTAAATTCCAACCTTGAAGCAATAGATAGTCTTGAAAAGGTAACATTTTTAAACTCGGAGCAATCGCAGCTACAAAAAGAATTGATTTTGACGGAAATGTTTGAATAACTTTTGAAGTAGCGGTAATAATTTGTTGCCAATTATTTAAAGCTTCTGGCATTCTTGAACCAGGAAGCAACACAATAGATAGTTGCTGTTTTTCTGATAAACTTGGTAATCTTTTTATCTCTGTTTCTTTAGCAATACCATCCATCATTGGATTACCGAGATTGTACACAGGAATAGACCACTGTTGTAAAATTTGGGCGGTTAAATCATCTCTGGGAAAAACTGCTAAAGAGCGGTCGCAACTCATTAACCAACGTTCCCAAGGCAGATATACTGAACCCAACCAACGCTCTAACCAAGAAGTACAGTTTAACCATCTTTGTTCATCTCTTAAATAATATTCTGATTTAGCTGTTCCGACAAAAGCATAATTAGTCCCACTTAACCACGCAAATAATAAAGGAACGATATCTCCTACTGCCAAAATCAAACCACCACTTTTGCCCCACTGCCGTACAATTTTTAATTGCGCTAAAGTTAACTTAACTAGACCACCTTGTAGATCGCGCCAAAACTGTCTGCTATCCATATAAATAAAACCACCCGAAGGCATTTGTTTGACTTCACCAACAAGAGGAATATTATTTTGGAGATAAGTATTCCCTTCTCCCACGATGGGTAAAGCAGCTATCTCCAAATTAGGAAGATTAACTTTAAGTTTTTCTACAATACGAACAGCAATAACATCTTCTCCGTGACCATTACTTACAACTAATAGTTTCATCAGTTTAATCAGAATAATCTAGTAAAAGTAATTTTTTTATCAAGAAAAGATTCATCCTAAACTAGGAATAGTTAAAATTTCTTTTTGATTAATTATTGTTTACTAAAAGGTTTGGTGGAAAGTTTAATTTTATCAATCGAAGTTTCGTCTATTCTTTGATTTTGGGTAATTTTTAAGTATTACTCCTTCTAGATAGAGTGGTTGAATGGTAAAAATAGGTAAAACTTTAGCATAAATAATCTTTTGAGACGTACTTTAAAAACTACAAGCTGAGGTGATAAACTCTTACCAATAATAGAAAGCTATAACTTATTTAGCAAGTCCTAATTAACCCACGTCAACGGGAAAATAATGTTTATCTTTACAATTATCGTTAATTTTATAATTACTTTATTGAACTTATATTTAGCTGTTAAAATTTGGCAATTACGACAAAAATTAAGTTTAATTACTCAGGAATTGAATAAGTGTGAAATTCTTATTCATTCTCTTTTAGTAACTACTCCTAATTTTTTACTTCAAAATAAAAACAATCTTTATCATTTTCGTCAAAAATATCAACTGTTACAATTGCAATTAAAACAAACTCAACAAATTATCATTGTACTCAATTGGCTTTATCGAGCGTGGCGCAAATATTTGAGGAAATAATTAATAATAAAAGTTTTCTTAGTACCTCAAAAAATTATTTAATTAAGCATTAATAATTAACAATATTATAATTACTTAATTTCTGGATGTTCAGTTGCCAAAGAAGCTCCTCCTAATTGATTTATTAGAGCAATCATTTGATATAAACGTCCTAAATTTTTTTGATTAAAATAAAACACTAGTCTTGGTAAATCTATACTTTCATCCCATTTTTCTGCTGGTAAAGCCTTACTTTTTTCAATTTTTCCATGAGTTAAAATATCGGCAAAATCTTGATTTAATTGCTCTACTACTTGATCAGATAATTCTGAATTAAGACGCATAACAAATTGTTTACCAACATAGCGAGAAGAATGATAAACTCGATAAAAATTTCTAATCGTATTACAAGCCACATCCAAGCGATCAGTAATAGTATACAAACTGGGATCTTCGGAACTAATTAAACCTCTAGCAACAAGACGCTTGCCAATATACTCATTCCAACTCTGCCAATAGTCTCCACCAGGACGATCAATTAAGACTAACGGTACTGGTCCATATTTTCCAGTTTGACACAAAGTGAGCGTTTCAAACGCTTCATCTTGAGTACCAAAACCTCCAGGAAATAAAGCGATCGCATCACTTTCACGGAGGAAAAATAATTTACGAGTGAAAAAATATTTAAAATTAATTAATTTCCCATCACCTTGAATTAAATTGTTGGCATTCTGTTCAAACGGTAATTTGATATTTAAACCAAAAGAATTTTCTCTACCTGCTCCTTCATTGCCTGCCTGCATAATACCACCACCAGCCCCAGTAATAACCATAAAACCCAACTGGGTAACGCAACGGGCAAAATCAACTGCCATTTGATATTCTGGTGTGTTAGAGGCAATTCTGGCTGAACCAAAAATTGAAATTTTTCGAGTGTGGCGATAAGGATAAAAAGTTTGAAATCCTCTTTCTAAATCTTCTAACGATGCTGCTAGTATTTTCCAATCCAGGCGATCAATTTCTTTTCCAGCAATTCTAATTAATACTGCCAAAGAACGCTCAATTAATTTACGATGCTTGTGATGAGGCAGATCGTGAATTAGGTCACTAAGTTCTTGGCGCAAAAAACTGTCAAAATTGTCTTGGTCTGAAGATAAAGCCATAAATTATGCTGTCGTGGCTGTATTTTGATTGTAGACCAAATTTTTGCTTTTTTCTGTAGCTGTATCCAATTTGACTTTTTAAACAAATCTTAATAATTTAGCAATAAAATCAGCCTCAGCATTACTTTAAGTGAAGACTAGCTGAAGCTGAAATTACCAACACAAATAACTAAAGATATTTTTCTAATGTATTAGCTAAGGTAGTTTTAGGTACTGCGCCTACTACCATATCTACTCGCTGACCACCTTTAAAGATCATCAGAGTGGGTATGCTGCGAATTCCGTACTGACTAGCAACTTGGGGATTTTCGTCAGTATTAAGTTTTACTACTTTGACTTGTCCTTCATATTGCTCGGCGATTTCATCTACAACTGGTGCAACCATACGACAAGGACCACACCAAGGAGCCCAAAAATCTACCAAAACAGGAACATCGGACTCTAATACTTCTTGCGTAAAACTTGAATCTGTCACTGCTGTAGCTGCTGACATTCCTATATATCCTTGATTTAAGATTTTCCTTTAATTTTACAAGATTTTATCATAGCAAAAACTAATCCGAAGCAATTTAAACTATAGATAAGTTTGAAGAAATTTTTCATCTAATCTGTTCATTTGATTGATCATTCTGCTATTATCTTCCTAAAAAAAAGGTAACCGCCCGCATTTCATCTCGGGCGGAGTGTGGTGTGAGGAGTGAACGGAAACTTTCGTCTCCGCCTCTTCTATTCTAGATTAGAACTTTAAATTTGTTGGGTGTTTCAGTAGAAATTAGTAAAAAATTTACCACATTCTTAACATTAGTTTTAGAATTTTTTCAGCTTGGTAGAGTAGTAGCTTAAATATCGGTCAACTACCAGGATCTTGAAGGTAAATAATGTTATTTAAATTAAACAAAAATCAAGGATTGAAGATCGCTATTCTTGCTGCGAGCGCTTTTTTTCTTTGTGCCTTAAGTTTGACTCTCAATCGTCATTTTAGTTTTTATTCTTCCTATGACCAAGGTATTTTTAATCAAGTTTTTTGGAATGGAATTCATGGGCGTTTTTTTGAGAGTACGCTTTCTTCCCAACTTTCGACTAACGTAGTTCATAGTGGCGAAGTACCCGATGTTAATTATCATCGCCTAGGACAGCATTTTACACCTGCTTTGCTGTTGTGGTTACCGATTTACTATCTGTTTCCCCATCCTGCTACTCTGACGGTGTTGCAAGTTACTTTAGTGACGGCAGCAGGATTAGTTTTGTATGCCTTGGCGAGAATTTATGTTCAACCTGCGATCGCGGTTTTGATTACCATTAGTTTTTACTGTGCCAATACGATTTTAGGACCTACTCTTGCCAATTTTCACGATATTTCCCAAATTCCTTTATTTATCTTTAGTTTATTGCTAGCGATGGAAAAACGCTGGTGGTGGCTATTTTGGTTGCTGGCAATTTTAACTTTAGCAGTCCGAGAAGATAGTGGCATAACCTTATTTGGAGTGGGAGTTTATCTAGTTTTAAGCAAACGCCATCCTCGTACTGGTTTAATTTTAGCTAGTCTCAGTTTTCTCTACATCATCGCCTTGACTAACCTGATTATGCCCTTGTTTTCCGATGACATTTCTAAAAGATTTATGTTGGAAAGATTTGGACAATACGCTGAAGGAGACGAAGCTTCTACTTTAGAAATTCTTAGGAATATGTTGCTCAATCCTGGGCGTTTAATCTTAGAATTATTTACTCCTTTTTTCCCAACAGTTAAATATTTATTAGGGCAATGGTTACCTTTAGCTTTTATTCCTGCAGTTTCTCCTGCTGCTTGGAGTATCGCTAGTTTTCCTTTATTAAAATTATTTTTAGGACAAGGGCAAACCGTTTTAGCAATTTCCCTTCGTTACGCCATGAGTGTCACTCCAGGATTGTTTTATGGGGCAATTCTCTGGTGGGGAGGAGAAAGATTTGGTAATTTTCAGCAACCAATCAAAACTTATCAACCACGCAAACTTAGTCCTCAATTTCAGCGTTTCTGGATTATTTGTATTGTTTTATCTTTACTTTTTACCATTACTTCTAATCCAAGTCGGACTCTTTCCTTCCTTATACCTGATTCTATCCAACCTTGGGTTTATGTTTCCCTTCCCGAACAATGGCAGAGAGTACCCCAAATCCGCTTGATTTTAAAGCAAATTCCACCTGATGCCAGTGTATCGGCTACTACCTATTTAATACCTCATCTTTCTGGACGTAGGGCAATTATTCGTTTGACTGGTTTAGAATTTCGTAACGATGCTGGTAACGTCGAAACCGTAGATTACATCATTGCTGATTTATGGCAACTACAACGTTATCAAATTGCTTTTGATGAGGATCGAGTGGCTTTACAAACGATTACAGAATTAATTGAACGGGTTACTAATAACCAAGAATACGGAATTATCGATTTTAATCAGGGAGTGATTTTATTACAAAAAGGAGTCAATTCTAATCCCGACAAAAGCATAGCTTGGCAAAACTATCGTCAAGAAATCCAAATATATAGGTAATTGTTACCAACCAACTCGATCTCCTCTTGATAAACTGCCATAAGTATGTAAATTTGTATCCAATTAGAGTAAGCGTGGGGATGGGGTTGATGAAGATTTTAGTATTAGCTTGGGAATTTCCGCCTCGAATTGTCGGTGGCATTGCGCGTCATGTCGCAGAATTATATCCAGAAATTGCTAACTTAGGACACGAAATTCATTTAATTACTGTTGAATTTGGTTCAGCCCCTCGTTATGAAAGAGTAGATGGAGTTCATATTCATCGTGTACCAGTGGCAGAAGGTTATGACTTTTTCCACTGGGTCGTTAATATGAATGAAAGCATGGGTACTCATGGTGGAAAATTAATTACCGAAGAAGGCAATTTTGATCTGATTCACGCTCATGATTGGTTAGTTGGGGATGCTGCGATCGCTCTTAAACATATTTTCAAAATTCCTTTAGTCGCTACCATTCATGCGACTGAATATGGTCGTTACAATGGAATTTACACCGCACAACAAAGATATATTCACGGCAAAGAAACTAGACTCGCTTATGAAGCTTGGCGCGTAATCGTCTGTAGTCAGTATATGCGTTACGAAGTTGAAAGAGCTTTACAATGTCCTTGGGATAAAGTTGATGTTGTCTACAATGGCATTCGTCCAGAAAAAAAACTACAAGCGGATAATTTTGATCGAGTGAGTTTTCGCCGTCGTTTTGCCGAAGACCGTCAAAAAATCGTCTATTACGTCGGGCGCATGGCTTATGAAAAAGGTGTCTTCATCCTACTCAATGCTGCCCCAAAAGTACTCTGGGAAATGGGGGGACACGTCAAATTTGTGATTATTGGTGGTGGTAATACCGATCATCTCAAACAACAAGCTTGGAATTTAGGCATTTGGGATCATTGTTACTTTACAGGTTTTATGTCTGACCATGATTTAGATAGGTTTCAAACCATTGCTGATTGTGCCGTTTTTCCCTCTCTTTATGAACCTTTTGGGATTGTAGCTTTAGAAAGTTTTGCAGCAAGAGTGCCAGTTGTGGTTTCAGATACAGGAGGCTTGCCCGAAGTAGTTCAACATACCAAAACAGGAGTTGTCACCTACACTAATAATCCAGATTCCCTCGCCTGGGGAATTTTGGAAGTTCTCAAAAATCCTGGTTACGCTCAATGGCTGATTGATAATGCTTACCAATCTTTAGCAGTTCGTTTCTGTTGGAAAAAACTAGCAGTTGCCACCGAATCGGTTTATGGACGCATTTTACATGAGCGGAGACAATGTACTTGGGAATAGTTATTCAGTTATCAGTGACCAGTTATCAGTATTAATTATTAGGGAACAGGGAACAGAAAGAAATATTCGTACTTTTTACTTTTGACTTTTGATCCTTCGTTTCACTCAGGACGCTTCGCGCTTTTTACTTTTTGCCTCCTGCCTTCAGACTTGAGGCTAACGATTAATTTCTTTTAACAAAAACCAACAAAATCTCGACAATTAGGAAAAAGTATGGCATACAAATGGCGAAAGTGTAATCAAGCCAATTTAGTATGAAAGTACGTTTCTGGGGTAAATTTACTCTCTTCGTTGCGATTGTTACTTTTCCTCAGTTTTTAACTGCTACCTCACCGTCAATTATTTGTTTC
Organism: uncultured bacterium; assembly: GCA_964562685.1. Classification (GTDB taxonomy): domain Bacteria; phylum Cyanobacteriota; class Cyanobacteriia; order Cyanobacteriales; family Xenococcaceae; genus Stanieria. Next base: position 38,145 of record CAZLUP010000037.1, read on the forward strand.
TCTAGTAGTGGCAGGCACTCTGCCCTGCAAGGGCAGAGCCTGCTGCCACTAGTGTTCCCCAGTCAAGCTGCGGAAATCGAAAAAATTGGCAAACAGGGTCAAGATGGTCAACCAGGAGAAAAAGGACAAGATGGTAGAAATAGCGACAGTTTAACTGTTTTTGCCGATGGTTCCCCTATGACTTTAGATTTAGCAGGAGAAAACGGTCATCCTGGTACTAATGGTAGTCCTGGTGCTAACGCCAATTGCCAAGAACAACCAAAAGACTTCAATCGCAATCTTCAAGGTGCTAACGGTGGTAATGGTGGCGATGGTGGTGACGGCGGTAATGGCGGTAATGGTGGATCTTTGACAGTTTATACTACTAATAAAGAACATCTCAAACAAATTTTTATTATTGCTTCTGGTGGTGAAGGGGGAGAACCAGGACAAGGAGGAGAGGCAGGTCAAGGTTGTAAATGTTCTCATCCTTCTTGGAATCAACCCACTTGCTCAGGTGAACCTGGTAGTGATGACTACAATTGCACTACTCGCGAATTTAAATGTCAAGAAGGGTATGATGGTCAATCAGGTCGTAACGGTAGAAAAGGTAGAGTAGGACGTTTAGGGACTCTCACTCTGATTAATTTAGATAAATCTCTAGCACCCGATCAACCTACGGCAACTATGGCGATCGCAGATCTAAAAGATCGAGGTTTTACTTTATCTAAAAATATCTGGGAAACTCACGACAACGCAACTGCTCTGTTTGCTCCTGGTTCAATTATTAGCGATCGCTATCAAGAATTAGTAGCTCGTCACGAACATACAGTGTTATTAGTTTGGGACGCGCCTCAACCAGTCGATGATTTTGCTGACTCAAAAATTACCCTGAGTCTCAAAGGAGCAAATGATGCTGAAATTTCTACTCCCGAAGACCTTTGGTTAGAAAGCACTAGTTCCAAACAAAATAATATTACAGAATTTTTTGTTTTTAATGCTGTTCGAGCTAAAGATGCCACTCGCTTAAAAAGCGAAGGATTATCTGGTCAAGGAGCTAATCTTCAGTTAAATTTAGTTGATAAGGCAAGTCAATCGGATGTAGTCTCAACAGATTTTTCTGTCAAATATCGTGTCAGTAATTCCGATGATGGTGGTTTATTCCGTCGTTCTTTTGATTATCGAACTAAATTTGAAGGAAAAATTCCTCCTCAGTTAATTAGTCAGCAAGGAGATAACTTTACAATCAAATTAGGTCAGTTACCAATTCCTCAAGAATTTCTCGAACCAGGTGTACAGGTCGAAGTACAATTAATCGCCAACCGTTCTTTAGCTGGTAATTCCAAACAGCAGGAACTTATTATTAGACATGAGATTAAAGATTAAAACTTATACTTTTCCCTTTTATCAGCAAGGCTTTTATCCTTTCTGTTTGATAGCTACTCAACCAGCTTGATACTCTAATTCTGTGTTTTCCGAAGATGCCAACAGATAATATTTGATATTTACCAATAAAAAATTAAAGGTAAATTTGGTCTAAAGTCAGCAGTTTGTTGTTGAATTTTATGATCGCATTCTATTTCTACTAAATGTTTTTTTCCTTTACTTAAACTAACTAAACCCCTTTTTTTAATAGTATTAATTGCGTCAGAAAAGGGTCTGTTGCTAGGAATTGTCATCTCGATCTTGGTAATCTTTTTAATACCATTGGGATGATTTATAAAGCGATCGCTTTTTTGAAAAGGAATTACAAATAAAAAAGGTTCATAATAGACCTCTCCAGAAATGAGAATTTAACCAAGATTTGATAATGGTTTCAGCATAATTATTGGAGATGTCTAATGATCTAACTCCATTATTTTGATTTACAACTAATTACAGGAGTAACCTTAATCATAAGCTGCTGGTGCATTTAAGTTACTGGTTAAAAAAAGGCAGAAGAAAAGAAAAGAATATATAGTTTAAATACACATCCGTTTAATTAATTTTTATTCTTAAAGTAAGTTACAATCACCCATTAACTATTATCTATCAACAAAAAAATTAACCTTACTGCCATAGGCACGCTGAAGATGTTCTTCTTGGAGAACTTGTTGTCTTTGTCCGAAGGCAATTAATTCTTTATTAAGTAAAATCAAATCGTCAAAATTCGTAATAGACTCTCCCAAATCGTGATTGACTACCACGACAATTTTTCCTGTATCAGCTAATTCATGAAACAAATTAAAAATAATATTTTCTGTCTTTTGATCTACCCCAACAAAAGGTTCATCAAAAAAGAATACCTCTGCCTCCTGTGCGAGCGATCGCGCTAAAAAGACTCGTTGTTGTTGTCCGCCAGAAAGTTGACCGATAGGACGGTTTTTATATTCAATCATTTGAACTTTTTCTAATGCTTCTTTTGCTTGATGACTACTAATAGAAGAAAAACGCCGAAACCAACCAGTCTTTCTAACTCTTCCCATCATCACTACATCCCAGACAGTTACAGGATAAGTCCAATCAATTTGCGATCGCTGTGGTACGTAAGCAACTTTCTCTAGATGGTTTTGTAGCGGTTGTCCATCATAAGATACCGTACCTACATTGACGGGAATTAAACCCAACATCGCTTTAACTAAAGTACTCTTTCCCGCACCATTAGGACCAAATACCCCCGTAACTTTTCCTGGCAGGAGATTGAAAGAAATATCGCGCAACGCTTCTACTGTGCGGTAACAAACCCCTAAATTATTAACTGCAATTGCGCCACTGTAACTCATCGATTTCTCCTTGGTTCATTGTTTACATCTAAGTTCAATCAAGCAATACAATCATGATTGCTTTCAAATATGAAAAGATTATGATAAACATTATGAAAGAAATATGAAAAAAATGTCAATGTCAGGAGATAGATATTTTGGTTAAGCAAAGATCGACTATAGGATTAACGCAGTCACAACGAATAAATGTCATTCTGAGCGATAATCCTCATGATTTCGTCTCAGTGCGTAATTCCTAGGCTATTACAGAGGAAAAGATTGTTGATGTAAACGTTCCGCAAACAATGAGGCTTAATACCTTACACACTTTATAGCAAAGGCAAGATGAAGACAGTATCAGCATTTAGTCAGAGATTTAGCTGGTTATTAACAGCAGGAATTTTGGTTGGAGTTTACTTAGGCGGTTGTCAGGCACAAAGGGGTAATAACTTGGAAGGAGACAACGACAAACCCAGAGTAGTTTCTACCAGTACCATTATTGCTGATCTAACAACTCAGATAGGAGGAGAGGAAATCGAACACGAAGGAATTTTACAACCTGGTAGCGATCCTCATGTCTACGAACCTACACCTAAAGATAGCATTGCTTTAGAAAAAGCAGAGCTAATTCTCTACAACGGTTACAATCTTGAACCTGGTTTAATTAAGATGATGAATGCTACAGGAAATCAAGCAGAAAAATTTGCCGTAGGAGAGGTAGTAAAACCCTTAGACTATGAATATAAAGGACAAAAAGAACCCGATCCTCACGTCTGGGGAGATGCCAAAAATGCTATTTTAATGGTAGAAGCTATACGCGATCGCTTAATTGAATTATCCCCTGAAGATAAACAAGAATTTACTACCAATGCAGCAGGATTAATTGCAGACTTACAACGTTTAGATCGTTGGATTACCAAACAAATAGCAACCATTCCAGGTGATCGAAGACAATTAGTAACTACTCATGATGCTTTTCAATATTACGCTCATGCTTATAATTTAAAAATAATTGGTACTTTGATTGGCATTAGTACCGAGGAACAACCAAGCGCACAAACCGTTAAGCAACTAGCAGATTCAATTCAAAAAGCTAATGTACCTGCAATTTTTGCCGAGACTACAATTAATCCTAAATTAATAAAAACTGTAGCCGAAGAAGCAGGAGTAAAACTTGCACCGCAACAACTCTATTCTGATTCTATTGGTGCGCCAGGCAGCGAAGGAGATACTTATCTCAAAATGTTAATTGCTAATACTAAAACAATAGTTAAAGCTTTAGGAGGTAATTATCAAGATTTTGCGGAATAATTTTTTTTATTAAGCTGTTTCACTTAATAATTTATTATATGAAATAGAAAAAAGAATGCTACAAATAGTTGAATTTTGTTTAAAAATTTAGCCAACAGCCTATAGCTATTAGCTAAAAAAATAAGTCCTAACCGTAGCAAACGTTTAAGTATTTAATATTACTAAAACTTCTACAATTGAAGACAAGACATTTGAGTAAAGTCCAAATGCCGAGCTATCTATTATAATTTTCTATCAATAGTTAAAGTAAGAGAAATCCACTTTAACATTGCACACCTTTCTAGCAAACGAACTTAATTAAATTGTTTTGTCTCTTAGTGAGTTGCATTGTAGCAATTCACCACAGTTACTTTGAGGCTTGTGATATTTTTCAGAGTTGCAATTATCCTCAAATCATCAAGTATCTTAAGTTAATTACCGCTTTCTGAAGGAGTAGGATTAGGATTTTCTAATTCCGTGCTTTGCCTAAACATTAAAAAACTCATACCAGCGTAAGAAAACATCCAAATCAAAATAAAGCTTAGTCCTGCAATAATAGTTCCCATAATTAAGATAACCTCCACCTTATATCTATAGTCAGAGTCTTCTTCCTCAAAGACTTTGCCATACCAAAACTGTTCCAAGTTCAATATGGCACAAGGAGTTAATTTTGTCTTGTACTTTAGACACAAATAACAAAACCTTTATCTCTATCTTTATATCAGAGACACTAAAAACTCCTCTATAATTGGAGGGAATTATAGTTTATTAAATTTATTACTTTGTACTCAAAGCAGGCTAAAAGTTAATCTAATCAGGTTAGGAACAATTATTTTAGGTTAGGGGACTATTATTTTTTGACCAAGGGACAAGTATTTAATTTTTAGGGAGCAAGTATTAAGTTACTCAAAGCTTCGCTTTAGCTTTAACTAAAGCAAAAAACTATCCTGAAAATAATACTGGTACTTAATTAAAGTCATTTAACCATGACATTTCGGATCAAATCGAGCTTTTTAAACTTTTTTTAAAGAATAATTTAGTTGATTTTTATATTCATTTTAACCAACAAAATAACTGTACCCTAGCTCCAAAAAAAATAGAATTACTTTTTCCATTAAAGGTAGAATAAGTCGAAAGAACGCTAACTTAAAATTTTTAATCTTTATTGAAATCTAAAAAAGTCGATATTCAGTTTTATTGTTAATGAATAAACTTAGAGTTTCATTCTTGGGTATTAGCATTTTTATTAGCATTACCATATCTGCTTGTGATCGCGCTTATTTTGTTGCTCCGACTGGCTCTGACAACAATATCGGAACGCTTGATAGTCCATTTAAGACTGTACAAAAGTGTGCCAATGTTGTTAAGCCTGGTGAAACATGTTTTTTAAGAGAGGGTGTTTATCGTGAGACAGTTCGTCCGGCTGTTTCGGGTACAGACGAAGCACCCATAACATTCGCAGCCTATAAAAATGAAAAAGTAACAATTTCTGGAACTGAGCCAGTCGAGGAATGGACTCCATTTCGCGATTCTATTTTCCGTGCCAATGTAACCTTACCAATTAGTAGTTACCAAGATACGGGCTTCTTAGCCAATCAGGTGTTTGTAAACGGGGAAATGATGCTAGAAGCTCGCTGGCCCAACACGGGACGCGATCTGCTCCGTCCAACGCTTATGGGAGGTGGAGTTAAAAGTCAGGGTGGTACTGCGGCTACGGTTGAGAACAGCGAAATTCCCGATTTACCAGAGGGATGGGCTGGTGCTACGGTGTGGACTAATGAATGGTATGTCACCCGAACTGGTACCGTGACTGGCGGTACAGCAGGGAAGTTAACTGCTGAGATGACTGCCTCTTGGGATAGAGGTGGGTTTTGGTTCTATCTAGTCGGAAAACTAGGATTGCTCGATAGTGAAGGAGAATGGTTTTACGATGGTAAAGATAAAACTCTTTACTTATGGGCTCCAGGAAGTGGTAGTCCGAGTTCGGTAGAAGTAAAGCAGCGTAATTTTGCTTTCGCTCTCAGCGATCGCTCTTATATAACCTTGCGTAATCTAAAGCTATTTGCCAATACAATTACTACTAGTGATAGTAGTACGGGCATAGTTATTGATGGCATAAGGGCTAAGTATGTTTCCCATCACATGACTTTGCCACCGCTACCAAAATCTGAGCAGCAGCCTAACACGGACAGTCCAATCGTTGCGTCTCACGCGCACGATAATTTCTCAAAAAACCAGAAAAGGAAGACGAGTCAATATCATGGGAGTTTGGGAAG
>CAZLUP010000038.1:0-33104 GCA_964562685.1 uncultured bacterium
CCTATTCCCTAAATTCAACCGAGTTTAATTAGACTTATGCAAGAGGTCTATTGAACATCTGTACAACGTAAGTTCGACGAAATTTTGATTTAGTATTAATTACAATCAAGTTTAATAACCGCCAGGAATTTATAAATCTTTCGTGGGATGAAAAGTTGGTCAAACTAAAAATACGATGAGGAAGTTAGTTAAGCGAAACCTCGATATAGTTCACGAGACAGCTAACTAACAGTATTAACCTCATTAAGGAATTATTCATGTTTTTAAAAGACAAACAATCTGGTAGTTTGCTTAAAGTCGTAGAACTAGATAATTTATTTAGTCCAACTCATGATAGCGTTAAAGGAAAATTACAAGATGGTCAAAACGAACAACCAGCAGAATCTTTTTCTAAAGAAAATTTAGTTTTTCCATCTGGAGAAGATCTTCCTCTCTGCTGGTTAGATGCCGATTATCGTTTGAATTCTGAACCAGAGTAATTTCCATTAAGCAAGATTAAATCAGGGTGGGCAAATTTTTTTGACCGCCCACTGACTATTTAGGTTACGGCAAAAGATATTTATTGCTAATAGTAATGGTAAAATTATTTGTTGCGATTACTGTCATTTTTTTTAGAGCAATCTAATAAAATAAATCATAATTTTAAAACTAAAATTATTGAGTTTGTTCCGTTTTTTCTGCTCTTAAACGAGTTAGTTTCAAAGTAAATTTTCCACCACTAGTTTCACCAAAGGCACGGACACGAACAATATATTGACCGTCTTCATTAATGCGCGAAAATAATAAAGAATTAGTCGAACCATCAGGCCCATCATCATTTTCGGCTACGGTAGAACCATCAGATGCGATCAACATCACCATCGTATCAAAATCTTCAGAAATTAAGTCAATCGCAACTTGATCTCCTGCTTTAAGATTAACAGTATAATCTCTAGCAAAACCTCCTTCTCCAGTAGGGATATCCCGTTCCGTTAAAGTATCGGCAATTTCTTTCTGTGAAGATAGATTAATGGGATTATAAAGTTTAACTTGTGCATTCACTGGTAAAGCTGTGAGCTTCATTAGAAGTAAAGCAGCACCTAAAAGTAAAAAATACCAACGAAAGACAAAGATACTATTCATACAAGAGAAAAAGGGATTAATTTTAAACTTATTTATTAATATACAGTTAGCAGTTTTTAGCTGTTAGTTTAAGAACCTCTACATCCCTAGGATACTACATCATTTTCAGCGACTTAATAAAATTATCTAGAAGACTAAAGAAAGATAATTTTTGGTGATGATACTATCCTTTCACAGTTTAATTGGAGCAAGCAATCAGTGAGTAGCCTATTAATTCGTCTCGGTATTGGTTTATTATTTTCAATTTTTGCTTTATTTAATTATTTTGTTAATGTAACAGAAAATCCTATTACAGGCGAAAAACAGAGACTTCAACTTTCTCCTCGTCAAGAAGTAGTAATCGGATTACAGTCTCGTCAAGAAATGGCTGCCAAATACAATGGTTTGTATCCCGATCAAACTCTGCAAGCTTATGTAGATCGAGTAGGCGATCGCATAGTTGAACAATCTTCCGTCAATCAATCTTCCTATCCTTTTGAATTTCATTTGTTAAGAGATACTCAAACAATTAACGCTTTTGCTTTACCTGGAGGACAAGTATTTATTACGGCTGCTTTATTAAGTAGATTAAATTCAGAAGCACAATTGGCAGGAGTGTTGGGACACGAAATTGCTCATGTAGTAGCTAGGCATGGGGCAGAACATCTTGCTAAACAACAATTAGGGGCTGCTTTAGTCAATGCAGTTGGTATTGCTGCTAGTGATACTCCTGAAGGTGCTAGAAAAGCTGCTATTTTGGCTCAAGCTGTGAATCAAATGGTTAATTTAAAATATGAGCGAGAAGATGAGCTAGAAAGCGATCGCTTGGGTTTTCGTTTTATGACAGAAGCAGGTTATAACCCTCAAGGAATTGTAGAATTAATGCAAATTCTTGCCTCTTCTAGAAACGGACAACCACCACCAGAATTTTTTAGTACTCATCCCAATCCAGGTAATCGAACAGAACGACTTGGAGAACTAATTCAAGAAAATTTTCCTAATGGTATTCCTGCCCAATTAGAAGAGGGTGAACAAGAATTTGCTCGAATTGTTGGTTCTAGGCTTTGATAGTTACCAGTTACCAGTTCCCAGTTTTCTATTGCCACATTATAAAATAATGAACATTCTTAAAATATAGAAGAGGCAGTGAAAATAAAAAAACTTTAATAAGATAGTATTTTTGTTTTTTGTAGTTTAACTTTTTTATTAATTAGTTTTTTTGAAAAGCATAAAGGTAAATAAATATGGATATTACTTTAATTTATTGGCTTGTACTTGGTTTGATGATCTTAGGGACCATTGGTGCAATTATTCCTGGTCTTCCTGGCAGTAGTCTAATTTTAATTGGTATTTTAATTTGGGGTATAGCAACAGGATTTACTGGGATTGGATTGCCTCTTATTTTAATTTTTATCGTCTTAATTCTCAGTGCAGCAGTTGAATATTTAGCTTTGTATTTAGGGGCTAAACAAGTTGGTGCAAGTAAGTGGGGTCAATATGGCGCGATCGCAGGAATGGCATTGGGTTTTTTAGGTTTTTTACCCGCTTTACCTTTTGGAGGTCCTTTAATTGGTCTTCTCTTTGGTGCAATTTTGGGTGCGTTTATTGGTGAATTTGTTTATCGAAAAGATTTAGAATCTCAGGAAAGATTTCAACAAGCTTTTAAAGTAAGTTTAGGTATTGTAATTGGCTCGATTATTGGTAATGTAATTGAAGCTTTGTTAGCTGCTTTAGCAGTAATTATTTTTGTGATTAGTACCTGGCCTACCGTAGGATTTAATTAGTTACCAGTTACCAGTTACCCGTAGGGGCAGTTCGCGCTTCCCGAAGGGTACGAAGTACTGCCCTTACAGTTACCAGTTACCAGCCAATTATAATTTTTTTTAGATAAATATTATTTAAATGAAGATATTTTTCAATAATCATTATTTATTAACTGTTGACTTGCTAATCTTCTTATTATATCCGATCGCTTTGGTTATTAATATAATTATCTGGAAAGAGCAACCTAATTATTTTAAAATCAAAGTTGCTTATTTTATTTTGGGTTGTGGCTAATTTTTTTCTTAGCTATTTACTAATTTAATTAATTAAAGTTAATTTCAATCCAATGATTTATTTAGATTCAGCAATTATTCAAGAAGCAGAAATAGCCGTAAAAATGGGCTGGATTAAAGGTATTACCACCAATCCAAATCTACTATCAAAAAGTGATTTGTCACCAAGCGAAACTTTAAAAAAACTGGCAAAAATTAGCCCTGGAGAATTATATTATCAACTTTGTGCTACTGATTTTGAAAGTATGGTAGCTGAAGGCAAAAAAGCACGAGAAATAATTGGTAAAAAAACTGTTTTAAAAATTCCTGCGACTGAATTAGGATTTCAAGTAACTGCTTATTTATCAAAAGAAATTACCTGTTCTGTCACAGCAATTTATAGTCCAGTACAAGCAGCAGTAGCAGCAGCAGCAGGAGCAAAATATGCGATCGCTTATGTTAACCGCGCTACTCGCCTTCTAGGAGATGGTTTGGCTTTAGTACGAGACATGGCAGCTATCCTAGCAGGTAGCAATACAGAAATTTTGGCTGCTAGTCTCAAATCCCCTCAAGAAGCAGCAGCAACACTACAAGCAGGCGCGCATCATATCACTATTCCTCTGGCAATTCTCCAGGCAATGACTACTCACGAGTTATCTAATCAAACCGTGGCAGAATTTAATCAAAATGGTCAAGGAATTTTTTAAAGGCTATAAAGTATAGTTAATACTTTGATTTTTGTTAATTGTTAATTGTTAATTGTTAATTATTCATCCCTCATAATTAGTAATTACTAACTGGTAACTGGTGTAGGGGTTTGGCAATGCCAAACCCCTACCTGGTAACTGATAACTGGTCACTGAATTAAATTTTCATGAACAAACTGAGATCTTATTACAAAAATGAAGGTAAGACTTATTTAGTAGAGGTGAAACTGAGTAGTATTAGCCAACTATTCAACTCTTTCGATCCTTCTCCTTTTATTGAAAAAGATTTGGATGATGAAGTTGAAAATTATATTGTTCAGTCGGTAAGAGAATTTTCAATCACTACATCACTTAAACTAATTTTTTACCTTCCTTCAGAAAAACAAGACGAAGCCAAACAAATTTTACCCGAAGCTATTCATCATTACTTTGATTACAGAAAACAAAATGCTGAAAAGGAACTGCGAACAATTCTACGCCAAGGTCGCACTTCTCTAATAGTTGGACTTGTATTTTTATTTGCTTGCATTAGCACTACAGAGTTAGCCAATTGGCTAGCAAGCGGACCTCTAACTCATATCTTTCAAGAAGGATTAGTTATTATTGGTTGGGTAGCGATGTGGCGACCAGTAGAAATTTTTCTTTATGATTGGTGGTCAATTAAAAACAATCAAAGACTGTATGAAAAACTCAGTCAAATGACGATAGAAATTAAACCAAATAAAGCGGAAAAAACTAACATTGTAGCTTAATAACAAGAAATTTTGCCTTTTTAATTGAGCAAAATATTAGGGACAATTAAGCAATTGTCCCTCGGTTCTTCTTGGTTTTTTAGCTATCTTTTAAAGCGTCGGGAGCAGTTCTTTCAGCAGTGTCTGGATACAATTGACCAAATTCTTTTAAAGCTTGTGCCGATTCTTTACCAATCTCTGAAAGCCTTTCACCTGGAGCGTCTTCAGTTTCGCGAGCTTTTTGATACCATTCTCTTGTTGTAGTAGGTCTTTCAGGATTAGATTCAAATACCTTACCACTAATATTATTTGAAGCTTGGTTACTGCTTGCGCCATTAAAACCGCTTGTCAGTAAAATTAATCCTACAAAAACAGTAGCAAGAAAACTTTTTACTTGGATTTTTTTTAGAAGAGAACTGATGCCAGCAATTGCTTTAGAAATTAAATGGATCATAATGAGCCTCTATTTAGTTCATTTTCAATAATTTTTTGAGTTTCGGAGTTTCATTAGCTGGTCATGAAGACAGATTAGAAACAAAATCGGCTCAAAATCTCAGATCGATTCCCAGCCGATTGGCTTTTCCGAACATAGATTCAGACTATCTATAAAAAGCGATTAATTCCTCTAGCAAAAGTTATAGGGTGTTCTAGTCAAAAGTTTTATCGTACCTAAATTTACTCCAACCAAGATGGAGACAAATTCAATCAGTGAGAGAATTTAGGCAATTAGGAGATTAATTGTTTTTGTTTAATTGCAAAGTTTAAAAGCAGAAAAATTTTAAAACAGGGAACACATCTGCCATTAATGAGTCATGGCAACCATTATGTAACTTTAATTTTATCTAGATTATACAAACTTGTAATAGCTGATCAGCTTTGCTGGCGCATACACGACCGCAACGAGCAGGGTAATTATTATGCACTTTCGATCTACTCAACACAATAGCTCTTTTGATCTCCCTTCTCTTTCTTACCCTATGTTTTTCAATTCAATAACTTCCGCCTTTAGCAATTCTCATCAAAGCACAAAAGTCATTTTAGTTTGTCATGGTCACACTACCTATAACGAACAAAATCGATTTCAAGGATGTAGCAATGAGTCTGTTTTAACGGAAAAAGGACATCAAGCAGCTTACCAAACTGGATTGGCTTTGCAACAATTTACCTTTGATAAAATTTATACTAGTCCTTTGACCAGAGTTCAACAAACTACTGAAGCAATTATTAATGCTTTCCAACAAAAAAGTAGTAATTTGCCTCCTGTCTTAATTGATGAAAAACTAATGGAAATTAATTTATCGATTTGGCAAGGATTATCTAAACAAGATGTTAAAGAAAACTTTGCTCAAGATTATAATTGTTGGCAAGAAACACCTCATTTGTTTAATTGCATCCGCGAACATAAGGATCAAATCTCTGGTTCTCCCTATTTTCCTGTTTTAGAGTTATTTCACCAAGCAAGACAATTTTGGCAAGAACTTTTAGCTAATAATCAGGGTCAAACTATTTTAATTGTTGCTCATGCTGGCATAAATCGCGCTTTAATCAGTACAGCGATTGGTTTAAGCCTAAAACATTATCATAGTTTACAGCAATCTAACTGTGGAATTAGTTGTTTAGAGTTTTTTTCAAGTAATAGTAATGATGGTAAGTTAAACTGGTTGAATTTAACTAATCATTTAGGGAAAAATTTACCTGAAATCGAAGAAAATAAATATGGTTGGAGATGGTTATTGTTATCGGATAAAGTAACCGAAACTTTATGTGGTTCTACTTGGATTAAAGATTTTTTTGGTCAAAGTTTAATTGATTTTGTTTTGACTGATAATTCAGAAAGAGCAGAATTTTTGGCAATTAATCTGCTCAAAAATAGCCAAAAAACTATTCATTTACCTATTGCTCAAGACCACTTTCTGGAAATTTGGCAACAAACAATTTTTGCAAGACAAAAACTTAATTATTGTTCTTTAGAATCAAGTTTAGTTACTGGTTTAATAATTGTTCAAGATAATCTTTTGTCTCAAATTTTGTATAAAACTTTAGGCATTAACCTTTCTTTAGATACTACTAATAATTTGAGTGTACTTCACTATCCTCAAGCTGACCAACATTCCATTTTACAAGGTTTATTACCTATTAATTCTCTAGCAGTTAATCAATTATCCGCAAGATAAATTGGTCAATTTTAAATAGGAGGTTGATTGACGCTGACATTTTCTAGCGATTTACGAGCTACCTCTAAACATAAACGATGTTCAGCACGAGCGATCGCATTATAAGTAGAAATAACCGCTTCTGGTTCGACAGAAATTGTCGTAATGCCCCATCGAATTAACTGGTCGATTAGTTGGGGATATTCTACAGGAGCTTGACCGCAAATCGAGCAAGGAATACCAGCTTCTTGAGCAGCTTTAATAATTTGCGCGATCGCTTTTGATACGGCAGGGTGATTGGCAGTTAACCTACTAGCAGCAAACTCTGGTTGTTCTCGATCTATCCCTAAAAGGAGTTGAGTTAGATCATTAGTGCCAATAGCTATGCCTTGTATTCCTGCTTGTACATATTCTTCAATCAAAAACATCGCTGAAGGTATTTCTGCCATCATCCACAGTTGAAAATCTGGTTGTCTAGTCAAACCAACTTCCTCGATCAAACGACGGCAATAACAAACTTCTGCAACACTACGGACAAAAGGCAAAATTAGATGGCAGTTAGGATAGCCTTCTTGATACAACTGTGCTAAAGCAGATAACTCTAATTTAAATAGACTGGAATCGGAGAGATAATTGTACGTTCCTCTTTTGCCTACAATTGGATTCATACCAGTTTTTTCTGCCCAAAAACAATAATCCAAGGAACGATAAAATACTGGTTTAGGAGTAAAACTAGCTACAAACTGACTTAAACGATTGACAATCTCGCTCAATAAATCTGGGGAAAATGCTTGATCTAAAAAATCATTCGAGGCGATTACATCCGCTAGCATCAACTCAGCACGAATTAAACCAACTCCATCAACTGGTAAATTAGCAGCACTATCAACCACATTTGGTTGACTCAGATTAACCATCAGTTGAGTAGCAATCGGATAAGGATTAAGTAATAAGCGATCGCCATTAGACCAGCTAAAAGAGTCCGTTTTAATTCTCGCTTCTTCTTCCTTTTGCTCCCAACTACTCATTATTTTTTCCTCTGGTGATAATCGATAAATCTTGCCAGTATTACCGTTGAGTAAGATTTTGTCTCCTGTTTGCAGCAGTTGTGTAGCGTTATTAACTCCTACAATGGCAGGAATACCTAATTCCCTAGCTAAAATTGCTCCATGACTGGTAATACCACCTTGTTCGGTAATAATTCCACCAATGTGTTGTAGTAGAGAAATTTGATCAGGAGCAAGCTGTTTTAAAACAACAATACTACCTGGCTTGATTTGCTCAGAAGAAAGCACAGAATCAAGATTAACCTGAACAGTTGCTTTAACTATTCCTGAAGCAGCAGCTATTCCAGTTAGTAAAGGTTGATTAGTACTTTGCCAAGAGGAAGAGGAAAAATAATTTAATTGAGTTAAATAAAATTGATCCGCAGTATTTTGGGGTAAAGTCCATTCTAAAGAATGAATCTGCCTTCTTTTTTCAACTAAACCTTCAATTAATTGAACTAAACGAGCTAAAGCATGGTCATCTAAAGCAAATTGTTCTTGTTCTGCTTCGCTAGTGAGATAAACTTCTAAACAATTTTCTCCTGCTGCTTGGTTGGGAGCTCGAATACGATAAGCTAGAGTTTTACTCCCCAATTGACGATTAATAATGTTTGAAGTTTGACGATCTATTTCATAAAAATCTGGTTGTATTTCTCCTCGGAGAAGACTATGTCCTAAACCAAAAGTTGCCGAAATCAGTAGACGATCTGACTTTAATTCAACAATACCTGAAGCCGTGGCGTTATATAAAGGTTGAATTAAAACAGCTAAATTAAGTTTTTCTAGGTCAATTCCCAGTTTTTGCCAATAAAATAGACTTTTTGCTCCAAATAAATCTGCCCAAACTTTTTTGATCGTCTGAGTTAAAGCTTCTGGTTGACACCAGCAACAATGCGATCGCCATAACCCAGAAATCATTCGTTGATAATGGTGAGACACTACCAAAGAAGGACGAACAATCAAAGTTTGAGCATTTAATTTAGTTGCTGCTGTAAAAATTTCTGCTTGCCATTGCTCAGGAAAAGGAGTTTCCAGAATAATTTGACGACTTTTTTGCGCAACGGATTGAAGTACCAAATAATTATCTACATTTAAATGTAAAGAAGAATTAGGTAAATTAGCAATCAACGATTGAGCCTCATTAAAATTTTCCAGAAACTCTTTTAATATTGGCGTACCAATCACATAACCAGGCAAAATAGGATAGCCATGCTGTAAAAGCTGACTCAAAATAAATACTTTTTTTCCTACTAAAGATTGCTTTGACGGATTGATTTGGGAGAGCCAATAAAGATGTTTCACTACTTTAATGTACAGCCATTAATTCTGTGTTACCAACTTTTACTTTTTCGATCAATTCTTCAGTTAATTTGACAAAAGCTTTAGAACCAACAGAATTGGGCATAGCTATTACTGCTGGTGTGAATAAATCTACAGCCTTAGCAACATTAACATCCATGGGAATAGAGTTAGTAAATAATTGAGAAGGATAATAGTCATCTTTAACTCTTTTCATTACTTGTTTGTAATATCTACCCATTAATCCTCCTGCTGAGAGAACAAAAACAATTCCTAGCAAATTGATATTTAGTGGCTCGATATTTTGATGACTTTCCTTTAGTTTCGCAATTCTTCTTTCTAATAGTTGAATACCTACTAAAGAAAGAGGTTCAGGACGAGCGGGCAGTAAGTAATAATTACTAGCAGCAATACCGCTACGAGTTAGTAAATTATACCCAGGAGCGCAGTCCATAATAATAAAATCGTAATCATCAATCACTTGATCGACGATCTGTTTAATTAAAATTCTTTCAAAATTATCCCATATTTTTTCAAATTCTTGTTCATCCTCTTCCAAGGCTTTTTTATGTAACATTTCCGAAACTAGATACTCATCGTAAAGCTCAATATCTCCTGGTAATAATTCCAACCCTTCAATGTTACAAATATTGGAATAAATAAGGTCTTGAATTTCAAGTTTACTCCAAGGATTAGGACTAATTACCTGATCGATCAGATAACTTAAAGTGCGTCTTTTTTTCCGCATTTTGGCAAAATCGTGGGGAGAAATTAAGCTTAAAGTTGCACTAATTTGCGAATCTAAATCTAATACTAAAACTCGCTTGCCATGGTTTTTGGCTAAACAAGTCGCAAGATTTACAGTGAGAGTAGTTTTACCTACTCCGCCTTTCATATTTACTGTGCTAATCACAATTCCCATTGGCTTATTCCCTCACAGTTCTAGTTACACGTTAGTTTGCCAGAAGATTGTCAGAATAAATCTTGATATTTCCTATATTTTGTTAATTGTTTTTTAAAACACTATTTGCTAACAATTGCTAAGGCAACTCCTAATAAAAGTACTAAGCCTCCGACAATAACTAAATTAGGAGGTGTTTCAGCAAAGATGAAATATCCTAACAAACTAGAGCTAATTGGTTCAAATAAAATACTTAAAGTAACAAAAGTGGGAGAAATACATTTCATAGCCCAGTTAAAACTAGTATGACCAATTAATTGGGCAATTATCGCCATCAATAAGACATAAAAATAAACTTTGCTCGGATAACCAACATAACTAACCCCGAAGAGCAGAGGTAAAGGAGATAAAATCAAAGCTGCGGTAGAATAACAAACGGCAATATAACTACTGATATTTAAGCCTTGTTTTTGTGCCTGTAAACCAAATAATAAATATAAACTAGCCATCCAAGCCCCAATTAAAGCTAAAATATCTCCCAAAATAGGATTAGTAAGCTGTTTTGATTCATAATCTGCTAAGGCAATAATTATTCCTCCTGTTAAGGCAATCAAGATAGCAAGGATAGTATACTTACTCAGTTTTTCTTTTAACCAAACTCGCGATAAAATAGCTACCCAAATTGGATTAGTAGTTACTAAAGCAGTAGAAGCAGCAATGGAAGTAAAAGCTAAAGAAGTAATCCAAGTGGCAAAATGTAAAGCCAAACAAACTCCAGCAGCGATCGCAAAAATGAAGGCTTTAGTGGTAACTTGATGTTTTTTAAAGCTATGCCAAGTAGGAATTAAGATTACCGCAGAGATAATTAAACGAGATGCAGCAATAAAGAGACTAAAACCAACACTATTAGTTTCTGCTGCTGCCATTGCCAAACGAATCAAAATTGCTGCGGTAGAAACTGCGACAACACCAATTGATAAAACGATTCCTACCTGCCAGGATTTAGGCTGCATTAGAAAATTACACTATGTTTATGGCGACGAAAAGAGACGGAGAAAAGGGGAAAAGGAGATCGGAAGAAATTTATTATTACTATAAAATACATCGCCTCTTCTTTCTGTATGTAATCTAGATAATAGGGAACTAAAAATAAATCACTGGTCACTGGTCACTGTAAGGGCAGTACTTCGTACCCTTCGGGAAGCGCGAACTGCCTCTACGGATCACTGGTCACTGAAATGCTTTTACCATCGGGGATTGGTGGCAATGATTGATTCAGCTAACTGTAAATTGAGGGGTTTAGAAAAGAAATATCCTTGCGCTGCTTCACAACCTAATCTACTCAGATGAGTGACTTGATGAGGCATTTCTACTCCTTCTGCGATCGCTTTCATGCCTAGAGAATGAGCTAGAGTAATAATTGTCTTAACGATTTCACAATTTTCTCCTTCCGCATTGATCAGACTGACAAAAGAGCGATCAATCTTAAGAGTGTCAATGGGGAAGCGATGTAAATAACTGAGGGATGAGTAACCCGTACCAAAATCATCAATACTTAGTTGAATGTTTTGCTCTTTGATTTGGCTAAGAAGTTCAATGGTTTTTTCTCCGCGATCCATTAACATGGTTTCAGTAAGTTCTAAGCGAAGATTTTCGCCATTTAAACCAGTATCAGTTAAAATTTGGGCTAGTTTTTCGACAAAATCAAATTGTTGAATTTGTCTACTGGAAAGATTAATACTTAGATGCAGAGATGAAGCATGAGGAAATTTGCTTTGCCAAATACGTAACTGTCGACAAGCTTCGTGTAACACCCATTCACCAATTGGTACAATTAATCCCGTATCTTCAGCGATCGCAATAAAATCACTAGGAGAAATTAAACCTGTTTGGGGATGTTGCCAACGTAACAATACTTCAAAACCAGTAATTTGACGAGTTTTTAAAGAGACAATTGGTTGATAATTAAGGACAAATTCTTGACGTTCGATAGCCAACCGCAAATCTGTTTCTAATTGGGAAAGATGAATCGTTTGGGCATACATTTCTTGATCAAAGACAGCATAACGCCCTTTTCCTAAAGCTTTAGCACGATACATCGCAATATCAGCATCCCGTAATAACTCGATGCCATTTTGATAATTTGTCGAACCTAAAACGATGCCAATACTAGCACCAGAAAAAACTTTACGCTCTTGTAAATGAATCGGAGAAGTAAGTTGATCT
This sequence comes from uncultured bacterium, assembly GCA_964562685.1. Classification (GTDB taxonomy): domain Bacteria; phylum Cyanobacteriota; class Cyanobacteriia; order Cyanobacteriales; family Xenococcaceae; genus Stanieria. Next base: position 12,201 of record CAZLUP010000038.1, read on the forward strand.
AATACTCTTTCGGCGATCGCAATGGCATCTTGAAAATCCTGTAAATCTTCTAGGAGAATAGTAAACTCATCTCCACTCAATCTAGCAACTGTATCTACATCACGAGAACATCCCTTTAAAATTTTTGCGATCGCAATTAAAAGTTGATCGCCTACTGCGTGTCCCCAACTATCATTAATAATTTTGAAGCGATCGAGGTCAATAAACAAGACAGCAAACAAATAATCTTGATTTCTGTAACTCCGTTGCAGAGCTTTTTGCAGATGCTCCATAAACAAAGTACGATTAGGTAAACCAGTTAGAGCGTCATGTAAAGCCTGAGCTAGTAATAGTTGTTGTGTTTGTTTGTGTTGAGCTATTTCTTGATTTAGTTTATTAATAACTTGTTCTAATTGTGCTGTTCGTTGTTGAACTTTTTGTTCTAATTGGGTATTTAGTAGAGAAATTTCTGCTTTAGCTGCTTGTAAAGCTAATTGATGCTGGATACGAGCTAGAACTTCTTCGATTTGAAAAGGTTTAGTGATATAGTCTACACCACCAACAGCAAAAGCTTTTACTTTGTCCACAACCCCATCAAAAGCACTCAAGAAAATGATCGGAATTTCGTGGGTTAATTGATCTGCTTTAAGTTTCTCACAAACTTCATAGCCGTCGAGATCGGGCATTTTGATATCTAGCAGAATTAAATCAGGTGGATTTTTTTTAGCTGTAATTAATGCCATTGCACCATTTTTAGCACAACGAACTTGATAACCCCGCTCGCTTAAAGAGGTAGACAAAACTCTTAAATTATCAGGAATATCATCAACTATTAAAATATTTCCGAAACAAGAATTTAACTCACTATTATTCATAAATTGACTGCTTCTTGAGCGAGATTCATAATGCGGTCGAAATCAAAATCATCTACTTGTTTTTGAATAGCTTTGGCTAAATTTTGATATTCTTGGGGTATTTCGGCTAATAATTGAGCAATTAGTTGATTATTAATTAAGGCAGCAGCTTCGGAAAGTTCCTCTAACCATTCATCAGACATAATGGCTAAAGCTTCGGCGGTTAATTGCTCAAGAGCTTCTAGTTCAGAATTGGCTTCAGAGTCAAGATTTTCATAGATATATTTAACCCCCAAATATTGAGCCATCTTTTCAAAAATTATTTCTTCGCGAAACGGTTTCCGCACAAAATCATCGCACCCAGCAGAGAGAACAACTGCTTGTTCTTCTTCAAGAGTACTGGCGGTTAGGGCAATAATTGCCGTAGCTTGTCCTTTGAGATGAGATTTAATTTGTTGAGTAGCTTCATAACCATTTATAATGGGCATTCTCATATCCATCCAAATTAGATGAGGTTGCCAATTTTCCCAAATTTGTACAGCTTCTTGTCCGTTGGCTGCCTCTTTTACTTGAAAACCGATTGGTTGTAATAACTTAACCAGTAGTTGTCGATTTTCCCAGCGATCATCTACAATCAAAATACGATATTCTTGTTGATTCGGTTCGAGAGCAATTACTCTCCGAGTTTGTTTTTTATCTTCAATTCTGTTGACTTCACTAAGCAACGCTTGAATATCAAATTTAAAGATAGTTCCTTTACCTACTTGGGAACTAACAGTAAGATTTCCTCCCATCAATTCAACAAACTTTTTACTAATTGGTAAACCTAAACCCGTTCCTTGTTGCAATTGTTTACCTGTTTCCGTCTGTACGAAAGCTTCAAATAAACTGTCAATTTCTTCAGGAGCAATACCTGCGCCAGTATCTTCGACTTCAAAGTGAATTGTCATTTGTTCTTTGTCATTTGTCTTTTGTTCTGTGTGGTTTCTTTCCAATAACGAATGACTAATGACTGATGACACTCTTAAGGTTACGCTACCTTCGTTGGTAAATTTAATTGCATTGCCTAATAAATTAATTAAAACTTGACGGAGTTTTTTGTCGTCGGTTTTGATATATCGGGGTAAATCTTTGCTGCGTTCAACAATAAGCTGTAAACCTTTAGATTCGGCTCTAAGTGCCAGCATTTCTTCCACTAGATTTAAAAGAGTATACAAATCGAAGTCGGTGGGATAGATATTCATTTGTCCCGACTCGATTTTCGCTAAATCTAGGACATCATTGATTAAAGATAGTAAATGCTCGCCACTGCGATTGATAATACCGAGGTTCTCTTGTTGCTTTTTAGTTAAAGAAGTTTCACGGTTCATCAGTTGGGTAAAACCAAGAATAGCGTTGAGAGGCGTACGAAGTTCGTGACTCATATTGGCGAGAAATTCGCTTTTAGCACGATTAGCAAGTTCTGCTACATCTTTAGCTTGTTGTAGTTCGGCGGTTCTTTGTTTAACTCGGTTTTCTAATTCATCGTTAGCTTTAGCTAGTTCTTGATTGGCTCGGTCTAATTCTTGATTGATTTGTATAACTTCTTGATTTTTGCGAGCTAAATTATTAAAAGAAGCTTGGAGTTGTTGCGCCATTTCATTAAAGGAGTGGGATAAAACTCCTAATTCAATGATGCCTTTAACTTTCACTTGTTGGTTCAAATCTCCTTGGGCAATGGCAACAGAAGCTTTACTCAGACGCAGAATGGGTTTGGTAATCCAACGAGAAGTGACTAATCCTAACCAAACAGCGACTAATAATGCCAAAAAACAAAGAATGATGTTTGTTTGGGTGTTGGCATCAATCTGTGCCATGAAATCTGATTCAGGGATAGTAGTGACTACTAACCAATCCAAACCATATTGATCTTGCCAGGGAGTAACTCGAATGAATTGACGCTCACCTTGTAATTCAAAACTCAGTTTTTGTTCGTCTTTAATTGCTTGAAAACTACCAAATTTTTGTTGTAAATACTTAGCTGTGGTTTGAATTTGAGAGTCAGAACTATTCGTAGCATTGAGTCTGGTAGCTACACCATTAACTAAGGTAAAAGGTTTTTCTGTACTAGAGCTACCAATTAACAATCCATCACGCTCGATAATAAAAGTTTTAGCTGTCGGGCTGATTTTTAGTTGCTGTAAAAAATCGCTAATCCCAGTTAAAAGGAGATCGATGCCGATAACGCCAACTAACTGATTATTTTTGTCATAGATAGGACTATTAATCGTAGCTGCCAAAATATCGGGATTATCGCTCCAGTTATAAACAGATGTCCATTGTAACTTGCCTGCTTTGACTGTTTCTGTATACCAATCTTCTTCCCAAGGTTGATAATCATCACTAACCAAGATAATCTCGGTACGCTCGCCCCGACTATCGGTAGCATAAGTATAGGTTTTTCCATTAGTAGCGGGCGACAGCTCATCGATAGTAACTCCCTGTCCCGCTAGATATCTACCTGCACCAGCATATTCTCCTGTTGTTAATGCGTAACCAATAAAAGATAATTTTGGGTAAGCTTGCAATTGTTTCCAAAAATAATGTCCTGATGTTTTAAAATCTTTTAAATCTAATAAGTCTAAAGCGATCGCATCGAGATTAATTTGATTGAGTTTTTGTGGAGTTTCTAGATAGTGATCGAGGCGTTCGGAGACTAAATTACTGCTTTTATCCATTAAATGATCGGCAAGATCATTAACCGCTTGCTGACCATTTTTGAAAGAAAGATAACCTACCAATCCGACTGCACCGACAATTTGCACTACAAAAGGCAAGACTAAAATTAAACGTAGAGGTAATCCTTTAAAATGATGGGATGCTTGAGTAATTTGCTTTTCTGGAGATGCGCTTGCTTTAACAACTTTCATCTTCATTTATTGGAGAAATGAATCTTATAAATACAGAGAAAATAATCGTTTCTATCTTAGATTGCCCAAAAATCATTCTCAGAACCCAAAATTTATTTTGATTTTGTTAACTTGTTAGCTAGAATTGCTGAAAATAATGCTTTCTAAACAAATAAGTTCCTAACCATAACTAATTACACATTTTAGTATCCATTTTAAATAGCTGTATTCCTTGCCCGTTGACTATTCCCCGTTCCCTTTTCCCTGTCTTAACTGTGTAATTTATTTTGTGTACTTACTTAGAAGTATGATTGTGCTTAAAAACTATTTAATTTAACTAAATTAAGTTTAATTATGTCCGATCTACCACCATTAAATACAGATACAATCTGGGCAATTCTTAAGGAAGAGATTGATGATGCTACTGTTAATCAATTAGTCTGGCATTATCTCGGTTATCGGTACAATCAAGCTACTCAAACCTGGGATGCAAATGATGTAGCTGAAGATTGGAAAGAAGAATATCCCGAACCACCAGATTTTATCGCCAATCGCCCCCCAACAGTTAAGCTAACTCGTTCCATTCCCAAAGAAAATAAACAATTATTGAAAGAAAAATTAGGTTTTCAAGGTTATAAAATTGGGGAATTTGGACCAAGACAAACCCGTCGTGCTACTGCTGCTAATTGGTTATTAAGCTATATGCAACAATTCGGTTCATAAATTCACAATGACAAAATAGTTATTGATATAGTTCCACAACTCAAGAATATTTTTAACAAGAGTCTCATAATGATCTCAGAATCTCAAAAAAAGCGATCGCTTTTAGCTTGGCAAACCTTTCTCAATACTCCTTTAAAAGAGCAAATTCAACAATCTCTTCAAAGCGATGCTGATAATAAAATTTTAGAGTTATTTCATGAAGTAGCGAATACTGTCCCTGCCTACCAAGCCTTTCTGCAAGAACATCAAATCGAGCCTCAATCAATTCAAACCTTAGCTGATTTTCAAAACCTACCTTTGGTTACTAAGGAGAACTATATCAAAAAATACCCTCTCTCAGAATTATGTCGCCAAGGATTATTAGAACAATGTGACACTATTGCTGTTTCTTCTGGTTCGACGGGACAACCAACTTTTTGGCCTCGTTTTTTAAGCGATGAATTTCAAATTACTACCAGGTTTGAACAAATTTTTCATGATAGTTTCCAAGCCGATACTCGTAAAACTCTAGCTGTTGTTTGTTTTACTCTTGGTACTTGGGTGGGAGGAATGTATACTACCAATTGTTGCCGTCATCTGGCAGCTAAAGGCTATCCCATCACGGTGGTTACTCCAGGTAATAATAAAACTGAAATTTTTCGGGTAATTAGGCAATTATCACCGCTGTTCGATCAAGTTGTTTTATTGGGTTATCCTCCTTTTCTGAAAGACATCATTGACAGTGGCATTGCTGAAGGGATTAAATGGCAAGAATACTCTTTAAAGCTAGTGATGGCTGGAGAAGTATTTAGTGAAGAGTGGCGCAGTTTAATTGCAGAAAGAATTGGTTCAACTAATCCTTGTTTTGATTTTGCTTCTTTATATGGAACAGCAGACGCAGGGGTATTAGGCAATGAAACACCTTTGAGTATTTGTATTCGACGTTTTTTTGCTCAAAACCCTACTGAGGCTAAAACTCTGTTTGGAGAATCTCGTCTGCCTACTTTAGTCCAATTCGATCCGACAAGTAGATATTTTGAAACTCAAGACGATACTTTGCTTTTCTCTGGAAATAATGGTATTCCTTTAATTCGCTATCATATTGCCGATACAGGGGGAATTATTAGCTACCAAGAAATGTTGCAATTTCTGCAACAACACGGGTTCGATCCTGTAGCAGAATTACAATCTGAACGAGGCAATTATCCTTTACCTTTTGTGTATATTTTTGGTCGTTCTGCTTTCACAATTTCCTATTACGGTGCCAATATTTATCCTGAAAACATTCACGTAGGCCTAGAACAACCAGGCATTAGAGATTGGGTTACTGGTAAATTTGTAATGGAAGTTAAGGAAAAAGACGATCAAAACCGCTATTTGTCAATCATAGTCGAATTAGCTCCCAATACTAAAGCCAACGAAAACATGGAAAATGCGATCGCTTTTGCAGTCTATACTCAGCTACTTCGTCTCAATAGTGAGTTTGCTAACTACGTACCGCCACAATCTCAATTACCACAAGTTGCTCTTCTTCCCTTTTGTGAGCCTAATTATTTTCCTGCTGGAGTCAAGCATCGTTATACTCGTTCTTGAGTCAAGGCGAACGGCGGTTCGCCCTTGGATTAACTAACTTGAGTTCTAAGGTTTGATATTTGGCTGTTTTTCTGTGATATTTTGGGACTGTTGCGTTTTTTGGGCTAAATTAACACCCTGATTATATTTTTTCGGGTCTACTCCTGGAATTGGTGCAGCCGTAGTCATAATTTTGGTTCGACTTTGAGATTTCCAATATTGGTATTTGAGTAAAGGAAGAGAAGCCACTTTTTTAGCTAATGCCCAGAAAAAGACATAACTAGCTATTAATCTTTCTAAAGCTCCAAAACAAGATTCTCTTAATAGAGCGATCGCAGTTTCTTGTTCTGGATCGTCTTGATTTTTATAGTACAAAGAATCATCGTTACTCGGTAAAACAATTGCGTGCTGAAAACCTTGCTGACTGATTTTGGGATTATGTCCAATTGCCATAATTTCTGGCCCTACATTCATGTGTCTGACTCCACTAGCTTGTTTACCAGCTAGAATTACGGCATTTTCATCCTGTTGTTGTTTTTCTCCCCTTCTGCCATCGGGTATGCCTAAAAAGATCAAAGTACCTCGGACTACTCGGTGAGCAAAATCGTGTAGCAAGTGATCTTTAGGATCTGCGCCGTGTACTTCTAAAGAAGCAATTCCGTAGCTAAGGGCAAACAATTTACTGACATAGGATTTTAATAATTGATTTACCCAAAATACATCACCAATGACTAAGGTTCTTTTGCCAATCCTAGCTAATAGTTGTCTACCTTGGAAATAACGTAGTCCTAACGTCCATAACCAAGCACCAAAGATATAAATGCCAATATCGGCTAAAATCACCATTGGATTGAGTAATTTGAGTAAAAACCAATCTTGGGGTAAATTAGCTGCTAGAGTAACTAACTTCATCAAAGTTTTAACCAAGGGAATGGTGTAACCAAAAGGAATTGCCCAGCCAACAGTGATCAAAATATATAACGCATGAATTGCCCAAGCTAGAGGCATTTCAGTGATGTGGTTTGCCCATTGACGACCATTTTTAATTAAAGTTTGTTTGATTGAGGATTTAATCGTTTCTCCTGTAGCAGTAGTTCCAGTAATTTGCATGACATTTTTGTCAAGAAAGTCCTGTTTCATTTTTTCTAGAATCTCTAGACTCTCGACCGTTAAAGTCATACCAAAGGCATGGAAATCAGGAAAATTACGTCTTAGTCTTTTAGCCAAATACAACCATAACTCAGTCAAAGTTTGCTCGGCTGCCACTACGGTTACAGTAGCTGTTTCGGCGGTTCTACGTCCGCTACAGTTAACAAAAATCCTCTGACGATTAGCAATATAAGTTAGTCTTGATTCTGAAACTGCGGTGACTCCATCATTGCCTTCTATCGAATCCAGGAAACTTCCTAATTCACCCGTTAAAATAAATAATTCCCCAATAATCCCTTCACTGCATAAACGATCAAAGGCATTAATAGCTTGGACTGTAGGAAAGGTTTGACCAGATTGAGTAATGGCTAGGATTAAAGAATTTTTGCCTAAATGTAAACTACTATAGTCTTGGTTTAAATCCTGTAAAACTTGATTGGCAGAAATAGCTTTGACGTTTAAGTAAGGAAAAATAATTTTTAAATCTTCAGCAAACTTTTCTCCCAACCATAAACTATTTTCTACTCCAGTAATTAATAAATCTACGGCGGGCATTTGCCTAACCTGACTAATTAATCCAGCTTGAAACATTTTGCGTCGTTTTTGCTCGAAGCGTTGAGCTTTTTCACTCAAGAGATGAACCAAATAATCTGCACTTTGACGATTAAGAGAAGCAGGATTTTGCCAAATTGTTTCTATTTCTTTGAGTACTTGGGGAATTGCCTGAATATCACTAGCAACCGGATCTTTGGTATCAAACTGAGGAGTTTGCAAATATTGTTGATAGAGATGATTGTCCAACGAATGCCAACGGGAATCAAGTTCTGAAGGAGTTAACTCTCGCCCTTGGTTCATGGAGTAAACGACAATACTATTAGCAGTAACTAAAGCAACTTCTCCTGTAGTTTGATCTAAATCTAAGCGGTCACAATGAGATTTACCTGACAACACTGCATCAACCGCAGCAGGTTCGGAAGCATAGACTAAATATTTTTCTTCCCAATTAAAACCAACTGAAATCGGCTGTCCTTTGGCACTCAAAACCAATCGTTCTGGTTCTAAAGTAGAAACAGTGACTAAGCCAAAACTACCTTTTGCCCTTGACATAAACATTTTGGTAGCACGATATAAATCATTGTAAAAAAATGCTTGAATGGCATTTCTGACAAAAGCGATTCTGCTTTCCTCCGACCACTTGCTGATAGCATTGTCTTGATTCAGTGCTAGTAAGACATCATTTTCAAGTAGACTAAGATTCTTTTGGTTAGTAATAGCCTCAGAGTCAACAAAAAGATTTTTATGAACAAAGAAAATCTGCTCAAAGAAATTTGCCCAGTTAGCGATTGTTTGGGGAGAAGGAGCGGTATTCGGTGCTTTAGCAGCAGGTTGTTTATCTCCAAAAGCCGATTCAATCGATTCGGCAATTACAAATTGATAAGCCAGTCGCACCGAAGCATCCCACATTCCTTGGGTAATTAATAAATCCATCATGCCCGCAATTTTGGGAGAATCTCCTTTAGTACGGTTGGGAGTATGCAAAACTCTCTCTAGCCACCAACCCAACTCCTGATTTTCTACTGTTTTCCCAAACAAAATCCAAGCATCAAAATCCCCGTTGTGGGTAATGCGATGATTGACATTTTTTGGCTGAAAAACCCATTTGTTATCAATTAATTGCCAAACTTTGACAGTTCTCGCACTGATCCATTCATGCCAATGAGTTTCAATAATTGCGGGAGGACTACTAGTAGCAAAACGATAATGCCACACTCCCATTGTGGATGATTCTAAAGGTTTGATTCCTTGTGCCATTGCCTGTTTTCTGACTGGTGCAAAGGCTGTTTCCATTGATTGAGTTAAATTTTCTCTTTTCTTATTAACTACTTTTTTGCCGACAAAAACAATTTGATTCTCTGGATTTCGGGCAATAACTAATCCTCCTCCAGCTTGTTCGCCTCGAATTTCCGTTTCATGCCCCATTTGATAAAACATTTTTACTACTCGTTCGGGTAAAAGCTTACTATCATTAGAATTTCTTTGCCCCAAAAAACCAAAATTACCGCAATAGAAACACTCGGCTACTCCTGTTACTAAAGCTTCCCAATCGGAAATAGAAGTAATAATAACAATTAAATTGGCGTAAATAAAAGCTTGAATGAAAAATAAATTTATAAACTCAAAATTACCTTGATTTTTTAACCAATACTCCGAAGTAACTGCAACGGCTACAAAATTTAAAGCGATCCCACCCATTGCTTTCATCCTAATCCGCCAAGGAGTGACTTTTCCTGATTCCAACCGAAGAGAAGTGGTTTGATTGAACCAAGGAATAAAAATCGGCTGAAAAGGAAGCAGAGATTTAAAAATGTCTGTAATTCTTCTGTTTTCAAGAATATTGTTAAGGTTTAAAGTAGACCATTTTGCATCAATAATTGCGATCGCTATTGTGTGTCCTAAACCATGAATCAGAATCGCACTATTCCAAACTAACCTAATTAAAAATGTACTCCCAAAAAATAATAAACAGTTGTCCGCCAATTCAATTCTATTTACGCTTGCTAATACTAAAATTAATGCAGTTATTAGTTCAGGCAGAATGAGTTGAATAAACCAAGGAAAAGCAGTTAAATTTAATCGCCAAGCTGAGGCACTACATAAATGCTCGTTTTTCATTTTGTGTAACCTATAAATTTGAGCCAAATTAATTTGATTTCTCCAATCTGAGTAAACATAGCTACTTGGAGAAACAGAAATAAATAATTTAAAGTAAAACTTTGAGGCTTGTTTTTCTTAGTCTTTATTGTATAGATTCAACACCGAAAAACATCTGAAAAACATATTTTCGTAACATCCAAGAAATTTAACCAGTTTATTTGAGTATTAAATTAATGAGAACGAAGAGAAGTAAAGATTTAGAGGTAAAAAGGTGAAGAATAATTATAGTGTTACCGAAATTTTTAAATCAATCTTATTCTCATTAGAACTTTTGCCTTATGCCTTCTGCCTCAATTCATCCAAGGTTTTGGCGACTTATGCAAGAAGTCTATTAATCGTTTTACACTGATAATTGTACGGGCGTTCCATAAAATGGTCCTACTGGTAACTGTGTACGGATAATTGATGCTACCGAAGATAACTGACAACTGATAACTGGTGTACGGGTTTGGCAATGCCAAACCCCTACCTGGTAACTGATAACTGATAACTGATAACTGATAACTGATAACTGATAACTAAAAAATGGAATGGCAAGAAATTTCTGGTAGTTGGATATATCTACCCAGGACTAAACCAATTGGGATTGTTCATTTTTTAGGGGGTGCTTTTGTCGCTACTGCCCCCCAGGTAACCTATCGTTCTCTTTTGCAACAATTAGGACAAGCAAGATTTGCGATTATCGCTACTCCCTTTCTTAATACTTTAGATCATCTTGCGATCGCGAGAGATGTTCTCAACCGTTTTGAGACAATTTTAGACCGTTTGCAAAGGAATAATTCGCTTACAAAAGGTTATCTTCCGATTTACGGCATAGGGCATAGTATGGGTTGTAAACTACATTTGCTAATTGGTAGTTTATATGAAGTCGAACGGGCTGGTAATATTCTAATTTCTTTTAATAATTATCCTGCCAGTCGAGCTATCCCTTTTTTAGAGCAATTTAATAAGACTCTCACCCTTAATCTGAATATTAATCCTGCTTTAAATGTTGAGTTTAGCCCTTCTCCTACTGAAACTAGTGAGTTAATTGCTCATAACTACAATATTCGTCGTAATCTTTTAATTAGATTTAACAACGACACTATCGATCAAACTGTTACTCTAGAACCTGTTTTACAACAACGCTTTCCTGAGATGATTGCTACTTTAACTCTTCCAGGCAATCATTTAACTCCCCTTTCCCAAGAAATTAACTGGCAAGCTGGAGATATTTTTACTCCTTTTGATGCTGTTGGGCAATGGTTTAAGCAAGGTTTTTCTCGCGATTTGTCTCGCCTAAACCAAGAGATTCTGCGTTGGTTGAATCCTTTTTCCCTAGTTTAATTAACTGTTATTTCTTGAGTTTGATGTTCGAGTAAAGCGATCGAATCCATTGGATTAGTATTGTACAGTACCATTGTGGTGGTATCGTTTCGTTTAAAACCAATGCGTTCGTAAAAACTTTGTTGATGAGTAGTAGTTAAATAAATTCTTTCTACTTTATTAACCTTTGGGTGAGCAATTACCGTTTCGACTAATTTGCGCCCCAAACCCATACCACGATACTGTGGATGAACTACGACATCCCAAATTCCTGCTCGATAAATGCCATCAGAAGTAGCTCTAGAAAAACCAATTAACTTGCTTCGATCCCAAATAGTAACTACAGGATCGCTATTTGTGATCGCAATTTCTAAATCTTCAATATTTCTCTCTCGCGCCCAAAAAGCAGCCATGGTAAATAAATCTCTGAGTTGTTGATAGTCTACTTTTGATTTGTCTACAGAAAACTGAATATGGCTGCAATCCATCGTAGCTGAAATCCTCTTGTTCAAAAATTATGGCTAAGGTTTTTATTAGGATAGCTAAAAATATTTACCTAATTGTAGCGATATTTACTAATTTTTTGAATATTTGCTCAATAATTTTGTTCTGATTTCTTGACATTGCTTTTCTAAATATTCTTAAATAAAAATAGGATCAGATCGATAATAAATAATAATTACCAAGAAAAGGATTTATTAGCTTTTATAGGATGAATATATTCTTTAGCAATAATTATAATTATGCCAACAAAATAAGAAGGATTAATTTTTATACAGATACTTTTAAGAGCAATTAGGAAAATTAATTAGGCAGAGACTTGAGCGGCAAAAACAAAAATATCATTAGGAATAAATGGGAATTTGGCTAATATTTGATTAGGTAAATTTTGATTTTCTAAAATATTTTGACACTCATTAAAGAAAACTATTAGTTGAGCTTGTTCTAAACTGAAATAACTATGACCGCGTCTAAAACTTTTTACTATTTTTCGCTTACGTAATTTCTTTAAAGTTAAATTTTCTAATAGTTTAGTTGTTCTCAGAGAGCTTCTTGCTTTTTCCAGTTTCCCATTATTAATCTCTGCTTCTTGTAAAAGAATTTTAACAATTTCTGCTTTAACTTGAGCCTGAAAATCTTTAAGATCGAAACTTTCTAAAGCATCACTAAACATAGTTATCTTAGTAAATCAAAAAAACTATAATTTTTAAAACTAAACTTAAATTTCAATTTATCCCACTACTCAATAAATTGTTTGATTAGCTTAAAGTCTAAATTCTAGATAGTATTATTTTCAAGTTAACTCACCTTAATTGTAAAACTAATATTAAGATAAACTTGATGCTTTTAGTTATTATATTTTTTTTTGACTGACAATGCAGTATCGACGGTTTGGACGGACAGAATTACAAATGCCTGTGTTTTCCTGTGGAGGCATGAGATATCAATACAAATGGCAGGATTTACCTCAATGGCAAATTCCTGGAGATAATCAACGCAATCTGGAGGCAACTATTCGTCGTTCCTTTGATGTCGGGATTAATCATATCGAAACTGCTAGAGGTTATGGTAGTTCAGAAATGCAACTAGGGAGAATTCTGCCAAAATTACCAAGAGAAAAACTAATTGTTCAAACTAAAATATCTCCCAAACCCGATCCCAAAGAATTTCGCCGACAATTTCATCAATCTCTCAAATTTTTGCAATTAGAATATGTCGATTTATTAGGACTTCACGGCATCAATGACGAAGAAACGTTTCAACAGAGTCTTCGCCCTGGAGGATGTTTAGATGAAGCGAGAAAACTTCAAGCAGAAAGCAAAGTAAAATTTATTGGTTTCTCTACTCACGGATCGACAGAAATTATTATTAAAACTATTGAAACAGGACAATTTGATTATGTAAATCTTCACTGGTATTACATCAATCAAAATAATTGGAAAGCCATTGAAGCTGCCCAACGTCAAGATATGGGGGTATTTATTATTAGTCCCTCTGATAAAGGTGGTAAACTCTACGATCCGCCCCAAAAATTAGTTCAACTTTGTCAACCTCTCAGTCCTATGGTATTTAACGATTTATTTTGTTTATCTCATCCTCAAGTTCATACTCTTAGTTTAGGGGCTGCTAAACCATCAGATTTTGAAGAACATCTTAAAGTACTATCTTTGCTAGACCAAGCAAAAACAATTCTACCACCGATTGTAGAACGACTTGAACAAGCTGCGATCGCAACTTTGGGATCGGAATGGGTACGTACTTGGAATGTGGGTTTACCTAGTTATGAAGAAACACCAGGAAAGATTAATATCCCTGTAATTTTATGGCTAAGAAACTTAGCCTTAGCCTATGACATGGTGGAATATGCCAAGATGCGCTATAACCTTTTGGGTAATGGTGGGCATTGGTTTCCTGGTGCAAAAGCGGATCGAGTGACACAGTTTAATTTGCAACCTTGTTTAAAAAATAGTCCTCATGCAGATACTATTCCTACATTATTAATTGAAGCAGATCGTTTATTAGGTGGTCAAGCAGTGCAACGTCTTTCTACAAGTTGAGTAATTATAGTTTTAATAAAATAAATTAATTTGCTTGCATCAATTGACTTTAGTGTATATACTTTTTATTATCCATATACTTGATTCTATAAATAATAAGCATAACTAATCAATGTATTAAAAAATAAGCATTTTACAAATCCGTGAGTTGCACGTAACTATAAAAGAAGAAACCTTAAGAAATTTAAACTACTTTCTAAGGAGTTACTCATGGTTGCACTCACAGATATTCATCAAATAGCTAAATCTACTGGTAGACTTACTCTACAGACTGTCGAGATTGCACCAGATACTACTGCGATCCGTTGTCTGGATTGGGATCGTGATCGCTTTGATATTGAATTTGGCTTACAAAATGGTACAACCTACAATTCTTTTATCATTCAAGGGGAAAAATTAGCTTTAGTTGATACTTCTCACGCTAAGTTTCGTCAGCTTTATCTTGAATTACTTACAGGTTTAATCGATCCATCTCAACTTGATTATTTAATTATCAGTCATACCGAACCCGATCATAGTGGTTTAGTTAAAGATGTGTTGGCGTTAGCACCCCAAGTTACGGTAGTAGGTGCCAAGGTAGCGATTCAGTTTTTAGAAAATATGGTGCATCAGCCGTTTCAACATCAAATTGTTAAAAATGGCGATCGCCTTGATTTAGGTAACGGGCATCAATTAGAATTTGTCTCTGCTCCCAATTTACACTGGCCCGACACAATTTTTACTTACGATTCTAAAACTCAGGTTTTATATACTTGTGATGCCTTTGGGATGCACTATTGCGATGAACCTACTTTTGATGAGGATCTAGAACTAATTGAGGCAGACTTTGAATATTACTATGACTGTTTAATGAAACCCAATGCCCGTTCGGTTTTAGCTGCCATCAAACGAATGGAAAAACTTTCATTGGGAACGATCGCGACAGGACATGGTCCTTTACTACAATACCATCGTGCCGAATTAGTTGAACGCTATCAGCAATGGAGTCAAGCACAAACCAAAACTGAAACTTTAGTCGCGCTATTCTATTCCGAAGATTATGGTTATAGTGATTATTTAGCCAGAGCGATCGCGCATGGGATTACTAAAACAGGAGTCGCAGTAGAATTAGTTGATTGGAACGATACCGAACCTCAAGAAGTAAGAGAATTAGTCTCGCAAGCAGCAGGTTTAGTCATTGGTATGCCTCCTCAATCAGATGCAGAAGCTCATGCTATTCTCAGTACTATCTTAGCAGCAGCCCACAGCAAACAAGCGATCGCACTATTTGAATCTGGTGGCGGAGAAGACGAACCAATCTATCCTTTACGCAACAAATTTCAAGAAATTGGTTTAACCGAAGCATTTCCGCCCATTTTAGTCAAAGAATCTCCCACTCAAATCATCAATCAAATTTGCGATGAAGCTGGTACAGATTTAGGACAATGGTTAACCCGCGATCGCACTGTTAAACAAATTAAAGCTATTGATAGCAGCTTACAAAAAGCTTTAGGCAGAATCAGCAACGGCTTGTATATCATCACTGCTATCAAAGGAGATATCTCTAGTGCAATGGTTGCTTCTTGGGTAACTCAAGCTAGTTTAACTCCCTTGGGTATTGCGATCGCAGTAGCTAAAGATAGGGCAATTGAATCTTTCTTACACATTGGCGATCATTTTGTCTTGAACGTCTTAGAAGAAGGTAATTATCAGCATTTAATTAAACATTTTCTCAAGCGTTTTCCCCCTGGTGCAGATAGATTTGAGGGAATTAAAACTGTACCTGCTAATAACGGTTCACCAATCATTGCCGAATCTCTAGCATATATTGAATGCGAAGTTAGCAATCGCATCGAATGTAGTGATCACTGGATTGTTTATAGTACCGTGCAAGCTGGCAGAGTAGCCAAACTAGATGCCCTGACTGCGGTTCACCATCGCAAAGTTGGAAATCACTATTAAGTAATAAATAATGAGGATCTTGCTAAAGACAATGGACAAATGACAAATAACCACTAACCACTAACCACTAACTACAATGCAAAAACTGATTAACACTTCCCCAACTCCCTGGTACAAATTACTTAATAGCGGTGGAGTAGTTAGAGCTTTGGAATTTATCCAAGACTTAATTATTGTCTCACTTTGTATCGGTTTATTCAGCTTCATGGTGATTCAGTTGCGAGAGATGTTTATTTCTCTACTACCGCCCTTAAATTTTACCGAAGTTACCGCAGATATTCTGTTTTTGTTGATTTTAGTTGAATTATTTCGATTATTAATCATTTACTTACAAGAACATCGAGTTTCGATTGGAGTTGCCGTCGAAGTTTCCATTGTTTCAGTTTTAAGAGAAATCATTGTCAAAGGAATTTTAGAAACACCTTGGAGTCAGGTATTAGCAACTTGTTCCTTTTTATTAGTTTTAGCCGTTTTGTTAGTAGTCCGAGTTTGGCTACCTCCTACCTTTGAAGGCATCGATCCAGAACAAAAAGTATCTCAAAGATACAAAAAACAAGTATCAAACAGCAACCATTCCATCAAAAACCAGCTAAGTACATAGGCAGAATCAATTACACAAAACAATAGTTCATAGTTCATAGTTCAAAATCAAACTGATAACTGGTGAGTGATGGCTATTCCCTGTTCCCTATTCCCTGTTCCCTATTTTTTTTTCTTCACCAGTGTATTTAATTTTGCATTACTACTTAACAAACCACAACCGATAACTCCATCTGTCCCTTCGCTATCACTCAGGACAAGTTTCATCCGTGTGCATCTGCGGACAAACAATTAACAATCAACTATTAACAACTAACAATCATGGTACAAGCAACTATTAAACCAACATCAACTAAAACTAGAGACGTTCAAGTAGCAACAATTGGTAATAATACTCAAGTATTGCGATCGCGTACTTGGGATAGATTAAAGTTTGAAATTGAATATTCTCGTCAAAAAGGTACAACTTCAAATTCCTATCTGATTCAAGCAGATCAAATCGCTTTAATCGATCCACCAGGACAATCTTTTACGCAAATTTACCTGGAAACTTTAGAAAAATCTCTCAACTGGCACAAATTAGATTACATCATCTTACAGCACGTTAATCCCAATCGTTTGGCAACTGTACAAGTATTAGCCGGAAAAGCACCCCAAGCGAAAATAATCTGTTCTAAACCAGCAGTAAATGCCCTCAAAGCAGCTTTGACTTTTCCCAAATGGCAAACTCGCATTCAAGTAGTTAGAGATGGTGATATTTTAGATTTGGGACAAGGACATCAACTACAATTTGTTAGTGTTCCAACCCCTCGTTGGGTTGATGGATTGTGTACTTATGATCCTCAAAGTAAAATCCTCTATACCGATAAATTCTTTGGCGCACATTTGTGCGATGAACCCATTTTTGATAATAACTGGAAACAATTAGACCAAGACCGCCGTTTCTATTTTGATTGTCTTCATGCCTCCCAAACCAAACAATTAGAAACCGCTTTAGACAAATTTACGGCTTTTCCTAATAAAATATATGCTCCTGCTCACGGTTCGTTAATTAAATATAGCCTCAGTCGCTTTAGCTATGATTATCGTCAGTGGTGTCAACAGCAAAAAGCTCAAGAATTAAAAGTGGTTCTTCTGTATGCCTCTGCTTATGGTAATACTGCAACTATGGCTAATGCGATCGCACAGGGATTGGTACAATCTGGAGTAGCGGTAGAATCAATTAACTGTGAACTCGCTTCTACTGAAGAAATTACCCAGGCAATTCAAACTTCTGATGGTTTTATCATCGGTTCGCCTACTTTAGGTGGTCATGCACCTACTCAAATTCAAACTGCATTAGGAATTATCCTCGCTAACGCAGCCAAAACTAAATTAGCAGGGGTGTTTGGTTCTTATGGTTGGAGTGGTGAAGCGATCGATGTATTAGAAAATAAACTAAGAGATGCTCACTATAGCTTAGGGTTTGAACCAATTCGTGTTCGTTTTAGTCCTACGGCTACTACTTTAGGAGAATGCGAACAAGCAGGAAGAGAATTTACCCAAAAACTGAAAAAAACCAAAAAATTACGTACTCCCAAACAAGCTGTTACAGAAACTCAAATAGATCGCACCGAACAAGCAGTCGGCAGAATTGTTGGTTCTCTCTGTGTCTTAACTACTTTTCATGATAATCAACATAGCGGTGTGTTAACTTCTTGGGTATCCCAAGCAACTTTTAATCCTCCTGGTTTGATGATTGCTGTTGCCAAAGAACAAAATGCCGATTTAATTAGAAATCCAGGCGATAAGTTTGTCTTGAATATTCTCAATGAAGGCAGAAATGTCAGAAGAAACTTTTCCTATCAGAGTAGTAATTCCTTTGGTAATTTAACTACCAAAACTGCTAACAACGGTTGTTTAATCCTTGAGGAGGCTTTAGCTTATCTAGAATGTACTGTCCATAGTCATATGGAATCAGGCGATCACACTTTGATTTATGCTGTAATTGATTGTGGTGAAGTTCTAGAAAATCATGGAATTACTGCGATTCAGCATCGTAAATCTGGCAGTCATTATTAATCTGTACCAAGCTTCAGATCAGAAGAGTAGGGTGGCAAAAACACAAATTTAACTTCATAACCTGATTAAAAATACTTTTGCCTACCTTACCAGTTTATATTTTATCTATCTCATGGTCTGTGGAGAAAATATTTGAAAAATATCGCTACAGAAATGAGATTTACTCTTGTTTTTCCCAAGGATTAAGTAGACTGATATCACATTCCTCAAAATCAGCTACATTTCGCGTCGCTAAAATAGCATTATGAGAACGAACAATTGCAGCAATCTGAGCATCAATTTGAGAAATAGGACGACCAAGTGTTCTTCTTTTAGCAGCTATAGTTGCAAATAATTGTGCTGCGTTGGTATCAAAAGGAAGAATACGTTGAGCAAAATCTAGCTCGAACATTGATTTAGCTGCTTTTTTTAAGGCAGTACGCCTTTTTCCTTCTGGTAATAGCTCCAAACCATAAAGAATTTCAGCTTGAGTCAGAGTAGTGATAAATAAACTTGTTGCTCGGTGTTTTCCAATCCAGCACACAACCAATTTATCGGGTTGCGATTTCATTAATTCCGATAAAACATTAGTATCGAGAATAATCATTATTTAAATTGAGGAGGTTCGCGCATCGCTTCTCGAGAAGAAACAGGAAGATCGTCAACTCCACCCAGTTGAGCAAAGCGTTTTTGGATTGATTCGGCGAGATTTGCTGACAATTGAGTATCTTGCAGCAAAGTATGGCGTAAAATTTGCCTTACTTCTTCTTCCATCGAATGACCGTGATGTGCAGCACGGATACGTAGCAGTTCTTTGATTGGTTCTTCAAGATTACGGATGGTTAAATTAGCCATAGTATTTTAATTTAGCTTTTTACCTAAATTGTAATCAATGCTAGCAATGAAAGATAAAGTTGATTGAGATTGCCTTGGCAGAGCAAAACTGAGCGTAATAGCAGAGTCTATATCAGAAAATTATGATAAAATAAAAGACTTGTTTAAAAAATTTAAGTAATTATTTCTTTTAGGTACAATTCGCAATAAGATTGCTATGGATAGAGCCAGCAAACGATACAACATTGTTACTTTCGGCTGTCAGATGAATAAAGCAGACTCTGAACGCATGGCAGGTATCCTAGAAGAAATGGGATTTCGATGGGCAGAAGACCCCAATGAAGCAGATTTAGTTCTCTACAATACTTGTACCATTCGAGATAATGCTGAACAAAAAGTTTATTCTTATTTAGGTAAACAAGCAAAAAGAAAACACGAACAGCCAGACCTAACCTTAATTGTAGCTGGATGCGTTGCCCAACAGGAAGGAGAACAACTATTACGGCGTGTCCCAGAATTAGATTTGGTCATGGGACCTCAACACGCTAACCGCTTGGAAGATTTACTTCAACAGGTATTTGATGGCAATCAAGTAGTTGCTACCGAACCAATTCACATCGTTGAAGATATTACCAAACCTCGTCGGGATAGTACAGTTACAGCTTGGGTGAATATAATCTATGGTTGTAACGAACGCTGTTCTTATTGTGTCGTACCTAACGTAAGAGGAACTGAACAATCTCGGACTCCTGAAGCAATTCGGGCAGAAATGGAAGAATTAGGACGACAAGGTTTTAAAGAAATAACTCTTCTCGGACAAAATATTGATGCTTACGGAAGAGATTTACCTGGTACGACTGAAACGGGAAGACATCAACACACCTTAACCGATCTACTTTACTACGTTCACGATATTCAAGGCATAGATCGGATTCGTTTTGCTACCAGTCACCCTCGTTACTTTACCGAAAGACTGATTAAAGCTTGCCAAGAATTACCCAAGGTTTGCGAACACTTTCATATACCTTTTCAGTCAGGAGATAACGAAGTCCTCAAAGCGATGAAGCGCGGTTATACTCACGAAAAATATCGCTCAATTATTGCTAAAATTCGGGAATATATGCCCGATGCTGCCATTAGTGCCGATGCTATTGTCGGTTTTCCTGGGGAAACAGAAGCGCAGTTTGAAAATACTTTAAAACTAGTCGAAGAGATTGGTTTTGATCAATTAAACACTGCTGCCTACTCTCCTCGTCCAGGTACACCAGCAGCTTTATGGGATAATCAACTTAGTGAAGAAATAAAAAGCGATCGCTTGCAGAGGTTAAATCATTTAGTGGCAACTAAAGCAGCAGAAAGATCTGAACGTTATTTTGGTCGGATCGAAGAAGTTCTAGTTGAAGCAGAAAATCCTAAAAATCCTACTCAAGTAATGGGCAGAACCAGAGGCAATCGTTTAACTTTCTTCCCTGGTAAGATTGAAGAGTTACAAGGAAAGACAGTTAAAGTCAAGATAACTGAAGCACGCGCTTTTAGTTTAACTGGAGAAGTGGTTGATTAAGAAAGGAAATTATTTGATATAAATCCTTTTTAGACTAGCTACAATCAGGCTAGTTTAAATTTTACATCAAGTCCGTTTGACTAATAGTAATAAAATCCTCCTAGTCTCCCAGTCAACCCTGATGTAGAACTATTCAAGCAGACTTCATATTACATAGTATCCAAAGTTGCAACCAAAAATCCTATTTAGCCATTACAATAACATCATTTGTTTTGTCTAATTTCATCTATGGGATTGACTCGTGCCGACCTTAAATCGCAACTTTT
>CAZLUP010000038.1:33204-43652 GCA_964562685.1 uncultured bacterium
TTTGTCTAATTTCATCTATGGGATTGACTCGTGCCGACCTTAAATCGCAACTTTTACAAAAAATTCTCACTACATCAGCTTTAAACTTACCTATCCTAACTGAAGACCAGTTAAAGCGATCTATTCAGGAAATTTTGCAACAAAAACCAAACCTTTCTGAAGTATGGGTATTTGGTTATGGTTCATTAATTTGGAATCCCTGTATCCGCTACGACAATCGCTGTATTGGTAAAATTTATGGCTGGCATCGACGTTTTTGTTTGTGGACACCGATAGGACGTGGTACGCCAGAAAATCCAGGGTTAGTTTTAGGTTTAGAACGGGGTGGTAGCTGTCAAGGAGTTGCTTATTCCATCGCTTCAAAGCATCTTGAACAAGAATTATTGTTATTATGGCGACGAGAAATGGTGGCAGATTCCTATATTCCTCGTTGGGTAAAAGTGTTTTTTGGACAACAAGTAATTAATGCGATCGCTTTTACAATCAATCCTAATACTCCAATTTATGCCAAAAATTTATCTACAGAAATAATTGTTGATTGTCTTGCTACTGCTAGGGGACAATTGGGTTCTGCTGCGGAATATCTTCACCAAACCATTGAGGGTTTACGTGCTGCTGAGATCAAAGATAAGCATTTATTTCATCTTCACCAACAAGTAGCTCTTAAACAATTATCTTAGTTGGTTATCAGTTAGCAGTTATCAAAGATTAAGTAAAAAGTAAAAAGTAAAAGTTATGAATGATGAGGGATGAATAATTAACCATCAACCATCAACCATCCACAAAAAACTAGCATAAGACATTAAATTGATTGTCTGCGATCTGGTAAAATCCACCAAAGAATTGGGGAGAGAATGATACAAGCTAGAGAAATTACCAAGATGATTGACAAAGCTTGACTAAGTTCGGCTGTCATGACTTTTTCCTCCTGCGATTAAACTTCCTATTGAGGAGATTTTGCTCTATCTCTATCGTAGCTTTTTTTGACCCAATGTATTTTTCGTTACTGAAAATTTACTATTTTTATAGTAGGCAATACCGATATTTTGAGAATAGTTGATGAACTATTATTTAGGAATTGATTTTGGTACTTCTGGTGCTAGAGGAATTGTAATTGATCGAGAAAAAACTATTGTGCTAAAGGTACAGTATTCTTTTGAGCATTTACCAAAAAATAATTTAGCCTTGAGTTGGCAAACAGTCTTATATTCCTTAATAGAACAAATTCCTCTTGAGATACGTAAACAACTTAAAGCGATCGCGATTAATGGAACTTCCGCTACAGTGTTATTATGCGACGCTCAAGGTAATCCTTTAGATGAACCAATTTTATACAACGATGGGCGAGGAGTTACGGTTTTAGAAACCATCAAAAATCTTACTAACGACAATCAAATTGTATTAAGTGCTACTTCAAGTCTGGCAAAATTAATCTGGTGGTCTAAACAAACTGTCTTTACTGAAGCTAAATATTTTTTACATCAAGCTGATTGGTTAGCTTTTTTATTACACGGAAGATTAGGAATTAGCGATTATCATAACGCTTTAAAATTAGGTTACGATGTCGAACAACTTTGTTATCCCGATTGGCTTCAAAATTTGCCTTTTAGTCATTTATTACCCCAAATCTTAACTCCTGGAACAATTATTGACTACGTTACTCAAAATATTAGCGATCGCTTTAGTTTATCTCCTGATTGTTTAGTTTGTACAGGTACAACCGATAGTATTGCTGCTTTTCTAGCTAGTGGTGCTAGTCAACCAGGAGAAGCAGTAACTTCCCTTGGCTCTACTTTAGTTTTAAAATTACTCAGCACGACTAAAATAGATGATGCTTCATCAGGAATTTATAGCCATCGATTAGGAAACTTATGGTTAACTGGTGGTGCTTCTAATACAGGAGGTGCGGTTTTAAAACACTTCTTTAGCGACGAAGAATTAATTAATCTTTCTGGACAAATCGATCCTCAACAACCAAGCCTGTTAGAATATTATCCTTTATTGAGCAAAGGCGATCGCTTTCCGATTAACGATCCAAATTTGGAACCAAAACTAGAACCTCGTCCTTCTCATCCAGTAGAGTTTCTACATGGATTATTAGAAAGTATGGCAAGAATTGAAGCTCTTGGCTATCAAAAATTACAACAATTAGGTGCAGACAAATTAACTCAAGTCTATACGGCAGGAGGAGGAGCAAAAAATTTAACTTGGAATAAAATTCGTCAACGCTACTTACAAGTACCAGTAACTTCAGCCATCAATACAGAAGCTGCTTATGGTACGGCATTACTCACATTAAATCAATAAACTAAATAAATTCCCTTTTTTTGCTTAATTCCAATCATCTGCTGCCGATTTTTTCTCTAGTTGAGTAATAGCTAACTTAATGATTTGTTGAATAGCTGCTTCTGATTCACTTGCTAAGGCAGTTTGTAATGCTTCTACAACAGAAGGATCGTCTATTTTCATCAAAGCTAAAGCTGCTGCTTTGCGACTTTCCCCTTCCTGATGCTGCAATAATTCCAGTAAATCGGGAATTGCCGATGGTTCGGCTAAATTACCTAAAGCTGCTGCTGCTTCACTTCTAACACTACTGGCAGGGTCTTGTAAAGAATTGATCAATAACTTTAAAGCGCGTTCCTCTCGTTGTTCTTCTGCTACTTTTGCGATCGCGCCTACTACTGCTGAACGTACTTCTGCTGAATCAGAATTAAAAGCTTGATACAATTGTTCTCTGGCTTTGGTACCAATAAAAGCTAATGCCCAGGCTGCGTGACCCTTAATCGTTTCAGTGCTTTCTGGTGACGCTAAAATGTCGATCAATGGTGGAACTGATGCTTCTCCTGTTTGAGCCAATGCACCCACTGCCGAACCTCTGACTACCACATCATCATCATTTAAAACAGCATCAATCAAGGTAGGAATAGCCGTAGGATCGGCAATTAAATTCAAAGTTTTAGCTGCTGCTCTACGTACTACTGGATTAGAATGATGAGCTAAAGCCTCTCGTAAAAAAGGAACTGCTGGCAAACCAACTACACCCAAAGCTTCTGCAAATCCAAGTCTAACCAAACCTCGCGGATCTCCCATACATTCAACCATTTGCTGAATGATTTGGCGATCGCTAACATCAAAAGTCTTGAGGTCTAATTGTTGATTGACTTTTTTCAGCAGAGCATCAGTTTCTATTTCGGATAATTGAGTTACGGGATTACTCATCAGACTTCCATAAATCTAGACAAGCTAGATTTTAAAACGAAATGAAATCATTTCCTACTTGTTGTTGAGCAACTTCATTTTTCTTAAGTACTTTTGTATATTTGTCTTTTCTCCTTTGCGCCTAAAGCTTCTAAAGCTTTTGATTGTTAAAGTACACAATTAATTTTGTTTAGATACTTATGCCTGCTGCTTAAACATCTCTTTTAAAACTAAAGCAGGATCGATATAACTACCATTGTATTTTAAAGCCCAATGTAAATGAGGTCCCGTGGTACGTCCAGTCATACCAACGCGCCCAATTCTCGATCCGACAGGTACTTCTTGACCTTGCCAAATCTGCAATCCACCATTGCGGTCGATTAAATAACTTCCTTTCGCTCCCGTTTCCACATGACCTTCTAAATGACAGTAAACGTGTTGCCAAGGTCCCGATTCCACTATTACAGAAGTACCACAAGCAGTGTGATCAGAGACTTGAATTACCTTACCAGTCCACCAATTTCTGACATAACTACCAATGGGAGCAGCCAGATCTAGACCATTGTGAAACTGTCGTTGACCATCAACAGGAGAAAGTCGATAACCAAAAGCAGAAGTATAAGATTGAAAATTTTCTACTGGAAAAGAACCGTATCGCCAGGCAGTCTCAGCAACTTCAATCGAGTCTAGATTTGGAGGGTTAGTTGCTTGGGTAGGCTTTTGATTTAAGTTACCTAATCCCAAACAAATTAATAAAGCGAGAAAAGCCAGTAAGATCGAGCGATACCACTTGAACTTGAGAACATGGGTCATTTGGATTGCCAAGTAAAATTAGTTGAAAGTTTTCTAAACAACAATCAACTGGTAATAGTCATACTTCAATTCATTCAGAGTAATGTAAAGATTGGGGGAATAAAATTGCCCCTGTAGTTATTTTTTCGTAAAAATTAGCAGATATTTAAATTAATATAAACATTAGTCAATATTCTCTCCTAATATACAATCTAATTATCTGATCGGCAAGAGAAGAATTAGGTAATAACACCAAGAGAAATTATGTCTATGGTGAAGAGTTTTGTTAGAATTCTTGAATAATTACTTAATTACCCAATAATTTGGTAGCAATACCAGCAAATTATGCTTAATGAAATCTTGCCCTTTGATTTTCAGATCGATACAGCCGCGATTGCTGCTGCTTGTCTGTGGTCTTTGGCTCTTTATCTTAGTTTTGCTTCTATTAAAGATTGGATCACCGAACAATTAACCAGGTGGTTTAATTTTGCCGAACGTTCTTTATATACTTCCGTAGAAGAATTTGAAGCTACTCGGGCTGCTAGAGAATCTCAAAATGCTTTCTACGCTTCGGTATTTAGTATTGTTCCTTTTTTGTTGGCAGGATTTTTCTGTAATTGGGGATTAGAGCTTAGTCTAGGTTTAAGTTGGTCGTTTAGCTTGGGTATTATGGCTTGTATAGGTTGCGGTGTCTATATTTTAGGACATAGAGATGGTCAAGCTTAAATATCAAAATCAAATAAATTTATGAGGTTTGTCAACAATGCAAGTTAGTCAGCGTCCCGTTGTCGAAGAGCAATCAAAAGTTGTCTTTCCTTCCCGTACCGCTTCAGTGAAACGGACGACTAAAGAAACTGATGTCGAAGTGAAGTTAAATTTAGATGGTCAAGGAAAATGTCAGGTAGATACAGGAGTCCCTTTTCTCGACCATATGTTGCACCAAATTGCTTCTCACGGTTTAATCGATTTAGAAATCAAAGCTACAGGCGACATTGAAATCGACGACCACCATACCAATGAAGATGTAGGTATTACTTTAGGTCAAGCTTTGACTCAAGCTTTAGGCGACCGCAAGGGAATCGTTCGTTTTGGTCATTTTATCGCTCCTTTGGATGAAGCTTTGATTCAGGTGGCGTTAGATTTTTCTGGTCGACCTCATCTCAGTTATGGTTTAACTATTCCCACTGAAAGAGTAGGGAATTACGATACTCAACTGGTGAGAGAGTTTTTTGTTGCCATAGTTAATCATGGACAAATGACTCTTCATCTTCGTCAACTAGACGGAATCAATTCTCATCATATTATTGAAGCTGCTTTTAAAGCTTTGGCTCGTTCTCTCAGGATGGCAGTAGAAATAGACCCTAGGCGTGCTGGTACTATTCCTAGCTCGAAAGGAGTTTTATAAAACCGCAGAAAAAGTCAAGAAAAAGCGTTACGATCTTTTTAAAGAAGAATAAACTTTTGTAAAGAACTTTGACTGCAAATCTTAAGCCACAAAATTTCTTACCTATAGCTACTAAATGGCACTCTCTCCAACCGATTTGGCAGGGAGGAGAAGAAATTGTCAAACAAGGACTGCCTCACAGTCAACTAGCACCTACTTGGCAAATTTTATTACTAGGAGATGGTTCTCCGACTCGTCACCTAAGACTACTAACTGGAGAACCAACCGAAGTTGATGTGATTGATATGTCTTTAATTGGAACTGATGATGATGGTGCGCCTGAAGGAATTGCTGCCATATCAGAACCTCGACTAAGAAGACAAGTATGGTTACGTACTGCCTCTGGTCAAAGATTAGCTTATGCAGCTTCTTGGTGGGATGCGAATCATGTTGATGAATATTTACAAAATCGCTCTCTACCAATTTGGGAAAGTCTTTCTCGTTTACATACTGAGTTGTATCGAGATGTCCAAGGGATTTATTACGGTCACTGTCGAGCTTTAGAACTGGCGTTTGAGGAAAAAGGTCCTTTTTGGGGTCGTCATTATTTATTTTGGCATGACCGTAAACCTTTAACTTTAATTTACGAAGTATTTTCTCCTTATTTATCTAAATATTTAGGAAAAACACATTAATAAAACGTGAATTCGATAGCTACAAAATTAATTTTTGAGGGTTAGGCAGGAAGTAAAAAGGGAGAAGGTAGAAGAGTATATTTTTCGTAACCACAGTCTCTAAAATTCATACCAATTCTCAAAAATATAGCAGTACGCTTTTCGATTAGGACAGAAAATATTGGGTTAAAGGGAATAGGGAACAGTAAACAGGCAAAAACATAATGTCCTAATATTTTCCCATAGTGCTATAGTTGGAGAGATAATCTTGAAAATTGTAGGTTGGGGAGTCACTGTGTTGCAGAGGTTGCCGAGGGGCTGTCATTTGACGTTGGGGGACTCTGAAGTTTCCTCAAATGCTTGTAAGCCCCGTTCCGTTGTATCAAGTGGCGTTTGAGGCACGAAACCCAACCTTAATAAGATTTTGATTAAACTTAACTGGATTGTATTTTACTGAGACAAAACACTTAGTTGTTCTATTTTAGTTTCTCTGAGCATAAAAGTGCTGGGTAATAAACAATCAATCATTTCATGAATGTATTTTTCAGTTTTTAGGCGCAACTCCAAAGAATTATAAGGCAATTTCTTTTGGGTTAATTGTTGAACTTGAGCAATTGTATAAAGGAGTAATCTATAATAAATTTGCGGTTTTTTGAAATAAAAATAGTAACCAGAAAAATAAATACTTTCTAAAGTATTATCTAATTCTTCTCTGGCGATTTTAATAATCAAAGCTAAATTAGTTTTATTCATTTATCCCTCGATGCTTAGGTAAAATTGGTTTGCTGGATCAGTAAAAATTCTTCTTTCATTAAGTTAAATAATTTATTTTGGCTTTCTGTTAGTTCGCTATGATGATTTAAAGATAATTGTTTAACTACGTAGGGACAAGCAAACAATTGATTACCATTCTGAAATTGAAAATCTTGACCAATGATAAATCCTTGTTTTTCAAGAATAGTTTTGGTTATTTGTTGTGCTATTTCAATTAAATCAATTTCTGGTAATAAATAATCATGATTTTGTAAAATCCATTGACAACTTTGTTCATCTGTTAGGGCTATTTGTTCGATAGCAGATTTAAAAATATTTTCAATATCAAGCGGGCTAACTAAATAAACTAAAAAATTTTTTAAATGTACTATTAATGCCTGATTTTGAGATTTTAGAATATGAACAGACAAATCAATATGTAATTGATAGTCATCTTTTTGACTAGGATTCAATTTAAAAAAATGATAATCATTGATAACAGCCATAGCTGCTTTCTTGAATTAATGATACTTTTAAATTACAGAGAAATTGTGAGAATTTTGTGTTTTTTAGAGTTTTTTGCTGTAATAGCTTAATATTTATCCTTAGAAGTAGATTAAGAAAAAATGAGTCAAGTAATTTAGTTTACTTCAAGCTACTTGACTAAAATCAGAATTATTTTCAGTTTCAATAAATTTTATTGCGTTACGCCAAAGTCACTATGAATATTTTTATATTCTTGATAATTAATCCCTAATAAACCAGCTAAAGTACCTAGACCACGATAAATGTATAGTAAAGAGTTAATTCTAGCGTGTTGTCCTTGAATTAAAGCAGGAATAAATTTGAATAAGCCGATCGCAATTAAGGCAATTCCTTTAACTCCTCTAATCGACTGTACCATAAAAGAGGGATATAATTCTTTTTCTACAATACTTTGGGTTCCCCAAGTGCGATAACCACGTTGTAGAATCCATTCAGAAGTAGTACGAGAAGAAGGAATCCAATCATAGACTATTGCTTCATCTGCCCAAACAATTTTCGCTCCTGCTTGATGAAGTCTCATAAATAAATGAGAGTCTTCTCCGCCACTGATAGCAAAACGGTCGTCAAAAACTGGATTAAGTTGTTGTAAAAGCTTGGCACGAACTAGCACATTATTAGTAAAAGCTACGTGTCTTTGTTCTCCTGTTTGAAATCTGGGCCAATTGAAAAATTTTCCTTTAACTACCCATTCGGGTACGTCTTCTGCTTGAAAATAAGGTAAAACTGGCCCAGTCACTACATCAGCATCGTATTGTTGTTGAGTTAATAATAATTTTTCCAACCACAACGGTTCAGGTACTTCGTCGTCATCAATCATTACAATATAGTCAGCGTTTTTTGAAGCTAAGGCGAGTGATTTATTTCGAGCATAGGTAATTCCGCGCTGAGTTTCCACTCCTGTTATTAAAGACCAGCGAAATTGAGTTTTAATTTCTTGAGTAATTTTTTCTGCTATCCCAGCGTTATCATTATCAATGACAACTACTTCAAGATTCGGAATGTCAAGCTTTTCAAAAGCTAATTGATTCAAACCTTCAAGTAACCTTTTTAAGCCTTCAGGACGTTTGTAAGTAATTATACAAATAGATATCAGCATATTTTTGTAAAAATTGTTGTAATTATTTATAAAGAAGAAATGAAGAAGCAATTCAAGGATTGTATTAATTTTAGGAGATTGATAAAGTAATGTTGCAAACTGCGGATAAATTCCCATTTATGACACAGATATTAAATATAGCTTTATTTATTGGCATTATATTTTTAATAATTCCCTCGGTTGTTTTATTAATCGAATGCATTGCTTCTCTATTTTCTCGACCAGACCGTTTAAAACAAACCAATTTAGATCACCCGAGAACAGTAGTGTTAGTTCCTGCTCATAATGAAGCAGAACAGATTGAATCTGTACTGGAAAAAGTTCTAGCTCAATTAAATACGCAAGATCGATTAGTAGTTATTGCGGATAATTGTCACGACGAAACAGCAGCTTTAGCCAGAAGTACGGGAGCTAAAGTAATAGAACGATTTAATCAAGAAGAGCGTGGCAAAGGATATGCCTTAGATTACGGTCTTCAATTTATTCAAAACGATCCTCCCGAAGTTGTAGTAATCCTTGATGCTGATTGTCAAATTGAACCAGGCACAATTTCTAGTATTACTCGTTTGGCACACAACTCAGGACGACCAGTACAAGCAACTTATTTGATGGATCAACCAGATAATCCTAGTCTAAAAGATAAGATTTCGATGTTTTCTCTGACGGTGAAAAATTTGGTTCGTCTCAAAGGTTTAAATCGTTTGGGATGGCATTCTTTGTTAACAGGATCGGGGATGGCTTTCCCTTGGTCAGTAATTAGTAAAGTCTCTTTGGCAGGTAGTAAAACTACTGATGATATGCAGTTAACTGTTGATTTGGCAATAGCCGGGGATAGTCCGGTTTTTTGTCAAGAAGCCTTAGTGACGGGACGACTGATGAAAAATAAACACGCTCAAAGTCAAAGAATGCGATGGGAGCATGGTCATATTGAAATGATTTTAGTAGAAGTACCTCGCTTGCTTAAGGAATTTATCAAACAAAGACGGATTGAGCTATTAGTTCTGGCTTTAGATATATTTGTGCCTCCTTTATCTTTATTGGTAATGATTTGGCTAGTAGGAACAGTTATTTGTTATTTATCTGTGACAATAGGTGGGTCACTTTTACCAGCAGCGATCGCATCAATGGCAGGTTGTTTGATTGTAGCTGCGGTTTTACTTGCATGGTGGCAATATGGTCGAAGCAATTTGTCTTTATTGAGTTTGATCGCGATTCCTTTTTATGTATTCAGCAAGATTCCTATTTATCTAAAGTTTGTAGTTCAGCCTCAAAGTCGATGGTTAAGAACTGAAAGAGATGGATAATCAACTGGACAAAAGCTTAGTCTTAGTAAGCTTTTGGCTCTGAGGAGAAGCTGTTCGAGAAGTTACCCTAGTCTTCGAGGTACTCCGTGTATATGTCCCTTCGCTTTGACGGGAAAGTCCAATGATATTCTAAAGCATTTGATTGTTTAATTTATTTTTGTAAGAAATTTCATGATTGTGTTGGTACATAATTAAAGAAAAAGAATCTGTTAAATTTTTGAGCTTAATGTATTTACTTAAAATTAATTTTTTAATAAATTTTACTGAGAAAACATTATGAGTTTAGCTGTCATTAAATTTTCCGCTGAAGATTGTGGTATTTGTCATAAAATGTCGTTTTATGACCAAAAAGTAGCGACCGAATTGAATCTAGATTTTATCGATGTCAAAATGCAAGATACTACTACTTATCGTAAGTATCGCAATATTTTATTGGCTCAATATCCTAAAAAAGAAGGCATGGGATGGCCTACTTATATTATTTGTGATTCGCCTGAAGGAGATTTTAAAATTTTGGGAGAAGTTAAAGGTGGTCATCCTAAAGGAGAGTTTCGTAATCGTTTAAAAGAAATTATTGAAAAAGCAAATTAATCGACAAATCAAAAATCAAAAGGTTGACTTACTTAACTTTCTTCCGTAAGAAGTTCTCCAGTTTACTGGAAGGACGGGGCTTTTAAACGCCTGGGAAACCACAGGCGACA
>CAZLUP010000039.1:0-41357 GCA_964562685.1 uncultured bacterium
TGAAATGATGTGTCAAGAATCCCCGTGCGTTCACGCCGGGGAGTATGTCAACAAAATTTACATGCTGAACTGAAACAAACCATTCGTGAATTAGTGATTTTTGGCAATCATGTTCATGTTGGTTTAAGCGATCGCGCGATCGCTCTTCAAGTGGTTAATCGCGCTAGAATTTGGTTATCAGTATTATTGGCGTTGTCTGCTAATTCGCCTTTTTGGTTGGGGCAAAAAACTGGTTATGCTAGTTATCGTACTCAAATGTGGTCGCGACTTCCTTTATCAGGACAGCCTCAAATCTTTGACGATTATGAAGAGTACACTACTTTGATTGAAGATTTAATCTCGACTGGTGCGATACAAGATCCAACTACGATTTATTGGGATATTCGTCTGTCGGAAAAGTTTCCTACCATCGAATTTCGCGTTACCGATATTTGTATGACTGTAGATGAAGCAGTCACTATGGCTGGTTTAATTCGTGCTTTAGTATACACTTGTTATCAAGAAGTAATAAATAATGAGCCTTTACAGGCGGTTCGTCCCGAAATTTTAAAAACTGCTCATTGGTGTGCTGCACGTTATGGTTTGACAGAACATTTGGTTGATGTCATTGATAAAGTCACTCTTCCTGCTTCAGATTTGGTTCAAAAATTTCTTGACTATTTACGTCCAGCTTTAGAAAAATTTGGTGATTGGGAAAAAGTTTCTACTTCAGTTCAAAACACACTAAAACAAGGAAATGGCGCACAAAGACAACTAGAAATTTATCAAAAAACAGGTAGTTATCAAGAAGTAGTTAAATATATTGTGGCGCAAACCCAACATCGAAATTATTACGGTTTTGGCTGTTTTTAGAATCTGTATGCGTTGTTGTGAATGTGATTGATCGGTTTAAATAGTTGAGGTCAAATAAATTATTCCAAAACTATTAATGGCGAAATCGAACTCTTATCCTTGTCAACTTCCACCAGCTTTAAAACCAGGAGATCGAGTTACAGTAATTGCTCCTAGTGGTGCTTTAAAAGAGTTTGAAGCCTTAGAAAAAGGATTAGCCATCTGGCGATCGCGTGGTTATCAAGTCGAATTAGGTAGTAATTGGAATTATCGTCATGGTTATCTGGCAGGAGACGATCATCAACGCAGAGAAGCCTTAGCTCAAGCTTGGAGCGATCGCAATTGTCAAGCGATTCTTTGTGTGAGAGGAGGTTATGGTGGTGCCAGATTGTTGGAAGATTGGGATTGGAATACAAATTTACCAAAACAAACCAATCCCAAATCGGCTTTATGTAATAGTAAGTGGCTAGTTGGCTTTTCTGACGTTACTAGTTTGCTGTGGAGTTTAGCCACCATTGGAATAGGCGGAGTTCACGCTCCAGTTTTAACTACTTTAGCCAATGAGCCAGAATGGTCAATTAACAGGTTATTTGACTGTCTTGAAGGTCGTAAATTAGAACCATTACAAGGTAAAGGTTGGGGCGGTAATCAAACTACAGGGATTCTTTTACCAGCTAATCTTACTGTCGCTACCCATTTACTCAAAACTCCAATCCAACCATCCTTTGAAGGCATAATTTTGGCTTTAGAAGATGTCACCGAAGCTCCCTATCGCATCGATAGAATGTTAACTCAATGGAGATTAATGGGAGCATTCACAGGGATCAAAGGAATTGCCCTAGGACGTTTTAGTCGTTGTGATGCACCTGTAGGTTTTAATAGTTGGACTGTCGAAGAAGTAATACGCGATCGCTTATCCGACTTAAACATTCCTATTGTTTCTGATTTACCTTTTGGACATGATGGAATTAATGCTGCTTTACCTGTGGGGCAGCTAGTTCACCTTGATGGAGAAAAAGGCGTTTTAAGTTGGTGTTGACACACTCACGCTTGAGCATCAAATCTTTTTTTCATGAGCAGATTTATTGCTATCAGCTTAATCTTCTGGTGAATACTTACTAATTTACTTCTACAGCAGAAGTTGATTCTGTTTCTTCCAATTGCTCAACTGTCTTTGACTCAGTTTCAGCTTCTAATTGTTCTTGAGAACTTTCGGTTTCAGGAACAATCTCCTCTTTTACTTCGGGTATTTGATTTAACTTAGCTTGATATCCCTGTTCTACTATTCCTCTTGCTTCGGTTGCTGAAATTTTTCCTTTAACTAATTCAGCTAAAGTATCAGGTTGGCTTGGATCGTAGGTTACTAATCTAACTGTATTATTAAAAGCATTTTCAATATTATTGCCATCTTCATCAATCAATTCCAACTGAACCCAATTATTACCTCGTTTAAAACCTCGAAGATAAATCGGTTGCCATTGATCGAGTAAAAAACTTTCTCCATTAACTGTAACTCGGATTTGCCAATCTTTGATTTCATCATCGGGATTTTCTTGGGCTACCAAA
Organism: uncultured bacterium; assembly: GCA_964562685.1. GTDB lineage: Bacteria > Cyanobacteriota > Cyanobacteriia > Cyanobacteriales > Xenococcaceae > Stanieria. The sequence goes on from CAZLUP010000039.1 coordinate 2,398, forward strand.
TGTAGTGGTGCATTAGTTAAATAAAAATCTAATAAAATTGGCTCGGCACTATACTTACCATTAGGGAGACTATAAGTTAATAGAGGTAAAGTTGGATTGGGTCGATTATTATTTGTTTTTGTTAAAACATGAAAGCTTGTCTGGGCATAGGCTTCTTGATTTTTAAAACTTTCGCCCCAAGGACGAGCAGCAAAGACTCTAATCGTGTGAGTACCAGGAGCAAGATTCTCTAAAACAATTGGTTCGTTAAGGTCGTATATGGATCGATTGGGTTCATTATCAACAATTAAATTTAAATGAGGACCCATTGCCAATTGTTCATCTTTAAATATAGGAAAATTTTTGACTTGTAATTTGACTTGAATAGTTGCCTCATCAAAAATTTCTTCTGAAGTGGGAGATAAAATAGCAACTTGAGGATAAAACTTTTCAAAATTTTGATTGAGTTCTTGAATTGTCTGAGGCGGTGCCGATTCTGATAAGCTTCCTCCTGAAGTATATTTTGAGGTAGTTCTTTCCAACAATCCTACTGGTGAACTGGGCGAATTAAGTTGCCAACTATTGCCTGAAGCAACCTCGCCAGAATTGTCTGCTCCACAACCGAACAAATTCCAAGTCAAACTAATTAATAATAAATAAACAAAAATAGTTTTCATCGAAATTAATCTATATTTAAAGCCCAACACATATCATTCTGCCATCAAATAAACTTAAGCGTTTCTATCGATTAAATTCCAATAAGTGTTACAGGAGACAACCACATAAAATTTATTTACTTTTGTAAAGAAAGTTTGTTTTTTCTTGACTTTTGAGATTTACAGGGTAGTGTTAAGCCTTACAAAATCAAGAATTAGAATGTTTTAAAATTTTGTTAAGCTTAACCATTACAAAAGAGGACGAAGTTTTATCATCTTAATTAATGCTTACGCCCAAAACCCAATTTTCTTGGGTTGAAAGTAAGCAAAATTAAGGCAAAGTAGTTTTTTGAACTGCGTATTTGCATAATTTAAAACTGATTACCAATAACATCTAATATCCATTGTCGAGAGAGGAGAATCCTCATGACAATCAGTCCTCAAAGAGAAGAGGCGAAAGTCAAAGTAACGGTTGATAACGATCCAGTACCTACTTCATTCGAGAAGTGGGGCAAACCTGGTCATTTTGATCGCACTCTGGCGAGAGGTCCCAAAACTACAACTTGGATTTGGAATCTCCACGCCGATGCACATGATTTTGACAGCCATACTAGCGACCTTGAAGATATTTCTCGGAAAATCTTCAGCGCACATTTTGGTCACTTAGCAGTTGTCTTCGTTTGGTTAAGCGGTATGTACTTCCATGGTGCTCGCTTCTCCAACTACGAAGCTTGGTTAGCCAATCCCACCGCGATCAAGCCCAGCGCACAAGTTGTTTGGCCAGTTGTTGGTCAAGGAATCTTAAATGGCGATGTCGGTGGTGGTTTCCACGGAATCCAGATTACTTCTGGATTATTCTATCTCTGGCGTGCCTCTGGATTTACTAATGGCTATCAGTTATACTGCACTGCCATTGGTGGTCTAGTTATGGCAGCCCTGATGATCTTTGCTGGTTGGTTCCACTATCATAAAAGAGCTCCTAAGCTTGAGTGGTTCCAAAATGCAGAATCAATGATGAACCACCATTTAGCTGGACTATTAGGTTGTGGTTCTCTTGGTTGGGCTGGTCATCAAATCCACGTATCTTTACCAATTAACAAGCTCCTAGATGCAGGTGTTGCTCCTAGCGACATCCCCTTGCCCCATGAGTTCATTCTCGATAGCAGCAAGATGACAGAGCTATATCCCAGTTTTGCAGAAGGTTTGAAACCCTTCTTTACCTTAAATTGGGGAGTATATTCTGACTTCTTGACCTTCAAAGGAGGATTGAACCCAGTAACTGGTGGTTTGTGGCTCTCTGATTCAGCGCATCACCATTTAGCGATCGCTGTTCTCTTTATCATTGCTGGTCATATGTACCGTACCAATTGGGGTATCGGTCACAGCATGAAAGAAATTCTGGAGAATCATCGCGGACCTTTCACTGGTAAAGGACACCAAGGACTCTATGAAATTTTGACTACTTCTTGGCATGCTCAACTAGCGATTAACCTAGCTTTATTCGGTTCTTTGAGCATTATTGTGGCGCATCACATGTACGCCATGCCTCCCTATCCCTATCAAGCGATCGATTATGCTACCCAGCTATCTTTATTCACTCACCATGTCTGGATTGGCGGTTTCTTGATTGTCGGAGCAGGTGCACATGCTGCTATCTTCATGGTTCGCGATTACGATCCAGCTAAGAATGTTGATAATCTTTTAGACCGAGTCCTTCGTCATAGAGATGCAATTATTTCCCATCTAAACTGGGTATGTATCTTCCTAGGCTTCCATAGCTTTGGACTTTATGTTCACAACGATACTATGCGTGCTTTTGGTCGCCCTCAAGATATGTTCTCTGATACAGGGATTCAACTACAGCCAATCTTTGCTCAGTGGTTACAAAATATTCATACTTTAGCTCCAGGCGGAACTGCACCGACAGCTTTAGAACCAGCAAGTTATGCTTTTGGCGGTGATGTAATTGCAGTTGGTGGTAAAGTAGCGATGATGCCTATTGCTCTAGGCACAGCAGACTTTTTGGTGCATCATATTCATGCTTTTACCATTCACGTAACTGTATTAATTCTGCTTAAAGGTGTTCTCTTTGCTAGGAGTTCGCGCTTGATTCCCGACAAGATGAAATTAGGTTTCCGCTTCCCTTGTGACGGACCTGGACGGGGTGGTACTTGTCAAGTATCTGCATGGGATCACGTGTTCCTAGGTTTATTTTGGATGTACAATTCCTTGTCGGTCGTACTTTTCCACTTCAGTTGGAAGATGCAATCTGATGTCTGGGGTACAGTAGCAAACGATGGCACAGTTTCCCATGTTACCAATGGCAACTTTGCTCAAAGTGCAATTACCATTAATGGTTGGTTGCGAGACTTCCTTTGGGCGCAAGCCTCTCAGGTAATTAACTCCTACGGCTCAGCTTTGTCAGCCTATGGCATTATGTTCCTAGCTGGTCATTTCGTTTTTGCTTTTAGCTTAATGTTCCTCTTTAGTGGACGTGGTTATTGGCAAGAATTGATTGAATCAATTGTTTGGGCACATAATAAACTTAAAGTAGCTCCATCAATTCAGCCTCGTGCTTTGAGTATTACTCAAGGTCGTGCAGTTGGAGTAGCTCACTATCTCCTAGGGGGAATTGTTACTACCTGGGCGTTCTTCCTGGCGAGGACTATTTCACTAGGATAAAAATAATCTTTCAACCAATCTTTGTGGGATGGTTGGGGTGAAGAGCTTAAACTATCCCATCAAGATTGGTAAACTAACTTGCTCAAATAGCAAGAAAGTTCAAAATCAGCAAACTTTACGGTTAATCAACCCAAATTGAAAACCGTTTTTAACAAACTTACTACCGAGAATAACGATTTCTAGGTGGTAAAAAAAAAAGAAAATGAGCAGCAAGTAATTGTTTTAGCCTCATTTTTAACCAGAGGAGAATTCCTAAAGACCTATGGCAACTAAATTTCCAAAATTTAGCCAGGATCTTGCACAAGACCCAACAACACGTCGAATCTGGTACGGAATTGCCACTGCTCATGATTTTGAGCTTCATGATGGCATGACTGAAGAAAATCTTTATCAAAAGATTTTTGCTTCCCACTTCGGTCATATTGCAATCATTTTCTTGTGGACTTCCGGTACTCTGTTTCACGTAGCCTGGCAAGGTAACTTTGAACAGTGGATTAAAGATCCTTTAAACATTCGTCCCATTGCTCATGCGATTTGGGATCCTCAGTTTGGTGATGCAGCAGTAGATGCTTTCACTCAAGCTGGAGCTTCTTATCCAGTAGATATTTCTTATTCTGGTGTTTACCACTGGTTCTATACCATTGGGATGACCAACAACCAAGACCTATATCAAGGAGCGATCTTCTTACTGATTTTGGCTTCCTTGTTCTTGTTTGCAGGTTGGTTGCACCTACAACCCAAGTTCCGTCCTAGTCTGGCTTGGTTTAAAAATGCTGAATCTCGGATGAACCATCACTTAGCTGGTTTATTTGGGGTTAGCTCCTTAGCTTGGACTGGTCACTTGGTTCACGTAGCAATTCCTGAGTCCAGAGGACAACACGTAGGTTGGGATAACTTCCTATCTACTCCTCCCCATCCCGCAGGTTTAGGACCTTTCTTTAGCCTGAATTGGGGTGCTTACGCTCAGAATCCAGATACCGCTAACCATGTATTTGGAACTTCTGAAGGAGCAGGAACTGCAATCTTGACTTTCTTAGGTGGCTTTCATCCTCAAACAGAATCTCTCTGGCTAACAGATATCGCTCATCACCACTTGGCGATCGCGGTTATCTTTATTATTGCTGGTCATATGTACCGTACTAATTTTGGTATCGGTCACAGCATGAAAGAGATTCTGGAAGCTCACCGACCCCCAGAAGGAACTCCCTTTGGAGGAGTCTTAGGTGCAGGTCATAAAGGAATCTACGACACTTACAACAATTCTTTGCACTTCCAATTAGGATGGCACTTGGCTTGTTTAGGTGTAATTACTTCTTTAGTCGCCCAACACATGTATTCCATGCCTCCTTATGCCTTTATTGCTAAGGATTACACTACTCAAGCAGCTCTTTATACTCACCATCAGTATATTGCTGGTTTCTTGATGCTTGGTGCTTTTGCGCATGGTGCCATCTTCTGGGTACGTGATTATGACCCTGAAGCCAACAAAAACAATGTTTTGGCAAGGGTTTTAGACCACAAAGAAGCGATTATTTCCCACTTAAGCTGGGTATCTCTCTTCTTGGGTTTCCATACCTTAGGTTTATACGTTCACAACGATGTCGTAGTTGCCTTTGGTACTCCTGAAAAACAAATTTTAATCGAGCCTGTTTTTGCTCAGTGGATTCAGGCTGCTCATGGTAAGGCTCTGTATGGATTTGATACTTTACTATCCAATCCAGATAGTGTTGCTTACACTGCTTGGCCCAATTACGGTAACGTTTGGTTACCTGGTTGGTTAGACGCTATCAACAGCGGTACTAACTCCTTATTTTTGACCATTGGTCCTGGTGACTTCTTAGTCCACCATGCGATCGCATTAGGACTTCATACCACTACTTTGATTTTGGTCAAAGGTGCTTTAGATGCACGTGGTTCAAAATTAATGCCAGACAAAAAAGACTTCGGTTTTGCCTTCCCTTGTGATGGTCCTGGTCGTGGCGGTACTTGCGATATCTCTGCTTGGGATTCCGTTTACCTCGCTTCTTTCTGGATGTTAAACACCTTGGGCTGGTTGACCTTCTACTGGCACTGGAAACACCTAACTATTTGGCAAGGTAACGTTGCTCAGTTCAACGAAAACTCTACCTATCTAATGGGTTGGTTCCGCGATTACCTCTGGGGATATTCCGCATCTCTAATTAACGGTTACAATCCCTACGGAACTAATAACCTTTCTGTTTGGGCTTGGATGTTCCTCTTAGGACACTTAGCTTGGGCAACTGGTTTCATGTTCCTCATCTCTTGGCGTGGTTACTGGCAAGAGTTGATTGAAACTATTGTTTGGGCGCACGAGCGTACTCCTCTAGCTAACATCGTTCGCTGGAAAGATAAGCCTGTTGCTCTTTCAATCGTTCAAGCTCGTGTAGTTGGCGCAGCCCACTTCGCCTTTGGCTACGTTCTGACCTATGCAGCCTTTGTGATTGCTTCTACTGCCAGCAGGGTTGGTTAAAGATAGTTTTCACAAAATAGCATAAAAATAAATCCTCTACTTTCGGGTAGGGGATTTTTGTTGTTTGAGAAATCAGCTAATCAGTGTACGCTTTCTGTTTAATTTTTACTCTCTAAATTTTCTGTAAATACTAAATAATGAAGACTAAATAACTGTTGTGAATCAGTCCAGATACATTTCGTCTGACAACCTGCTTGAGCAGCTAAAGATTGAAATTCTGCACAAGTATATTTATAAGAATGTTCAGTTCTCAATAATTCTCCTTGCTCAAATTCAATTTCTACATCATCAATTTTAATTTCCTGCTTTTTCAAACTAACTATATACATTTCGATGCGACCGAGAATATTATAAGTCGCTCGATAACTAAAATTATCTAAATTAAAATTAGCTCGTAATTCTCGATTAATCCGAGTCAACAAATTTAAAGCGAACGCAGCAGAAACTCCTTGAGAATCATCGTAAGCTGGTTCAAGGATTGAGCGGTCTTTTTTGAGATCGACCCCAATTATAAGACTACCGTTTGGTTGTAAAATTTTGCCTACATTTTTCAGAAATTCTAATACCTCAACAGGCTCTAAATTACCAATTGAAGAACCAGGAAAAAAACCTACCTTATATTTATTTTCAATTAAAGGAATCTTGGGTAAACACAAAGGTTGAGTATAATCAGTACAAATAGCGATCGCATTTAAATCTGGATAAGCCTCTACCAAATTATGACAAGATTCGTACAAATGTTGGATTGAAATATCCAACGCTACATAAATGGGTAATTGTTTCATCGCATCAAGAATGATTCTCACTTTTTGCGAACTACCACTACCAAATTCAACTAAAACACCATCTCCAATTAAATTAGCAATTTCGTCAGCATTATCTTTAAGAATATCCATTTCTGTACGGGTAAGATAATATTCATCTAAATTACAGATTTGATCAAATAATTCTGAACCCTTTTTATCGTATAAAAATTTAGCAGAGATAGCTTTTTGAGGTTGTTGCAATCCCTTAATGATCTCGGTGCGAAAGTCAGCTAAAGGTGGATGTAAATCGTAAAATTTGACTTTTGATTGAGAGTGTGAGGGTGCAATCATTTAATTGACTCCTGAAATTAATTAAATTTAATGATTTCTTTTGCTTAATTTAAAACCTATTTCAAAAGTAAGCTGGCAATAACTTTAATTACTACTACTAAAAGTTGTAGTTTAGCTTTAGTTTGCCAAACGAATTCCTGTAAACTGCCATCGTGCAGAGGGAGGAAAAAAGTTTCGATAGGTAGGACGAATATGACTAATCGGAGTGACACAAGAACCACCTCGTAAAACCATTTGATTACACATAAATTTGCCGTTATATTCGCCGATCGCACCTGCTTCGGGTTGATATCCTGGATAAGGAAGATAGGCACTTTGCGTCCATTCCCAAACATCCCCAAAAACTTGATCCGGTCTAGTCATTCCTAAAGCAGCAGTAGGATGTAATTTTTCTGTCTCCAAAAAATTGCCTCTAATTGGCACTTGTGCTGTGGCTATTTCCCATTCTGCTTCTGTTGGTAAACGTTTACCGCAAAAACGAGCATAGGCATCTGCTTCATAAAAACTAACATGACAAACTGGTTCATCTTTTTGAAGAGGTTGCATTCCCCCAAGAGTCATCATCCACCAGGCACCATCAATTTTTTCCCAATATAAAGGGGCTTGCCATTGTTGGGTTTCAACAGTAGACCAACCTTCTGACAACCAATATTCAGGGTTACTATATCCGCCAGCTTCGATAAATTCTAAATATTCTTCATTAGTAACTAAGCGAGAAGCAAAATAGTAGCTTTGTAACAAAGTTTGGTGTCGAGGACTTTCATTATCAAAACTAAATCCTTCTCCTTGATAACCGATACTATATATTCCCCCAGGATAATCGAGCCATTTCTCTTCAAGGTTAATTAGTTCTGCGGAGGAAGTGGAATTGTTAGCCTGATAAACAGGGCGTAAAGGATTAGTTGCCAAAATATGCTTAATATCTGTGAGTAATAATTCCTGATGTTGTTGTTCGTGATGAAGACCTAAAATAATCAAAGACTCAACTGAGTGATCTGTTTCTAGTTGATTAATTAACTCTGCCATTGCCTGGTCGACATAAGTTCGATATTGATAAACCTCTTCGACGGTAGGGCGTGAGAGTAAACCCCTTTGAGGACGAGGATGACGTTTGCCTACAGCTTCATAATAAGAATTAAATAAATAACCAAACTGAGGATGAAATACTTGATATTGATTTAAATAAGGAACGAGTAAAAAAGTTTCAAAAAACCAGGTTGTATGAGCTAGATGCCATTTAGGTGGGCTAACATCAGCCATTGTTTGAATTACATAATCTTCTATCGCTAAAGGTTGACAGATTTTTTCACTACGTTGGCGAACTTGTTGATAAAAATCTATTAAAGAAAGATTAATCTGGTCTTGAGCAAGAGAAATTGTCTTGAGCATGATCTAATTTTTTAGTAAATAATGATTTTAGATTGATTTGATTAACTTAATTGCCATAACTAAATTAATTTAGAATAATTTAATTAATATTTGCTAATTACAAATAAGTAATAAAAAATTATTAAATGATACCGTTTATCAAAAGTCGCTGGATAGATAACAAGCCTGAAATAAAAAATATGTCAGGAATTCTGTTTAATTAAGTCTTCAGTAAATGATTGAGCCTGAGATATGCTGAGGTTTCCAAGGGGCTGTCTGTCGAGGAAACCTCGACAGCTTGTACGCCCCGCTCAGTATATAGAATTATGCTGTGAAGAATTAATTTTAGTTGATGATTTAGCAAATAGCTAAAAGCTAAGAATTAAAAACGATCTTAACCTTAGCAAACATTTAAGTATTTCATATTAGAACTGGCAATTGTTAAACCGATTTTTGAAACTGATAGTGACTCATTATCAATTCCATCTGAGCCTTTGAGCGAGATAAAGAGCGGTCTAATAATGTCTTTGCTAATTGCTTAGGATTATTAAACCATTGATATTTCACCACTAACTGTCAAGCGTTTATACTTACTCAGTTGCATAAATTTTTCTGCTAAATTTTCTGCGACTGTGGGACTAATCCAACCCATTTGTTTGAGAAGGTGAATAGCGATCGCGTATTTAGCTCGTTTTGAACCATCTGCCACTTTGATAGCTAAACCCATTCCTTCTCCAACTCTACCAACACACTGAATTCCCTCGGCACCAGATTTACTAACTAATTCTCCTTCCGATAAGCGCATTAACTCAGTGTCAAACGCACCTTCTCCTGCAATCATATTAGGATGATAAGTCATCGCTCTGACAATTCTTTCCAAATCAAGATTAGCACCAGAGGCTAACTTGGCGTACAGAGAAGCCATTTGCCTCAATTGCATCGAGTATGTAGGTGCGCCACAATCATCTCGCGCACTAATTAATTCTTCTCCAGGCATTCCTAATAATTCAGCAATTTTATGGAGAATTAATTGTTGAATGGGACTAGAGCGACGTAGATAATTATTGACAGGCCAGTTCCGTTGATGACAAACAGCTAACATTCCTGCGTGTTTACCAGAACAATTATGTTGTAGAGGACTACTTTTCCCTTCTGGAATGGGACACTGAAGCAAACTAGAGTCTAGATCGGCACGCCAAAATACGTTAAAAACTTGTCTAGATTGTTCGATTGTGCCTTGATGAGAACTACAAATAATAGCTAAATCTTTATCTGACAAACCGTATCGCTCTAAAGTCCCAGTCGTAGTTACAGCTAAAGCTTGAAAAGGTTTAAGTGCTGAACGAATAAAAGTTGAAGTTTCACAGTTTCCTGCGACTAATAATACTCGACCACGAGCATCACAAACTGTTGCTTCGATTTGATGAACCGATTCAACAATTCCTTCTCGTAGCAAATGAATTTCTAATTTTGGTGTATGAGTCCGTTGTCCTCTAGTCATGCAATTGCGCCCTTAAGATTTTGCGCCAGTTCTAAAAAGAGTTTATCCCAAAATTCGCCAAACTAAACCATTAATTAGCCCTATACTAGCTAAAAGCAATAAAGTTTTTTGCAACCGTTGGATAATTGGTTTAATCTCATAAGTAACGATGAGACGATCGCGATTAAGCATAGTAGTTGGTTTTGACCAAGCTTGACCATCATACCAACCAGATTCTTCATAAAAAATTCGTTCTTGGTATAAGCGATCGCTAATGTAGGACCAACCTAAATACAGTCTTAACCAGATCAAAATGATGAATAAACTTCCTCCTAGACTGGTAGAAATAATAAACTGCGGTAGCTGATGGACGGGAGAAAAACTAGCAGCAGCTATTGGTGCAGCAATCATTCCACCCCAAAATCCTACCCAGCCTAGCTTTTTACCGTAACTTACCAGATTTAAAGTTGCCCAACAAAAAAACCAGGAATCTTTTAATTCTTCGTATTCGTGGATTGGTTGTTGTTCTTGTGGTACTGGGCAAAAATCAACAGCAGATTCCCTCATGATGTTATCAAATGATCTCAACAATTCTACATAGATGCTATATACTCAATCCTTTGGGCATGACCCCAAAACGCCTCTAGATTATAATATTCTCGCTCTTGAGGCAAAAAGATATGGACAATTACTTCGCCGTAATCTTCTAAAACCCAGCTTCCTTCGGTTTTACCAGCAACTCTAACGGGATAGTGATTAAAAGTTTCTGCAACTTTTGCTTCTATCGCATCGGCGATTGCTCTAACCTGAGCTTTAGAAAATCCGGTCACAATTACAAAATAATCTGCCAGATAAGATACTTCGGCTACTTGCAAAATAGTTATATCTGCGCCTTTTTTATCGTCTGCTGCTTCTGCTATTTTCCAAGCTAATTTTTGACTATCTAAAGCATAGTTAGTTTTACTTTGTTCAGTAATTTTTTCGTCTAATTCATATTGGTGTTGTTTGCTCATTTAAATTCAAATGAATGATATTTGCAATAATTTAAATCTAGATTTAAAATCTAATGATTAATTGTGTGTTTTTTTGATAACTAATGATCTAAGGTGATCATTTTGTTGCTAAAAATTGCTTTTCTTGAATTAAAGCCCAATTTCGAGTTAATATCACTCGTGGGTGAGTAATTTTTATTCGACTTAATAAATATCTTAGAGAATAATCACAAGTTTGTCTTACAGCTTTATAAAGATTTTCTTTAGCAACCCCACGAATTGCTTCTAATTCTGAGTTATCGCCCCGTAATGGTTCAATCGCATCGGCAACAAACACAACACAACTGAGAGGACTCATTCCAGGACAACCCAAGGTATGATGGCGAATAGCTGCCAAAATTGCTTGATTTTCGATGCCAAATTCTTGTTGAGCGACAATTGCACCGACATCAGCATGAAGTAAGTGAGGGCAGTTAGTTAAAATTTCATCAGTTTCAATTCCTTCCTGTTGAGCCATAGACAATAATTTGTCTGGTGGAAAGAATTTAGCCAAATCGTGCGTTAAACCTGCCAAAGCAGCCTCTTGTTCGTTGACTTGATGAAAACGAGCTAATTCAATACAAGTTTGTTCTACTCCCAATGTATGTTCAATTCGACTAACAGGAACATGATCGGCTAACCAAGCCAAAATACGGTCGCGCATAAATCAAAATTAAGCAAAGGTTATATTTAAATTTTAATTAAAATTCAAATTTCCGTCGCGCTTTTACTTTAACTAAAATGGAGTTTTAATCCAAACTAAACCAATCAAGCTTCAGATTTAGGCATTAAAGATAAAATCTGGTGAGGAATTACAGAAGCAAATAATTGTTCGTACTTATCTAAAGCCAGTTCAAAAGAGTAGTTTTGTTCAGCAAAAGCTCTGCCTTGTTGTCCTAATCTCACAGCGCGATCGCGGTCTTGGTATAATTCTTGAATAGCTTGAGCTAAAGCCTGAGAATCTTCAGGAGCAGTCACAATTCCACCGCCACTTCTTCTAATGGCACTAGCAGCAGTACCTGTCGCTGCCACAGAAGCCACAATTGCTCTCCCACTAGCCAACAAAACTTGAATTTTAGAGGGCATATTGAAATCTAAGACATTTTTCTTTTGTACGACTAAACCAACATCAGCACCAGCCAACATATCTGGTAATTTTTGTCTCGGTTGAAAAGGAAGCAAGCGGACATTATTAACTTGATGTTTTTGGCAATATTGTTCTAGTTTAGCTAAAGCTTTTGGTTCACCAACAATAACGATGGCAATTTCTGGGCAATGTTGTAAACGGGCAGCAGCATCAATGACAGTTTCTAAACCTTGAGTCAGAGCAATATTTCCCGAATAAAGAACTACAAATTTATCTTCTAGTTGATGTTCTCGACGAAACCAATTATGTTCTCTCGCTAAAGGCTTAATAAAATTAATATCAACCCAGTTAGGAATTTCGACTATTTTTTCTAAAGCAACTCCTTTATTCGTAATATTTTTAGTAAAACCATCCGCAATTACACTAATTTTAGTAGCCGTTTTATAGGCGAATCTTTCTAAGGTTTTTAATACCTTAATCATCATCTGATTATTAATTAAACCAACATGAACAGCAGCATCTGGCAAAATATCTTGTAAATTTAATACAATTGGAGAGCCATAAATTCCGCTAACAAGTGCTGCTGGAACACAGACAGGTAAACCTGGAACAGTTAATAAGATCACATCAGGTTTCCAACCATTAAGAGCTTGAATTAAACTTAAACAAGCAAAACTAACTTCAAATCCAATTCTGCTCAAAAGATTACGTTTTTTACTTGTCCAAATATAACAGCGTTGAACTTTTACCCCATTAATAATTTCATTACAAAAAAGCCTACCTTTATATTTATGAGCAATTTCCCCGGCAGGATACCACGGCATAGCCGTAATAACTCGTACTTGATGACCTCTTTTGACCATACCTTCTGCTAATTCTGTCATTAAAGGCGCGATTCCAATTGGCTCGGGATAATAATTGTAAGAATAAATAAGGATTCTCATAAAGGAGCAGACTATTTTTATTGTTAATTAAAAGTTATTAGTAATAGTATTTGAACAAAAAAATCTAGACGATACTTTAAAATCAATAACCGTTATATCATCGCCTTACTTCAAATGGTTAGCTGTTTTGTTATTTAATTATCTTTCTCTATCAAATAGGTAAAAGCCATAATTTGGGTGAAGTTTTCCTAAAAGTTTATTGAAGATTTGATAAAGTAAGTAAAAATACTTGATAAGTCTTTGATTAAAAAAAATGATTAGTTTAAGGAAACTCTTATTTTCTTTGGTGTTGAGTATTGCGCTGTTGATAACTTCTTGCGCTCAACAAGCTCCTTCGCGTTTCGATCAAGCTCAACAAGAAAGTACAGCAAAAAATTCTAGTGCAGTAGTTAAAGAATCAGAGGCAGGCAGTAGCTTTAATCGATTTTTTCCTAATCCTAATAATGGTTATGAACGGGTTTATACTCAGGAAAAAAAAGGTTTTGCTGAAGCTAAATTGACAAAAGACGGTAAAGAAGTTGCAGTTATGGCAATTTCTGATACTCTTAATAATCCGACTGCCTTAGCCAAATTTCAATCGAGTACTACCAAAATTGCTGGTTATCCAGCCGTTAATCAAGGTAATACTGGTACTGCTGTTTTAGTAGCAGATCGTTTCCAAGTCAAAGTTTTATCTCGAGATCCTGCTTTTACCGAAAGCGATCGCCAAACTTGGTTGAGTAAATTTGATCTTCGGGGTTTATCTCAATTGCAGTAATTTCCGCTCAGAACTTTGCTAATTGTAAAATTATAGTTTGATAAGGAGAACAGAGTGAGCAAGCCAATTTTTGAACTGGTAAACGAATTACCAACTCATAATCTAACCACGATGATGTTAAAGTCTCTCGATTTTGTTGCTCCTGGAGAATGGCAAAATTTGGTGGGATTTGAAAATACGATTCGTGCTGTTACTGAGGAAACAGACGAAAGTATAATTCAACAGATTGGCGATCGCGCAGTCTGGCTTTACAATGATAAATCTCAAGGTTATCAACGAGCCATGTGGCTGTACCAAACTGTAGATAGTGCTGATAGTGCTTTAGGTGCAGCAGCTTTGGCAAATAAGGTAGGAGATAAAATTCCCTTGGTGGGAGGATTATTAACCAAAATCACTCCTAGCCCCAATAAAGCTCAATCAATCGACCTTTGTCTTAAGTTAGTGGTTGAATTGGTTGCTTTCTGTCAAATTAACGGTATTCCTGGGGATAGCATTGGCGATTTTGTGGCTGCTTTGGCTGATTATGGTGGTGAATCTTTAATGCGGATGGTAGCGTTAGTTTGTATTGATGGTTTAATTCCTTTAGGACCTGATTTTTTGCTCAAAGCCCAATCTACTCTTGCCAATCTTAGTCCGCAAGAATTGAATCAAAATCCTACTTTTAGTCGTGTCAAAGACCTTATTCCTGGCGGAAATACTAAAGGTCAATTAGATTTTATTGGTAATAGCTTTGATTCTGTAACAGGATGGATGAGTAATCTGGTTACTGAAAAAAACTTAACCCCAGAAAAAGTTTTCAGTAGACTTCAAAGTTTTCTTGAATTTTCAGACAATAAACTTGATTATGTAGCTGCCTTTTTAGACATGAGTACTAATTACTATGAACATACTGGTACTCAAACTTTAGCAAGACGCTTGATTGAACGCGCTGTGGCGGAAATTTAAATCTTGCATCGGGTATTGTTTACGCATGACTAGGCAGTTACCACGGTTGGGGAGGTTCAGATATTGTAAATCATCGGTAAGTTTTTTCATAAACTGAAGTCCTCTACCTCCCTCTTTTTCCAAAGAGTTAAGATCATTTTCGAGACTATCTTTTAACTTTGCTTTCAAATCAAACGGTTGACCGCGGTCCCAAATCCGCATCTCTAGAAAATTAGGAAACAATTTTACTTCTAAATCAATCGGTGTATTTTTAGGAAGATTGTGATGGGCATGACGGACGGCATTGGTAAAAGCCTCAACTAAGGCGACTTCACATTGCCAACCAGTTTTTTGTGGTAAAGCAGGAAAAATTACTCCTTCAAACCACTGTAAAATCTCTTTAAGTGCTTCTAACTCGGTTTTGACCTGAAGGTGAAACTGTCGAATTACTCGTTCTCTTGTCATTCAACTAAAATATTAAATTAGGCTAGAGAGGTTTATTCTGTTTTCTACTCATCCCCCACACTAAATATATTTTCTCTAAATCAAGTCAAAAATGCTACCACTAAAATATTAAATATCATAAAGCCCATTGCTGAAAGTTCAGCATGAGCAAATTTTTTTAAACCGCACCACTATTTTTATCAAAGAGAATACTAATAGTTTTAAGTATCAGTTGAAGATCGTACTTCAAACTCCAATTTTCTTGATAACGCAAATCAAGTTTAATCACATCTTCAAAATCTCGTACTTTCGATCTGCCGTTAACTTGCCATTCTCCAGTCATACCAGGCTTAACATTTAAACGTTGCCACTCTGGTACCTGATAGGTTTCTACTTCATCAGGAGTGGGTGGACGAGTACCAACCAAACTCATATCTCCTTTCAAAACATTCCAAAATTGAGGAAATTCATCTAAACTAGTACGACGCAAAAATCTACCAACTTTAGTAATCCGAGGATCATTATCATTTTTAAAAAAAGCACCGCTAGCTTGATTTTGAATTTTAGCTTTCATCTCTTCAGCATCAACACACATGGAACGAAATTTCCAGATGGTAAATTGTTTACCTAACCAACCACAACGGGTTTGCTGGAAAAAAATTGGTCCTGAACTATCAAGCTTGATCGCGATCGCGATTGGGATAATAATAATACCAGTAATCATCAAGCCAACTAAAGCACCAATAATATCGATAGCTCTTTTGATCCAGGATTTAATCGAAGGATGTGTGGCTGGTTGTTGACGTTCTGACCATTTTTCAAAAGATTGAATATTAAGAATCTCTGACAATCCTGTAATTGAAAGAACAGCCATCACAGGTGGTTGAACCTGGTTTAAAATTAACTCTTGATTTTTTTCTCTTGCTGTTTTGAAAATACTAACTAAAGCACCTACTCCACTA
This sequence comes from uncultured bacterium, assembly GCA_964562685.1. Taxonomy (GTDB): domain Bacteria; phylum Cyanobacteriota; class Cyanobacteriia; order Cyanobacteriales; family Xenococcaceae; genus Stanieria. Next base: position 18,300 of record CAZLUP010000039.1, read on the forward strand.
CTATCAATAAATTTCGTTTCACTAAAATCAAGAATAATTTGTTGAGTAGTAAGATTTTGTTGTAGTAGTTCCGAGCAAGTTTGTTTAAATGCTACTGCTTCTAAAACAGTTAAACGTTCTGGTAACTGAACTGTCGGATTGTTTTGAAAGTAGGTTATTGAGAAATCTAATTCTGGAGTTTGATGAGTCATCTATCTTTAAAGCTATCGATCAAGATCAGGATTGTTTATGACAGATATTAATATTATTGTCCTAGTTATCTCCTAATAATTTAACTGAGATTAGGGTAGATTGATAATAAAGTCGTTGTGAGACAATCAAAGCCCCAAAGTAGTTGAAACATTTTGGAATTAAATACGAGTATCTCCTCTCCCAATTGTTTCTTCTGGAGATTTCATTCGTGCTTTGGCTTTGTTAGCACTACGTTTAAGAGCTTGTAAACGTTCTTCGTATTTTTTGCGTTGACGACGATTAGGGGTTTGTTCAATTAAAGTTTTTAAAGCACTACCCAAACTTTTATAAGCATTAGGCAGCGTATAACCAAAACGGGTAGCAAGAGAGATCGCTTTATCATCGGCTTCAATCGCATCTTTGATCGTTTTTTCACTGTTATTTTTTTGCCAGAGACGATACCCAGAAACCCCACACAAAGCTAAAGCAAGAAGTAGTAACAAGCCATCTTGTACCCATAGTTCTCCTACTGCACCCCCTAAACCAATCGCTAGGGCTGCCATTTCCCATCCTTCTCTAGGGATAGTATCGCTTTGAATTCGTGCTACTTCATGCCAAAATAGCAAGTTTCTTTGGTCAATCGCCAGATTTTCCCATTTAGCTAAATCGATTTGAATTTCAATTTCATCTTTGCCAATCTCTTCGCAGCGAATTAGAGGAGGATTGACTTCTGTCGTTCCTTCGACAATTACCCAACTTTGTAATTCTGGTGGAAGGAGGGTTTTTAATCTTCTTAATTCATTGATTTCGGCTCTAGCAGAAGAGGTTGCATAACTCATATTATCTACCGCAAGATTAATCTTAACTATTTTCCTGTTTGGCTGTTCTTATCATATCTAAATTTATCTATTTCCTTAATGCTTGGGTTATGTTTAATCACCAGATAAACTAAATAAAGATTTAGGTTAAGCAAAAAATATGACCAGATTGAGACAAAAAGATTTAACTTCTTTAGGACTGTTTAGTCTTGGTTTGATTACCAGTCTTGGGTTAGCTACTATCATCAATTCTGGTATAGTTGTCGCTCAAGCAAAACCAAGTCAAGTCAATGACCTATCTCAGCTTAATTTGGTTCAAGCGATTGTTTTAGGATTTGTTCAAGGAATGACGGAGTTTATTCCGATTAGTAGTACGGCACATCTTAAAGCAATTCCCGTATTTTTGGGTTGGGGAGATCCAGGGGTTAGTTTTACTGCTGTGATTCAATTGGGCAGTATTCTAGCTGTATTGTGGTATTTCTGGTCAGATTTAAGCAAAATTGCCGTGGGGATGTTTAAAGCGATTCGTAATTCTGATTATCACTCACAAGATTTTTGGTTAGCTTTGGGAATTACGGTGGGAACTATTCCAATTGTGATCGGTGGATTATTAATTAAAGCTTTGATTCCTGATTTTGATAATTCTCCTCTCAGAAGTATGACTGCGATCGCTATTGCTTCGATAGTGATGGCTTTGTTGCTGGCTTTAGCAGAAAAAATTGGGACTCAGCGACGTAATTTTGAGAAATTAACGGCTAAAGATGGAATTTTGATGGGTTTCGCTCAAGCTTTGGCTTTAATACCCGGTGTATCTCGTTCTGGTTCAACCTTAACTGCTGGTTTGTTTATTAATTTGGAAAGGGCAACAGCAGCTAGATTTTCTTTTTTATTAGGACTGCCAGCAATTACTTTAGCGGGATTAGTAGAATTAAAAGATGCTTTAGATCAAGGTTTGGCTGATTCAGGATTGGTTCCTTTGTTAGCAGGAGTAATTTCTTCAGCCGTGTTTTCTTATCTAGCGATCGCTTGGTTGATTAAATTCTTACAAAAAAGAAGTACTTGGGTCTTTGTTTGGTACAGATTAGCCTTTGGCGTATTTATTTTAACTGCGATCGCACTTGGATGGTTGTCTAACTAAATCATAGTGAGCAATAGAGAGTAGTTTATGAGTCAAGCTTCGATAAAACCAGCTAAAATTACCAGAGTATTACCAAATTCAATCGCAGCAGAAATTGGTTTTGAACCTGGAGATGCGATCGTTACTATTAATGGTACTTCTCCTCGTGATTTAATTGATTACCAATTTTTATGTGCCGATGAATATTTAGAATTAGAAGTACTGGATTCAAAGGGAAAAACTCATCAAATTGAAATTGAAAAAGACTACGACGAGGATTTGGGACTCGAATTTGCTACTGCCTTATTTGATGGTTTAATTCAGTGTAATAATCGCTGTCCTTTTTGTTTTATCGATCAACAACCTCCAGGAAAAAGAAACAGTCTTTATCTCAAAGATGATGATTATCGCCTCAGCTTTCTTTATGGAAGTTATTTAACTCTAACCAACTTAACTGAAAGAGAATGGCAAAGAATCGAACAGATGCGCCTATCTCCTTTATATGTCTCGGTTCACGCGACTGAACCAGAAGTGCGAATTCGTCTCCTTAAAAATCTTCGCGCTGGACAAATTATGTCTCAGTTACAGTGGTTTCAGAAGCGACGGTTACAAATTCATGCTCAAGTCGTAGTTTGTCCTAGTATAAATGATGGCAAACACTTAGAAAGAACGCTATTAGATTTAGCCTCTTTCCACCAGGAAGAAACCGCCGCAGTTGCTTCAGTAGCAGTTGTCCCCGTCGGATTAACTCGTTTTCGTCCTCAAGCAGACGAATTAATTCCAGTCAGTAAAGAAAAAGCAAAAGAAGTAATCGCGCAAGTACAACAATTACAAACTCAATTCCAACAGCAGTTTGGCAGTAATTTCGCTTGGTTAGCAGACGAATGGTTTTTGATTGCTAGAGAAGAATTACCGTTCGAGTCAGATTATGAAGATTATCCCCAAATAGGTAATGGAGTAGGTTCGATTCGTTTGTTTATCAGGCAGTTTCAAGAAATTGCCAGTCAGATGTTACCATCTAGCATTGCTCAACCTCGTCACCTAAGTTGGGTAGTAGGCAATGCGGTAGAATTAGCTTTTCAGCCATTAGTACAACAATTAAATTCAGTTACAGGATTAGTAGTTAATTTATTTCCCCTCCGAAGTGAATACTGGGGACAAGAAATTACAGTCACTGGTTTATTGACTGGACAAGATCTCGTCACACAATTGCAAGGAAAAGATTTAGGAGAAGGAATTTTATTACCTTCTTTAATGTTGAAGCATGATGATACTAAGTTTCTTGACGATTTAACTGTAGCAGAAGTCAGTCAAAAATTAGGAGTAGAAATATTTCCTGTTACTGGTGTAGAAGAATTGCTCGAAAAATGTATTCGATAGCAATTTTAAATAACCTGAGAAAACAATAAAACTTTGTCAGGGAAGAAAAACAGCAAAACCTTTTGAAAAAATCTACTGAATTTTTGTTCTATTTTATTCATATAATTTGCTTGCTAACCTTAAACTCTCTTCTTGCTCTCTGCGTCTTTGCGCTTCTGCGAGAGATTTTGAAAATACATCATAATCTAAGAAAACATTAACTTACGCATTACCAAAGCAATCAAAGTAACAGCACAAACTACGGCGATTTGTCCAGGTAAAGGATAAATTGAGTAAGTTAAAATACCTTGCCATAAAGATTGATTGCCATCTAGATTGGTCAGCAAGTGGAGGACAGTTAAATAAGTAATACCAGTCAAATGAATTACTATAAAACCGATTAAACAACTCAAAGTTAGAGAATTGAGACGGGCTAAACTTTGGTAAGCATAAAAACCACAAAGCCACGCACCAACAACAAATCCTAAGATATAACCAAAAGTTGGCTGTTGCAAATAATCCCAACCTCCACCGCGCTCAAAAATAGGTAACCAAGCTAAACCTAAAATGACATAAACTACTTGGGATAGTAAAGCAGCATTTCTTCCTCCCAAGCAGCCCGTTAATAAAACTGCTCCAATTTGATAGCTAACCCCAAGAGTTTGTATTTTAATCCCCCCTCCCCATGACCAAGGAGCATTAATACTATAAGCCTGAACAAACGTACCCCCAATAGTTAAAATTAAGCCAACGGTTGCCCAAAGAATTACTTCTGGTGGAGAAGGTGTATGAGCTTGATTTGGCTTATCCAATTCTAAATCAAGTCGATTGTGTAACCATTGATTTTCAACTTGTAGATCTTCAATCGTTTTTTGTTTTTGCTGAACCAATTGCTGTAAATGTTCGATCAAAAATTTGACACTAGGAGGAGTAACATCCCATTCATAATCAGTGATGTCTGCATTGGGTTTGGCAAGCTGTTTAAGATCTGACATAGGCTGAAGTGGTTTAGAGCATTTTCCAGTGTACTCGCTCAAATTGAGTAATCCCAGTTATTAGTTAACTAAATTTTGGAAAAATTAAATCAGATCAACTTAAGTTAGTTGTAGTTGTTAGTTCATACTTCTTTCAGGGAACTCTAACAATATAGCTTCTTATTTATCAAACAGCTTTAGTTAACCTTGCTTTTATCTTAGGTGTGATATTTTATGCCTTTTGCGATTAAACATGGACTTTTTAAACTCAAGATTACAGACTATCATGCTATTCTCGGAATTCCTCTAGACGCAGATGCTAAACAAGTTAGACTTCGATATTTAAAAATCGCCCAAACTATACATCCAGATATTTTTAAAGGAAATCAAGAACAAAAAAAACTAGCTAATCAACTATTATCAAAATTGGTCAATCCAGCTTATGAAACACTATCAAGAAAGAATGCCTATGTAGAACATCAATTGATTTTAACTCAAGTAGGGAAACGAATCGCCGAACAGAAAAAGAAAATTAATCCCGTTAGTCAATTAGCTCAAGAATTATTACACCATAATGGAGATTTAGAACTTACTTATCATAAATTTCTAAAAACTTTGAGCAATCAACAATACCAATCTTTAGAACAAATTACTGATCGGATAGCTCAAATTAGTGAACTAAATTTAGTTTACTTAATGCTAAAACAAGCCCAAGGAATCGATAAAGAAGAAATTACTCAAGCTAAAATTACTCAATCTCCATCACAACCCCAACCACAACCAACCTCTCCACCTCCAACTAATATTCAGCAGCAAACACAAGCTGAAGAAATAACTCCTCAGTCTAGAGTTACTTCATATCTTCGTCGCGCTCAAGAATATATAGATAAAAATAACTTTACTATGGCTGTCTCTGAACTACGGGATGCTTTAAAAATTGATCCTAACAATAGTACTTGTCATGCTTTATTAGGACACGCCTATTTAAGTCAAGACCAGTTGACGATGGCCAAAGTTCATATTAACAAGGCTTATCAACTCGATCCGAAGGATACAGTGGCGATCAAAATGAAACAAGTATTAGATAAATTGACTAAAAGCGATCGCATCAATCAATCTAATGTTTCTCGTACTCAAGGCAATAAAGCTGAAAGTAAATCAGGTAACAGTAATATTTTTGGTGGTTTGTTTGGGTCTAAAAAAAAGTAAGATAAATTTGGTTATTTGTCCTTGTTACTGACGCTAGTATTTGTAGTTAACTAATGACTAAGGACTAATGACCAACGACTAATAACCAGTAACTAATTACTAGATGATTCATCAACCACCAGCCGGAGCAAGAGACTTACTTCCTTTAGAAGTAGCACAAAAATGTTGGATTAATGATCGCCTGCAACAGGTTTTTCAGCGATGGGGTTATCAACGTATTGTTACCTCTACTTTAGAATGGCTTGATACTCTCACCGCTGGCGGTGCTATTCAACCATCAACTGTGATTCAGTTACGATATGAGTCGGAAAGAACTTTGGGTTTGCGTCCTGAATTGACTGCTTCAATTGCTCGTGCTGCGGTGACGCGAATGGCTGGTAACACTTATCCTCAACGTCTATGTTACCGCGCCAATATTTTTCGTAATCCACCGCAGAATCATCATGGTCGCCAATTAGAATTTTATCAAGCAGGAGTAGAGTTACTCTTTGCCGGTGGCTTATTAGCTGATGCAGAAATTTTATTGTTACTGGCTAATTGTTTACAGGATTTAGGTGTAGAAAATTGGCAGATCATTTTAGGAGAAGCCGAGTTAACGCGATCGCTTTTGGCAGTATTTCCTGAGTCAGTTAGAAAACAAGTCCGTCATTGTCTGGCCAATTTAGACCGTGTAACCTTAGAAAATTTACCTCTTGAACCAGCTTTACAAGAAAAAGCTTTATTTTTATTTGATTTAAGGGGTAAACCTGAAGAAGTTTTAGAAAAAATAGCTAGTTGGCAATTAGACGACTCTGCTCAAGAAATTGTTTACAATTTAAAGTCTTTAGTTGATTTACTGAGCAATAGTTCTGATTTTCCGATTTCTTTGACTTTAGACTTAAGCTTGTGGCAAACTTTTGATTTTTATACAGGTATTGTCTTTGAAGTCGTTAGTTTTCACCATAATCAATCCTATTTATTAGGCAAAGGTGGGCGTTATGACCAGTTATTAGGACTTTATCATCCTCAAGGAATTAGTTCTCCTGGGATTGGTTTTGCCTTAAATATTGAAGATTTGCATTCTTGCCTTTTACCTACTAATAAATTACCCCAACAAACTGCTGCTAATAATTGGTTAGTAATTGCTCAAACTCCAGCAGCAGCAAGTGCAGCTTTAAATTATGCTCAAAAACTGCGTAATTCTGAACAATTAATCAGAGTAGAATTAGATTTGGGCGGACGTTCTCCCGAAGAAATTAGAGAATATGCTCGTAACTGTCGGATCGAACAGTTAGCTTGGCTTTCATCCCAAGGAGAGGCAAAGATCGAAACTCTTAGTTAAAAATGAGCGAGAATTGAGCAAAATAATTAAAGCCAATTAAAGCGATCGCAACTACTTATTAGTCATGAGAATTCTGCTAGTTGAAGATGAAAAGCGTATTGCCCAAGCATTAGCAGAGACATTAAAAGACAGACAATACATCGTCGATATTGCTACCGATGGTGAAATGGGTTGGGATTTTATTGAAACTCTCAGCTACGATTTAATTTTGCTGGATATTATGCTGCCAAAATTAGATGGAATTAGTCTGTGTAAACGCCTGCGACAAGCCGGCTATCTCACACCAGTGCTAATGTTAACCGCCAGAGATAGTAGTAATGATAAAGTAATTGGATTAGATGCAGGTGCAGATGATTATGTAGTTAAACCTTTCGATCTAGCTGAACTAACTGCTCGAATGCGAGCTTTACTCCGTCGAGGTAATTCGCTTTTACCACCAATCTTAGAATGGGAACTATTACGACTCGATCCAGCTACGTTTGAAGTTACTTATGCCCAACAGCAATTACATCTCACGCCCAAAGAATTTGGATTGTTAGAGTTATTTTTACGGAATAGTTGTTTAGTTTTAAGTCGTAGTAAAATTCTTGAAAAGCTTTGGTCATTTGAAGATCCACCAGGAGAAGAAGCGGTCAAAGTTCATATTAAAGAGTTAAGAAAAAAGCTAAGAGCAGCAGGCGCACCAGCCGATTTTATTGAAACAATCTATGGTATTGGCTATCGACTCAAACCACTTTGAAAAATTGAGCATCATGAAATCTTAAGCGACTTTTAACTATAGTTATTCGCTCTTGTTAATTACAATTTTCGTCTGGGGAAGAGAATAGGGAATAGGCATTGGCGATTAACTATAAGTGAGAATCTAAATGAGGAAAAAATTCCAACAACATTTAATTAACCCTCAGTTTAAAGCTTTGCGCTGGCGGTTATTAGGAGCTTACCTTCTAGTGATGCTGGCAATTCAGTCTATTTCTTATGTTTTGATTTATGAGTTTTTTATTTATAATCTCTATCAACAAGTTGATTATCGTTTGTCTGGTTTAGCTCAAGCAGCAGCCCATCATTTGGTTGCCATTAAAAAAGATAGTAGTGAGATCGAGAATATTAACCATCGGGTGTTAGATGAAGATGGAGATCTAGATATTCCCTGGCAATATCTCCGAGAACCTTTTCAAAGTGTAGAGTGGTTTGATGCTCATCAACATCGTTTAGGTATTGCTGGCAGACTTTTGCCAAATTTGAAATTAACAGAAGGTTTTCACACGCTCGCATCTCAAAACATTCGTACTTTTACTATTGCTGTATACGGCAAAAACCAACTTCAACTAGAAGGTTATATTCGTGTTAGTGAATCGATCAAACCATTAAAAACAGTTTTAAGGCATTTGTATTGGGGATTTGGATTAGGAGGAATTATCGCTTTAGGACTAATTACTATCGGTGGAATGTGGCTAACTAATCAATCTTTTTTACCAATTGAAAAGGGATATCAGCAATTAAAACAATTTACTACCGATGCTTCTCACGAATTACGTAGTCCTTTAACGATCATTAAAACTTCAGTAGAAGTGATGCAGACTCACCCAGAACGGATTCATCCAGACGATGAACTTAAGTTTGGTGCAATTGTTAGTGCTACTAATCAAATGAGTTATTTAGTTGAAAATTTGCTGTTACTTGCTAGAACGGAGAAAATCCCCAAACAAATTCCTCAAACATGGATTTTAATTCCTTTGGATGAGTTATTAGAAGATGTCATCGAATTTTTAGAACTAAAAGCTCAAGCTAAACAAATTGTCATTCAACAAAATTGGCAAGCTAATGTTGTGGTAAGAGGAGACGCTACAGAATTATATCGTGTCTTTGCGAACCTGCTTGATAATGCGTTGCGATATACACCATCAAAGGGAACTGTTAAAATTTCTCTTCATAAAAATGATAAACTTGCTCTAGTTAAAGTCGAAGATACTGGTATTGGGATTGCTACCAAAAATTTATCCTTGGTATTTGAACGTTTTTGGCGGTCTGAAGCAGCACGTTTTTCTCATGAAGAAGGTTCGGGATTAGGACTTGCGATCGCACTTGCGATTGTGAAAAAGCATGGTGGCGATATTACTGTTAGTAGCGTGGTGGGAGTTGGTAGTTGTTTTACAGTTCGACTTCCTCTTGTTTCTTAAATAAAAAATCACTTTTCCACCCGACTTCCTTACTTTTGCGAGTTATGTTATAGAAGTCTAAATTTTATCAGATATTTTTATGAATCGTGTTTTTCGTAAATATCATCACCAGATCGCAATTATACTTTGTCTACCGTTATTTTTAACTGTAATTAGTGGAGTTGGTTATACTATTTTTGATGAATTGTTAGAACAAGAAGAACTAGGAGAATTTTTCTTAAAACTACATACTTTTGAATTTTTGGGACTAGAAAAAATTTATCCGCTACTCAATGGTTTAGGATTAATTGGTTTACTAGTTACAGGATTGACTATGACCGGATTATTTAAGAATAAATCTAGAGTTTAAAAATTTTAATTGAACTCTATTTTTACTTAAAAAAAACAATATTTATATCTTGTAAGTCTCAATTTATTTATGTTTTTTGTAATATTAGAAACATCTATGATAAATATTTAACAATAATCAACAAACCGATAATCATATCTTGAAAAGGATTAATTATCAATAATAAAATAATATTTAAAACCAATTTTATTTAATCTATCATTAAAAACCAATACATTGAAAAATACTTATTAGCTCAAAAGTTTATGCCACTGGAGAGCTAAATTAAATAAAACTTTTTAGAGTTTTTATATGAAAATTGAATCTTTCAAAACTGAGAAGCAAGCAAGTGTTGTCAAAGTCTCTGCTGAAATTATCTGGGAAGAACGCGATCGCGCTAACCAAGAAATTTTTATTGAAACAACTCAAGAGTTTGCTGAAGATATTTTTTGTAACCCTCATGCTTTTCTTTTGGCTGGCATTATTCCAGCCATGTATTATGGGGAAAAAAGAGTTTTTATCGATGCACCAATTTGTCCCAAATTATTAGATAGTTTGACCGCTGCTATGAGTTGGTTAAACTATTGGTATGGTAAAAAAACTCAAGTTATTCCCATTGAAGCAAAGGTTCAGTCTACACCTTATTTTTTCTCTTCTTTTCGTCGAGCGGGATTATTTTTTTCTGGTGGAATTGATGCTTTAGCAGCCTTAAAAACAAATCAATTAACATTTCCTGTAGAACATCCTGGTTCAATTAAAGATGGGTTGCTAGTATATGGAGTTTTAGGAGGTCAAAATCAACCAGATCAGAGTTTTGAACTTGTTAGAAATGCCGTCTTAAAAATGGCTAAGTATGCAGGCATTAATTTAATTCCTGTGACAACTAATATTTATAGCCATCTTAATGATTTAGACCGTGATTTTTGGTTTTGGAAACTTCATTTTCATGGTTCATTCTTTGCTGCGATCGCTCATGCTTTTGCAGGTCGATTTCATACAGTTTCGATTGCTTCTACTTACGATTTAATTAATTTAGCTCCTTGGGGTTCTCATCCGATGCTCGATCCTAACTACAGTAGTTATGACTTACAAATTCGTCATGAAAATATTACTTTATCTAGATTAGCAAAAACGAAATTAGTGTGTGATTGGGATGCAGTTTATCAAAATCTTTGGGTTTGTAATGAAATTAGTAGTTATCAAAATAATCAATTAAATTGTGGTAAATGTGAAAAATGTGTCAGAACTATGACTGCTTTGCTGGCACTGGGAATTTTAGATAAAACCAAGGTTTTTCCGAACACAGATGTTTCTGAAGAATTATTAGTCAAAGCAGCCAAAATTACTGATTCCTATGAAGAGTCTTGTTATGCAGAATTAATCAAACCTCTATCATTAAGAGGTCGTGAAGATTTAGTCCGAGGTATTAAACGAATTATTGCCCGTTATCGCCAAAAAGATTTTCAGGGAATTATCAAGCGATTTGATCGACAATTTTTCCAAGGTAATCTGGTTAATTTAGTCAAAAAAAGTAACTATTTACTAAAAAAATGAGACAAAAAGTAATCATACTTTCTTGTCTCTTGCAACTTGTTTTTTAATTTAAACTTAATCTACCTAATGCATCGCTGCTGAAGGCAAAGTTGGCTGTATGGTTGTAGTTGTCTTGACTGTAATTGGACTAGCATCCAGTAACAAATTTCTAATCAATCTAACTGCCATTTTTTGAGCTAATCTTTCCGCAACTGTTTGACCTAATTGATGAGTTTCTGGCTTGGTAATAATTTTAGTTACAACAGAAATTAAACGTGTCGGCTCGAAACCAGGAGTTTGTTGCAACAGCCCAATAATATTTTTGAGATGCTTAACAGTATAAGACTCTTCTTGTAACTCTGGTGGGGTTTCCTGTATCGTTAAACCTACTTGCTGGCGAAAAGCAGTAGAAAGATTAAACCAAGTTCTTCGTCCCAAATTATCGATCGCATTAACCAATTCATCCGCAATGCGATCGCGAATAAATGCACCTCGTTCGGAAAAAAGAAAGTCTACTACTTGATCGACAATTTTATCAAAATTGTAGTCTCTCGAATCATTGGCATTCCGCATCAAATTCTCTAAACGATGCCAACGAAATCCTTCTTCTTTGAACAATAAATCTTTTAAAGAAGCTCTTAATTCTGGGGCTGGATCTGTAAGCAAACGTTTAGCTACATAAGGATAAGCCTTAGAAAGCACTTTAAAATCAGGCTCAATTCCGATCGCAATTCCTTCTAAGGTTACCATTGAACGAATAATCAATGCGTAATAAGCAGGTACGCGGAAAGGAAACTCATACATCATTGCTGACATCTGATCAGTAATACTTTTGAAGTTTAATTCGGCAACGCTAGCACCCAAAGCATTCCCAAACACATTAGCTAAAGCAGGGACAATTGGAGTCAGATCTGTATCAGGAGTCAAAAAATCTAATTTGACGTAATCACGAGATAATGCCTCAAAATCTCGGTTAACTAAATGAACAACTGCTTCAATCAAACCATATCTTTGATAAGGCTTAATTCGGCTCATCATGCCAAAATCTAGATAAGCTAGTCTACCATCAGGCATGGCGAGTAAGTTACCAGGATGGGGATCGGCATGAAAGAAACCATGTTCTAGTAACTGTCGTAGAGAGCATTCTACCCCTACTTCGACTAAATGAGTCGCATTGATTCCTTGTGCCTGAATTTCCTTGATATTGGTCAGTTTAGTCCCAGTTACCCACTCCATCGTCAGAACTCTTCTTCCTGTATACTCCCAGTAAATTTTAGGAATATAAATTTCATCTAAATAACCATAGAGTTTTTTAAATCTTTCCGCATTGCGCCCTTCCTGCATATAGTTAATTTCTTCAAAAATGCGCTCTGCCAACTCATCAGTAATAGCAACTAAATTGGAACGAATTTGCTTAAGATTATGCTGCGCCCAACTAGCGATGCTACGCATGATGTAAATATCAAGGGTAATGCGACGAATTAAATCAGGACGTTGAACTTTTACCGCTACTTCTTCACCCGTGTTTAATCTGCCCTTGTAAACCTGTCCCAATGACGCAGCAGCAATTGGTTGAGGAGATAATTCTGCATAAATTTCCTCTGGAGTTTTGCCTAATTCTTCTTCAATGAAACGAAAAGCTACTTCATTAGGAAAAGAAGGTAATTGATCCTGTAACTTAGCAAGTTCGTCTAAATAAACTGGCGAAACTAAATCTGGACGAGTAGAAAGAGCTTGACCTACTTTAATATAAGCAGGACCCAGTTTGGTTAAAATTTCTCTGAGTTGAATTGCTCTTTTTCGCTCATTTTTCAGTGAAATACCTCTAAATTTGTCCCACCACAAACCTAAAGCATAAGAAGCAAAAGGCAACAAAATATTGATTAACCGTCCTAAAACCAAGAAAGGACGCTGACGATATTGAGCATTAATGCGCTCGGGGTTGTAACGCCAGTCTGTATCTGGCTCATCATAGCTTGATTCTAAGTCTTCGTTTCTATTGATTGTGAGAGACTTAAGAGACTCAAGTTCCTCGAAGGAAGATGTTGGAGATAATGTCTGTTGAGGCATAAGAATTTAGACTGACGTTAACAACTTTTGTAAACAATTGTAACAATTTAATAAACAACTGTTTCTTTGATTAGCTTAACGATTAATTTACCTTGCTTGGAGTGAGGAATTACCGATCAATTTTTTGTAATAAAAAAAATTAAAGATGATCTGATTTCGGGACAGTCCACCAAGCTAAGGCATAAGGTTGAGTAGGTTCATTAACTTGACGACGATGATAAACCCGAATTTTATAACGTCCAGATGAGGGAATTTTACAAAAAATATGTTCGACACTATCTTCTGAACTGATTGAAGAACAAACATTACGCAGGTTGCTCTCTTCGTCTAGGGGGATCAGATAGAGGTCAAGATTATTTAAACTGCGATCGCGGAAATTTTCTCCTACATCAAATTGTTGATTGTTATTGCGGTCATTTAACTCAACTAAGCGATCCCAGGCTAATGTAATTGAAACATAGCTATCTTTAACTAAAGGTTGAGCTAAAACATAATCACGATAAGATTGTATTGCTACAGTACGGTAATCCCAACCCCTAGAAGGAACAGCTTGATCAGGAGCAAATTGACCTGCACTAAATTGTTGATAAGCACGGAAAGTGTTAAGATGCCCCGTACCCATTTGAATATCTAAAGGAATGCGAGGATTGGTGTAAGCATCTGATTGGAGCCAATTAGCATTTTTTTCGCTAATTGTAGTTCGTTTCATATCTAATAATAAACCGTCTCCGCGATCGCGTAATTTATCTGCCGAATTCAGCAAGACAGCTTTCATCACTTCATGACGACGGGAAGCCAGACTCCAATTTGGTAAAGCTTGATTCAGATTGCGATCGCCGTATTCTTGTAATAAAGCTACCGAAGCAGTGATATGAGGCGCAGCAAAACTTGTTCCGCTTACTTTTTCAATTTCCCCTTGTTGATTATGTACCAAAATATTATTACCAGGTGCGAGTAAACTAATCGCACGTCTTTGTCCGATATTGATCTCTTTTTTAATAATGCTACGACCAATTCCCACAGGCAAATCACTTAGATTAGCAAAATCTACCTTAGTAAAAATTCCTTTGCGTTTAGTAGTATAAGCCGTGGTTATCCCGTTAAAATTATCTGTAGGAATGGGAATTCCTCCTGTACCTTGATTACCAGCAATAACATAAAGCGTATTGTGAACTCTAGCAGACCAATCAATACATTCTGTCAGTAAAGCTTTTCCATCTAATTTAGCGTTTTCTCTAGGATCACGTTCTAAAGATTCACCAAAACTAAAGTTGATCGCTCGAACATCTCCACCATTTTGTTTGGCAACGTGCTGAGTAGCTAGACATTCTTGGGCTTGTCCACCATCTTTGAGAGAACCAACTGCTGAAGCGTACAACTTTGCCTCGGGAGCTACTCCTGGCAATTGTTTATCTTGGCTAATCATTACCCCTGCTACCATAATAGCGTGGTTATCTACATTGGTATTAGAACTAGCTAAAACATTGCGGTAAAAAACTCCTTTGGGTGCGATCGCAGCATCTTTAGCACCGCTTTTATCTAAACCAAATTTTCCGGGTCTGCCAATTTCTACCTGACCGATACCAATTTTGCGTCCTAGTAAATTATAAGGAGATTGGTGTAAACGACGAGCATTGATCCCAAAATCTCCAACCGAACTATCCAACGCGGAAACAGGCAAAATCAAGCCAAAAACAATAAAACTAGAAGTTAGCCATCCTAGTTGTGTCATAGATGCTATTTACTCTGATTCGATTAAGCTATACTTTATATAGTAATTACCGTACCAAATTAACAAAAATACTTGCGTTAATTTAAAATCTGCGTTACAAGTATATAGAGAATATCCCAGCCCTACCGAAACTCCCAATAGTAGCAAATATCTGAGAGTTAGGGATGCAAAACCAAACAAAGATTAATTTTAAGTTAAATAAATAAGACTGACTAAGAGCAAATTATATGACTAAACAAGTCGCTCATCCTATGATGAAGTTGCAGCGAAAAGTTTCTTCGCTGATCGATTCTCAAATTATTACCCCAGAAGACAGTATCGGCAAAATTGCCATGTTACTCGGTAATGATTGGACTTATTGGAAACAAGAACTATTAGCGTTTGATTTTTCCCTCAAAGACCCAGTCAAAGACCTCTTGATGGTTGAAGACTGGGATGAATAACCTAAACCTTGAACTACAATGATTGGAGACAGTCTGCCAGTGCTTCTGATAGGCTTTGAGCCGTTTGATAGCGGTCGCGATAATCTGGCTGACAAGCCTTTTCCAGTAATTGGCTGAGTTTTGGGGTTAAGTTAGGAATGCTAGCTACATCAAATTCATACTTATTACTTTGATAACGAAAATACTGCATCGGAGTTTTTCCTGTTAGCAAAAAAATAATAGTTGTGCCAACTCCATAAATATCTGATTGGGGACAAGGCTTACCTCGATATTGTTCGGGTGCGCTATAGCCTTCTACACCAATGCGTGTATCTAAAGAAGTACCTAACTCTTTAACTGCACCAAAATCAAGTAACATCAGACGATTATCAAGGTTACGTAAAATTAAGTTAGCAGGTTTGACATCTCGGTGGACTAAGGGAGGTTGCAAATTATGCAAATAGGTCAAAATATCGCAAACTTGAATCATCCATTTAATTGTTTGTTCTGGAGTTAAAGCTCCTCTTTGATAAATCAATTGTTCCAAATTATGACCGTGGATCAATTCCATGACTAAATATTTGCGGTCTTTCTCCACAAAAAAATCATAGTATTTGGGAATGCCTGGATGATTTAAGGACTTAAGGATACGAGCCTCTCGCTCAAATAGTTCTCTTGCTTTAGCAATTCGCGCCATGTCTGCATTCATTTCCTTAAGGACTAGTAATAAGGGAGCTCCTTTAATAGTTTTATTTTTGTCCCAAACCAAATAGGTAATTCCCATTCCTCCTTTTCCTAAAGTTCTAAGCACCTGATAAGGACCAATAAAATGCTCTTGCTCGACTAAAGGTTGACCGCAGCGAATGCAAAAAATACTGTCTGGGGGGTTTCCTTGATGAGTACAAGGATTAGGCGATAAAGCTTGATTGGGCGATTGATACTCTGGTGTGGTCGATTTAGCCTTAGATTCCAACTCAAATCTAAATAAAGGCCCATTTTCTGCTAAACGGATTAAGTCGTTAGATTGGAGCAATTGTTCAGATACTAAGAGATTATTGACAAAAGTACCGTTAGTACCTCTACTAATTAATCGCCAATGCTCTTCTTCCTGGATTAACTCCAAATGCTGTCGTGAAACTTGAAAATACCCCTGAAGTACAATGTCATTGTTTTGGGAGCGACCAATCCGAATGACTGACTGATGGAGAAATTGCCACTGTTGTATCGATTGATTTGTCTGTGGTTCTAAAAGCGTAAGGATGACCATATTTGACAATTATTTTAGTTGTCAGTGGACAACTCTGATTAATTTTAAAAATTAGGTTTTAATTTAATTCTGACTAAAACGCCAGTAATATTATCGTGACCATTATACTGGTTAGCAAAATCGATTAATTGAAATAAACCTTCTTCTAAATTCGACTTAGAACTAATTAAAGGGGTCAAATAAGTCTCCCAATGGTTTTCTAATAAATCATTGTCAGACAAACCGTCAGAACAAAGCAAAATTAAGCAATCTTCTTGAATTTCCAAAAATTTAATTTCTGGTTTAATATGGCGGTTCTCCCTTGGACCCAAAGCTTGAGTTAGTTGGTAAGCATCAGGACGACCATAGGCTATTTCAGGTTCAACTCCTCGATTAATTTCTCTTTGTCCGACTTCGTGGTCTTGAGTAAGTTGTTCTAAACCTCTTTGCCTAGTAATACGATAAATACGACTGTCCCCCACATGAGCGATCGCTAAATTCGTATCTTGTAATAAAGCCATCACCATTGTCGTACCCATTCTGCTATTACCAGAACGAGAATGCTCGATATTAGTTTGATAAAGAGTTTGATTAGCGAGTAAAATTCCTGCTTCAATCGTTTTGGCATCAGGCAAATGACTTGAAAACCAATGAGCTTGAAAATATTCTTCTAAAGTCTGAACTGCCATAGTACTAGCTACTTCTCCTGATGCGTGTCCTCCCATACCATCGCACACTATATATAAACCTGAAACCGAAAGAGTTTTTTCGACTGCATTTTCTTTTTTCTTTATTTCAGTTTTAACACCAAAAAAGTCTTCATTATGATCTCTTTGAGTACCTAGATCTGTGCAGCTAGCATCAATAACTTCGGCTAATTGCATTGGTAGCATTAGAGTTGGTTGGTCTTCAGGATCGTTGCGGAGAATTAGTTCCTCTTCATCTTCTTCGTATTCATGAAAATGCTCGAGTTCATTGTCTTCAAACATAATGCTCGAAGGTTCTGATTCTGGATTTTCCTGAACTGTTGAAACTTTGCTCTCAACATTTTCTAGAGAAAGCTGCTGAAGACAAGCGGATAATTGTTCTACTGTCTCAATTTCTCCTGTGATAACTTGATTGATTAATTTTTCTAAGGATTGATTGAGCGGTCGACCTGATTCTCTTAGCCAGATTTGCCAAGTTTGGACTAAATCTTGGAGAGCGGGTTTTGCGTCTGGTTGATCAAAATATAATTGTTGTAAACAGACTGATTGATCTTCATCGATAAGCAAGTTTTCTTTAATTAATAGACTTTGACTACAACCCACTTCAGTTAGTGGAGTCCACAGTTTTGCTAGTTCATTGAGAAACCATAAAATTTGTAGCAATGGTAACTCAGGATTAGTCCATAATTCGGTAAGTAATAACCAATCGGAACGATTTGGTAAGATAATGACTGCTTGCTCGTTATATTGCCAAGCATCATAAATTGGAGGAATGGCAGGGGTAAATTTTTGTAACACTAAATATGGTAGTGCTTGAGTAGGAACTCCAATTAAGTTCCAGTATTGAGCGACTGAGCGATAAGAATTATTAACATTGTCAGCTAATTCAGCAAACAATTCTGATTGTTGCTCTTGTAATATTGCTAAAGCTGTTTTTTGTTCTAATTGTTCATCGATTACTGGTATTTCAATGGCAGACAAAGTAGAGTTCGATTGAGTAAAGTTATTTAAATCTTCGATGTAATCAGCATTGATGCGATAACGATTTTGATTATCAAGATAAATTTGTTCAGTTTTGACAGTGGGGGAGGACGAATCAAATTCGCCATCTCCAACCATGGTGTTGACCTGAAGATTAGAAGCAGATGAGGTTAAATCAGAAATTTGTAAAGTTGAATTGTTATTAGTAGCAACAAGTTGTTTCTGGCTGTTATTTTCTAGTGTTAGTGGTTGAAGTTTGGTAATGATTGCCCAAAAATGAGTTTGAGGATTAACCTCCGCATGAGGATGAGTTGTTATTCTAAAAGTAGAGTTACTATTCTGTTGAAGATCGCAATTGGGTTGAAGAGGAGTTCCACAACTTTGACAGAATTTGTTAGTATCCGGGTTTTCAAACTCACATTGGGGACAAATCAGCATAGTGAAACTTCCTTTAAATTTTTCTAACTCTAGTTTTAATTTTTGCAAGCAATATTTTAAACGAGGCAATATTTAAGGAGCTATTAACTTTGCTCTCAAACAAAAAAGATTGTGACAATAATAATCTAGAAAATTGCATTATGAAAAGATATGGAAGGTAAGCAAGTTTTGTTGACTGGAGGTACTGGTGGACTAGGATTAGGAGTTACACCAGCCATCTTAGCTCATCAAGCTAAATTGACAATCTCTTATGTAGAAGATAGTAGTGTAGAAAAATTACGACAACAATTGTCTTTTGCTGATTTTGAACGAATTCGTTTTGTTAAAGCAGATTTGAGCCATGAAGTTTTGGTACAACGATTAATTAATGATTTAGGAAGGGTGGATGTTTTGATTCATCTAGTTGGGGGTTTTGTGATGGGAAAAACTCATGAATTTGAGATGAGTGAATGGCAAAAATGTTTGGATTTAAATTTAACCACAACTTTTTTGGTTTGTAAGTATTGTTTACAAAAAATGCGCCATTACAACTACGGTAGAATTGTCACAATTGGTTCGAGAGGTGCAGTGCAACCTGCTGCTAATTTATCTGCTTATTGTGCAGCTAAAGCAGGGGTAGTCGCTTTAACTAAAGCAATTGCAGAAGAAACTAAAGATTTCAATATTACTGCTAATGTAGTACTTCCTAGTGTGATTGATACTCCTGCCAATCGCAAGGCGATGGGAGAAAACGAGGCAGATAATTGGGTTAAACCAGAGTCATTAGCAGAGGTAATTTGTTTTTTGGCTTCAGAAGCAGCAGGAGAGGTTCGCGGTGCTACGGTTGAAGTTTATGGAAAAGTTTGATTATTTAATTAATTTGGTAAAAAAAAAATCAAAAACTTCAATTTAGCTCAGACTATATTGCTTTGGTTTGACTATTTCTAATTTTCTACCTTGTTTAGGAGGAAGAGGTAACTCAAAGCGTTCGTGAAAATCTTGCTGAACTTTAGATGTTAAACGAGGAGAAACTTGTTTGACGATTTGTCTTAGTAAGCGATCGCCTGTGGTTTGAATTACTGAGGCAGGTATCTTATAAATAAATTTAGGAAACTGTACCATAACTATCAAATCGAGATGCCAAATAACTTGAGTGATGACCGAAGGTAATTGAGCTTGTAGTTGTTTTGGTACTCTAAATAAAACACTTTCTGTAGGAACTTCTGTTAATTCCATCGCAGCTTGATAGTTAACTGCGTAACCAGGAGGCTGATAATTAGGGACAGGAACAGTGTGGATCGTATAAATTCGGTTGACTGGTGGATTTAAAACGAGAGCGATTTTAGGTTCTACTTCGTAACCAAGAGAGCTAAAATTGCCAATCGTCAAAGTATAGCCATTATGACCTATCCGCTCAACTTTCATTGGATGGGCGCAGCGACAAAACCAATCTTCGTGAGCATTCAAATACGTGGCGACATTTTCGGCATGACTATACATATCCATAAAGCCTGCAAAATGTGCTTCAAAAAGAAAAGGTTTTTGTTCGATTGTACTATCAGTATTAAGTAGAAAATTTGGGGAATGAACGGTTAATTCTTGCCAGCTAAGTTGAGGGTCGTTAATAAATTTTGACTGCATACAATCCCTAGGGTACTGATGGACACTCGTTTCTATTGATATTTTTTCTACAATAAAAGAGTTAATTATTAGCTAAACACTTTTAAATTTTAAAAGGTGTGATTTGGAACCGATTATGAAAGCATTAGTAGTTGGAGCAACAGGACAAACAGGTAGAGAAATTGTTAAACAATTAACCCAAAAAAATATTGAGGTAAAAGCATTAGTACGTAATTTAGAAACTGCTCAAGAAATAATTCCTCCAGAGACTGAATTGGTGGTTGGAGATGTTCTTAAACCAGAAAGCATAGAACGGGCATTAACTGATTGTAACGTTTTATTGTGTGCCACTGGTGCTAAACCCAGTCTTGACCCTACAGGTCCTTATCAAGTTGATTATCAAGGTACTAAAAATTTAGTCAACGCTTCTAAAAACAAAGGAATTGAACATTTTGTGATTGTTTCTTCTTTATGTGTCTCAAAGTTGTTTCATCCGCTTAATTTGTTTTGGTTAGTTTTGTTTTGGAAAAAACAAGCTGAAAAATATATCCAAGCAAGTGGTTTAACTTATACTATCGTGCGACCAGGCGGACTTAAAAATGCTGATAACTCCGATCCCATTGTTATGTCATCAGCCGATACTTTGTTTGAGGGAAGTATTCCTCGTCCTAAAGTTGCACAAGTTTGTGTGGAAGCTTTGTTTGAATCGGCAGCGAAAAATAAAATTGTGGAAATAGTAGCCAAACCCGATGCTCAACCTCAATCTTGGTCAGAATTATTTAGTAAGGTTGTTTAACAAATTCTCAAGCTAACTAAATGATAACTAGCCGAGAGAAAGCAACTTTAGTAATAATTAGGTATTGTTAGTGACTTGTTTGATTAATTAATGCAGCAAAAAACTAATTTAATTGCCAATCTCAGCCTAAAATTAAGTCTAGTGATTGGCTTGTTCTTTATTTTATTCAACTTACAAGGGTATTTTTCTCCAAAGCGCTCGCGCCTTTTAGACTCAGAATCTTATTCACCTACAATTAATGGGACTCAACCTTTAGCTATGCAAGGAGGAGATCCTTATGTTCGGGCTTTGATGCGTACTATAACTGCTAGCGAAGCTAATGTTGCTCAACCTTATCATGTAATTTATGGAAACAAGTATGTTGCAGATTTAACTCGTCATCCTGAATTATGTGTTCCGATTGTCGCTGGTCCTAATGTAGGTGATTGTACTACAGCAGCAGGACGCTATCAGATGTTGGATTTTACCTGGGCAGAAAAAGCTAAACACTATCATCCCGATCCTGATGGTTTATTGTGGTGGAAATCTTATAGTTTTGAACCTGAATATCAGGATGCTGTAGTTTATGCTTGGTTAAAGGATTCTCAAGCTTGGGGTGAAGATATTCCTCAATTATTACGACAAGGAAAAATAGAAGAGGTATTGAAATTATTATCAGGTACGTGGACAAGTTTAGGCTACGGAATTGAAACCAATTCTATGAGCAAGTATCTACCGCAAATTTATCAAAATATGTTGCAAGAAGAATTATCTTGATTTTCAGAATAAATTAATCATAAATGATGTGTGAAGTAGATAACAGTTTTTTTAGAATTTAATTTTCTGATTGAATAATTTCAGTTGAACCAAACTTGATTAAAGTTTTGCTCAATTCAATCGAAGACTAACTTTACCTAACCAAGATGTAATAAAAAATTTGGCAGAATTTTAACAACTTTTTTTGATTTTGAACCTAAATTACTCAGATTGAGTCGTTTCTCGAACTCTTGAATTGTTTCTTCTCTCTCTTTGGCGATTTTTTTCTTCTTGATAATGTCGTAACCAGGGAGATTCTTCTTGATGTATCCAGGGAGATTCTTCTGGTTGTAACCAGGGAGATTCTTCTTGATGTAACCAGGGAGATTCTTCTTGATGTATCCAGGGAGATTCTTCTGGTTGTACCCAGGGAGATTCTTCTTGTCTCTGAGCAAATAAATAATTAAATCTATTGATAGAGCTAAGATAAGTAGCATTAGTTACCTCCGCGTTGAGCATCCTAGCACTGCCATTTAATAAAGATAAAGTGGGTTTGACTTGGAAACAAATATTTGTCAAGAAAGAGATAAAAATTAAATTTTCAATCACTATAATAATTCTCAAGCTACTTTTTTGTTTGCACAAATTGCTTAATTAAGTAGGATACCATTGGAGTTGCTTGAAACAAAATTCTGACTTTCAGAACCTTGGTAGCATTCAGATCTTCATTAGACCTCCTGCAAAAATAAATCAGAAATAAAAAATAACTACTAATCCCTAATCCCTATTCCCTATTCCCTAAATTCAACCGAGTTTAATTAGACTTATGCAAGAGGTCTATTTGCAAATTCAAACTAATAGTTGGAATGATTATTGTTTCCATTGATTACCATCAGGCATAGTTGCACCCTGAAGTTGTGCATTGGTAAGATTTGCTCCTTCTAATTTAGCGTCAATCAAAATTGCGCCTGTTAAATTTGCTGAAGTTAAATCTGCTCCTCGTAAATCTGCACCTGTTAAATCTGCACCACCAAGATGAGCATTGCAGAGATTGGCACTGCGTAGGTCAGTATTAACGAGATTTGCTGCGATGAATTTACTATTGAGATGTGCTTCGACTAAATTCGCATCAGATAAGTTAGCTGCAGTCAAGTTAGCTTTGGTAAGATTTGCTCGATGAAGATTGGCTTGTTGTAAATTAGCTCGACTTAAATCTGCATTAATCAAATTAGCTTCTTTAAGATTAGCTTTGCTTAAATTTGCTCCGCTAAAATTAGCATTTTGTAATTGAGCTTTAATTAACTGCGATCGCTCTAAATTGGCTT
>CAZLUP010000040.1:0-41059 GCA_964562685.1 uncultured bacterium
AGCAAGGGCGATTGAACTGAGAATCCCCCACTTTAGTGGCGGGAGTCGTCAATTTATTTACTTGTGCTGAGAATAAGACTTTTACACAGACGCGAAAATTCGTATCTCTACACCTTTTACCTTGTGACTAAATTTTATGAATAATCGTCTTAGAAGGAAAAATTAGTTGTTTGAGAACAGGAGCATTATTATTTAAAGATTCGGAACATCTTCCTTCTCAAACAGAATGAAGAATTTCTTTGCTGTAATGAAGACAAAATGATCTGCAACTAAAAGAAAATAACAGAATCAAGCCCTATCTTAGCTTTTAGCTTTTTGATTGACCTTTGGTTTCTAACCAGCATTCAATACTTAATATTTTGTAATATATTGTCTAGAGAGACTTTAACTACTAAATAGTATGCTGCTGCGACCAGAACAAAGAACCAAATTAGACGAAACCAGCGATCGCGATTTTTATAGCTTCCCTCGTTTTGTGACTCATGTTGACGAAGGGTTTATCGATCAATTAACCAATCTTTATCGCGAACGACTTCAACCTCAAACTCGCATCCTCGATCTAATGAGTAGTTGGGTATCCCACCTTCCTGAAGAGATGGAATTTGCCCATGTTGAAGGTCATGGGATGAACGAAGAAGAATTAGCTAAAAATCCCCAACTAAATCATTATTTTATTCAAAATTTAAACCAAAATCCCAAACTGTCCCTTGCTGATGCAGATTTTGATGCCGTACTGATCACGGTTTCGGTACAGTATTTACAATATCCCGAAGCCATTTTTAGCGAAATTTACCGTATTCTCAAACCAGGTGGCATTACCATTGTCAGTTTTTCTAATCGAATGTTTTATCAAAAAGCGATCGCAGCTTGGCGAGATAGCACAGAAAGCAGTCGGGTAGAATTAGTCAAACAATACTTTCAGTCTGTGCCTGGTTTTTCCTCCCCAGAAGTCATTGTCCGCCAATCTCCTGTTCCTACCATGTTAAGGATGTTGGGCTTAGTCGGTGGGGATCCTTTTTATGCAGTCATCGCTACAAAAAAAATAAGCTGAAATTTATTATTTACGCGCATAAAATTTAATTAAAGGATGAGCAGTATTGAGCAACTTTGCTAAGGTTTGATCTGTTTGATTGCGAACGTGGGTATCAATAAAACGACTAACAACTTCAGCAATCAAAGCGCGAATCTCTACTTCTGGTTGAGTAGCAGGAAAGTCAAGAAAAATTCTACCTTCAGTTGAGTCACAAGGATAAGCTAGAGAAAAATGATTGGCACCTTCTATCAATACTAAATAGCGGTCATTTCGGGTTTCCGCGATCGCTCGCTCAAATGTACTAATAATTGGAGTAGTAGCATCTTCATAGCTAATTCCATAACGTTGACTACTGCTACTAATTACTCCATCACAAGTTCCTCCCATTAGCAGTAAAGGAATTGAATTTGATAAAGGCAAGACTTCCCCTGGTTGGTAACCAAAGTTAATCCCACCAAGAGTATGAGCAGCATAAGCAAAACCCGCTACTACTTGAGGAAAAAAATCAGGATTAGCATTTTCAATGGCTACCCTTCCTCCTGCCGAATGCCCTCCCAAAACAATTTTTTCTAGATCGAGTTTGCCTGCTAAAATTCCTTCTGTTTGTAAATACTCTAATTCTTGCAAAAGGGTTGGTAAAGCAGAAGCAGTAGGTTTAGTTCCGTAAATTTCTGGATTCCAAGCCTTTAAATCAATTCCAGGCGTAAGACTAACCATTCCTGGTAAATCCTCTGCAACCCAGTTAAAAATGATTACTACCAAGCCTGTTTCTGCCAATTTTACCGCTAACCATTGGTAGATTTCTGCGCTACAGTTAAATCCACCGAAGAATATAACGATTGGGAAAGGAGCTTGTTGTTCGTCAGCAGATACAATTCCTAAGTTACTCTCCAATTCACTTCCCGACATTTGGGCTGGATAGATAACTTTAAGATAAATAGTATCGTATGGAGGTTGAGCATTTTCAACTTTAGCTGCACGATAAAAAGCACGAACAGTCATCTTTACTAAAACCCAGTTTGATTGATTTACCTCAATTTAACGAAAAACTCCCATTAATGCGAATCAAGAAGCTTAGAGGTGGGAGAGTGAATCTAGTTATTTTTCTAGGTCAAAGACATAAAATAAAAAAGGAAACCCTTTACTTCAAAGCATGAGGTTTCCTCAATTCATTAAAATTCTTGACTTAATTATAGCAATGACCACAACATCTAATACAGATATTCAACAACTCAAAGAATTTATCAAAGATGGTTTTAATCAATTAGATCAAAAAATCGATAATAAGTTTAACGAACTAGACAAGAAAATCGATAATAAGTTTAACGAACTAGACAAAAAAATCGATAATAAGTTTAACGAACTAGACAAGAAAATCGATCATGTTCAATCCGAGCTTAAGCAGGAAATTGCTGAAGTAAGAGGTGATATTAAAGTGATTGATGCCAAACAAAAAAATGTTGAAACTGCTGTTCAGAAAATACCAGAAATAACAGAAAAATTTGGCGAACTTAAAAATTGGCGACAGATTGCATTTATTATCATCGCTGCGGTAGTTGGTTGGTTGGCTAGAAGTGGAAAGATGTGATTGAATGCAAATATCTTTGACAACAATCCCAAAAAGCTAGAGTGCTTATTAGTTCATACCGATGCTTCAAAATAACCAGAGACTTAGTTGGTTACTAGGCAGAAGGAGGGGGCATTCGATTACTTGAGCTTGGCTCAAGTGTCAGCACCTCCAAAGGACAGGAAGTAGAAGTAATATAAAACTTTTCAGAGTTTTTTCTATTTAAAAATAGTGTCGTATCTCTCTGGCTACTTTTGATCAATGATATGAAGTTAATGTCACACATAGGCTTGAGAACCAACAAGTCTTTTAAATGTAGTAATAAGACTTGTGGATGGATTGGCGACGCAGACGAAAATGGCTCAAAAATGATTGCTTTAGTGCGGCTGTCTGTAAACAGTCCCCGAGGTTCAGAGTTGTTGGCTTGTCCAATTAATTCTAGGGCTACTGAAAGCCCCCGTCTTCTAGACGTGGGGTAGTTTACAAAAAACTCCCACTAAAGCCAATCAAGAAACTTAGAGGTGGGAGAGTGAATCTAATAATTTTGATTAAGGTAGAATTTCCTTGCCAACTGCGCGATACTTAGACCAACCCAAATGCGATCGCGGATCGGGAAAATCTTTGACAATCACACCACGACTAGGAGATCTTTCAAAAGCAACTAAGCGTGGTATATCTGCTTTAAACAAAGGTAGTTTACTTTCTTCTAGAAATTTTCTGGCTTCTCTGCCATTGATCGTACGAGAATCTACCTGAGTCAACAGAACTTTGTAATTGATCTTTAATGGTTCTAGTAACTCCACGGCTTTGATCGTAGTATCTAGATCGAGGTGATTAGGAGTAGTCGGCAGAATCAATAGATCGCATCCCCTAGCTAAATCTTCTAACTCCTCTGGTTCTGGTCTAGCTTGAGTATCGATTACTATATGAGTATATTTGGTAATTAATCCTGTAGAACCAGCTTGAGAAGCCACATAAAAAGGTAATTTATCCTCCTTTGACCAAACTAAAGCAGATCTATTTTTATCCGCATCAATCAGTAGGGTGGGTGCTAGGGTTTGAAAATAAGCAGCTAAGTGAATCGCTGTAGTAGTTTTACCTACCCCTCCCTTTAAAGCTGTAATCGCAATAATCATCGGCTGCTGACCCAATATTTGGTAGTAGTAGTTTACCTGTAAGAATGTTCGAGTTGGCTAAAAAATGTTGTCATTGTGTAAAATATCTGTTACATTTATTTACATAAGTTAATAAAGTATAAGAACAAATATCTTTACTTGTTATCACAACCTTAAGCTCTCTTGCTGATAGCAAGACTATATGGTAGCTTTGGTATCTCGCGTCAACATTGATTTCTCCTGAATTGTGCCTCGGTGAGTTCCGAGGTTTTTTTTATTTAGGATTAAGAACTCGAACTACAGTTCCCTCTGGGGGTAAATCCGTCGGTTTAATGGCAATGCTATCAGTGTTTAGCTTACTTACTGCCAATTCTTTAGTTAAGGCTAAGAATTCGTCTACTCCAACCAGATCACAACTTTTTTGGTCGGCAGCAGCCGTCAGATATTGAGTAGGAATAACCACTTTAGGTTTTAAAACTCCTACTGCTTCTTTAGCTTCTTGAGGATTATAAGCTTTTTCTCCACCGCCGACAGGAACAAACAAAACATCGGGTTTACCCATCAAAATTTTGGCTTCTAAACTGATTGGTGCTGCTGCCCCACCTAAATGCAAAAGATTGACTCCACTTTGAGTCCAACGCCAAGCAATATTATTCCCAAAACGTCTACCACCTTCGCGGTCGTGAGGAATGCGAATTCCTTGAAATTTTAGTCCACTAATTTGATAGTCTCCTGGTTCAGTTAAAATTCTAGGATTACCTGGAAGATTTTCTACTGACCCTTCATCTAGTAAAAAACTGCTTACTAAAACTAAATCTGCCTCTACTTTAGGAACAGCATAACCTGCGGTACAGCCAAGAGGACGGAAAGGGTTAACTAAAACCCTTAAACCATTACCAGTAAATAAAAAGCAAGTATGTCCTAAAAATTTAATCGTTACCGCCTCGCTAGTAGTTTGAGCGGTCAAACCTTGCCAAGATGAAGCCAAAATTGCCGCAAAACTAGTAAGTAAAGTAGCTCCACCATAGCGCATTAACTGTCGCCTTTTCATAGTCATTGTTTCTGATAATCTGGGTATCTGTCACTATTAAGCATTACGTAAGTTAATGTCATCACAAAAAGTTGCAGTCGAGCTATTGTGACAGCAATTTAGTTAGATACGTAATCTTGATAGTTATTTGCGCTCGAGAGATTTTAAAAAATTACTTAATAGCTGTTTGCCAGAATTAGTTAAAATGCTCTCTGGATGAAATTGGACTCCTTCGATATGAGGATAGTTCCGATGACGAACACCCATAATAGTTCCGTCTTCTACCCAGGCAGTAATCTCCAAAGTTTCAGGAATAGTTTCCTTATCAATAACTAAACTATGATAACGGGTAGCGGTAAAAGGTGATTTTAAGCCAGCAAATACGCCCGTGTTGTGATGATAAATTTGTGAGGTTTTACCGTGCATTAAAATCGGGGCTGAAACAATTTTGCCACCAAATACTTGACCAATACTTTGATGTCCTAAACAAACTCCCAAAATTGGTAATTTTGCTCCTAGTTTTTCGATCAGTTGAAGCGAGATGCCTGCATCTTCAGGACGACCGGGACCTGGAGATATGACGATTCCATCAGGATTTAAAGCAATAATTTTCTCTATGTCAATTTGGTCATTGCGATAAACTTGAATGTCGGTAGCTACAGGAAAATCTTGAGCTAATTCACCAAGATATTGAACTAAATTATAAGTAAAACTATCGTAATTATCAATAACTATAATCAAATGTAATTCTCCTTCAGGCAATTGAGAGAATCAATCTCAATAGAGGGGGAAGCAAGATAAAACTTGCTACTAGCACGGCTGCGATCGCAGAAATAAACACAGCACCAGCAGCACAGTCTTTAGCAATTTTAGCGAGTTCGTGGTAAGTTTGCTTGACTGTTAGATCTACAACTGATTCGATCGCCGTGTTTAGTAATTCTAATGCCATGACGCTGGCACAGGTAAGGGCAATGACAGACATTTCTACTGCCGTTATTTGTAGAAAAAGACCCAAGCTAATTGCCAGAGTCCCGATGATTGTATGAATGCGGAAATTTCTTTGAGTTAGAAAAGCGTAGCGGACACCTGCGATCGCATATTTAAAACTTAAGAAGAGATTGGGAGCCACTTGCCACGCGAGATTACGGAGATCTTTTGATTGAGAAGTTGAAACAATAGTTTTGGTCATAAAAAGAAATTTTGGATTGGACAGAGACAATGCTAGCTTTTAGCTATTGATCAATTAAGTGATTTTTAATCAAGAAGTTTAATATATCTTTACCAAACCTGGTAGTGTTTGTGATTTTAACTCAGTATATTTTGATAATATGTTCAAAAAAAACAGCTTATGCACTGAATTTTATTGGATAATACCAACAAACCTCAGCAATTTTGCTTGTTCGTTCAGCATTTGTTCTAAACTTTGTTCATCAGGATGATCCCAACCCAACAGGTGTAGTAAACCGTGGGAAACTAACCAAGCTAATTCAATCGTCAAAGAATGACCTTGAGATTGAGCTTGTTTGAAAGCGGTATCAACGGAGATGACAATATCACCTAAATATAGAGGATCTTTAAGTTCAGCAAGTTTGGGTAAATCAACTTCTAAAGCAGCAAAAGCCAGAACATCGGTAGGTTGATCTTTTTGTCGATATTGTTGATTAAGTTCGTGGATTTCGCGATCGCCAGTTAAACGCAGACTCAATTCATAACTGTTGGCAGGAGGAAGATTTGACTCTAATTGCTTTAACCAAGCTTGAATCCACTGTTCCCAAGGAAGAGCAAGATTGTTTAATTCCTCGCCTTCAAAGACATTTTCGATATAAGTTTCTACACTAAAATCGGTTTGAGGAATCATGTAATTAAGGCTTAGTTAAATAAGAAAGACCAATTAACAACGTAATCAAGCCAAAAGTAGTCAAAAAAAAGTGTTTTAGAGAAATACCTCGTTTACGTACCATATTACGCATAGCTAATTTAACATAGCTATCTTGAGATTCTGGTGGTTGAGTAGGTTCTGAAGAAGAAGGATTAGTCATGGGATTAATAATTTAGATGTTTGATTATCGAGCGATAAGTTTTAAGAGACAACTAAAATATGACTGCACCAAAAGCATAACATTGCACTGGTTAAAGGAACAGTAAAGTTGTCAATCCCCCATTTGGAAACAGTTTCAAGACTAGCAGCCCCAATAGCTACTAATAAAGAAATTAACCAAGTCTGCCAACAATTTCCTTGGACAAACAACAGGATAATAATAGTGACTAAATAACTAAATCCAACCATAGTTAGAGAACCTTCCCAACTTTTGGTAATTCCTAATAACTGATAAGTATGTTTACCGTAGCGTTGACCGATAATTGCTGCCATGCCATCACCCCAAGCCATTACTAAAATGCCAATTGCAGTATACTCAGGATAGTTTTGCCAAAAAATAGCAGCTAAAATGCCGATACTAAGAGCATAAAATAGAGTACCCAAGCTTTTTCTACCTACACTATTAATACTAGGCAAAATTGGCGTTACATAAGAAATTATAGCAATAATTGCTGCCATAATTGCAGCCCAAATAATTACCCAGCTAGAAAGATTGAGCCACCAAGCTAATAAAATGACATTACCGCTACCGATATGGACAACCTTTCTAGTAATTTCGGGATCGTCATTAATAAAACGGTTTAAGCCTTCAGCTACAGTAACTAAAATTCCTAGATAAAGGAAAATAATAATCAAAGGATACCAAAGAGAGGAAATTGATTCACCTAAATAATTCATTTATCAACTGTTAATGCTGGTTTATTATTTATTGTCGATGTTTTACTGCTAATTACTTTAATTTATTGGATTTTGGTAACTTTGATGCTTAAAACTGGTTTACTTTGGTTAATTAAAATTTATCGTAGTTTGATTTCGCCTTTATTTCCCCCTAGTTGTCGGTTTCAACCTACTTGTTCTCAATATGCTTTAGAAGCGGTGGAAAAATTTGGAGTGTGGCGTGGTAGTTGGTTAGCGATTAAAAGAATTTCTCGTTGTCATCCTTTACATCCTGGTGGTTATGATCCTATTCCTGCTTCAGATCGGCAAGAGCAAGAAAAGTTGTAGATTGAGAATAATACCGTTGTTGCTGATTGGGATATTCTTGAAGTCTTTTGGTTTAGATTTGGTTTACAAGCAGATAAATGGTATTCCGTCGCTGAAGTTGCCGATGTCATCCAAGTTGGTGCTAGAAAATAGCACTACGGAAAAATATTAGGACATTATGTTTTTGCCTGTTTACTGTTCCCTATTCCCTTTAACCCAATATTTTCTGTCCTAATCGAAAAGCGTACTGCTATAGAAAGAAGTTTGGGAGATTGTGCTAACCAGAGAAAGCGGTTCTTTGCCTAAAAATTTAAAAATATAAATAGTCAAAAATCATCATGTGATAATAAGCAGATGTTCTATTTATTACCAGATCATTTTTTTATCAATCAGCCAAAGAACCTTGGAAGTTCAAAACAATTAAATATCAATTTGAATTCAAATTTGAGCATTTAAAGCAAAGCTTGTGATCATCAAGATTATACAGAATTAGCCCAATCTTTTGCCCAATCTAAGGTTTTTCTGACTTCTACCATGGTGGGAGCTTGACAATAAAGACGTAAAACCGGTTCAGTACCACTAAACCGAATCAACAACCAACTAT
This sequence comes from uncultured bacterium, assembly GCA_964562685.1. GTDB lineage: Bacteria > Cyanobacteriota > Cyanobacteriia > Cyanobacteriales > Xenococcaceae > Stanieria. Next base: position 8,432 of record CAZLUP010000040.1, read on the forward strand.
CATCTGCCAATCTATATTTATAACCATCAACATCTAAACAATGAACAACTGATTTACCAGCTACTTCTTGAAGAGGTTCGTTTTGTAACCGTTCTAATAGTTTTGCCCTGACTTCCATACTAGCTAAAGGCAGATCGATACGGTCGTAAGTTGCCGTAAAATTAGTTTTCTTCTCTAATTGAGCGTAAATATCACTTAAATCTTTTCCTGATTCTACTACCGCTTCTAATACGTAAAGCGCAGATAAGAGGGCATCTCGTTCAGGAATATGAGTGCCGTAACCAATTCCGCCCGATTCTTCCCCACCAACCAAAACTTCTGTAGATAACATCCGATCCGCAATGTATTTATAACCAATCGGAGTTTCATAAACCTCAAGATTATAAAGCTTGGCAAGACGAGGAATTAAATCTGAACCACTGACAGTTTTAACAATTTCTCCAGTAAAACCTTTTTTCTGAGACAAATGTTCGATCAAAATAGGAATTAAAACTTGAGAACTTAAAAAATTACCTTGACCATCTACGGCTGCAATGCGATCGCTATCTCCATCGAAAACCAACCCAACTCGAATACTATCAGGATACTGATTAGCAGCTTCTTTAATTGTCCGAAACAAATCTGGCAAATACTTAGGTAGAGGTTCAGGTGCGCCACCGCCAAACAAAGGATCGCGCGCACTATTAATTTCTGCAATCGGACAATCTAGCAACCGCTCTAAACCTGTTGCAGCAGCACCATGCATCACATCAGCATAAACCCGAACTTTTCCCGACGCGATCGCAGCTTTAATAGCAGCAATATCAACTTTGGCTTTTAAACCTTCGCAATAACTAGTCCAAGGGTCGAATAATTCTAATTTTCCAGGTTTTTTCGCTTCAGGCACAGGCTGGTCTAAAATTGCTTCAATTTTCTGAGTAATTTCTGGAGAGACAGAACCTCCAAAAGCCCCTTTTACCTTCAAACCCAAATAAGCAGCAGGATTATGAGAAGCAGTCATTACAATCGCACCTAGAGCATTTTGAACTTTTGCTGCCCAACTAAACGCAGGAGTAGGAGCATAAGATTGAGATAATAATACGTCAAAACCTGCTGCTTGAATGGCTTCGGCTGCCACTTTAGCAAAATCCTCTGCCAAAAAACGGCGATCATAACCAACAATTACCGTACGACTTCCCGTAGTAGCACCATAATTATCTGCTAAAACCTTAGCTGCTAAAGGAGCAAGTAATGCTACTCGCTCAAAAGTAAAGTCCGCAGCAATTACACCCCGCCAACCATCCGTACCAAATTTAATTGGATTGATCGTAAAAGCCATAAAACCAATCTTAATAACTTAAATAACTTCTTCCAGATTAGCTTTTTAATGACAGTTTGAGAACCTAAAACTATAACAATTTTCAGCACTTTAATCTTCTCAAACTCATCTTTTCTAATACCTTGGTTAATTATTGTCCAAAGGCTAAATAAACTCACTAGAATTTGACTCTAAGTTTAAAAAGTAAATCTTCTAATTTCATTCTTTCTATATAAGGCCAACCACCTTGTTCTTCAATATCTTTAACCAACTGATACAACTTATTTCGACTATTCGGTAAAGCGGGTTCAAACATTTCCGTCCGAATCTGACGATGAATTGATTCTAAAGTCCGTAAGAGAGATAATAAAAAAAGCAAATCTTCTTGATTAGTTTCGGCTAAACTCTTAACTACAGTAGTAATTTCCTGAAGTTTTTGTTCTAGATCTGGAGAAAGTGAATTTTGTTGGCTACTCATTAATCATCGACAAGGCTAATTTGATCTTTATTTTTGTAGTGATTACAGCTATCATAAGTCGATTTTTGTCTAGTTGCGTAGAAAGTCAGCAATCTCTACTAGAGAATTTTTTCAATTGGATCTCCAATGATTGAACTATGAGTAGTGTCTATTTGGTACAGTAGATACCATCCAGACTAGCAAAACTTGTCTAAATTACATATTTTTAGTTACATTCGCGCTCGATGTTAAATCTAAAATTGACAAAATGAGGTTGACCATGAGGTATCGTGCATTAATTGCTGCCTTTTTAGCATTGTGCTTAGGGGTGTTGACAGCTTGTAGTGACAGTTCCAAAAATATCAGTAGAGATCAACTAACTTACGATGATATTGTCAATACTGGGATAGCTAATACCTGTCTTGATATTCCAGAAACTAGTCGCGGTTCTATTGCTCTAGATCCAAGTAAGTCTTACAAAATAACTGATTTGTGTATCGAACCAAAAGAGTTTTTTGTCAAAGAAGAACCCGCTAACAAACGCCAAGAAGCTGAATTTATTCAAGGTAAAAAACTGACCAGATATACTTCTAGTCTCGATCAAATTAGTGGTGACATCCTCTTAAATGAAGATGGTAGTCTTACTTTTACTGAGAAAGATGGGATTGATTTCCAGGCAATTACTGTTTTGTTACCTGGAGGTAAAGAAGTACCTTTTCTGTTTACCATTAAAAATTTGATTGCTCAAACTCAACCCAACTTAAATGCAATCAATGCTTCTACTGATTTTTCTGGAGAATTTAAAGTTCCTTCCTATCGTGGACAAGTATTTCTCGATCCCAAAGGTCGTAGTCTTGCCAGTGGTTACGATAATGCGGTAGCATTACCAGCCAGAGCAGATGATGAAGATTTTACTCGTGCCAATGTTAAAGAATTTGTTTCCAGAAAAGGTAAAATTGCTTTAAATGTTACCAAAGTTGATAGCAGTACAGGGGAAATTGCTGGTGTGTTTGTAAGTGAACAACCTTCTGCTACAGATTTAGGTGCTGAAGAACCAGAAGAAGTTAAAGTTCGTGGTACTTTCTATGGTCGAGTTCAACCAGCAGCATAACAAATTTGGTTACAGTTTTTTTGAAAAAAACATAATTAGCAAATAGAAATTGGGGCAGTTAGCCCCCTTTTTTTCACTAATTTAATTTTTAAATTTAATTCTTACGTATTTTTACATAATCTTTAATTTTTAATCAGTAAAATCTCCGCTTAATTTACTGGAATTTTATAAAACAAATGGCGTAAAAATGCTGTTGTCTCTAGCTTGCAGCAAAGCATATGCTTGGTTTAGTTAAAGGTTGAAATTGATATTTATTGATTACTATTATCTTCCAATTAATCAACTGTTGATTTCCTTTTAACTTATTAAGTTTGAAAAGTATTTTGCTTTCAATTTAGGGATAATGACAATGTCAGTTTGTATTAAACATAATATTAAAATTGATAGCTTACTTTTATTACAAGAATATCACAATAATAAAAGCACTAAATTACGTAACCAAATCATGGAATTAAACATTGGTTTGGTTAAAAAAGAAGTAAATCATTGGCTTAATCAATGCAATGAAACTTATGAGGACTTATTACAAGTCGGTTGTATTGGTTTAATTAGGGCAATTGAACGTTTCGATCTTGAAAAAGGTAATGCCTTTAGTTCCTTTGCTATTCCTTATATTAGAGGTGAAATTCAACACTATCTCCGAGATAAAAGTTCTACTCTCCGCATTCCTAGACGTTGGGTAGAATTAAGACAACAATCAATTAATTTTATTCAAAATTTTCGTACCCAATTTAATCGTCAACCTTTAGACTCAGAGATCGCTCAGTTTTTAGAAATTTCTTTGAAAGAATGGCACGATATTAAATTAGCTCATCAAAATAGAAATCCTTTAAGTTTAGATGTTTCTGTCAATCATGATAATGACAATCAAACTCTTTTATCAGATTTAGTTCCCGATCCGAAATATCGTAGTTTTCAATTAGCTCATGAAGATCGTTTTCGTTTACAACAAGCTTTATCTCAATTAGAAGACCGCACTAGAAATGTAGTAGAGTTTGTCTTTTTACACGATTTAACTCAAAAAGAGACTGCTCAATTATTAGGTATTAGTGTAGTTACTGTTTCTCGTCAGATGAAAAAAGGTTTGAAAATCCTCAAAAAATCAATGAAACAAGAGAACTGTGCTTAATATTAGCAATTTTAAAGATTAAATATTTTTTTTATTTGGATAGTAAATCAAGCTTAAATTATGTTGACTTCTACTAACAGAGATTTGTTTGAGTGCAATTAAGTTTTTGAGACAAATTTGTAACATAGAAACGGGACGATTTAAAGATTTGCTTAATTCTTGAATTGTAATACCCTCTTGGTAAATTTGAATTATTTCTAAAATCTGCTGAGTAGTATTTTTTCCTGAGATAGCATTAATAATCTTGATTTTCGTCACTGTGAAGTTTCCCCTGTCTACAACTCAATCTTCGGTGTTTTTAAGTTAAATTTTTTTATAAATCAAGTAACTGTAATTGACTTATGAAAATTTTTAACTAAGGAAAGAACGCCGATTTTTTTTTGCTAGACCGACATTAAATTAAAAAGTTCCTTATTAATAAGAGGGACTTCACCATTTTTTATTTTTTTACCTTTTTCATCAAACGTATAGATAGTCAAAAGTTTTTGCCTAGTTTTACAGCCATTTTTTCATCAATGACTACCAGAAAACGAGAGGTTCACTCGTTCCTTGCGGGCTGCTTTGCAGAGACGCTGCGTGTAGAGAAACGCCTATGAGATCGCCATAATCTCATTAATTGATTTAAGCCAAAAAATATCGATACTTTTTTCTATCTAAGATAAACTATGAGCGATTTAATTTAAATAATTCAAATAGCAAAAATCCTAACAAAGAATTAGTTTGATTATTTTTACAATTAATCAACTATCAACAATTAACCAGCAACAATTATTCAAATGTCACTCTAATATAAGACCGATTAACTGCAGGAGTTCGATAAGTTCTGGTTTTAGGATTAATAATTACAGGATCGATAATTACTGAATCAGAAATATCTGAATTAATAATGGTTGGATTAATTAATGTACTATTGTGGACTCGACTGCGTTTGCCTCGAAAATATCTTCCTTCATTGTAAGGATAATCAGAATAATAGTAAGAGTTAGAATTGTAATAAGAATCGTAATAATTTTGGTGCAAAGGATTAGGAGTAACGTTTAAAGATCTAGGTGGAGTAGGAGAATTAATCCGACCAAAATATATACTTGAGTTAGGATTACTTGCTGGTAATGGGATGTGTGGAGGTCTTGCGTTAGCAACTAATTCTGTTCCGATCATTGTACTAATAATTAAGGCGATCGGAGTGCAAATTTTAAAACAATTTATCCAACTTTTTGATTTGCTATTCATTTCTTTTTCTTAATAAACTTATATTAATCATGGTATCTCTAAATGTAGGGCAACATCAGTAAATACTCCGATAGAAAAAATGACAGCAGAACAACAGGAAAAGTTTCGTCTTCGTTATCAAGCAGGAAAAAATGCTTTAGAAAAAGGAGAATATAATCTAAGCGTACAATATCTGGAAGAAGCTAAGGAATTAGTTGCTAAATCTACTCGTCTAGGCGGAGAAGCCCAAATTTGGCTAGTTATGGCTTATCAAGCTGCTGGTCAATTAAAAGAAGCGATCGCATTATGCCAAGAATTAGCTACCCATCTTCATCCAGAAATTCGCCAACAAGCTAAACAAGTTCTTTATATTATTCAAGCACCACAATTAAAAAGACCAAAAGAATGGATGAGCGAAATTCCAGATCTGACTGCGACTAGTAATGACCAACCTAAATATGTAACGGCAAAAAATCAGAGGAAAAATAATAACAATCAAACTAACCTTTCCGATAAAACAGTCGATTTAAGCCAAGTTAATACGAAAGATAATCAGTTTATTTGGTTTGCTTTATTAATAATTATTTTAACATTTGGTGGATTATTTTTATTTAAATAAGTATATAAATTATCAATAATATTTGATTCAGAATTCACAAAAAGTCCAGGTGTTTTTTGTGCAGTCACAGCGATACTTGACAATGTAATCTTATACAAAGATTAAGAGTTTAGCTTTTACAGACTATCCTTTTACAATAAAAAAAACGCTCGGAAACTGTATGCCATTGTTTTGAATTTAACAAAGTTGAGATACAGCGTTTCTTATAGTCATGAGGTACAAAGTTAATCGCTTTAAGGCAGAAGGACGGGGCTTACAAGCTTTTGAGGACACCTCAACACGTTGGTTGGACGGGGCGTACAAGCTCTTGAACCAAGTTCAAGAGACAGCCCCTCACAATCTGAGGAAACCTCAGAGTCCCCCAACGTCAAAAGACAGCCCCTCCAGAAGGCAAAATTAAATGTACCTTACAAGTTTGAGAACTGTTATAAGCTCTGTTAATTATTCATGGCGTAGCTTTGACTTATTTAGAATTTATCCTTGCTTAAGGAGATTATTAATGTTGAAATTTTACTATTCTCGCCTTTCAGTTAATGCTCGTAGAGTTTGGGTAACATTACTCGAAAAAAATTTAGAATTTGAACCAATTTTAATGAAACTGAATGGAGATCAATTTCAACCAGATTTCCTTAAACTGAATCCTTTTCATCATATTCCCGTATTAATAGATAATGATTTTACTGTATTTGAATCTTTAGCAATTTTAGATTATTTAGAAGCTAAATATCCCGACCAATCTTTGATGCCAACCGAAGCAAAAGCCATTGCTAAAGTTCGTATGATTGAATTAGTTACTGTTAATGAATTACCACCAGCTTCAATTGTTTTAATGAAGGATATGTTGGATGTACAAGTTGAAGCAAAAAAACTAGAACAAGCCAAACAAAATATGGCAACAGCCTTGGAATATTTTGAAGATAATTTAGTTGATAATAAACCTTATTTTATGGGAGAAAAATTAACCTATGCTGATATTGTTGCAGGAACAGCAGTAGCATCTATTCCTTTCTTAGGGATTCCTTTAGAACCTTATCCCAAAGTAAATCAATGGTGTGAAAATTTACAAAAACGAACCAGTTGGCAACAAACTGCACCTACACCAGAAGATATTGAAACTTCTAAAGCAATTATGAAAGCAATCTTGCAGAGAAGGTAAAATCATTTACCAGTAGGGAGCAAGGCATTGCTTTGTCCTTACACCAGTTACCAATTAAACATTAACAATTAAGCAAAATGTTAAACTGTAGCTCGAAAAAATGATAACTGTTGTCTATCTCGATTAACCAAAAAAACTAATAGTTATGAATATTGATCGCCTTACTACTGAAGCTTGGGAAATTTTAGAACAGTCAATTATCTATTACTATGAAATGCCGATAGGAACAGTAGCTGCTTGCGATCGCGAAACACCTGCTTTAAACTATGACCAATGTTTTATTCGTGATTTTATTCCCGCAGCTTTAGCATTTTTAATTAAAGGAAAAACTGAGATTGTTCGTAATTTTTTAATCCATACTTTAAAGCTACAAATTAAAGAAAAACAATTAGATTTTTTAGAGCCAGGTAGAGGAATAATGCCTGCTAGTTTTAAAGTTATTCATCAGAGTAGCGATCAATATTTACAAGCAGATTTTGGCGATCATGCGATCGGTAGAGTTACACCAGTTGATTCTTGTTTGTGGTGGATGTTTTTATTAAGAGCTTATGTCAAAGCAACAGGAGAATTTTCTTTAGCTCATAGTCCCGAAATGCAAAAAGGCATTCGCTTAATTATGGAACTTTGTTTGTCGGCAAGATTTGATATGTATCCAACTTTATTAGTTCCTGATGGAGCCTGTATGATTGACCGTCGTATGGGAATTAATGGACATCCCTTAGAAATTCAATCTCTATTTTATACAGCTTTACGGTGTGCTAAAGAACTTTTATTAGATAATAATGAAAATGCCAATACCCATCAAGCAATTGATAATCGGGTATCTCCTTTAGTTAGTCATATTCGTCATCATTATTGGCTAGATTTAGAAAGATTAAATATTATTTATCGCTACAAAGGAGAAGAATACGGAGAAAATGTTTTAAATCAATTTAATATTTATTCGGAATCAATTCCCTATGCAGATTTGAGTGAATGGTTACCAGAAGACGGCGGATATTTAGTTGGTAATTTAGGGCCTTCTCAATTAGATTGTCGCTTTTTTTCGTTGGGTAATTTAATGGCAATTCTGTCTTCTTTGGTAACGGAATTTCAAGCTCAAGCTATTCTCAATACTATTGAAAAAAAATGGAAAGATTTAATTGGTTTTATGCCGATGAAAATTTGTTTTCCTGCGCTTAAAGATCGAGATTGGCAACTTTTAACTGGTTGTGACCCTAAAAATCGTCCTTGGTCTTATCATAATGGAGGTAATTGGCCTGTTTTACTTTGGCAGTTAGTAGCAGTAGCCTTAAAATATGACCGTCCTGAAATTGCTAAAAGAGCTTTAGATACTGCTGCTAAACGTTTGCCTCAAGATGAATGGGCAGAATATTATGATGGTAAAAATGGTCGTTTAATTGGGAAAGAAGCGAGAAAATACCAGATTTGGACAGTTGCAAGTTTTTTACTGTCTCAAGAGTTATTAAGCGAGCGCAAATATTTGGATTGGATTTCTCATGATTAATTCTTGAGTTTAATTATAAAAAGCCTTTAGTTATTCTGTGACTGAAGGTTTAATATCAAGTAATAGGTAATTAGTAGCTGGTAACTGATGAATGCAACGAGCCTTGTTATTTCAAACACTTATTTTTACTTCATATAATTAATTTAAAGTTGTTCAAGATGACCAAGGAGTAAAACAACAATTTGGTAAAACTAAAAGTGGTGAGGAATTAATCGAACAAGCAAGAAATCATGCACAAAAAAAACTTGATTCTCTAGCAGAAAAAGCTGATTTAAATCAATCTTTACCAGATAATGAGCAAGTTTTTCTTAAGAATGTAGAGGGAAACAACCATTAAGAAATCTTGTCAGAAATTTGGGTTTGAGGAAGATTTTTTAATACCCAGCTAGCAATGGTTTTTAGTAAAGGGCGAAGACTTTTTCCTTTTTCTGTCAACTGATAATTCATTCTTCTAGAATGATTGCTGTAAGGCTGTTTGATTACTAAGCCTAATTCTTCGAGTAATTTCAGCCTACTCGCTAAAATATTGGTTGAAATCCCTTCTGGAGATGCCAAAAACTCTTCAAATCGTTGTTTGTTGAAAAACATCATATCTCGAATGATTAGTAAAGTCCAGCGATCGCCAATTAAATCTAGAGTGCAAGCTATAGGACAAGAAGAGCGTCGCGGTTGTGTCATTACTAAAATCTAACAATTAATCATGGTGCTACTTGCATTTTACAAGTTATTTTGGGTATGATTAATTTTAACTTGCAATTTAAAAGTTATAATTATGAATCAATCTCCATTGACTTGTAAAAGAAGTTTTTTTATGTTTGCATCTTTACAAAGACGTAGAGCAAGAGCGATCGCGTGCATTAGGATTCAAACTTCGTAAATAGCCAAAATATTGATGATCTAAAGTTTTTTTTATAATTTGTAAATATTTTTTTTTTCTAATACACAATTAATCTAAACACTATAAAAAAAGATAACAACTATAAATAAATTTAATGAAAACAGCTATTAATCGAAGTGCATCAGCCATAGTGTTGAATTATATTTTTATACCTAAAGGATGATTTTTATCTATTAAATTTTTGTTTATATATAAGCTGTAAACCAATAGGTATTCTTTTCTACGTTGAAAAAATACTTGGTTCTAAAACTTCACATCGGAAGGTAAAATTAAATGTACAAAAAATTTCTAGCAACTTTAAAAGCTAAAATTACCAATTTATTAACTATTACGCTTTTATTAACAGGATTAGTATTTGGTAATCTCTTCTATTCACTACCAGCTACAGCCGATTCTTTAACTGCTGAAGCAGAATCTTATGCGATAGAAAGAAATGCTAATGATTCTAGTACGGAAACTAGAAGTATCCCTACTCAAATTAAAGATGCTTTTGAAGGTGCAAAAGATACTTTTGCCGAAGGTACTAAAAATGTTCAGAAAGAAGTAGAAAACGTTAATCCTGAATCTTTAAGTAAGCAGAAAATGGGGACTACAGGCAATAGCAACAATAAAATTGGTGATTATCAAGAAAACCTAGCTAACTAAAGATAACGTGAGTTCGATGAATCCAAACATCTTGAGTTAGGCGGTATCAGCGGTCATTAATTCCAAATAACCGTCAAGAATGCGATCACGAAGTGCTTCAGCTTCGCTGAGACCGCGCAGCACTCATGAAAATTTTCGTCGAACTCAAATTAATCTAAACATAATTAACATTATTTGCTTAATTTAATCAATTTGACTGGTAATTTTTCCTTTTAGGGCTGAAATTGCGACTATTCGAGGAGAAGCTAAATAATTTTTTGCAGTGGGGTCGCCACTACGTCCTTTAAAATTACGATTAGTCGCATAAATGCCTACTTCTTCTCGCTCTAAAACGCCAATTCCTGAATTAATACAAGCACCACAGCCAGATTTAAGGATTTGCGCCCCTGCTTGTTCTAATATTTCTAAATATCCTAATTTTTCAGCTTGTTGACGAACTTCTTGAGAAGCAGGAACAATAAATAAACTTACTTCAGAAGCAACTTTGCGTCCTTTCAATACTTTGGCAGCTTGAGCAAAATCGTCTAGTTTACCACCAGTACAAGAACCAATAAAAGCTTTAGTAATCTCTATTTCTTCTAACTCACTAATATTAACTACTCGATCTGGTTTGGGAGGAAGGGCAACTTGAGGTTCTAAATTGCTTAGATCGAATTGATAAATTTGTTCATATTCTGCATCTGAATCACTGGTAATTATATTAAATTCTTCTTTGGTTATTCTTTTTTGAAGATATTCAATCGTCTGCTCATCAGGTGCTATTAAACCACACATCGCCCCAGCTTCGATCGCCATATTGGCAAGAGTCATCCGTTCATCAATTGATAACTGTTCGATAATACTTCCCCGAAATTCAATTACTTTCCCCGTTGCACCGTTACAACCAATTTGACCGAGGATAAAAAGCATAATATCCTTAGCACTGATATTATCAGGAAGATTACCTGATAATTCAAACAATAAAGTAGCAGGAACACGCAACCATAGATCGCCTGTCGCAAAAATATTTGCCATATCAGTAGTACCTACTCCCGTAGAAAAAGCCCCAAAAGCCCCATAGGTGCAACTATGGGAGTCAGTACCAGCAATGATCGTGCCTGGGCGGATAAAACCTCGTTCGGGTAGCAAAACATGACAGATACCTTGTGCTTCTCCTGGAGAAACCAAATCTAATAAGTGACATCCTTGCTGCTTGGCAAAATGAACCATCCCCTGATACATCTCGGTTGCGCCTCGATCTTTTCTGATCTCATTAATTTGAATAAAATGATCGGCAACTAAGACAACACGGTTAGCATCCCAAACTTTAGCATCCTCTCCAAAATGTTGATAAAACAATTGTCCTACAGGTGCTGCGATCGCATCATGGGACATGGCTAAGTCTACTTTGGCAAAGATCACTTCTCCTGGTTGTACGTATTGATTGTCCGAAGCTTTGGCTAACATTTTTTCTGCCATTGTCATCGGGCGAGGTTTGGTTTGACTGGGAGGGATTGTAACTTTGCCCTGAAGACGTTGTTGATTAAAAGGAATTAAACCGCCTGCCTTAGTAATAGCTTCAATTACAGAATTATTTTGATGTTCGCCAATAATCTCTAAATTCAGACCGATATTAATACTATTACGATAAAAAATTTCTGCAAAAGAACGAGCGCGTACTGTTTTAATTCCTGCTGCTTTAATTGCTAAAGGTGCGTATTCTCGACTCGAACCACAACCAAAGTTATCTCCAGCTTCAATAATATTGTATTCTTTTAATTTATTTTCTCCAATCAGATGTTCTAAAGCATACCTTGCCAAGTGTTCGCGATCGCCATTTGTTCCTCTTTTGGCAGGAATAATATCATCAGTATTGATGTCATCTCCTAAATAAAGAATGTTTTCTAACTTATTCATTTTTTTGGGTAACTCAAATTATTCATCAAAATATTTCAATCTTAAGTAGGATTCACTGCTAATACCTATCTTTATAAAATATGCAAATTCCCAACAATTAGAAATTTTTTTTGATATTAATGATAGGAATTACTCAGAAAAAAATTGGTTTGATAGCGATCGCAATGTTAGCATTCGTGTTAAGTTTTGGCTATTGGGAAACAGAGACAACTCAAGCAGCTAATCTACCATCTTTACAGAAGAATTCGTACAAGACTACAATAGCTCAGGCTAATTCAACCCAAAGCAGTCTGGTTGATCGTCTTTTATCTACGCGAGAATGTCAAGGTTGCGATCTTCGAGATGTTGATTTAGAAAAAGCTGATCTTAGTAGTGTAGATCTAAGTAATGCCATTTTAATTGATGCAGATTTGGACGAAACCAATCTTAGCAATGCTAATCTTAGTGGCGCAAATTTAACCGATGCAGATTTAGAAAAGGCAAATCTTTCAGGGGCAAATCTAAACGGAACTAATTTTACTAAAGCCGATCTCGAAGGGGCAAATTTAACTAACGCTGATGTCACTAATGCAGAATTTATTGGTGCAGATTTAGAAGGAGTAACTGGGTTAAATCGCTAAAGCGATCGCTTTTAAATAAATTTACTAAATTATATCAAATCCGTTTATTTTCCATCATTATAATTTTAATAATCACAACTATTTTTATTAATGGAGTTTAAGCGGATTTGAGTTTATTTAACTAGATTGAGATAATTTGATCCGATGATGACCTTGTTGCATCCATTGGTAAGAAACCACATTCAAAATAATACCAACTAACAATAAAACTACCATCAAAACAATTTGATACCAAGCGATCAGATCGACAAAAAGATCGAGTATTACGTGAAGCAAATTCATCACTGAATAAACCACAGTCAAACCAAAATGAATGCTTCTGTAACGATAAGAATTATAAAAAGCAGTGCCAACTATGGCAATCATTGGTAAAACAAAAAAAGCTAACATTAACCATAAAATATAAGAAATCTCGTTAATACTTGCTGCTGCTTCCCCATGACCATGACTTACCTCTAAACCATGAAAAAGAGGCATTAAAGCCAACTGAGTATGAAAAATAGTTCCTAATAAAAATACTGTCCAAAGAGCAATTATTTTTTCTTGATAATTAACTTTGGTATTCATTTTACACCTCAATTCAAGTTTGAAACTAAACTACATTAATTAGTTATATTTGTTGAGATTGTCTGAGTAAGTTCATCATCTTCTTCCGTTTGTATTCCTTGAATCACTAATACAGAACAAGTAGCATGATGAGTAACATAATTACTAACACTACCCATAATTAATTCAGACAAACCACTGTAACCTCGACGACCAATAACAATTAAATCTGCACCCCAATCTTTAGCGCGATCGCAAATTAATACTCCAGGATTTCCAATTCGACAATCTGATTCTGCGGTTATATTTTTAGCAGAAGCATATTCACAGTAAGTTGTTAGCCAATCTTTAATTTGTGCAAGATCTTTTTGCAAACTTTCATGATGAAGTCGCTGGAAAGTATTGTACATATTTACATCACCTAATGTACCAATACCCATTACAGGACTAATTTCTTCAGTGTGAATATCTAGACAATTAAATAACATTAATTGACTGCCCTGAGTTTGAGCTATAGCTAAAGCTTGTTTAAAAATCATTGCTGTTTGAGGGGAACGATCTAAAGCAATTAAAATTTTTTTGAAAACCATAAATTTTACCTCTAATTTTTACTAGATTTAAATCACGGCAATTAAGCCAAAAATTGTATGAAATATCAACTATTAACTATCAACTAAAAAACACACGTCTAAGATGATTTATTGCATAAAGACAAGTAATATCTATCTTCATTTAAATAAATTTAGCTATTTTTTAGTTGGTTTTAATCAGGTAATTTTCTAGTTTAATTAATTTTGTAACGACTACTAATCTACTGAGTTATCTTAAGCTTTAAATTAGCTCTAAGTTAGTCTAGTTGTTTAAGGATATTCTTATCATCTCGTAAATTAAAGCATTGAGAGCAAGTTTGCAATCTTTTTTTACTTAATTATGGAATTTAAGATTATTCGTATGAGTTGTTTAGATTCAGCGATGGTTCTCAATTGACGAGCTTGTTTGACTTGACTTAAGCTAACTTAAGCTAGAAGACTAATTTCATGTGTCTCTAACTCTTGATCAAAAAAATTAAATAACTAATTGTTTGATTTTTTCTAACAAATCTGTCAACTGACTAATATTTTGATTTAATTGTATTGGTGCTTTGATATAGTTAGGATAACTTAGCTCTGTTCCATCTGGTAATTTTTTACTTACATAACTATTTTTAAAATCATTTTTACTAATAAAACCTCGGATTTCTAACCAACCAAGGTTTTCATTAAGATTAAGTTGAGCTAATTGTAGATCTGCTTTAATTGCTTGATATAAAAATGTTTCTTTAATATGCAGTTTGACTAACACGAATATTTCTCCTTCCCAGTCAATTTCATGCTGTGGAATTGCTAAGTAGTTACCATTTGTAGATTTTAAAGATATATGATATTGCTGCGGAATATCATACATTTGATGATTTATAACTACTTGAGTAAAATCTCCAGCATCTCTTTTTGTCTTAGAATCACTTACTGTAGAGTAGTCGACAGGGAATTCAATATTATTTAAATTAGCGAGATATTTACTAAAACCATGCTCCGCTAACTTGCCTCTGACTTCATCTTCAATTTTTCCAGTAAAGTTTCGTTGTCCTCTCATTCCATGTTTTTTCGACCTATGAAGAACTTCATCATAATTTTCAATGACAATTTTAGCGTCATTATATTCTAAATCTATTGAATGCTCGTATATTTTGAGAATATAGTTTTCTAAATCTCTTAATTGACAGCATAGTCGATTTCGAGAACCCCTAACTCTTTGGAAAACTATTTCTGGTTGAATAGTTTCATCTCCTATTTTGAGGTTGTTTTTTCTTCTAAACTCTAAATCTTTTGGTTGAATATCTCTTTTGCATAACTCAAAAAATTTTAAAGCTTGATTTGAAGTTAAATAAGTATTTTCTTTAATAAATAATAGATCAGTTTTTTCGTCATTAATTGTGTCAACAAGATTCTATTGTTGTTTAATTGTATTAGAAGCTGTATGTACACGACTACTGGGCATCATATCTTCTTCTTGGATCAGTTCTAGTATCTTTTCTGTTTTAACCGAATATTTTTCAAATACCAAAGGTAATTGCAACTGTTGATATTGATGTAACCCATTTTGATTAAAATTTGTCTGTGTTCGCTTCCTCAAACTTTTATGAAATTGATTTTGTTTAGATTTAATATTAAAAATCAGTTTAAGTTCATCTGCTATAACTTTAATCGCTACAGGAGATACTGAATTACCTATTTGTCTGCGTACATCTGCTATCTTGCCTATAAATTTAAAATCATCTTGATAACCAAATAAACGCGCTCTTTCTCGATTAGTTAAAGGTCTAGGTTCAGAAAAATGATATCCCCACGTTCCTCCTCCTCCTGCAATAATAGTAGTTGCAGGTTTGTTACGATCTAATCTTCTATAGACATGAGAAATCATTCCTTTAACATAATAAGGAGAATCTTTAGGAATAGATTGAAAATTTCCGCCTTCAGGAATTAGCTCTAAAATCTTCGTGGTTTTGGGTCTAATTTTAAGAATTTCATTATTATAGATTGCTTTTTCTACATCTCTTAAAGCTTCTCCAGACGTAATATAATTATTATGAGTTGGTTGTGGCTTTTGATAATTAAAATCAAGATCTTTTCTAATACCAATAATTAAAACTCTTTCTCTGAGTTGTGGGGTGCCATAATCGGCAAAATTGTAAATATCTGCATTAATTTTATAACCACAATTTTCAAAATATTCAATAATTTTTTGAATAGCTTTTCCTTTGTTTGCTGTTAACAACCCTCTAACATTTTCTGCTACAAACAATAAAGGTTGTTTGAGAGCTACTGCTTTAACAAAATACTGATAAAGATTACCGCGATCGCTTTCAATTCCTTTTCGTTTCCAAATCATAGAAAAATCCTGACAAGGAAAACCCCCTAAAATTACGTCACAATCGGGAATAGAAGAAAAATCTATTTGAGCAATATCAGCTTCAATAATATGATTGCCAATATTTAATTTATATGTTTCACAAGCATAATGATCGATATCATTTGCCCAAACTACTTGATAGCCTGACCAAATAAATCCTAAATCCATTCCTCCACAACCACTAAATAGTGAAACAATTTTCATAGCAGCAATAAATAAAATTTCTTGCTCATCTTAGATAGATTGTAGGCATAACTCTAAGACTTTAAATATATCACCTGAAAGTATGTTTTATGCTAGTAAATTATTATTTGTTAGTTCAAATAACTTTCCTAAAACGGTAAAGATAAACCCAATCCGATCGCGGTTTCATTTTGATCGCGGACGCGGAGTTGATGCCATGTAGAAAAACCGACTCGATTAGTTAAATATAATTCTAGTTGAGGATTACTATTATTAGGAGAAGGTTCTAAACCCAATAAAGATAAAGGTTGCCAACGAACACCTACAGTCCAAGGAATTTCATCTTGTAAACTATTACCAATAAAAGCATTACCATCGCCTGCAAAATTTGCCCCAACTTCTCCTAAAAGATTAAACTCTTTTCCTAAAGGAATTGAACCACCAACATTAAAACCAACTAATTCAGTTCCTTTGCGTTGCAAATAACCAATCATTGGTGTCAACCAAACCGCAGCATCGTTTTGAAACTGGTAATTTAAAGGTAAAGATAGAGTAAAAATAAATTCTTTGCCTTGGGCATTCTCATCTGCACCAGGGTAGAAAATGGGGATTTCTTTATCTAAATTACGGCGATCAAACTCTCGACGGTCATTACTCGCAAAATTAGTTAAAGCTTGATTACCAAGTCCAATTGTTGCAGCCAAACTGGCAGTTAAAGGTTGATTTTCTGCTTGATTAAGTAAACGAATTTTTGCACTTAAACCTTGTTCAGATTCGTCAGTTTCTCCTGAAATATAATCTAAATAAATGCCTGCCTCAAAATCTTTTAAGACACCATATCTTAAAGAAGTTAACAGTCCTTGACTACCTCCCTGTAAATTAAATAAAAATTGTCCACTAGATAACGTGCCACCATCAAAAAACCCCAATCCATCAGTAGTAATTGGAGTATGATCAAGATTAGATTGAGAATCAAACCTGTCAGGTTGGCGACGATTAACAGCAAAAAGATCGGGCATCAAAACTATATTTGTCCCCAATGCCATTAAATCTCGATCTGCGGTTAAAGATAGAGGGGCAATACTGCCAAACGTATTAGAAGCATAGACATCTAAAGCCAAACGAGGATTAACAAAATAGCGCAAACCCGCATTATACGCGATCGCATCATCTGGTTTACCCGATTGTCTACTAATACTGTTATTGCCTGTCAGAGGCAGAAACACATCACCCCAGAGAGTCAATTTCGGACTAATAGTATAGGAAACTGCACCTGCCAAACCAAAAACAGTCCCAAAGGAACTATCATCATTAGGCAAACGTTGGAAAAATTCGGCATTGGCTTCATTAAAAAAAGCCAGAGTAGGAGATACAGTAAATTGCCATTTGCGATCTACCGTCGTAGTGAAAGGTAAATGAACGGCAGTATAAATATTACGGTTATTCAACTCTGTGGTTGTACCTTCTCCAGTCAAACGAAAACCACGAGTACCCCAAGAAACAGAAAAAACCCCACTCAATGATTGAGTACCCGACGTATTTTCCCACAACTTTTGTTTAACTTCTAAAGCTGCTTCGTTATCTTCAGTTCGTTCCGAAGTAAAATTACCTTGACGGGCAGGAGAACTACTATCGACGTGTTGAAATTGTAGAGTAAGTTCTAACTCATCGCTAATGCCCCAACTAAAACCAGTATTGTAATTTGAGGCAGTATCTGAGTTATCTACTTCATTGTTGGGAACTAAATCAGGAAGAAAAAACAACCTACTATCAAAATTAATTACCACTTCTCCCTTTCTCAAATGTCTACTAGTAGGTTGAGTAAATAATTGATTAACTAATGGACTAACTGTAAAGCTATATTTAGTATCATCTTGAGTTTGGACATCAGACTCTTCAGGCGATTCATCAATTCCTGCATTTATCGCAGAAGCAGATCCCTCACCAGCCCAACTTCTACCTGCAAACACCAACATCATTAAATTGCAGAGAAGAAAAAAAATAAATTTCATGCGATCGCCCGTTCACTTCCTCAAAGTATTCTGTCTGAATTTACTCGATCCTTGATAAGCGATCAATCCTTAATTTAATCTTTCTTTTGCTTTAGATTTTCTCAACAATCTTATCTTGATCCAGATGTTATTGTTGTAAAGCAGCTTTTAGATTCCAAATTGGATGAATAATCTGTCTATTTTTGAAAAAAGTACCTCAATTGAAACAGAATTTAATCCAGAGCATCGGTTAGTACTTTATCCAGGAAATGTTCATCAATTTGTAGCCACTATTCCCAACCAGTCTATTACCTTAATAGTTACTTCTCCTCCTTATAACCTAGGTAAGGATTATGAGAAACGCATCTTCATTCAAGATTATCTTCAACAGCAAGAATCAATCATTGAGGAATTAGCTAGAGTCTTAAAATCAGATGGTAGTATTTGTTGGCAAGTAGGTAATTATGTTGATCGAGGAGAAGTTTTTCCCTTAGATATTTTCTACTATCAAATTTTCAAAAAATATAATTTTTTTCTGAGGAATAGAATTATCTGGCATTTTGGACATGGACTCCATGCATCTAAAAGATTTTCTGGTCGCTACGAAACTATTTTGTGGTTTACTAAAAGCAAAGACTACATTTTTAATCTAGATGCAGTTAGAGTTCCTGCAAAATATCCAGGCAAACGTCACTATAAAGGAAAAAATAAAGGCAAACCTTCAGGTAACCCTCAAGGAAAAAATCCCTCAGATCTATGGCACATTGCCCTCGACGAATGGAAGAAAGAAGTCTGGGAAATTCCCAACGTTAAATCAAATCATCCAGAGAAAACAATTCATCCTTGTCAATATCCTGTCGAGTTAGTCGAAAGATGTGTTTTAGCTTTAACTAATGAAAATGATTGGGTATTCGATCCTTTTGTTGGTGTAGGTTCATCTCTGATTGCTGCACTGAAGCATAATCGTAAGGCAGTAGGTTGTGAAAAAGAACCACAGTATGTAGAAATAGCGAAAGAAAGAATTAAAGCTTATTTTAACGGTACTCTAGTGACTAGACCAATGGGAAAACCAGTTTATCAACCCACAGGAAAAGAAAAAATCAGTCAAGTTCCTGATGAATGGAAAATAGATTTAAGTAATAAGTAATAAGTAATCTCTATATATCGATCAACAATCAACGAATTTGTTTACGCCATTCAATAATTGCCTCTAAAGGATCGTCTATGGTTACGTAGTGAGCCATTAAAACTAAATCTAAATCAGGTAATAATTGGCTTTGTTGTCTTTGTTCGTAGCGATCGCCTTGTAAATAATATATTTCAAAGTGATTATTTTGCCAAAGCCAAACTTCAGTTACACCCAAGCGTTGATAAATTGTCAAAACATTTACACTACCACTAGTATAAATAACTTCAATCGCCAGATCTGGAATATCTTTATCTGTAACAATGCAATAGCATTTGTCTGGTTCTTTTCCAGCTTGCTTGTCTGCTTTACGCAAGGTAGTCGATCCTAATCCCCAAAAACGGATTCCATTTTCTTCTAGATAAGCTTCTAAAAGTCTGCCGATATTTTCTTTGTCTAGTTCATGACTACGACTAGGAGACATAATTTCCAAAATTCCTTCTAAATAAGCCAAGCGATAACCAGAACTATCTCCCAAGAAGTTTAATAAAGTTTCATAAGCTTCCCAACTTACTCCAGAAGTAATAAATCTTTCTTCAGGATCTTTAGCTTGGAGATTAAATTGAGAAAAACTATCCAGTATTGCCGAAGTCATAGAAATAAAAGAGTTTCCGCGTTTAAGATAATTACATTTTAGAAGATCGCCAATGGAATCAATCAGCGATCGCGATACAGACATCTTACCGAAAAGCATAGAGATAATTCATGATAATTGTAAAGACGTAAACCTCTCTCTATCTTTCCTTATAGGAAGGATGCGATTGTATCTCCTCTTCACTGAGGAGATTATAGAGTGGTCGTCTCTACTATTAACTGTAAATGCTTCCATCAGGCATAATTGCACCTGTTAAAATTGCTTTATTTAAATTCACCTCATCTAAACAAGCCTGAAATAAATTGGTTTCTACCAAAAAAGCTCCTTCTAAATTTGCTCCTCTTAAATCTACTCCTGTTAAATCTGCATCTGTCAAATTTGCTTCTTGCAGATTTGCTTCCCACAAGATTGCTTGACTTAAATTGGCACCTCGTAGAAATGTTCTTTGTAAAATAGCTCGACTCATAACCGCTCCTTGTAATTGAGCTTTTCCTAAAGAGGTTTTATACAACAGTGCTTCTGTCAAATTAGCCTCTCTTAAATCAGCTTCAGTTAAAATTCCTTGGCTTAGATTAACCAATTGTAACGATGCTCTATATAAAACTGCTTTTGCTAAATTTGCTCTGGTTAAATTAGCTTCAATTAGTATAGTTTGACTGAGGTTAGCTTCACACAGAATTGCTTTGCTTAAATCAATTTCTCTAAAATCTGCTTGAATCAAATTAGCTTGACTAAAATTGATCCCTTGTAAATCTACTCCTCGTAAAATTGCCTGAGAAAGATTAACTTGTCTAAAGTCTCTTTCTCCCATTGCGTAACGTCTCAACAAATCTTCTGTGTTCATTCCCTCTCGTTGTTTTTAACTGTCTATTGAAAATGCCTCCTTAATTTCGTTAATAAAATTTAACAAAAAAACTTGAGTATAAATACTTAGTTAATCTTTTATTAATGATTTCTTGACCAGTTTGTTGGTTTGATATGACGAATTATTAAATTTTTAGTCTAAATATTAAAAAAGTATTAAATTGTCAGAAGGAACAGTTATATAAATAAACCTCAAATCATTGCCTGACTCCAACTCAAGAGCAAATCAAGAAATGCTTACTTTACAGACTGAGAGAGAGAAATTGGTAGCAGCCATTGCTCTTCGGATTAGGCAGTCTTTAGATTTAGACGTTATTCTTAACCAAACGGTAGAAGAAGTTAGGCAATTTTTACAAGCAGATCGAGTATTGATCTATCGCTTTGAACCAGATTGGAGTGGACTGATAGTAGTAGAATCTTTGGTTTCGCCCTGGCAAGCGGTTTTTGGTCAAAAAATTCATGACCCCTGTTTTACAAAAACTCATATTAAACAATATCGACAGGGAAGAGTTCAAGTCATAGAAAATATTTACGCTGGGAACTTATCTCCCTGTCATGTCGATTTACTAGCTAGTCTTGAGGTAAAAGCCAACTTAGTAGTGCCGATTGTAGCAGAAGAAGAATTATGGGGTTTATTAATTGCTCAACAGTGTAGTAGTACTCGTAAATGGCAATTAGCCGAAGTAGAACTACTTAAACAATTAGCAATTCAAGTAGGAATTGCCATTCAACAAGCTGAACTCTATCAAAAAGTCCAAAGTTTCAATACTTATCTCGAAAGAAAAGTTAAACAGCGCACCAGTCAATTACAACAAGCTTTACAGTTTGAAGCTTTAATTCGGCGAGTTACAGAAAAAGTTAGAGACAGTTTCGACGAAGGACAAATTTTGCAAATTGTTACTCAAGAATTAGCAAAGGTTCTTAAGATTGAACGCTGTAAAATTGAACTTTACGATCCTCTTCAAGAAATAGCAACTATTGCTTATGAATATACCAACACTTCTCTTACTTGCCAGGGTACAGTTAGACAGGTAGCTGATTTTCCCGAACTATATCAACAACTATTACAGAAACAGACTGTACAATTTGTTGAAAGAATTCCCGAACTCAGTCCGAAAATGACTCAAGCTACCCGACTAGTTTGCCCAATTTTTGACGATCAAGGAATTTTAGGCAATCTTTGGTTATTAAAACCGAGAGAGCAAATATTTGATAAATTTGAAATTCGTTTGGTGCAACAGGTTGCTAACCAATGTGCGATCGCTATTCGTCAGGCTCGACTTTATAAAACTGCTCAAACACAAGTACAGGAGTTAGAAAAACTCAATAATCTTAAAGACGATTTTCTCAAAACTATTTCCCATGAATTACGTACTCCAATGAGTAGTATTTTGCTTGCTTCTCAAACTCTGGAAAAACTGATCGAAACTAGTCAGCAACAGAGAATTGAGCCTCGTTTATTTAAGCAAGTATTTAAGATTTTTAAAAACTCTTGTAAGCAACAAAATAAACTAGTTACTGATCTACTAACTCTTTGTTATGTTGATGCCGATAGTGTTACCTTGATGCCCGAATGGATCGATCTTCAAGTTTGGCTTCCGACAATAGTAGAGTCTTTCCGAGAACAAACTCAATATCAGCAGCAACAGTTAATTCTCGATCTCTTACCCGAATTACCTTTATTAGAATCAGATATTTCTTTTTTGGAACGGATTCTTAACGAATTACTTAATAATGCTTGTAAGTACACCCCTGCGGGAGAGACAATTACAGTTTCTGCTTGGGCGACACAAGACATACTCAGTTTAAGTGTTAGCAATTCTGGCATAGAAATTGCATCAGAAGAACAAAAGTATATCTTTGAAAAATTTTATCGGATTCCCAGTCACGATCCTTGGCAGTATGGTGGAACTGGAATCGGATTAGCTTTAGTCAAGAAGTTGGTAGAACTCTTAGGTTCAACTATTGAAGTTGAGAGTCACGCTAGTCAAACAACATTTACACTGCAATTTCCTTTAGAAAACAAAAACCCAGCCTAAGATGTTTAAAATGATGAACTAATTTGAAATTTTATGGCGTTTTCTTAACCAGAAACATGGTGAGTACGCTATCAAGCTAACATTTTAATTCAGAGCAGATTCTGCCAAATCGCGAATCAGCATAGTTTTAGTATTTAGATAAGATTCTATCTTTTCTCGTTCATGAGAGCTAAGTAAGATTTCTTGTTGAAGTCTTTCGATCACATAGGAAGTGAGTTTTGTATCGCTCCAATCGACAATGGTGTGGGTTTGCATCTTGCCGATAGTAGACCAAAGCAGACGTAGTGTTGTCGAATTCATGATTACCTTCCTTCAATCACTCTGCTACTACAAATTAGTTCATCACCTTTTTTATTTAATAATGTTTTTAGATTTTTAGGTGTGCTTTGCTCTTTTACGTTACAAATATTTAAAAATTTTTCTATTCAAATTGGGTCAAATTTTGATTAAAATCATTAAAATCTAATAGTTAAAAGTTTTTTGGTTATTTTAGTAGTAAATCAAGATTGTCAACAATACTTTTGCACCATTAAAGCGATCGCGAGCCAGAATAAAAAACAAAAACGAGTCAACCTCAAAGCTTGTTTAATCGTTTCTGGGGTAATAGGAAAAATTGCTTCACCCAACAATGGCTTCTGCTTGACTATTCCTTGATAAGTATTAACTCCTCCCAACTGCACTCCTAAAATTGCTGCATAAATACCTTCACTCCAACCAGAATTGGGGCTAGGATCTTTAATCGCATCTCGACGACACAAAGCTAAAACTTGTCTTGGCTTTCCTGAACATAATGCCAAAGTTAAAACTGTTAAACGACAAGGAATCCAAGTCAATCGGTCTTCTAATTGCGCGCTAAACCACCCTAAATCTGTATATGGTTCATGACGATAACCAATCATTGAATCTAAAGTACTAGCAGCCTTATAAGCCAAAGCTAACGGAACACTACCTACTCCTGGGATAAATGCCCCTACAATCCCATAAAACAAAGGTGCAGTTACACCATCAACTGCATTTTCTGCTACAGTCTCCAAAATAGCCCGCAAGATTTCTGACTCAGATAAATTATCTGTATCTCGACCTACATAAAAACTTAAGCGAGAACGAGCCATTTTGAGATCTCCCTCTCCCAAAGGTTGAAGAACATCTTCGGCTGCTAGTCTTAAACTTTTTCCTGCAAAGCAACTTGCTAGCACAACGGTTGCTATTACTATCCCGAACCAAAAATTCATTAAATTGCTTACCCACACAATCAACCAGCCCAGTACACCACTACCAAAAATTAAAAGTAAACTCAACCAAATTCCTTGAAGACGGCGTTGCTTCGGTTGCTGATACAAATTGAGGGTAAATTTAGTAAAGTTAGTAATGACCCAACCCATTACTTGAACAGGATGAAGCCAACCGCGAGGATCCCCAATTAGGTAATCCCAAATAGCTGCAAGCAGTAAGACTAAAAATACCTGTTCTTGTGCCAGCATTTTTGACTAATTTATAAAAATAAAGTTAAAGCCTTAGTTATTTTGACAAACTTAAAGTAGTCTTTTTAACTATCAAAATAAATCTCTAGTACTAAATTAAAATGCTCTTGAAGAAAGCTACTCTAATGTTGCCAACTCTTGATTAATCAATTAACTCGATCTTAATTTGGGTTATCATTAGTTATTCTGTATTTTATGAACATTTTCTTCCCAGTTTATGCCGTCAAAAGATTTAATTTGAAATTGAGCAATTACATTCTCGTCTAAACAGCGAATATTGATATCTATCCACCCAGGATGAGAGCGGGGATAATAAAAAGAATGAATCCCACAAATCGAACAAAAAGTATGTTTAGCTGTCCCTGTATTAAAAGTATAAGTAGTTAAAAATTCTTCTCCTTTAAGTAAAGTGAAATTGCTTGGTGGTACAATCAAATGTAAAAAACCTTTTTTACGACAAATAGAACAGTTACAGTCTTCTACTTCCCAGCAATCAACTACTACTTGAAAACGCACTGCCCCACAATGACAACCACCTTGATAAATAACTGATTTTTTCTCTTCACTCATAGCTTTAATTTTGTAATTAAACAATAAAATTATTTTCTTCTCCTTGGGCTGCTTGCCAACTGCGAGCATCATAATATAGATCGGCTAAAGTAATACTATACAAAGCTTCTTTCAACTTTTGGTTTAATTTTCGCCATAAACTAAAAGTTACCCAATCTTCAGCGACATTTATATCAGGTGTATAGCTAGATAAAGGATTTATATTTTCTCCTACTGCCTCCAAAATTTGCCCTAAAGAAATTTGTTTTGGTTGACAAGCTAATTGATAACCTCCTTGAGATCCTCTAACAGAATTAACTAATCCAGCACGCCTCATTTCTATCAATAATTTTTCCAAATAAGGTGCAGGTAAATCCTGACGTTGTGCGATCGCATTAACTGATGCAGGTCCGTATCCTGGTTGTAAACTAAGATCTAACAATGCTTTTACACTATAGTGACCTTTAGTTGTTAATTTCATCTTCTGTTTTCAATTCTAAGTAAAACATTTATCAATAACTCAATTTTTTTTTTACAGATTCAATAATAATTTAGCTATTTAATTCAATTAATCTAGATTAAAATTTAATTAATTATGCTTAATGAGTGTAAGATAGTTTTAGATATAGATAGCAAAGTAAGATATTATTATCTTTGCCTTCTTATTTTAGAAGCAAATCTGTAAACCACCTATTAGTTTTAGTTTAAGTTGATGGCAAAAACAAACCAACCGCAACCTTTAACAGGACAAGAGTTGCTTACCAAAGTAAAGGAGTTAGGTAATCTCTCTAAAGAAGAAAAAGCAAGAGAGTGTGGCTATTACACCGTTACTAAAAATGGAGTAGAACGAGTTAATATGATGAAATTTCTTAATGCTTTAATTGATGCAGAAGGAATTGAATTAGATAGCACTTCTAACGGTCAAGGAAGAGGTGGTCGTTCTGCTAGTTATCGTATTAGTGTACAGTCTAATCATAATTTGTTGATTGGTTCTGCTTATACAAAAAAAATGGGTTTAAAACCAGGAGATGAATTTGAAATAACATTAGGTAGAAAACATATTCATCTTCGCCAACTTGATGCTGACGAACAAGAGTAAAAAGAACTACCAAGCTAAATAATAAGAGCGTTCCAACTCAAGTCAATCCTACTAATTAGTGATAGTTAGAGTCATAATCGATTTCTCAAGGCGTTGTTTAGTCAGAGATTACTCCGCCGTAAAACGACGGAGACTGCTCTGACCGTTGGTCAAAGATACTCCGCTTATGATAGACGGAGCTTACTTCGACTTAGTCAAAATTAACTAAACGGCGTCTCATAGCTAATTAGATTTATTAAATAGTATTTGGTTTGTTTATTGATTATTTTTTATAGCTAAAAACCAATCAACAGATTGGTCATTAATAACTGGAATATAATGTTGCTTGCTGATCGCTAGATACTTTAAAGTAGAGTGATCAATTAATAAATAAGAATCAGATAAATTTTGCCAGTATTGTCGAAGTTGCTCTGGCGGTACAGCAATTACTTGATGTTCACTATAAAAATTTAAAGAAGAACGATTATAACTAAAAGAAGTATAAACGATTTGCTCCTTAGGAACATACTGTTTAATTATTTCAGCAACAGGTTTAACAGGATAAGCTTGATTTAGTTCCCAAAGCCAGTGAGATGAACTAACTAATAAAAACAGAGAAATATAAGTTCCCCAGAATAACAAAAAGATAAATTGTACTTCTCTTTTAGCTATCAATAAAGCTGTGATTGCCATAGTAATCGCGACTGAAGCACAAATTAATAATAAAGAAAGTTCTAAATCGTCTTGCCAAATTAAATAAATTCCAGTCCCACTAGCAATAAATGCAAATAAGCTTAAAACCACAATAAAGAGACGATGATAAACAATATAACTGGGTAAATTATAAATTTGATCCAGTTTAATTCCTCCTGCTAAAGCTAAGGCAGGATAAATTGGCAAAATATACCAAGGTAATTTAGTTGCCATTAAAGAAATTGCGACAAAATAAACTCCACTCCAAACTAAGATTAGTTTTGCCCAACCCCAATGACGATTTTCCCAAGCTAGTTTCCAACCATAAATCGCAAAAATTAACCAAGGCCAAGTAAATTTGAGAATTTCAACAAAATAATAACCAGGAAATTTTTTAGTATCTTCGGCTACCGACCAAATTCTTCCCCAAGATTGAATAAAACTGCTCCAATCAAACAATAAATCTTGATAATAATGCCATTGAGCCACATACCAAAATAGGACTGGTATACTACCTAAAATAATTCCGCTCCAAAGATAAATCGAAGTAATTAATCGAGGAGTATCCCAAGCGAGAAAGATTAAAATAATTAGCCCTACTAATAATCCTGTAATTCCTTGAGTTAGACAAATCAAACTTAAACTAATTCCCGCAATTAAAGTCCAGCGTAAATCCCTTCTAGCACGTAGAATTGACCAAAAAGTCAGCAATTGGAAACAAAGTAATGGACCATCTAAAACAGCTAAACGTCCGTAATGAACTATTGGTAATAAAGTTAAATAAATTAACGCTGAAAACAAAGCTGGAATTCGAGCAACAAAAATTTCTCGACCAATGCTATAAAGTAGAATTACTGAAACAGAAGTGAGTAAGGCACAAGGAAAACGCACGGTCCATTCATTAATACCTGCGATCGCATATACCCCAGCAATCAAATTAGGAATCAGAGGAGGCTGATTCAAATAAGGTTTGCCCCAAAGAGTAGGAAAAAGCCAACGCCAAGAATTTTCAGGAGCTTGCCAAATTTCTTTAGCAACTTGCGCGATCGTACCTTCATCTCCATCTAATAAAGGTAAACTACCCAAATTAATACTAAATAAAAGTAAAGATGCCAATAATAAACCAACAAGACAAAAATATTCTAACCACTGTTCTTCTTGACGTAGTTTATTTTTTTGAGAGCGTTTCCAAAGAGAAGTTTGATGAGATGACATAATTAATCAAGAGCGACTAAATTGTTAGAATAACAATTAATATCAGGCTAATTAAATTTTTACCACTTAATTTTGCCAGGATTTACTGCCTATTTGTAGTTTTAATTGTTAACAGTTTTTACTGGTCTAGTTTTAATAGTTTATTCTCTACAAAAAAAACGTGTAATCTTAGTCAACTGTTAACAGAACCAAAATGTTAAAATACCCCACATCAATTATTTATTTCTTAATTTAAAGTTTTATTGCCAAACATCTACTCTAGTTTAAATTTTTTGTCTGAAATATTAGAAATTTTTCGAGTCCAAATTTTCAGACCTGCGCCAGAATGTTTATAATCATTGGCTTATGGAAGGATCTTTTGAATTAACTCTGCAAATAGTCATTGCCGTTCTTGCAGGCATTAGCGCGCAAGTTATTGCCGAATATTTTAAAGTACCCAGTATAGTTTTTTTGCTACTATTCGGAATTCTTTTAGGAGCTGACGGCTTAGATATGCTTCATCCTCATCATTTAGGGATGGGTTTAGAAGTTCTTGTTGCCCTAGCAGTTGCCATTATTTTATTTGAAGGTGGTTTAAATTTAGAATTACGTGAGTTAGATCGAGTTTCAGGAAGCTTGCGTAATTTAGTTACAATCGGAACTTTGATTACTTTAATCGGTGGCGGTATTGCTGCTCATTATTTAGCAGAGTTTCCTTGGTCGATATCTTTTCTTTATGCTTCTTTGGTAGTAGTTACTGGTCCGACTGTAATCAGTCCTTTATTAAAACAAGTACGAGTGGATCGACAAGTTGCTACTTTACTAGAAGGAGAAGGTGTCTTAATCGATCCCGTAGGAGCAATTTTAGCCGTCGTAGTACTCAATACGATCCTAAATAGTAATGCTGCGCCAATCACGATAGTAAGTGGACTAATTTTACGTTTAGGTATTGGTGCGCTGATTGGAGTTGCTGGTGGCTGGTTGCTTGGCTTATTGCTCAAACAAGCTAATTTTTTGTCAGAAGATTTAAAAAATTTAGTTGTCCTAGCAGGAGTTTGGGGTTTATTTGTTCTCTCTCAAACAATTAGAAGTGAGTCTGGACTAATGGCAACAGTTGTTGCTGGTATTGTTGTCAAAGCTTCTTCTATTCCAGAAGAGAGATTACTCAAACGATTTAAAGGACAATTAACGGTTCTTTGCGTTTCAGTTTTATTTGTTTTGTTGGCAGCAGATTTATCAATTGATAGTGTTTTTGCTTTGGGTTGGGGCAGTCTTCTGTCAGTACTTGCATTGATGCTAATTGTTCGTCCCCTCAGCGTGGCATTTTGTACTTGGAATAGTGGATTAAATTGGCGACAAAAAGTATTTTTAGCTTGGATTGCTCCCAAAGGAATTGTTTCTGCTTCTGTTGCTTCTTTATTTGCCATTTTACTTACCGATAAAGGAATTAACGGTGGGGATGCAATTAAAGCTTTGGTCTTTCTGACTATCATGATGACAGTATTTTTACAAGGTTTAACAGCAAGGTTCGTAGCTAATTGGTTACAAATTACTTCTCATGAAGCAACTGGAGCAGTCATTGTTGGTTGTAATGATTTGGGACGTTTACTTGCTCGTCTTTTTAAAGAAGCAGGAGAATCGGTTGTTTTGATTGATACAGACCGCGAAGCTTGTCGCAAAGCAGAAGCAGAAGGTTTATCAGTATTTCAAAGTAGTGGACTTGATTCAGAAGTTCTCACCGAAGCAGGAATTAACTCGATGGGAACTTTTATTGCACTGACTAATAATGGAGAAGTAAATTTAGTTTTAGCTCAACGAGCGGTAGAAGAATTTCAGCCACCAAAAGTATTGGCAATTTTTCCTCAAAACAATCTCAATAACAGTAATAGTAAAAGTAAGGTTAGTCAGGCTTTTATTTCTCAACTCCCAATTAAAGTTTGGAATAATTATCTGAATGAGGGACAAGTTAAGCTAGGAAAAACTGTTCTTAAAGAGCCAGAACTATCCTTCCAACAGGCTCATTTACAGGCTTTGATTCGTTCAGGCGAGCTTTTACCGTTATTAGTTAAGCGTAAAGAAAATTTACAAGTAGTCAAAGCCTCAGAAGAATGGCAATTAGGAGATGAAATCATTTACCTGCTCCACGATCCTAGACCTAAATTACTTAAAAGGCTTTCTGGTGGCAATCAATCTTCTCGTTTAGCTTTGGAAAAGCTACCAGAAGTCGAAGAAGTACCCATCGCTGCTCCTGTAATTCAAACGCCAGAATCAACTAAATCAGAAGCTTTCCCCTAATCGGAGATTATTAATTTTTAAGTTCAAAGCTGAAATAAATAGATTTTTTGAATAATTAAGCCAAATTACTAGCATTATCATATTTAGTAAGAATCCTGATGAGATAGGAAAATACTTATGGATATCAAATTATTGATGGTAGTTTTGACTAGTCTGTTTATCGTTGCTTCTTTGTTCTTTGGGACTAAAAATGGATTTTATGACTCTGATAATTACGATGGTAATGGTACGGCTCACTGATACACGCAGTTTGATAGTGGGAGTTGAGCAACAATCTCCAAATAGCTAATTTTTCTTCTAGGAGTGAGACAATCACGAGCAATTATCGCAATTGGTAGAAATCCTTACTTCATGCCCCTTGAGCTTTTTATGTGGTTAGCTTGAATTGCAATTACAGGGCTGATTTGTTTATTGTTTAAGATTCATAGGGGCTGACTTCATGGATAAGCGTCGCACAGTACCCGCAACTGATACAAATTCTTTATCTTGTCTTCCCTATGGTGTTGGTCATAGTGATGAAGGAATTTGTTTACTAGTGCAAATGGGAGTGCATCGCATTATTTTAGACTGTGGTTTAAAGAACATCGAATTGTTTCAAAGACAAAAAACACCACCAGCGGAATTCGTTATTTGTTCTCATGCTCATGTCGATCATTGTCGCAGTCTCTTTGCCTTGCATCAGAGTTTTCCCCAGTTACCTATTTATACTAGTGAGGTGACCGCTAAACTTTTATCTATTTACGAGCAACAACCAAACGATCTCTCATGGTGTCAAACTGTTCCTTGGCGATCGCCAATAAAATTAGCAGAAGACCTTAGCTTTCAGTTATATCCAGCAGGACATTTGCCAGGGGCAGCAGCAATTCTGTTGACTTATACTACTCAAGAGCGCAATTATAAGTTACTTTATACAGGTGATTTTTCTCTCTCCAATTTTCAATTAGTAGAAGGTTTATCTCTAGAAGATTTAAGAGGGATTGCGCCTGATATTTTAATTGTTGAAGGAAGTTATGGTACAGTTCGTCATTCCCATCGTCGTCAACAAGAAAAACAATTGATGGAGCGAATTGCTCAAGCTCTTGCGGAGGGACGCAATGTTCTTTTACCAGTACCCCTCATTGGTTTGGGACAAGAAATTCTCAAGTTATTACGCTCTCATCACCAGTTTACCGGTCGTGATTTAGATATTTGGGTTGATGGTAAAATTGCCTCAGCTTGTGATTTGTATTTGGAACTTTTGCCTCAACTTCCTTTAGCTGTGCAAAATTTTGCTAAACATCAATCGTTGTTTTGGGACGAACGGGTTTGTCCTCGGATGAGAAGATTGATTAATAATCAAGACTTAATTGCAAGTAAATTGCCTTGTATTTTGTTAGTTGATGAGACTGCCAATCTTAAACAATACTTAAATTCTACTTGGGGAGATTGGCTCATCTTAATCTCTGAATCTTCCCAGAAATATCTTGACATAGATTTTGCTCAACTAGCCACCCAATCTTCCTCGAAAGTTGCCATAGAAACTTATCTGCTAGCAGAACATAGTGATGGACGCAATACCACCCAATTAATTCATAATTTACGACCGCAACACGTAATTTTTGTGCATGGTTCTCCTAGTTATTTAATGGATCTAACCAGCTTAGAAGAATTACGCAACCGTTATCAACTCCACTCCCCGTCAGTCGGCAATTTGGTTGAACTCCATTTAAGCGATCGCTTTATTCAACCAGCGACAACGCCTCCTAGTTATTACGAAGGAGAATTAAACGAAGTTGGTTCTGTTATTACTGTCGTTCTTCCTGATGCTTTAATTAACGATTCTCGTTGGAATAATTTTGCCGATACTGGAATAGTCGAAGCTCGCTGGCAAGGAGAAGAATTAGTCTTAAGAGGCGTTTCTCAAAGAGAATTATTAAATCAAAGTAGTGAACCAAAAACACCAGAAGACGTTGATTGCTGTAAAAATTGCTATTATTACGCCAATCAACGCTGTTTAAATCGAATTTCACCCTTATACGGTTTTAAGGTTATACCAGAAGGTTGTTGTCCAGTATTTGAACCCTTATCGTCAGAAAATAGCTTGGACGAACATTAGTTTTTAGAAGTTTGCTTTATTCCTGTTGCCACTCGGAGTTGGCTTCGGGAAATTGCGGATAAATCTGTTCAGCTTCTGGACAATCATCAGAAACAGCTAATTCTGAATTTAACTTCGAGACAGAAGCTAGTTTTTGAGTTACAGCGCCGATACTTTCGAGACGTACCATTTCTTCCCAAGAACTAATTTCATCTTCTTCTTCAGTTTCATAACGAATAGTCACAAGATCTCCCTCGAAATCAACAATACGACCGTTTTCGATCCAGCGTTGCTGATCCCGCAAGAAAATACAAACTTCACGACCATCTTGATAGAGTTGATAAATCTTGCGGTGTAGCATGGGTTT
>CAZLUP010000041.1:0-40145 GCA_964562685.1 uncultured bacterium
TCAAGCTAGATTTCTTCCGTTTTTATTTTACGTTTTTTTAGGTGGAGCTACTTATTAACTATCAACCATTAACCTCGCCAAAGGCGCACAAAGCGACCAACAGAAAACACTACCAACCGATAACTCCATCTGTGTTCATCTGTGGACAAACAATCAACCATTAACAAAAATCAAGAATTTGAGTATATTTCTAAAAATTGAGAACTTTGAACTTTATAAATGAGACTAATCAGTTTTAAGATTAGCAAAATCAAACAACTCGGTATCTGCCAATTGAGAAGGTGCAACATTTTGAATACTGCGAAACAGACTCTCAATTCTACCTGGGTTTTCTCTCTCCCAACTCTGTAGCATCTGCTTAATTTGTACGCGTTGAAGATTTTCTTGCGAACCACACAAATTACAAGGAATAATCGGAAATTCCCTAGCATTCGCATAACGCTGAATTTCTTTTTCTGGGCAATAAGCCAAAGGACGAATTACGATATGTTTTCGATCATCAGTTAAAAGTTTAGGTGGCATAGCTTTGAGTGTTCCACCATGAAACATATTCAGAAATAAAGTCTCAACAATATCTTCCCGATGATGTCCCAAAGCAATCTTAGTTGCACCTTCTTCACTCGCTACTCGATAAAGAATTCCCCTTCGCAAACGAGAACATAAACTACACATTGTTTTACCTTCGGGAATGACTCGTTGCACAATGCTATAAGTATCTTCTTCAACAATACGATAAGGAACACCCAAAGATTGTAAATATTCGGGCAAAATATGTGGAGGAAAACCAGGTTGTTTTTGATCGAGATTGACTGCTAAAAGCTCAAACTCAACTAATGCTTTGCGCTGAAGACTGATCAGTAAATCTAACATGGTGTAGGAATCTTTGCCACCAGACAAACAAACCATAACGCGATCACCATTTTCGATCATATTATAGTCACAGATAGCTTTTCCGACTAATCCTCGCAGACGTGCTTTGAGTTTTTTAAAGTTTTTTGAGGTACGTTCTTTAATTGCTTCCATTTTTTTCAGTTATCAGTAGAGACGCGAAATTTCGCGTCTCTACATCAGTTATCAGTTACCAGTTTTAATTATTAGAGAACAGGGAACAAAAATAAATATTCTTTCTTTTACTTTTTACTTAATTGCTACTCCTTGATACATATAACCTAATACTTTTGGAAATTTTGGTTCATAAAATTGTTTAACTGTTAAATTATTAAATGGTTTAGCTATAATTGCTTCCATGTTCCGATTAAGATTACAACCATCACCAATTATATTTTGAATTGGGTTTAAACGATTTTGCCAAACTTGAATTGAAGTTTCATCACTTAAACCATGTTCAATAAAAAAGAATTTGCCTCCTGGTTTTAGCACCCGATGAATTTCTGAAATAGCGAGATCGATATCGGCAATACTGCACAACGTCCAAGTACTAACTACACTATCAAAACTTTGATCTTCCATCGGTAGATTTTCGCCACTTAAAGTCAAATTATTGACCGATATTTCAGAATTATTAATTCTTTTTTTAGCTAATTTATTAACACCTAGATTAGGATCGATAGTAGTAATTTTTTGAACGCGTTCTGGATAGTAAGCTAAATTTAATCCTGTACCAAAGCCTATTTCTAATACCTCGCCCGATACATCAGCTAAAATTTCTTTTCGATACTTACTAATAATCGGACTAGACATCGACCAGTCAAGACAAAATGGAAAAATAAAATTAGAATAAAAGCCCATGATATTTATTTTTAATCATTAATTACGATCTAAGTTATCTTTAAATCAAATTAATTAATCTTTAAATTTAGGTTTAAATCAACCTTATTAGTTTATTTTAGAGCAAAATAAAAAGGCATTATTCTTCCGAAAGCATCGCAATGGAATTTAAAGAAATTATCAATCAACTCGGTGACATAGCAGCCTTGAATAGTTTCAATTGTAACCAGGATCTCAATCCCGAAATTGATTCCTTAGCTGCGATAGATGTGGCAACCACTGGTAATCTTAGTTATATCGAAGGGACGAGATTTGCCAGTATGGTTGAGAAAACCGAAGCTAGTGCCTTAATTTTACCTAATGATGAAACTTTACAGACGAAAGCGACTCAACGAGGAATTGCTTGGATTGCTACCAAAGAACCCAGATTAGCCTTTGCTAAAGCGATCGCTTTATTTTATCAACCCTATCAACCGAATCCTGGTATTCATCCTACCGCAATCATTGCACCTAGTGCAGTAATTGGTAAAAACGTTTCGATTGGTGCTTATGCCGTGATTCAAAAAGAAGTTAAGATAAGCGATCGCGCTATTATCCATCCTCATGTAGTACTTTATCCCGAAGTTGAAATAGGAGAAAATACAACTCTGCACGCTAATTGTACCATTCAAGAACGAACTAAAATCGGAGCTAATTGCGTCATTCATAGTGGTGCAGTTATTGGGGGAGAAGGCTTTGGTTTTGTGCCTACTGCTGAAGGATGGTTCAAAATGGAACAATCTGGTTATGTTGTCCTCGAAGATGGAGTAGAAATTGGTTGTAATAGCACAGTAGATCGTCCTGCTGTAGGAGAAACCAGAATCGGACAAAATACTAAACTAGATAATATGGTACATATCGGTCATGGCTGTAAAATCGGCTCAAACTGTTTCATGGCGGGACAAGTAGCCTTAGCTGGAGGTGTAACATTAGGCGATCGCGTTATGCTCGGAGGACAAGTAGGTATAACTAATCACGTTCATATCGGTGATGGTGTGGTTGCTACTGCCCAAAGCGGAATTACTAATAGTGTACCCCCAGGAGAAATGGTGTCTGGAAGTCCTCATGTCTCTAATCGTTTGTATCGCAAAGCTTCAGCTATTTATCGAAAATTACCAGAGATTTACGAAACTTTTAAGCAAATTAAACAATACTTAGCAGAAAAATAGTTTTGTTGAAAGTTGATTGTTAATGGTTGATGTAGCAATCGGAAATAATTTATAAAAATTCTATTGCCTCTTGCCTCCTGCCTATCTCAAATGATTAATTTACAATTTAAATACAACTATTACAGTTGATTTTTTCCAATAAAGCTAATAAAAAAACAAGTTTATCTTTAACTAGATCAATAGCAATATCGATCTGATCAATATATATTTATAACATAGACAGCTATGGTAAGCCAAATTGGACCCAAGAAATACACCCGAGAAGAGTATTTAACTTTAGAAGAAACGGCTGAATATAAAAGTGAATATCGGGATGGGGAAATTATACCGATGGCAGGTGGAACAACTAATCATAATCGCATTGTTATTAATCTTGCTAGCTACTTAAATTTTGCTTTCAAAAAACAAACTTATGAAGTATTTGCTGGTGATGTTCGTTTATGGATACCTCGCTACAACATCTATACTTATCCCGATCTAATGATTATTGAAGGTAAAGCAGTTTATGAAGGAAAAGGAACAACAACTGTCACTAATCCTTTAATCATTATTGAAGTGTTATCTTCATCTACTAGCAGTTACGACAAAGGGAAAAAGTTTCGTTATTATCGATCGCTTCCCTCTTTTAAAGAATATATTTTAATCGACCAATATAGTTTTTTTGTCGAACAGTTTTCTAAAACTAAAGATAATAAGTGGTTATTGACTGAATATGAAAATGAAAGTGATATTTTAGCTTTTCCCTCTCTAAATTTTGAAATTTCTCTTCAAGATATTTATAAAAGAGTTGATTTTAATGAAGAAGAATAATGATTAAAAAAAGCGATCTCAGCAGTGTTTTTGTCAAGGTTATCGCTATTGAAGTAAACAATTGTTTTGACCATAAAAATTATTTACTTAATAATTCAATTAGGTCACTTTTCTTTTTTTTACTATATCCAGTAATACCTCTTTCTTTTGCAATTTTCTTTAATTCTGTAATGGTTAGTGTATTCAAAACAGTAGGCTTTTTAATAACATTTGGCATTGGTTGAGGAGTGAGTTCAAAAACTTCTTTTAATGCATTTAGTTTTTTACCTTTAGTAATACCACATTTAAGTTGCGTAATTGGTTCAAAATTCTGCCAATACTGTCGAGGAGCTTCATCAATACGATTAGTCGCTACAGGAAGTTTTACACCTTTAAGAGGTGTATTTGGTTGTTCTATTAAATATTGAAGTGCTATTTTAATTTCGTCTCTAGTTGCTGTTGAAAGATTAATTTTGGGTATTTTTTCTCCCGCAAGAATTTTCGTAATTTTGGCTGTTTCTTCACTATCATCAGCAATAATACACCATACTTTTTCTAATCCTGCTGCTTCTGCTACCGCATAAATAAAAGAATTACCAATAACTTGATAGCGATCTTCAGCAACTTCTTTAACTACTAAAGGTATCCAATTCCTACCATTTGTATTACTTAATTCTTTGGCTGTAGCAGTAATTAAATATTCTGATTGATTATTTATCTCGCTAGATTCAATTATCTCTAAATCGAGATACATTAAATTACCTACATCACTTAAATTACTCATTGTAAAAAATACTCCTTAGCTAATTGTGAATAATAATCATAAGCGACTTTACTTTTATAGACAGCAGGAATTTTATCGAAATTAGCATAAGATATATAGGCATTGTTAGGTAATTCAAAAATACTTTTACTGTATCCAGTTTTATAACTAGGATAAAAATAAGGAATTAAATCAAAGCTATATTTTTTCTTTACTTGTTTGATAATTTCATCAATTGCATTTTGTGCATTTACTCTAGCTGCATCGGCAATATTTTCTCCATTAAAGAAAATCGGTAAAGCGATCGCTCCCCATTCTATCCCGCGAGTTTTTTCTTGTCGAACTTTTTGAATTTCTGGAATATATTTTTGAATAGATATTGCAGCATTTTGTAGAGAACGAATATTATTGTGTTTTGTTGGTATTAATACTACATCTGCTGCATAAACTGCACTAATACTAAAAAATCTCCAGTTAGGCGGTGCATCAATTAAAATATAATCGTAAAAAGTGAAACCTAACGCATCAAAAAATGATGTTGCGATAAAATTCTTATCTACTATTGCTTCTGGTGCTTCTTCAGGAAGTGCTTGTAAAGTTTTAATTAGTGCTTGAATCAAATATGAATTATTGATTTTTTTTTAAGCAATAACCGTCAGATTTAATTATAGTTAACAATATATTGAACTAATTACTTAATTAAAGTTTCTTTTAAAATAACTCGTAGAAATTAAGAAAATTTTATGTTTAGAGAGCAAAAATTATTTTTAAAGCTGTATCTATCTTTTCTAGGAGTTCTAATTCTAATTGACCTCGAATTTTAACTACTCTTGATTTATAATCAACAGGTCTAGTTTGTAAACAATCAGCAATCGATTTTTTAGTTAAACCATTTTCAGTTGAAGACGCGATCGCAACATTGGTTTTAACTCTAGCTTTTTTTTCACTCCATTGAGTTATGGGAACTACTTGAATGACGGGAACTATTTGATTGTAAATATCGTTTGTAACCACGATACAAGGACGAATTTTTCCAGTTTCTGATCCTTTTACGGGATTAAGATCGATATCAATAATTAATCCTCGTTTGATTCCGACCATTCAGTTATAGTTCCTAATTCTGTTAATTCTTGTAATTCTGTATCTTCAGCGTATATTTCTGCATAAAGCTTGGCAGATAATCTCAATTCTTCAGTTTTCAATTCTTGACGTAGTTTTTCAATAGCAGTCCGCACCAACTCACTTTTACTACTAAAACCATAATGTTTATATTCCTTCAAAAAGCTGGCGTGATCTGGTTCTAAAGTAAATTTGGCTTGAATTGGCATAAATTTAAGTACCTTTATTGAGTACCTAAATATTGTACTAAAAATTAGACCTTATTTTGAACATAAATGGTTCACTCTCAAGAAAAAATCATTATCTACAACACCAAGAATAGATACAATTAACCCTGTGCTGTTTGTCTAACGGGTTGCTATGTCTGAAATATCCTTTACTCCTTTTTCCGTTCAAGAAATTGCTGCTGAAGGTATCAAACCAGAAGAATACCAAGAAATTGTCAATCGATTAGGTCGTCATCCCAATCAAGCTGAATTAGGGATGTTTGGTGTGATGTGGTCAGAACACTGTTGCTATAAAAACTCTCGACCGCTATTAAAACAGTTTCCCACAGAAGGTAAACGTATCTTAGTTGGTCCTGGAGAAAATGCGGGTGTAGTAGATTTGGGGAATGGTTTAAGACTAGCTTTCAAGATCGAATCTCATAATCATCCTTCTGCCGTCGAACCATTTCAGGGTGCAGCTACAGGTGTAGGGGGTATTCTTCGTGATATCTTTACTATGGGTGCGCGTCCGATCGCAATTCTCAATTCTCTGCGCTTCGGTAATTTAGAAGATGCTAGAACCAGGCGTATATTTCAAGGTGTAGTAGAAGGTATCAGTCACTATGGTAATTGTGTAGGCGTACCTACTGTCGGCGGTGAAGTTTATTTCGATCCTGCTTATACAGGCAATCCTTTAGTCAATGCCATGGCACTAGGATTGATGGAAACAGAGGAGATTGTCAAAGCTGGTGCATCGGGTATTGGTAATCCTGTCCTATACGTCGGTTCGACTACAGGAAGAGATGGCATGGGAGGTGCTAGTTTTGCTAGTGCCGAATTAACCGATGAATCAATGGATGACCGCCCTGCGGTACAAGTGGGCGATCCTTTCCTCGAAAAATCTTTGATTGAAGCTTGTTTGGAAGCCTTTAAAACTGGTGCAGTAGTAGCAGCGCAAGATATGGGGGCAGCAGGAATTACCTGTTCCACTTCAGAAATGGCAGCTAAAGGTGGAGTAGGGATTGAATTAGATTTGGATAAGATTCCTGTCAGAGAAACGGGGATGATTCCTTATGAATATTTGCTATCTGAATCCCAAGAAAGAATGTTGTTCGTCGCAGCCAAAGGAAGAGAACAGGAATTAATTGATATTTTTCATCGTTGGGGACTCCAGGCAGTAGTGGCAGGAGAAGTAATCAAAGAATCAATTGTCAGAATTTTATTTAAAGGAGAAGTTGCAGCCGAAATTCCCGCTACAGCTTTGG
Organism: uncultured bacterium; assembly: GCA_964562685.1. Lineage (GTDB taxonomy): Bacteria > Cyanobacteriota > Cyanobacteriia > Cyanobacteriales > Xenococcaceae > Stanieria. The sequence continues at coordinate 7,079 of CAZLUP010000041.1, forward strand.
CAGATAATACCCCAATTTATCATCGAGAATTACTTCAAGAACCTCCTGAATACGCTCAAAAAGCTTGGCAATGGAGTTCAGATTCTTTACCAGGTTGTGATTATCAAGGACTATTTGTGGATGGAGTATATCAGAGTTGGAACGAGATCTTATTAAAATTATTAGATACTCCCACTATTGCTTCTAAACATTGGGTTTACCGACAGTACGATCATCAGGTACAAAATAATACTATCCTTTTACCAGGTGGTGCAGATGCAGCCGTAATCAGAGTTCGACCAATTGATGCTAAACCTAGTGAATGTAATATTGGTGTGGCTGCCACTACCGATTGTAATCCTCGTTATGTTTATCTCAATCCCTATGAAGGCGCAAAAGCTGCCGTGGCTGAAGCTGCCCGTAATTTAAGTTGTGTGGGGGCTGAACCTTTAGCGATTACAGATAATCTTAATTTTGGTAGTCCTGAAAAACCGATTGGATATTGGCAACTAGCTGAAGCTTGTCGTGGTGTAGCTGATGCCTGTCGAGAATTATCTACTCCAGTGACTGGGGGTAATGTTTCCTTATATAACGAAACTGTCGATTCTAACGGCAATCCTCAACCAATTTATCCTACTCCTGTAATTGGGATGGTCGGTTTAATCCCAGATCTGACTAAAATCTGTGGACAATCTTGGCAAAACGAAGGAGACGTTATTTATTTATTAGGTTCTCCCTCTCTTCCCTCCTCCCCATCTCCTCTAGGTGGTTCAGAATATCTAACCGTTATTCACAACACCGTTGCAGGGCAACCTCCTGTAGTCGATTTTGAATTAGAAAAGAAAGTACAGGAAACTTGTCGTCACGGAATTCGACAAGGTTGGATTAACTCTGCCCATGATTGTGCTGAAGGAGGGTTAGCTGTGGCTTTGGCAGAATGTTGTGTTGGCAATAAATTTGGCGCAAAAATTACTTTAGATAATGACCAAACCTTAAGACTCGATGAAATTTTATTTGGCGAAGCTGCTAGCAGAATTATTGTTTCTGTTCATCCTGATGTGATTTTCAGTTGGGAAGCTTATCTGCAAACAAATCTAGGTGATAACTGGCAGAAAATCGGTATTATTACAGAAAAAGAATCGTCTCTAGAAATTGCGATTAAGGATAATTTATCATTAATTAATGTTAAGATTAATAACGTAATTAATGCTTGGCATCAGGCAATCGAACGCAGGCTACAAGGTTAGTATCTCAGCAGGATTTACGATTAGTGGTAAACAATTCCGCGATCGCTATTAAAATAACTCAGTTTTTTTCAAACCGATCGAGGAAAATAGAATTTGGTTAGTCGAAGGTACTCAGCCTTGGAAAGGCTGAGTCTGCTTCCACTTAGTCAATCTAGTTTTCTCAATCGGGTTTAACTATATTAGTACCGCACATAGGAGCAATCATCGCATGATGCCTAATCAGTCTCTTTCTTCCGAGCAAGGCAATCCCATCAGCTATCAAGATCACAACGATCTTTACCACTTACCAGACAAACCAGAAGAAGCTTGTGGTGTGTTTGGCTTGTATGCACCAGAAGAAGATGTGGCTAAATTGACCTATTTTGGTCTTTATGCTTTACAACATCGTGGTCAAGAATCAGCAGGGATTGCTACTTTTGAAGGAGACCAAGTACATTGTTACAAAGATATGGGCTTAGTTTCCCAAGTCTTTAATAATGATATTTTAAACAAATTACCAGGTACGTTAGCTGTAGGGCATACACGCTATTCTACGACAGGTTCTAGTTTAAAAGTAAATGCTCAACCTGCTCTTGCCAAGACTAGATTAGGTACTCTTGCTCTGGCACATAACGGGAATTTAGTCAATACTTTTGAACTACGTCAAGAATTAACTAAACGAGGAGTTAATTTTAATACTACTACCGACTCAGAAATGATTGCTTTAGCGATCGCGTCGGAAGTAGATAGCGGTAAAGATTGGTTAAAAGCAGCGATTAGTGCTTTTGAGTTGTGTGCTGGGGCATATAGTTTAGTAATTGGTACTCCTGAAGGATTAATGGGAGTCAGAGATCCCAATGGAATTCGTCCTTTGGTAATTGGTACTCTCAACGAAGGAACAACTCGTTATGTACTTGCTTCGGAAACTTGTGGTTTAGATATTATTGGCGCAGAATATTTACGGGATGTTGAGCCTGGAGAATTGGTTTGGATCACAGAAGATGGGCTAGCTTCCTTTCATTGGGCGCAAAAACCAGCCAGAAAGTTGTGTATCTTTGAAATGATTTATTTTGCTCGTCCTGATAGCTTGATGCACGATGAGACGCTTTATAGCTATCGCTTGCGGTTGGGCGAACAATTAGCGGTAGAATCCTATGTAGAAGCAGACTTAGTTATGGGTGTACCCGATTCTGGAGTACCTGCTGCGATCGGTTTTTCCCGTAAATCTGGTGTTCCCTATGGGGAAGGATTGATTAAAAATCGTTATGTGGGGCGTACTTTTATTCAACCAACTCAGCATATGCGAGAGTCGGGCATTCGGATGAAACTCAATACCCTCAAAGATGTTTTAACTGGAAAAAGAGTAATTATTGTTGACGACTCGATTGTCAGAGGTACGACTAGTCGTAAGATAGTTAAAGCTTTAAGAGATGCAGGGGCAACCGAAGTTCATATGCGTATTTCTTCTCCGCCTGTAACTCATCCTTGTTTTTATGGCATTGACACCGACACTCAAGATCAATTAATTGCTGCCACCAAATCGGTTAAAGATATTGAAAAACAAATTGAAGTAGATTCTTTAGCTTATTTAAGTTGGGAAGGAATGTTAAAAGTTACTGGAGAAAATCCTAATAGCTTTTGTTCGGCTTGTTTTACAGGCGATTACCCCATCTCAATTCCTGAAAATGTCAAACGTTCTAAACTAATCTTGGAAAACGCGAAGATTTAAGCAAAAAAGTTAGCAGAAGTAATTTTAATTATACTCCTGCTACTGTTTAAATAATTCACTTGGGTTTACTAGTAATTAAGAATATTTTTCTTGATCTTCATAGGGTTCACCTTCATAAGGCTGAACTCCTGTTTTAGGATAATCATCATCAGTAGGACTAAAAAGCCTTACTGTTCCTTGCCATAAATATTGAACCATATTTACAAGTCCTTGCCAAATCTTCATATATTCCGCCCTCGATAGATTGGTTAACTTTTCAAGTGATTCAGGATTGATAACTGTAAGTTTTTAGTTTTTCTCTAAGCTTAAATCCAATACTTAGTAATAACCTGTTCTGGTTTTAGAATAAAAAACAAATTTGAAGAATTTGTGAGGAAAAATTTAAGCAGGTTTAAGAAAAATGAAGACAACTGCATTAACTGGTAGTATAAGTCTTCAACTAAGCGAGTCTATTAATTAATAGTTTTGTTATGGGTAGTATGAGCTAATTTACCAACAATAGAAAGTTTTTCCCGATTTTTCAATAATCGTGGTTTTGATCGGAAGTTTTAATTTAGCGATCCCTTGCCACAGTTTTCCTTGTTCTTCATCAAACAAATAAGTCAAGTTATAGTCTTGGCAGTTGATTACTAATACATCTGAAGTAGCAAAAGCATAAATAATCCCACTGTAATTTAAGCCACTTATTGCTAAAATTTTTTGTCCGATTTTTTGGGCTTGAGTAATTTGTTCTTGTAATTCTTCTGAGATCGTTTTCATATTTATCTCCTAAATTTCTATCAAGATAAAAATCTGACCTTTTGCTAAAAAAAAAGCTGAAGGAATAACAGAGATAAGCTGCAATTTATTTCAAAATTAAATATCCGTGATGACAATTAGTCTATTTTGAGATTTAATAATAGCGATCGCTTTTTATGAATTGAGTCTAAAATAGCTCAATTTTTTTTTTTATATTTCTGTATTAATTGTTACGTAATTTTTGAACAATCGTCGTTTTTTTACAAAAATTAATCTTAATTGGAGACAAGTTTAATTTTATTGTGAGAGTAATTTTTTTTGAAGAAGATTATCTTTCTTACTGTTACTAATCGTAAATCCGCTTTGTTTATGATTAATTATGATTAAATTGCATCGCTAATATTTGTAAATAGAATAATACCAAAATTCCTAATTACACGACATTATTAAAAAATGAAAAAAAATATTATAAATTCTTTTGTTGCATATAAATATAGTAATTTTTAATTTTTAAGACTGAAATTATTTTCACGAGATTTTAAGAAAATTTTTGAAATAAAACGATAATAATTAGATTAGTTAGGTTGCCACATAGGGATCATAAAATTGACACATCATTGACAAAACAAACTCATATATTAACCGTTAATTTGTTCTATTTCAAGCATAAAATATGTCTTTTCATTTATTTAATGTAGGTCCACTCACTGCTGTTTTACAGAAATATGCTGACATTCAAGGTTTTGTTCCTGAACCAGGAGATGCTTGGCAAGATTTTCAATGGTCTCAAAGTCAAAAAAAAGCTTTTGCTCATCAAGCTCAAGGCTCAGAATCTTGGCATAAGTTTCTGATGAATGTCTCAGCTAAAACTCTAAAAGCAGAACAAGCTTTAACAGATTTAAAATATTCTGATGAATGGTATTTAGGTAAGCACACAACTGAATAAAATTGCTGCTATCTTTTTAAAAATAGTTTCTTCTCAACTCGATTAATTTCAATTATTAAAAATTTATGTAATTATTTAATATTACTAATTAACTATGTTGTTTTATATTAGTAAAAGCTCATTTCTGAGTTTAGGTAAATTATTTTAATAATTATTCCCAGAAGGGATCATAGCAAAACTGATTGGGATGACAAAGTTAATTTGGTAACTTTTCGCAAATTTTTTGCTTGGCTCAAGAAAATTGTTGGCAAAATAGTTGGTATCAAAACCGCATTTTGAATTGGTTCGGAGGGCAACTTGATTATGAATACCCAAGAACTTCTTAGTAGGTATAATAACCAAGAATTGGATTTTACCGAAGTCAACCTGCACACAGCGAATCTTAAAGCTACAAACCTCACGAGAATTAATTTAACCAGAGCAGATTTAAGCGGTGCAGACTTGAGTAATGCCGACTTGAGTGGAGCTTGTTTACAACAAGCAAATCTTACTAATGCCGAGCTTAATCATGCTAATCTTGTCGGTGCTAACTTAATCGAAGTCAATTTAATTGGTGCAGAGTTAGTTGGTGCGGATCTTAGAAGTGTAGATTTAAGCGGTGCAGACTTACGTTGTGCCAATTTACATAAAGCTAATTTAAGTGGTGCTAATCTTACTGATGTCGATCTCAGTGGTGCAGATTTAAGTGGTGCCAATCTCACAGATACTAAACTAGCTGGAACTGATATCAGCGTTGCAGACACAACTGGAGCAAAATTGAAGAAAGCTCGTCTCCATCAAGGAGAAAGAAAACAAATGGCTACTTCCCACCATTGGATTACGTGGTCAGGTAGCTAAATTTTTAACTGTTGAGGGGTTCGGGGAGCTATAAGTCCCGCGCTGTACCTGAAAGGTCAGCGTCGGGATACATGGACTCCCCGTGCTTGTCGATTCCCCTCGATGGGGATGAGACAAGCATTTACCATTCAGCATAGCTTGTGGTAAACTATAGCTATGCTGACGATGAACTACACCTACCGAATCTATCCAGATGCCGTGCAGCAAACTGAACTGCGGTCGTGGCTTGAGACGTGCAGAGGCGTGTATAACTATGCTTTGCGCGAACTCAAAGACTGGATTGCTTCGCGTAAGTGTCCGGTAGACCGATGCTCGTTGGAAAAGGAATACATCATTCCTGCAGATGAGCCGTTTCCGTCTTATCACCGTCAGCAAAACAACCTGCCCAAAGCAAAAAAGCAATTCCCGCATTTGGGCAAGGTGCATTCTCAGGTTTTGCAAACTACGATTCGTAGACTGCATGATACTTGGGAAACGTTTCAGAAGCGCGGACATGGGTTCCCGCGCTTCAAAAAGTTCGGTCAGTTTAAGTCCTTTACGTTCCCCCAGTTCAAGGACAACCCTATTGATGGTTTTACTATCAAATTGCCAAAGATAGGCACAGTGCTTATCAATCTGCATCGCCCTATCCCTGACGAGTTCAAGGTCAAGCAGGTGAGGGTGTTGTCCAAGGTGCGGGGTACGCAATGGTACGTTGTTGTCACGATTGAATCGAGTGTTTCGGTTCCCGATGCTCCGGTTCATGGTCGTGCGATTGGAATTGACCTTGGATTGGAGCGATTCTTGACGGCTTCGGATGGCAGCTTCCAAGAGCGACCCAAGTTTTTCAAGTCGATGCAACGCAAGCTGAAATTGCTGCAACGCAGGGCGGCACGAAAACAAAAGGGGTCTAAAAACTGGGAGAAGGCACAAATCGAAGTTGCCAGAATGCACCATCGCATTGCCAACCGCCGTAAAGATTTCCATTTCAAGACGGCTCATAAGCTTTGTGACCAAGCGCAAACCATCTTTGTAGAAGACCTCAATGTTAGAGGATTGACACAGGGAATGCTGCGAAAGGATTGTGTGGACGCTGGTTTTGGACAGTTCTTGTCTCTGACGGAATGGGTGTGCTGGAAGCGGGGAGTGTACTTTGCTAAAGTCAACCCCAATGGCACCAGTCAAACCTGTCCATCCTGCCTTGCTACAGTGAGCAAAGGGTTGGAAGTCAGAGAGCATCATTGCCCTGAGTGCGGGTATCGAACGCATCGTGATCATGCAGCAGCAGAGATGGTTTTGCGTCGTGGACTAGATAACAAGTAGCCCAGGGACTCTGGGGAACGGAAACAGCCTGTCAAGTCGGTCTGTCGGGGGTCTATGACCTAGATAAGTGGCGTGGGGCAGGAATACTCAAGAGCAATCTTGGGAAGCCCGCGCTGTACCCGTAGGGTCAGCGTCGGGAGTATGTCACTGTTTTGTAATTCTAAAATTAAGTAGCATTACTAGCATGGAGGGCAGGGTTTAACCTGCCTTTGTTGCTAATTATGATTCACCATCAAGGATTTCTTCTTCAGAGCGAGTTAACATTGATTGTTGTAAATGTTTGTCGTGTTGACGGGATTCAACCAATCTTTCTCTAGCTTCTTTTTCAATTTCTTTGCTACCTGATTGCTCTAACTTTTCTTCAGCACGATTGAGCATAGTTTCTTGGAAGTGTTCGTCATGTTGACGAGACTCAGCCATTGATTTCCTGGCTTGTTCTTCAGTACTCATAACTTTATTCTCCGATTGACGGGGATAACCCCTTGCTTTAATTAATTTTCTCAGATCGAGAGTATGTAATAAACTTGTAGAACTTGTGAAGCTTTGAATATCTTGATGTTGTTAAATTTTTACCACAAATTTAGTCCTCTGTATTACTATTACTTTAACTATAGCGATCGCATTTAATTAAAATGAATTTTGAAGAAAATTTGGCTTGTTTAGAATTTGAATTAACCCCAGAACAAGTCGTCTCTAAAAAGATATTTTTTAATTGATTTAGCAATTAAAAAGATGTAAAAAAAATATGAATCAAAGTGTCAAATTTATTAATAATTTCGTTTTTTAGCCATTAAAAACAAAATTTTAACTGATAAAATCTCCTTATTTCCATGAAGAAGGTGAAATAAAAATTATGGTTAGAAGAACTAGGGGATTTTGGGCTGATTTCCGCTACTTTATCATGCGTGGTAATGTGGTCGATTTAGCGGTTGCAGTCATTATTGGAGCAGCCTTTGGTAAGATTATTGAGTCTTTAGTTGCAGATATTATTACCCCAGCTATTTTAAATCCTGCTATGAAAGCTGCGGGAGTAGAAAGACTAGCTGAATTATCGTCTGGTGGTATTCAATATGGCTTGTTTTTAGCTGCCATAATCAATTTTTTGGTAATTGCTTTCTGTATGTTTTTATTGGTTCGTTCCTATGAAACTGCGAAAAAAAGATTTATTCGTCAAGAAGAAATAGCTACCGAAGAACCAGTAGATGCTGCTGTTGCTGCTCAAGAAAGATTAACTATAGCAATGGAAAGACTAGCAACAGTAATGGAAAGAAATAGTAGTCAACCATAAAAGTTTAATTTTTGCAACTAATCTTGATTGAATAAATTGTTATTAAAAAAAATGACGTTGTGTTGAAGTTATTTTATGGCACAGCGTATTTTCTTTGATATAAAAAGTAAATTATTAGATGCGATCGCTCTACTCCACGCCTCGACTGCTTGTTATTTTTATAATCTAAGTGAATCAACTTAATTACTTATAAATACAACTAACGCTTCATAGCATTTTTGTAATTTTTATGTAATATTATGTATTCGGGCAAGCAGAAATTTTCAAGCTTGTGTTTATCAACTGTAAAGCAGATCGAGAGCTTTAATCATGGCATCATTTCGAGAGCTTCTAAGTTATTATCGCAAATATCGAGTCGTGGCAATTTTGAGTATTGCTGCATCTTGTCTATTTGAAATTATCGATCTAGTTGTGCCTTATGCGATTGGACAAATTCTCAATGTTCTTTCTAATCAAGCTGTAGATCGACCAATTCAGATTTTAACAACTCAGATTGCAGGATTATTAAATTTAGCGGAAGGCAAGTTTTTATCCCTAGGGGTACTGTTAGGTTTAATCTTTCTAGTTACGGTAGTGAAAGCTCCGATTCAACCTTGGATTGGTCCCTGGTTTCATTGGGAAATTTCTTTAAGAGCAAGAAGAGATCACTTTAAGAAAGTAGTTGCCAAAATTTTAACCCTACCTTTATCATTTTACGAGGAAAATAATCCTGGTCGCATTGCAGGAAGAATTGCCAGAGGTATTGAAAATCATACTTGGACGTATCCAGAAATAGCTGGACAGCTAATTCCTAAATTGGGCAGAATCTTAGGCATATTTGTCGTAATTCTCCTGATTGAAAAGTGGATTGCGTTGGGATTTTTGTTATCTTTTGTGCTGATTTTGGTTTATTACCTAAGAAAATTGAAAATTCTGATTAAACAAGAGGAATTACTCGAAAAACATCAGGAAAATACCGAAAGTCGCACTTCAGAAATCATTACCAATATTAAAACCGTCAAAGCTTTTGCCACAGAAGCACAAGAATTAGAACGTCAACGGCAACGATTTGAGCGGGAATATCAAGTTGTTACCTTCCGCATCCATAAAGGATACGTCATCCTAGGGACATGGGCGAGAACTATGATTCAAGCTTGTGTCTTTGCGATTCTGTTGTTTACTTTGATCGCAACCGTAGGAGGTAATATTTCATTGGGACATTTTATTACAACCTTAACGATTTCCAGTATGGCTTATGCCGAACTCGAACCAATTACCCAATTAGCAGAAATATTTGCCCGTCGCTATGCCTCAATGCAGCGTTTTCATGACTTTATGAAACTTTCTGCGGGTACAGATGCAGCTAGTTTAGTTCCCGAATATCGTGCTAATAATCCTTATAAATTTACAGGTAAATTAGAACTACAACAGGTTAGTTTTGGTTATGATCGCGATCGCCCTATTTTAAAAGATCTCAATCTGTTAATCAAACCTTATCAAACTGTTGCTTTAGTGGGACGTTCGGGTTCGGGTAAATCTACCTTAGTAAAACTTTTATTTCGTTACTTCGATCCCAATCAAGGCAAAATTTTGATTGATGGTGAAGATATTCGGACTCTAGATATTGCTAGATATCGTCGTCGATTAGCTATAGTGCATCAAGATGTTGATATCTTCAATGGCACAGTTTTAGATAATCTGACTTATGGTAATCCTCAAGCAAGTTGGCAAGAAGTCAAACAAGCTTGTCAAATTGCCAGAGTAGATGAATTTATTCACGAATTACCCAGAGGTTACTCTACTGTCGTCGGTGAAAGAGGGGTAAGACTATCGGGAGGGCAAAAACAAAGATTGGGTATTGCTAGGGCTTTAATCGTCAATCCAGATATTTTAGTATTTGATGAAGCGACTTCTAGTTTAGACTACGAATCAGAGCGATCAATTCAATTAGCCATGCGATCGATTTTGGGTACTCGTACTACTATTATTATTGCTCACCGTCTCAGTACAGTTAGAGAGGCTGACAAAATAGTGGTTTTAGATCGAGGCAGAATTATTGAAGTGGGTAGTCACGATGAATTGTTAAATCACGGAGGAATTTATCATCGCTTACATTCCCTACAAGAAACAGGAGAATTGATAGCGTAATTTCTAGTTTAGAAAGATTTTAAGTAATAGGGGCGATGAGCAAATCGCCCTTACCATAAATTTGGACTTCACAAAATACAGTTTGTTGAAACATTAAAGATAAAATAATTAGGAAACCTTCGCACTATCCATGATTGAAAAATGGCTAATATTGCTGTGATCGATTACGACATGGGGAATCTCCACTCTGCTTGTAAGGGGTTAGAAAAAGCAGGGGCAAACACAATTGTGACTGATTCTCCTCATGATATTGCTCAAGCGGATGCGGTAGTATTACCAGGAGTAGGCGCATTCGATCCTGCCGTACAGCATATTAGAAGCCGTAATTTAGAAACTCCTATTAAAGATGCGATCGCATCGGGAAAGCCTTTTTTGGGTATTTGTTTGGGATTACAAATTCTGTTTGATGCTTCGGAAGAAGGCAATGAACCAGGTTTGGGTATTATTCCTGGTGTAGTACGCCGTTTTCGTTCTGAACCAGATATTACCATTCCTCACATGGGTTGGAATCAATTAGAGTTGACTCAACCTGATTTGTTTCTCTGGCAAAATTTACCTACTCATCCTTACGTTTATTTTGTTCATTCTTATTACGTTGAACCAAAAGATCGTAGTGTTTGTGCAGCAATGATAACTCATGGTAGTCAAACAGTTACTGCTGCGATCGCTATTAATAACCTAGTTGCAGTACAGTTTCACCCAGAAAAATCTTCCGATTATGGTTTGCAAATTCTTTCTAATTTTGTGAATCAAATCAAAGCCAAAAAGTATCAGTTATCAATTACCAGTTAATCAGTTACCAGTTACCAGTTACCAGTTACCAGTTACTAGTTACCAGTTATCGGTTAATAGAGAATAAGGAACAAAGAATCTAATTAAGTCTTCTGCCTTTTTACTTTTTACTTTTTACTTCTGACTTATCTGTGTTTATCTGTGGACAAACAATTAACCATCAACCAAAAACCAAGATTTCAAACTACATCTAACTCTATAATTAATGAGAATCTATGGTAATCGACAATTAAAAACCTTACCAGGGCAATTAACTCGTCCAACCTCAGCGAAAGTACGGGAAGCTTTGTTTAATATTTGGCAAGGCAAAATCAATCATTGTCGCTGGTTAGATTTGTGCGCGGGTAACGGTTCGATGGGTGCAGAAGCTTTATGTCGTGGCGCAGCAGAAGTAGTAGGAATTGAGCAAAATAATCGCGCTTGTGGCATTATTCGGCAAAATTGGCAACAAATAGCTCAACCAGACCAAAAATTTCGTTTGTTACGGGGAGATATAGTAACTCGAATTAAAAGTTTAGCAGGAGAAAAGTTTGATCGCATTTACTTCGATCCACCCTATGCCAGTCAATTATATCAACCCGTTTTAGAAGCGATCGCAACTCTACAACTACTTGCACCTTCAGGAGAAATAGCGGTTGAACACGATCCTAAATCATGGCAAGCAATTGCTATTGCTGGGTTAGAAATTAAGCAAGAAAAAATTTATGGCAATACAGCTTTAACTTTTTATATTCAAAATTAATGAGCAATTAATCAAAGTGTTTTAATCTTTAGGGCGATCGCTGTACTATAAAATCATCATTTTTTCACTCGTTATTACATCTTCCTCCTGATTAATTTGGGGGGAAATGTTTTTAGTCTTAACTTGAGACATAATTTTTGTCCCAGATAGCAGACCTACACTAGTAAGATAAAGACACCATCCAATAATTCCTAAAAACTTACTACCATCTTCAATTAGAAAAAATAGATCTGGTCCTAATTGAGGTGGAGGAAAAAGAAGTTCTTCGATTAAATCTAGACCAAAAGAAGTACTAAAAAAGGCTATTGCCAAAAGAAGGATTAAATATTGAGTTTTAACAATAGTGTGTTGAAAAACACAATACAGGATTAACTCAGTAAGATCAACTAATTTACAGATTCTTCATAAGAACTTAAAATTTTATTAAGTTGTCAAAAATAAGAGTGGCGTTTCAATAAACATTCTTATAAAAGGGGTTGCATTTTTTTTATTGATATGAATTGGTTGCTAAAGTAATAAAATTAAAAATTAAATTAAAGGGTAATAATAAATAGTTATTTTAGTGAATTAATCCTGACTGAGGAAATATTTTGAATAAAAAAGGTAGACAAATAATTGCCCACCTTACTACTACTAATTGTAATAATTAGCTAACTAACAACCGAAGCTTGTTTACTAGGAAAATAAGCTGTAAGGATCTTCTCTGCCATTTGGGAACTGGTTAAACCCAAATCAGCTTTAGATTGATTAGGTTCAGCGTGTTCTACCAAAATATCAGGAATACCAAATCGTTTAACAGGAACAAGTACATTATTATCCTGTAAAGCTTCGGTAACTGCCGAACCAAAACCACCCATCAAGCAACCTTCTTCCATTGTTACTACCTTACCAATGCGCTGTGCTAAAGGTAAGATCAACTCTGTATCCAAAGGTTTGACAAAACGAGCATTAACGACAGTTGCTTCAATACCGTGTTCGCTGAGGATTTCTGCTACTTGTAAAGCAGGATGTACCATCGTGCCGTAACCAAGTAACAGGACATCATCACCATTACGAAGAATTTCTCCTTTACCAATTTCTAAAGGTTCCCAACCTTCTTCCATTAGCGGTACACCAACACCGTTGCCACGAGGATAACGCATTGCAATTGGACTATCAGTATGATTGATTCCTGTAACAACCATGCGTTGTAATTCGGCTTCGTCTTTGGGTGCCATGATGACGATATTAGGAATACAGCGTAAGTAAGCAATATCATACATTCCTTGGTGAGTTGGGCCATCAGCACCAACAATTCCTGCCCTATCCATACAGAAGAAGACAGGCAGATTTTGAATGCAAATATCGTGAATAATTTGGTCGTAAGCCCTTTGTAGGAAAGTAGAGTAAATAGCAACTAAAGGACGCATTCCTTCACAAGCTAACCCTGCTGCCAACGTTACAGCGTGTTGTTCCGCAATACCAACATCAATGTATTGTTTCGGGAATTTTTGCTGTAGTTTATCCAAACCCGTACCAGTTGCCATTGCAGCAGTAATACCAATTATTTTGGGATTATTTTCTGCCAATTTAGTTAAGGTATGAGCAAAAACTTTAGCATAACTGGGTGGTTTGGGTTTATTTGAAGGAATAGCTTTACCTGTCGCCAGATTAAAAGGACTTTGAGCATGATAGCCTACTTGGTCTTTTTCAGCGATCGCATATCCTTTACCTTTGACTGTTACTACATGAACCAAAACAGGACCAGTTACTTTATGCGCTTGTTTGAAAGTGGATATTAACTCTTGTAAATTATGACCGTCGATAGGACCAAAATATTTAAATCCTAATTCCTCAATTACTGCCCCAACTTTAGGAACAGCCAGACGTTTCATACCTTCTTTGACACGTTCCATTTCTGGAGTCAGGGAGTCACCGAAGAAGGGTAGATTTTTAAATTGTTCTTCTAAATTATCGGAAAGAAACTGAATTGGGTCAGATAAACGTACTTTATTGAGATATCGAGAAATTGCTCCTACATTGGGTGAAATAGACATCTCATTATCATTCAGAATCACCATCAGATTGGTATTGGGCAAATGTCCAGCGTGGTTAATCGCTTCTAATGCCATACCTCCTGTTAACGCACCATCACCAATTACGGCGACACATTTATAATCTTCACCTTTAGCATCTCTAGCTAATGCCATCCCTAAAGCAGCAGAAATACTTGTAGAAGCGTGTCCAGCCCCAAAATGATCGAATTTGTTTTCGCAACGTTTGAGATAACCAGCAATCCCGTCTTTTTGTCTGAGGGTATGAAAACGATTGTATCTACCCGTCAGCATTTTATGGGGATAGGCTTGATGTCCGACATCCCAAACAACTTTATCTCGGTCTAAATCGAGAGTTTGATAAAGAGCGATTGTCAACTCAACTACTCCCAATCCTGGACCTAAATGACCACCACTAGTAGCAATAGTTTGCAGGTGTTTTTCTCTGATCTGACGAGCAATGTCTTCTAGCTGACGGATCGACAAACCATGCAACTGATTGGGATGGGTTATTTCGCTTAAATGCATAACACAGTGTTCTCTATCTATAATAAAGTCATCTATTTGGTTCTAAAAGAAATTATCCTACTTTCGAGATCACGAAAGGAACATTAATTACTTTTCTACATCGATCGCGTTTGTTATTGTAAAACTAAGTCGTCTAATTCTGCATAATCTGGTAAAGTGGTATCAATTGGTTTGCCATTACGTAAGACAATTCGGTCGTGTTGCGATCGCGATAATAATTCACTAAAATAACGAGCTTTGAAGATAATTAAATTGGCTGGTTGACCAACTTCTATTTTACCTAGATCAGATAATCCCATTAAATCGGCTGGAGTTGTAGTAACACTACTAATCCAATCACTATAAGGTGCATCGAGATGGGCAATTCTGACTGATTGATTAAATACTTCTAAAACATCATGATCGCCAAATCCATAAAACGGATCGCGACAGTTATCACTAGCAAAAGCTACAGGAATACCAGCCTGTTTGAGTTCATGGACTCTGGTTACTCCTCGCCAAAAAGGAGTTGTTCCTGATTTCCTATCTTGTAGATACAAGTTACACATCGGTAGACTAGCTACACCAATATTTGCTTGTTTAACTAAAGCGATCACTTTTTCTACTACTTTTTCTGATTGGACTGCTAAACTACAACAATGACCGCAGATAATTTTTCCCTTAAATTTATGACGAATTGCTGCCTCGGCTATTTTTTGTAAACAAACCGAATTGCGATCGCCGTTTTCATCAGCATGAAAGTCTAAATCTAAATTTCGTTCTTTGGCTAGGGTAAATACTGTATCTAGTTGAGAGTTCAATTCGGGATTCATAAAAGCAACCCCTCCTAAAATCCCACCAATTGCTGCAATTTTATCTACTAAAGCAACTCCTGCCTCAGTTTGATAGTAATCTAAACTCACTAAACTAACTGCTTGCAAGCTGATTTTATCTTGCCATTTTTGTTTTAATTGTTGAAAAACATTGAGACTAATTTCTGCTTGTTCACCATAGGAATCGATATGAGTACGCAGGGCAATTGTGCCATGAGCATAACTACATTTAATCCCAAATTCCATCCGCCGATAAACATCTTCAGCTTGCCAATATTTTTCAGCATCTTTAATAGCAATATCTAAAGCATTATCAAACGTTCTATCTAGATTAGGAGAACGTTGCCAAATATGTCCTTTATCTAAATGAGTATGACAATCAATCAAACAAGGCAAAAGAATATTTCTATTTAAATTAATACTATTATTAAAATTACTTTTTTTTTCAGCAGAAATGATTTGTTTAATTTTACCATTCTCTATATTTAAATCCACTAAAATAAACTGCTTTTGCTCAGTAGCTACATTACTTTCTTTCAGAAAAAAACTAGGGAGATGAGCATTTTTGAGCCAATAATTATCTCGCTTAAAACTATCTAAAATCATAAAAATATTGATTGGATTTGCCAAAAATAAAAACAATCAAGCTCACTTCATTTTTTACATGAGTTAAAGTGATGCCTTACAATCTTTATAACGTTTTTCTCCATATAGCGTTTCTTATATCAGTTATCAACCATCAACTATCAACAAAAACCACCACCAACCGATAACTCCATCTGTGTTTATCTGTTCTTTCGCTATCGCTCAGGACAAGGTTTATCTGTGGACAAACAACAACCATTAATAAAAACTAAGATCTTGACGGTATCTCATAATCAGAAAGAACCGCTATATCTAATAAATCGCTACAATCATTTATGTTTGTTCATCTCCTCTATTCATGCCAGACTCTGCCAACACCCAAGACACAATTCGCATCAAAGGTGCCAGACAGCACAATCTGAAAAATATTAATCTCGAACTACCACGCAATCAATTAATTGTATTCACTGGTGTATCTGGTTCAGGAAAATCTTCCCTCGCTTTCGATACAATTTTTGCTGAGGGACAAAGAAGATATGTAGAATCCCTTAGTGCTTATGCTCGTCAATTTCTGGGACAATTAGATAAACCAGATGTCGATGCGATCGAAGGTTTAAGTCCTGCAATTTCTATCGATCAAAAATCTACTTCCCATAATCCTCGTTCGACAGTGGGAACAGTTACCGAAATATATGACTATTTAAGACTTTTGTTCGGTCGTGCAGGAGAACCTCATTGTCCCTATTGCGATCGCTCTATTACTCCCCAGACGATTGATGAAATGTGCGATCGCGTGATGTCTCTTCCCGATGGGACAAAGTTTCTCATTCTTGCACCTGTAGTCCGAGGTAAAAAGGGTACTCACAAACAACTTCTCTCTAGTTTAGCAGCCCAAGGTTTTGTCAGGATTCGCGTCGATTCTGAGATCAGAGAACTAGTAGACAATATTGAGTTGGATAAAAATTATACTCATAACATCGAAGTAGTTGTTGATCGTTTAATTAAAAAACCTAATATTCAAGAACGTTTAGCCGATTCTCTTGCTACTTGTCTCCGTCTTTCCTCGGGTATTGCTTTAATAGAGGTATTAAATGATACATCGAATCGAACCTTTGATTCTCAGAATGGACATCTCGATCAAACAGATTTACCCCAAGAAATAGTCTTTTCCGAAAACTTTGCTTGTCCCCAACACGGCGGTGTGATTGAAGAATTATCCCCCAGATTATTTTCTTTCAATTCTCCCTATGGTGCTTGTCCTCATTGTCATGGCATTGGTAGTTTAAGAACTTTTGCACCAGAACTAATTGTACCCGATCAGAAACAACCAGTATATAGTGCGATCGCTCCTTGGTCGGATAAAGACAATACCTATTATCTTTCTTTACTTTACAGTGTTGGACAAGCCTATGGTTTTGATCTTCAAACTCCTTGGGAAAAATTAACCAAGCAACAGCAACAGGTTTTATTACATGGTAGTGACGAACCGATCTTCTTTTATTCTGATTCAAACAACGGGAAAGGAGATGGACATTTCCGTCATTATGCTGGCATTGTTAAAATGTTGGAGAAAAATTATCAAGAAACTAATTCCGATGCGATCAAACAAAAATTAGAACAGTATTTAATCAATCAACCCTGTGAAGTTTGTCATGGTAAACGTCTCAAACCTGAATCATTAGCAGTTAATTTAGGACAATATCGGATCAATGATTTAGTTAGTGTTCCGATCCGAGACTGTTTAGAGAGAGTCAATCATTTACAACTTACTACTCGTCAAGCTTTAATTGGAGAATTAGCTTTAAAAGAAATTAAAGCTCGTTTACAATTTTTACTAGATGTTGGTTTAGATTATCTCACTCTCGATCGCGCTGCGATGACTTTATCGGGAGGAGAAGCACAAAGAATTAGATTGGCAACTCAAATTGGTTCGGGTTTAACAGGAGTTTTATATGTCTTAGATGAACCCAGTATTGGTTTACATCAACGAGACAATGATCGCTTATTAGCTACTCTAAAAAAACTGAGAGATTTAGGTAACACTCTAATTGTAGTCGAACATGATGAAGATACGATCAAAAATGCCGATCATCTAGTTGATATTGGACCTTTAGCAGGAGTGCATGGAGGAGAAATAGTTGTTCAAGGAACTCTACAAGATTTACTGCAATCTGAAAAATCTCTGACGGGTGCTTATTTATCTCATAGAAAAACTATTGAAACTCCACCTAAAAGAAGACAAGGAAAACAAGTTTCTCTCCTTTTACAAAACTGTCAGCAAAATAATCTTAAAAATATTAATGTTGAAATTCCTTTAGGAAAATTTGTCTGTATCACTGGTGTTTCTGGTTCAGGAAAATCTACTTTAGTTAACGAACTTTTATATCCTGCACTACAACATCATCTCACTCGTAAAAAACCTTTTCCCAATAACTTAGGTGCAATCAAAGGACTCAGTGCTATTGATAAAGTAATTGTAATCGATCAATCTCCGATTGGTAGAACCCCTCGTTCCAACCCTGCCACCTATACAGGAATATTTGATTCAATTCGGGCAATTTTTGCCGAAACCATTGAAGCTAAAGCAAGAGGTTACAAACAAGGCAGGTTTTCTTTCAATGTCAAAGGCGGACGTTGTGAAGCTTGTGTAGGACAAGGTGTCAATGTGATCGAAATGAATTTTCTTCCTGACGTATACGTCCAATGCGATGTCTGTAAAGGTGCTAGATATAACCGCGAAACTCTTCAAGTTAAATACAAGGGTTATTCCATTGCTGATGTTTTAGATATGACTGTAGAAGAAGCTGCCAATGTCTTTCAAAATATTCCTCGTGCAGCCAGTCGTTTAGCAACTTTAGTTGATGTTGGTTTAGGTTACATTAAATTAGGACAACCTGCACCTACTTTATCTGGTGGTGAAGCACAACGGGTTAAACTCGCCTCGGAATTGTCTCGTCGTGCTACGGGAAAAACACTTTATTTAATTGATGAACCGACCACAGGTTTATCTTTTTATGATGTTCATCATTTATTAAACGTTTTGCAGAGATTAGTAGACAAGGGTAATTCTTTAATCGTCATCGAACACAATTTAGATGTGATTCGTTGTGCTGATTGGATTATCGATTTAGGGCCTGAAGGTGGAGATAAGGGAGGAGAGATTATTGCGGTAGGTACTCCTGAAGAAGTAGCGGAGAATAAGAATTCTTATACAGGGAAGTATTTAAAGCAGGTTTTGCAGCGTTATCCTGTTGGGGTTGGGGAGAATTGAAGCAATTAGTGAATATAATACCATATCAGAAATAAGCTGTGTTCATTTTGGTCAAGGCTGTGAACATTTGTTGTACTTTTAATTAACAGCCTCAGTCCACTAGCCAAGAACGCAATTTAAAATCCTTTAAGGATAAAAACTTAATTGAGGTAAACCAGTAGTTTCTTCCCAACCCATCATCAAATTTAAACACTGTACGGCTTGACCAGCTTGTCCTTTAATCAAATTATCAATCGCAGATATCACGATGACGCGAGAAGTTCGAGGATCTACTTCTATTCCAATGTAACAAGTATTTGTTCCACAAGCCCATTTAGTTTGAGGATAAACCCCACTGGGTAAAATATTGACAAACGGTGATAAGCGATAAAAAGCAGAAAAAATTGTAATCAAATCTTCTCGAACTAATCCAGGATCTCGTAATGTAGCGTAAACAGTTGATAAAATTCCTCTTGGCATAGGAATTAAATGAGGCGTAAATTGCACTCTTACTTCTTGTCTGGCTAATTCGCTACAAATTTGTTCAATTTCGGGAGTATGACGATGATTAGCTACGCCGTAAGCTCCTAAAGAACTATCTGCTTCCGCTAACAACAGATTAATTTTTCCTTGACGACCACCACCAGAAGTTCCCGATTTAGCATCGATAATGGCTGTTTCAGGTGCAATTAAACCTTGTTTAAGCAAAGGAGAAAGAGCTAGTAAACTGGCAGTAGGATAACAACCAGGACAACCAATTAATTGAGATTGTTTAATTTTATCGCGATACAATTCTGGTAAACCATAAACTGCCGTAGCTGCGATCGCATTATCTTGACGTTCTGTTTTATACCAAGCAGTATAAGTATTTAGATCGTTGAAGCGATAATCTGCGGATAAGTCTAATACTTTACAACCCTTTTCAATCAGGGTAGGTGTCATCTGACAAGCTAAACCATTCGGTAAACCCAAAAATACTACTTGACAACGAGAAGCAATTACATCTAAATCGATAGCTTCTATATTAAGATCTACTTGGTTAGTTAAATGAGGGTAAAGAGAAGTATATTGTTTGCCTGCACTACTATCTCCTCCTAAATAAGTAATCTCAACTCCAGGATGTTCTAGCAATAATTTTACTAATTGAACTCCACCATAGCCAGAAGCTCCTACAATTCCTACTGATATTTTGTCTGAATGATTCATAAGTGTTAACTTTTTTGTTGATTATCCTACCAGGAAAATTTTTTGGTTTTATTTGAGTTTAAGGATTATTTAATTGACAACAAACAAAAGATTATTGATTTTTTCAAATAAAATTTATTTAATTTTTGTTAGACAATCTTGTTGTTCATTTAATTTGATAAATATCTAATTTTATAATTAATTTGTTTGATGAATAAGTCTTAAATCAGCCAATCTTGGCTTTTTCTTTATAATAATTAACTAAATAATTACCTTTGATTCTGTTTGTTAAATAACAATAATTAAAGATGAATTCTAAAATTTTTTTGAATAAAATTCTTACTTTATCTGAACCAAAATCAAGAGGTAAAATATTTTACCAATACACTCCATAACCTTGCAATTAACATAAATAAGTAGTTTTGCTTTTAAAATTAGATAGTCCTCAAATAACAATTTTAGATAAATTGTCTTAAAAAAAACAATATTTTAAAATTATTAGGGTTGAGTATATGCGACCACTAATGTGCCAGCGAAGCTGACCGCTACTTTATAGTAGAATTGTTGCTACTATTTTTTGATTTCTGGGTGTCCGTAGTCGCTTTTGTGTCTTGATTACACCAAGATTACTAAAAAAAAGCTTGGGGATTTAACCAAAATATTTAAACTAAATTTAATTAAAGCTTAGAGCGATCAGTTAAAATTTCATAGCCAGTTTTAGTTACTAACACCGTATGTTCAAACTGTGCCGACAAAGAATTATCTATAGTTACGACAGTCCAGCGATCGCGTAAAGTTTTAGTATATTTAGAACCTGCATTCAGAATTGGCTCAATTGCTAAAGTCATTCCTGCTTTTAATTTGACATTGGGCATTTGATTGGTACGAAAATTAAACACAGAGGGTAACTCATGAAGATTTCGTCCTACACCATGTCCGGTGTATTCTTCTACCACACTATAATGATTAGCTTTAACATAATCTTCAATAGCACCCGCAATATCCAATAAAGTATTACCTTCTTTAACTTGTTCGATTCCTTGATATAAAGCTGCCTCAGCTACTTTAATCAATTTAGCTGCTGAACGAGAAATTTTACCAACTCCAATTGTCAGACAAGAATCGCCATGAAAACCTTGATAATAAGCTCCAGTATCTACTTTTAAAATATCTCCTGCACGAATAATTTTTTTCTGACTTGGAATACCATGTACTACTTCATGATTTAAACAAGCACAAATTGATCCAGGAAACCCATAATAACCTTTGAAACTAGGAGTAGCGTCCATTTCCCGAATCCGTTTTTCTGCATAAGCATCTAAATCAGCCGTACTCATACCTGGTTGTACCAACTGAGAAATTTCTTGTAAAACTGTCGCGACAATTTTGGCAGCCGAACGCATTTTTTCAATTTCTTCTGCTGATTTAATTTCAATCCTGCGATGGTTATTTTTAAGTACAGGAAGTCCAGTAGAGTCCGCAGCAGTTTTTGATTGAGATTGTTTTAAGGAGAACAATAAATTAGTAATGATATTCATTGATTTTGTGTATAAAAATAAATACTAATAAAATTTTCAGCCCAGTGTCGATTGAGTACACACTTTGTCCTAAAAACTCCTACTGTTAAGCTAGTTTAATCTTTTTAGAACTTAGTTGGAACTTCCCGTCGAAGTGATTGCGCCGACAAGGAAAGGAAGTCATTTTAAACTTCATCAAATTAGGGCAAAACCATTCAACTATTTGTCACTCTTTCAGATAAGATGAAAAATACTGACTAACTCAGAATTGACTTCGTCATTTTTAGACTAAGTTACTTTGCTAACAATTTAACAGAGTGTTTTATTGGGAAACGGTAATACCCGCCCCGTTTTCTGCCTATAATTCAGGATGGGTTATTTAGCGGGAAAAAATCAATGAATCAGGAAATTTTTGACAGAGTAAAAAAAATTGTTATTGAACAGTTAGAAGTAGAAGAAGAACAAGTAACTCAAGATGCTAGCTTTGCCAACGATCTAGGTGCAGATTCTTTAGATACAGTAGAACTAGTAATGGCACTAGAAGAAGAATTTGATATTGAAATCCCCGATGAAGTCGCAGAACAAATTGATACCGTGGGTAAAGCGGTAGACCATATTAGTTCTGCCACGGAAGCAACTGCATAAACTAAATTTTTTTGACCTTAGTCAAATTATATAATCAGCAATAACTGCATTCTGGGTTTAAGTCCCTTTAATTTCTAGGATAATGACAAATTGGCAAATGAAACGGGTTGTGGTAACTGGCTTAGGGGCAATTACCCCCATTGGCAATAATTTACAAGAATATTGGGAAGGTTTACTTGGTGGACGCAATGGTATCGGTCCAATTACCTTGTTTGATGCTTCTCAACATTCTTGTCGGATTGCTGGTGAAGTAAAAGATTTTGACCCCTTTACCTACCTAGACAAAAAAGAAGCCAAAAGGATGGACCGCTTTGCTCAATTTGCTGTAATAGCTAGCTTAGAAGCGATCGCAGATGCCCAATTTGTCATTAACGATCTTAACGCCGATCAGGTAGGAGTTTTAATCGGGACAGGAATAGGAGGCATCAAAGTTCTCGAAACTCAAAACGAAGCTTTGCTCACCAAAGGACCAAGAAAGGTTAGTCCGTTTACGATTCCGATGATGATCGCCAATATGGCTGCGGGTTTGACCGCAATTCATACAGGTGCTAAAGGACCTAACTCTTGTACGGTAACGGCTTGTGCAGCAGGTTCTCATGCGATTGGCGATGCTTTTCGTCTGGTACAAAGAGGTTATGCAACAGCTATGATCTGTGGCGGTGCAGAGGCAGCAATCACTCCTTTCTCTGTGGCTGGTTTTTCATCGGCTAAAGCCTTATCAACTCGGAATGATAACCCTCTCCATGCTAGTCGTCCTTTTGACCGCGACCGCGATGGCTTTGTGATGGGCGAAGGTTCTGGGATTTTGCTACTTGAAGAATTGGAACATGCCTTAGCTCGTGGTGCGAAAATTTATGCTGAAATAGTTGGTTATGGCATGACTTGTGATGCTTATCACATGACTTCTCCTGTTCCTGATGGACAAGGAGCAACTAAAGCGATCGAACTAGCTCTTAAAGATGCCAATTTGACTCCCGAACAAGTCAGTTACATTAACGCTCACGGAACTAGCACTCTAGCTAATGATGTGACTGAAACCAAAGCAATTAAAAAAGCTTTAGGAGAACGCGCCTATCAGATCGCTGTTAGTTCTACTAAATCCATGACTGGTCATTTATTGGGTGGTTCAGGAGGAATTGAAGCAGTAGCAACTATTATGGCGATCGCTCATGACCAATTACCACCAACTATTAACCTAGAAAATCCTGACCCAGAATGCGATTTAGATTATGTACCAAATGCTAGTCGCGCTCAAACAGTTGAGGTAGCTCTATCCAATTCTTTTGGATTTGGTGGTCATAATGTTACCTTAGCTTTCCAAAAATATAATTGAATTCTCAATTGGAGATAGTTCCACACTGGAATTTTTCCTATTTAAGTTTTATAAAACTTGCCCAGCGATCCTGATCAATGGGATGATGAAACATAGCCTTGGGGCAACCCCCAGCCATCAGGTTTCAAATAATTGCAAATATTGTCGTAGTTAACATCAAGATCGATTATGGTAGTTGCCACCCAGTCACTCGAAGAACTTTGCATCAATTCTATTCGCTTTTTAGCTATAGACGCGGTTGAAAAAGCTAAATCAGGTCATCCAGGACTGCCCATGGGGGCTGCTCCAATGGCGTTTGTTCTTTGGGACCGCTTTATGAAGCATAATCCCAAAAACCCCAAGTGGTTTAATCGTGATCGCTTTGTGCTTTCTGCCGGTCATGGTTGTATGTTGCTCTATGCACTGCTGTATTTAACTGGCAGTGATGTGGTTACTCTCGACGAAATTAAAAATTTCCGTCAGTGGGGTTCTAAAGCACCAGGACACCCAGAAAATCATATTACCGAAGGAGTTGAAGTAACTACTGGACCTTTGGGACAAGGTATTGCTAATGCTGTTGGTCTAGCGATCGCTGAAGCTCATCTTGCTGCTAGATATAATAAAGCGGATTGTCAATTAGTAGACCATTACACTTACGTTATCCTTGGTGATGGCTGTAACATGGAAGGTATTTCCGGTGAAGCTTGTTCTTTAGCGGGACATTTAGGTTTAGGAAAACTAATTGCTCTCTACGATGACAACCACATTTCCATCGATGGCTCTACAGACGTTGCTTTTACCGAAGATGTCAGTAAGCGGTTTGAAGCCTATGGTTGGCACGTACTTCATGTTGAAGACGGTAATAACGATCTAGATGGAATTGCCAAAGCAATTGAGGACGCTAAAAAAGTTACCGATAAACCTTCGATGATCAAGGTTACCACCACAATTGGTTACGGTTCTCCCAATAAAGCTAATACTGCTGGCGTTCATGGTGCTGCTCTTGGTGGAGATGAAGTAAAAGCTACCCGAGAAAATTTGGGTTGGAATTATGAACCCTTTACAGTTCCCGATGATGCTCTAGCTCACTTCCGTAAAGCAGTAGAACGTGGTGCTAGTTATGAAGCAGAATGGCAAGAAACTCTAGCTCAGTACAAAACTAAATATCCCCAAGAAGCTGCTGAATTTGAGCGGATTGTTAGTGGTACTCTACCAGAAGGTTGGGAGAACGTGCTACCGAGCTACACTCCCGAAGACAAAGCTCTTGCGACTCGGAAACATTCCGAAATTACTCTCAACGCTCTTGCTCCTGTCTTACCAGAACTAATTGGTGGTTCGGCAGATTTAACCCACTCTAACTTAACTTACTTAGAAGTTTCTGGTAGTTTCCAAAAAGGTGCTTACGAAAACCGTAACCTCCGCTTTGGGGTAAGAGAACACGCGATGGGAGCAATTTGTAATGGCATTGCGCTACATACTCCTGGTTTAATTCCTTACGGTGCTACCTTCTTGGTATTTACCGACTATATGCGGAATTCAATTCGTCTCTCTGCTCTATCAGAAGCTAGAGTGATTTGGGTCATGACTCATGATTCAATTGGTTTGGGTGAAGATGGCCCTACCCACCAACCCGTTGAACACGTTGCTTCCCTGCGCGCTATTCCTAACCTCACTGTTTATCGTCCTGCTGATGGTAACGAAACTTCCGCAGCTTACAAGGTAGCAGTCGAAAATAAGCATGGCCCAACTTTACTAGCTCTTTCTCGTCAAGGATTACCCAACCTAGCTGGTTCTTCAATTGAAGCTGCTGCTAAAGGTGGTTATATTCTCAGCGATTGTGATGGAACTCCAGATATTATTTTGATTGGTACTGGTAGCGAAGTTGCACTTTGTGTTAAGGCAGCCGAAAAATTAACTAGCGAAGGTAAAAAAGTTCGAGTAGTTTCTTTACCTAGCTGGGAACGCTTTGAGGCTCAAGGTGCAGACTACAAAGAATCTGTACTACCTAAGGCGGTTAAAAAACGTTTAGCTGTTGAAGCTGGTTGTACAATGGGCTGGTGTCGCTATGTCGGCGATGAAGGCGGAGTCATTGGAGTCGATACCTTTGGTGCTTCTGCTCCTGCTAATGTTGTCTTTGAAAAATACGGCTTTACTGTTGATAATGTTGTTGCTAAGGCTAAAGAAATTTTAGGTTAAATCCATCTTATTAACAGACAACTAAATTCAGTTTAAGTGTAGCCCTCTCTATTAAAGAGAGGGTTTTGTTATTGAAAGGTTATGACAATTAATGTTGGAGTGATACGAAATCCAATTACCAAAGCATACTTTTGATTAAAGGTTTTAATTAAACTCAAATACTTCTGCCTCCGTTCTCCTCCTGAGCGCAGCGAAGGACTACTGCCTTGATCTTGCTTTTAAGTATTGTATATCAACAGGACTTAGTATAATTGCTCAATCGCCCTTACAATCGATTTGTAGTAAAAGAGGTTTCATTGAGTATTAAATGATAATTTTTATCAGATTTTTTTTGCTATTAGTTACAACTTGTTTTCAAGCACTAGCTTGTTGGCTTGAAGACCACAAAACACCGCCTGGTCAACTATATGATTTAGGTGGATATCGCTTACATCTATATACTTTGGGAGAAGGAAAACCGACTGTTATTTTAGACCACAGTTTGGGAGGAGTTGAGGGTTACTTGCTGATTGAAAAATTGGCACAATTAACCAAAGTCTTTATTTATGACCGTGCTGGCTATGGATGGAGCGGACACAGTTCCTATCCTCGCACCAGTGAACAAATTGTGAAAGAATTAAATCTGCTGCTCACTCAAGCCAAAATTGAGCCTCCCTATATTTTGATTGGTAATTCTTTTGGTAGTTATAATGTTCGACTTTATGCAGCTACCTTTCCCGATCAAGTTGTGGGAATGGTACTTACAGATGGATTGCATGAGCGAAAGATGCTAAGAATGCCACTTCAGTTGCAAGCTTTGAGACTTTTTTCATTTCAGGATTTGTTATGTCTATTCTAGGCTCTATTTTCGGAATTATTCGGCTTCTGAGTCTAGTTAGAGTTTTTGAGTTGCTCAAACCTGAATTGCGTAATTTTTTTCCCAAAGCAGTGAACTTTGTCAAACGCTCTTTTGTGCGTCCCAAACACTGGCTAACAATGATTAGGGAGATGCTCAATCTCAGTACCAGCGCACGACAAATCAGTAAAATTAAACAAGAAAATTCTATACCGATTGTTAGTATTAAAGCTAATTCTTTTTTCAAGCCTTCGTGGTGGACTTGGTTTATTTTTCTACACAATGCCAATTGGTTACGAGAACAAATGCATTTAGATTTACTGAAGCTCTCTCCGAATTGTATTCAACTTCACGCTAACCAAAGTGGTCACTTTGTCTGGGTAGATCAGCCTGATGTCATCGTCAACGCTGTTAAGATTATTCTCAAGCAAGTTTCTTCTTCTCATTTCGACTCTGGAAATTATTAGTAATTTTTACGTATTATCCAATAATTACAACCAGAGTAAGAGAGCAAAATACTACCTAAACGTGCTATTACAGTTACGAATAGGTAAAAGACATGGAACTTCTGAATGCTCAACAAAAACACTATTTTTTTAATTTTATTGCTGTTTGTACCCGTCTCCCTAGCTGGTCATTTTTTGCACTGGGATGCCACTTTTGTATTTATTACAGCAGGGTTGGCAATCATTCCTTTGGCTGCTTACATGGGTACAGCAACGGAAGAAATCGCTGTTGTAGTTGGACCTAATTTAGGAGGATTACTTAATGCTACTTTTGGTAATGCTACTGAATTAATTCTGGCTTTTATTGCTCTCAAAGAAGGATTAGTAAATGTAGTTAAAGCAACAATTACTGGTTCGATTATTAGTAATTTGCTGTTAGTTATGGGTTTTTCCATGTTGTTGGGAGGTTTGCGTTATAAAGAGCAGGAATTTCAATCGACTGCTGCACGTCTAAATGCCTCTTCGATGAACTTGGCAGTAATTGCTGTGTTATTACCCACAGCAGTAGAATACACTTCAACAGGAATTGGTGAACCTACTCTTCAGCATCTTTCTGTGGCTGTCGCAATAGTTTTGATTTTGGTTTATATTTTAACTCTAATATTTTCCATGAAAACTCACGCCTATCTCTATGATGTTGGTGTGGCTGATTTAGAAATAGAAAGTGATTCGACTGAAGCAGAATCTACTCACAAACCGAATCTCTGGTTATGGGTTGGAGTTTTATTAGTAGTTACTTTGGCTGTCGCTGTAGAATCAGAACTATTAGTAGAATCTCTAGAAGATGCAACTTCAGAATTAGGTTTGACCGCATTGTTTACAGGAGTAATTGTCTTACCAATTATTGGTAATGCAGCAGAACACGCTACTGCCGTAACTGTAGCGATGAAAAATAAAATGGATTTATCAGTATCTGTAGCTGTTGGTTCTAGTCTGCAAATTGCTTTATTTGTTGCTCCAGTTTTGGTAATTGCAGGATGGTTGATTGGTCAACCGATGGATCTTAATTTTAATCCTTTTGAATTAGTTGCTGTAGCCGTAGCTGTTTTAATTGCTAACTCAATTAGTTCCGATGGTAAGTCTAACTGGTTAGAAGGAGGATTGTTACTAGCAACTTATCTTGTTTTAGGATTAGCTTTTTATTTTCATCCAGTAGTAGAAGGATTAGGATAGGAATTCTCTCGACGCTTCGGTAAAACTGCAAATAGTTGGGAGTATTTCTGAGAATGATATATTCAAAAGATAGATAGTTTTTAATCAGATACTCCCTTTTTTTATTCCTATTACAAGGAAAATAATTTTTATGTCTAATTTGCAAAAAATTTTACTGGTAGATGATGAACCTGGCGTTAGAGAATCAGTCCAAGCTTATCTTGAAGATAACGCAGAATGGAAAGTAAGAGTAGCCAGTAATGCCAAGGAGGCTTGGCAATTATTGGAGGCTGATACTCCAGATCTAGTTATTTCTGATATTATGATGCCTCAAGTGAGTGGCTATCAGTTTTTACAACAATTAAGAGAAGATCCTCGTTATCGTCCAATTCCTGTAGTTTTTTTAACGGCTAGAGGCATGACTAGCGATCGCATTCAAGGTTATGAAGCTGGTTGTGATGCCTATTTAGCTAAACCTTTTGATCCTGAAGAATTAGAAGCGATCGTCAGAAATTTATTAATTAGACGACAGGTTGCTGCTGATGCTAATAATGGTAATTCTAATTTAGAAGTAATTGCTCGCAAATTAGAAGAAATTGAAGGAAAATTAGATGAAAAATTGGGTTCAAGTTCTCGTCTTGTCCCGACTCCTTCTCCGATTGACATTGAATTGACTCCGAGAGAACAAAGCGTTTTAGATTTAGTTGCTCAAGGTTTGATGAATAAAGAAATTGCCCGCGAATTAGAAACCAGTGTCAGAAATGTAGAAAAATATGTTAGTCGTTTATTTAGTAAGACTGGAACTAATAGCCGTACCGAATTAGTGCGTTTTGCTCTTCAGCATGGTTTAACTACTTAATTTAATTGATAAAAGTTTACAAATAGCTTGGGAATGGTCATGGTGAATCGCTACAAACCATAACCACAATTTGAGCTAGACATTTTTAACTATAATATTTCAGCAATGATATTAATTAAGTTAGATTAACTTTAATTAAAAAAGTTATCTTTTATTAGATTATTTTCTAATTATTTAGATAACATTATTATCTACAAGTACATTTTAAAACTTAAAAAAATCAAATTATCTAAAAATTGCTTGATCCCCTCTTGTTTACATTCTGTTTGATTAAAATTTCAGCTTAAATAGCTATTAACAAATTAAATTAATCGAGGTGCCAAAAAATGCGAACTTCTTATCAAAATCATCTCGGACAATCAATTGCTTTTGCTGTGGTTTTAGCTTTGATGAGCATGGGTGTTATTTTACTAATGACTATCGAAAGCGGTCGATTCTAATCAAAATCACTCTTCTTTTTAAGAAAACTTCGAGCCACTTAATTACAAATTAAACTTAAAAAAATTGAGTGGCTTTTTCCATTAAAGTCTTCTTCGTAAATCTAAACCATGAGTATCAGTTCCACAGGTAGTCAATAAATTATATTGAGCAGCTAATTGTTTTACCTGTTCGGTCTGTACTGGACTTGGTTGCCAAGGAGTGGGATTATTATAAGCATAATAAGCTTCAACCCCATCAATCTCTAGATGAGCAGCTATAGGAATTAATTCTTTCGCAGGACGACGATAGCGAGCTGGATGGGCTAAGATTGCTAAACCACCAGCCTGATGAATTTGGTAAATAACAATATCTGCTTGAGCTTCAGCACCTTGAGGTTTTGCTCCTTGAAGATATGGTTGAATGGCTAAATGTTGAGGAGCAAAGCCATAGCCAAGAATATGTACTTCTACTCCTTGAAGATTAGCTGTAATTTCTACTCCTGTCCAAAGGTGAGGTAAAGTTGGTTGAGAAGATCTTTGTTTGAGTTGATTTAACCAGTTGCTTGCTAATTGATAACCGCGAATTGAATGATGATCGGTTATCGCTAAACCTTTAAGTCCAAATTTAACAGCTTGTTCCATTAAAGCGGATGGTTCTAATTGTCCATCGGAACAAACTGTGTGCAAATGAAAGTTGTAAGTCAGGGGACAACTATCGGCATTAATATTTTGCCAAACACGCTTGAGGTTATTGGTGTCTTGGGCTGCTGTTTGATGAAAATTAGAAGTAGCAACCATAAATAAGGACATCCTCGAAAATATTTCTAATTGTTAAAAACACGATAACAAAATTAAACACAAAATGGCTGCGATTTTTATCCGACCTGCATAAAAATCTTAAATAAATCTAAAAAGATTGTTATAATGTACAATCTTAATTTCGGCTTAGAAAATGTTACAGTTAGACGGAGTTAGTTTACAAGCGACCGTAGGTTCTGCCCAGTTGCTAGACAATATTTCAGTTCAAATTAATAGTGGCGATCGCATTGCCATTATTGGTCCTTCTGGGGCAGGAAAAACTTCTTTATTTAGATTAATCAATCGACTCAGTAGTCCCAGTAGAGGTTCAATTTACTTTGAACAACAATCGATTGTCGAAATTCCCGTGTTGCAACTACGTCAAAGAATAGTTTTAGTTCCTCAAGAAGCAAAATTGTTGGGAATGACGGTTCAAGATGCGATCGCTTATCCGTTAGTTTTGCAAAAATTATCGACCTCAGAAATTAATAGTAGAGTGGCAACGTGGAGAAGTGCCTTAAAAATTCCCGATCAATGGTCAGAACGCAATGAGTTACAACTTTCTGTAGGGCAAAAACAATTAGTTGCGATCGCTCGTGCTTTGGTTATGCAGCCTAATTTATTGTTACTTGATGAACCAACCTCAGCTTTGGACTTTGGTACTGCCAATCATCTTTTAGAAATTTTAGAGCAAATAAGTTCGGCTGGTCACACTACAATTATGATGATTAGTCATCAACTAGAATTAATTAAATCTTTTGCTAATCGAATTTTATATTTAGAATCAGGAAAATTGACTGAAGATGTGGTTGCTAATGCAGTCAATTGGCAAAAACTACAAGAAAAATTATTAATAGCTGAAACTCAATCTACTCAAGAGTGGTCATAATTCAATTTAATTGAGTTGAAAGAGTAGAATTATGGTGGTTATTGTTAGTATGATTGTTATTATTAAAAGATTTTATTTCCCAGGATAAAGAAGTTTCTCCTTTGATAATATCGGGATTTAAACGATAACCAACATTACGAACTGTTTGAATTAAATAAGGTTGACGAGGATTAGGTTCAATTTTTTTACGTAAAGATAAAACGTGAGTGTCAATAGTTCTAGGGTTATCAATTGCATCAGGCCACGCACGCCTTAATAATTCCGAACGACTTAAAGCCATTCCTTCAGCTTGAGCTAGAACATAGAGTAAACTAAATTCTTGGGGTGTAAGCTCGATAAAATTTTCTTTAACTTGGACTCGACGTTGTACCAAATCGATTTTTAAATCGTTATAGTCCAAATATAAAGGCACAGCATTTACTCTAACCCTTCTAATCAGTGCCTCAACTCGGGCTAAAAACTCTTGCATACCAAAAGGTTTGGTCAAATAATCATCTGCGCCAGCTTTGAGAGCATTGACAATATCTTTTTCACTATTACGAGCAGATAACATGAGAATTAGAGGCTGTTTCCGTTGATGTAACCAACCACATAGTTCCAACCCATCTCCATCTGGTAAGTCCGAATCTAAAACTATCAGAGTAGGTTGATACTGGTCAAACGTGTTTCTAGCTTGATGAATATTGGCAGACTGCTTAACAGTGTAACCTGCTTGCTGTAAATGCCAACCTAATAAAGAGCGTAGGTGAGGATTACCCTCGACTATGGAAATATAAACCGAACCCACCTTAGCCTCGTTACAATATATAGGAAAATTATGAATAACAGGCTAACAGAGCTATTGTCAATCTTTTGTAACAGTCGTTACTTACAATTAAGAGTTTCTTAACTTTAAACAATTTATTTTGTTTTCTTTGGGGAAAACCTGTGGAAAACTATGGTGAAATTTCCACAACCTGTGGAAATCTAACTCCGTGACCTCCTCCAGACACCGAATCAAAGATTACGGTGCTGGCTTCCCTAAACTCACGACTAGGTTTTCCTGGTTACTTCCTATTTCTAGGTCTTTCACCCACTATCTAGACATCAAACAACAAGTTATTGCACATCCCCTCCGCTCTGATTGCCAAGGAGCTGTCGTCTGGGGTTTCCCCAGGCGTTTATACGCTCCGCCAGGCAGTTTCCATTCCCGCCAGTCCAAATGTTGCCTGTAAGCTCGGACGAGATTTTATTAGCAGTATCTCCAACTTTAGCAACTATATTGGGCAAAATAGACTGAAGTTCAAAGTCCGATGATAACTCAAATGAACCAGAAAAAAGACTTTCTTGGTTGTCTTCATTACGAGCTAAATAGACAACAGTACCAACACTTTTATCTTCAAAACTACTGTAACTAACTCCAACTCGGTCGTCTTTGATAAAGCTAGTAATTAAACCTTTATCCTCACCTGCATCAACTTGTCCATCGCCATCGGCATCCTGGAAGTTTTCTCCTGGATCTAAAATTCCATTACCTGCAATACCAGCAAGCCGTACAATTTTTCTACTTGAACCTGTATCAATGCTGGCA
Organism: uncultured bacterium; assembly: GCA_964562685.1. Classification (GTDB taxonomy): domain Bacteria; phylum Cyanobacteriota; class Cyanobacteriia; order Cyanobacteriales; family Xenococcaceae; genus Stanieria. The sequence goes on from CAZLUP010000041.1 coordinate 39,876, forward strand.
AAGATCCCTTCTCCTGGTTGTAAACCAAGGGTGTTTGCACCAGAACTGGTCAATTCTCCATAAAAAGTAACTACTTTGCCGTCATCACTAATGCCAGGACTAAATCCCAAATAATTAAACCCAGAAAGATTGCTGCCAATAACCTGCTGTACGGTATTCAGTTCATAGTTATACAAAGAGATGGTTGAAGCGGTATCTTTGATAACAATGTTGCCATTAAGTAGCTCCACTTAATTAAACATCAAACGTTCAACAGTATAATTTCCCTGT
>CAZLUP010000042.1:0-39818 GCA_964562685.1 uncultured bacterium
GAACAAGAAAAGCCGTCCTAAAAGGACGGGGTTTTAGACCCAAATTTCTGATAACGACGTTTAGGTGTAAGTTCTTGCTTTTGCCAATCAGAAAAAGGATGAGTTCCCGCTGCTGCGATCGCATTTCCATCTTGTTTAGCTGCTTCGATCACTGCTTGACGACAGTGAGCTAACTCCTGATGTACTTCGGCTAATGATTGACAAACTACTGTGGCGATTTCTACTTGAGAAAGGTACATTTCTGGCTGTACCACTTCTTTTTCTAGAGTTTTTCGCGCATAACCAATTATTTGCTCGGCTCGACCACAAAGTTCACCCGTTTGCGGATTAATAATTTGATATTCTTCTTCAACACCAATCGTAAATTCTTCTGATTCTTTCATGTTTAAAGAATTTATTTAAATCTTATAAGACCAAAATAAATCCTTCTGTTTGCTTAAATGTATATCTCAAGAAATAATTTGTATAATCATAGCCTGAGAGATAGCTTTAACGATCTTTAAAGCAATTTATACTTAAAAAACCGAAAAAATCAATCAATTAAATCATTTTACCTAAATTTCTTCTGGGTATGGCAGAGGAAAAGTTTCGCCTGCTAAATAAGCATCAAAGTTTTTTTCAAAATCTAGCCATGAAGTGATACTTTTTACCTGTGAGAAAGATTTTGGTGCATTTTTATGTAAAGGCACGCGAGTATTAATTTCATCTTTTAATAATTGGGGTAATTCATCAAAACCACCAACTTTACTGCCATAACCACTATATATTAGTTGTCCTTTGCGATCGCCCATTTTCATCCACGGAACCCAAGGACCAATCCGATCCCAGCAAAGTTTCAGTTTAGAAACGGAAAAGATTGCGGGATTCCAAAGTTCTTTAGTCGAAACAGTTAATTTAAACAGTTCTGCTGCCTGATAAGTTGGATCTGGGCTATAATCAGCAAATTTTGGCTCATTAGCAAGAGGATTAGGATAGGTAGAAAATAGATCGAATACAAAAGTGGTATTGTCTTCATCTACTTGAGCAGGAAATTTGCCTTTAAAACAACCCTGTACGGGATTATTAGCGACGTGCATTACTGTGAGTAATTCTCCTGTCCAAGGATTTTCCCATTTGTGTAAAACTTCCTCTGTCTCTGGATGAAGGTAATAAGTTAGTTCTCTGGAAGTAAAATTCCAACTTTCTCCTTCTGTGGGAATACATCTGCTAACGTTCATGCCTAACATTTTAAAAAGACGATTGCTTTGTTCACCAGGAACACAAGCGTAAATTGACCCCGTCCAGATTAAGAAAGTCGATTGATTAGGATCGAGAGATGAGCGTGTCTTTACCCAGTACCGAGCATCAAAGTTTTGACTTTTAGTAACCATCTACAGATTCCTCCATGGTTGAGTTTGAGGGTCAGGTTTAAGTTGGCTAACTAACCATCCAAATCCCCTTCCATCACAGTTGCGATCGCTTTTCTGGTGGTATTTTGAAATTCGACTACATTAACTCGGTTTAAAAGTCCAATGGCGAGGATCATTCCTACTGCTTGAATTGCAAAAACTAAACCATAAGCTAAGACAGGGACAGTAAAAATTGCTTTACCCAAATCTAAAACTACTCCGCCAGCAACCGTAGCTAAAGCTCTCGACATAGCTTGTGCTAATCCCCAAGCACCAATAAAAGTTCCAGCAGTTTTGGCTGCGGTTAGATCAAGCATTAAACTAATTCCACCGATGGTAGCAACTCCTGCTGCAATGCCAAATAAAACCATTGTCATCTTGAGAATCATTTCGTTTTGAGTAAAACCCGATAAAATGATCAACATGAAGCAAACAGCCACCAAAAGACAACCGATTTTGGTAGTTCGTTTTTTACCCAAACGAGGAATAATCAAAAAACCTGTCGTTCCATAACCCAATAAAATACCAATTCCCCAATAAGAATTGAGTTTAGTCGTATCGGCGATGGACATCCCAAAAACTTCACCACCATAGGGTTCTAAAACTGCTTCCTGCATAAATAAACTGATAGTAAACAAAGCCAAAAAGCAGAAAAATATACCCGTTTGAGGACTAGCAGTAAGAATTTTTAAAGCTTGTCTTAAAGTAATACTATCTTCCCGATTATTAGCAGAAGAACGCGCCGAAAAACGCGAATACTTTTGTTCTACTTGCCAAGTAGCAATTAAAGCTAAAGCGATTACCAAAAAAGGAACAAAACTAAAGACAGAATTAATTGGAGCTTGTAAATTTTCTAAAGGAATTTGACCAGCTTGGACACCACCCGCTTCAATTTGTTTCAGAATAATACTACCAGTAATACCACCAATTACAATTCCTACCATCAACATCGACCAAACAACCGCGACAATTTTGGGGCGATTATCTTCATCAGAAATATCAACCAGTAGGGCAGTGAAAGGAGTTGAACTAGAACTGACAGCTAATCCATAAATAGCCATAATCAAAGCCAATAATCCAGTCCAGCCAATTGTTTGAGTATTCCAAAGCCAACCTTGATTAGCTTTTGCTATGGCTCCTAGTTGCCAAACTACTTGTACTGCTAAAAATACTGCGATGCTAAATACAATTGCACCTAGTAAAACATAGCCCGTACGATGTCTACCAAAAATTGGTTTAGTATCAGATAACTGTCCAAACCAAACTCTAGCAGGAGCGACAAATTGAGACATCGCTAAAGTTCCCGCGGTAATAGTGGCAGGAATACCTAATTCGCTAATCATTACCCGATTAAGTACAGCTAAAGTCAAAACTGCCATTAATCCTAAAGCAAGATTAAATAAACCAAGGCGAAATACGGCGAGCATTCCTACTTGGCGAGTTGGAGGATTAATTGCTGGTGAAGAAGGATCAGAAAAATTATCTGTAGTCATTTTTTGTCAGTTTTTTATCTTGTTAAGTGCTACTGCGAGTCTATAGTGATTCGCTGATTCGATTCTCTTACCATTTTCGCGATTGGCAAAAAAGTAGGGCATCAAGAACAGAAATTTTGTAACTTAACTTGGCGATTAACTATAAACAGTTTTCTAATTAATTTACCAACTCTTGTAGTCACTGTTATAGATAATCAAGTATCAAAAACCATCAACCATTGAAATCGCTGTCTAATAGTAGAGGAGATCGCTTATTTTAGGGCAAGAAGCGTAGTAAACGAAAATAAAACTCAGAGTTAGGGTCTTCTGAAGTATCACATTGATAAATTTTCTTTACTTTAAATTTATTTTCTTTCTCAATTAAATCCAGCCACTCTTGAGGAGGATTGAGTATAAATATGTCGCTAAAAACTCGATCTCTTTTCCGAAGATAGAGTCGATCTACCAAGCGAATAGTAATATTTTGATTAGTTAAACTGTGGTTAATTGAGATTAAATTTAACAATTGTATAACATTATCAAAGTAAGTAATAACTAAAGGTTTTGCTGATTTATTAATAATCTCAGCAATCGGAATATTTTGTCGATTAAAACCTTGAATTGACCAGAATGAAGATGCATTAATTATTGAACAGTAAATTACACCTATTGATAAAATTATTACTAAAAAAAACTGCCAGCTTTTTTTTGATAATATTCTATTTGATTTCTTAATAATTTGAGAATAAATTAGGTTAACAATAGACAATTCAATGCCTATATAACAGGGAATTAAATATCTCGGAACAGTAGAACGCATACCCCCGAAAATTAAATCTGGTAAGACAAGTGCTAAAGCCGTAGTTAAAATTAAAGGCAATATAAATGACCAAATTGACTTAGAAGAATTACGAATAAGAAAATCAAAAGAATATAAGATTAATGCCCAAAATTGGGATATTGAAATTTATTTAAATCTTTAATGGTAAGATCCTTGTCTTTCCAAACTTCTACCTGCTCAACAACATCTTGCTTAGAATAACCAGCACTATGAATTGAGTTGAATACTTCGTCATACCAATAGAGTTTTTTATCAAGATTGGCAAAGCGAAAAAAAATACCAATTACTAAGACAATAACAATTAAAAATCGCCAAGACTTGGGAGGTAGCTGGCAAAGCCTATCTTTAGCTAGCGGTTTTATTGAATTTTTCAGTTGACTAATCATAGCTTGAAAAGATTTAAGTAAATTCTTTTAACACAATATCAATCGCATTTACAAATAATTGTCTTTTTTGTATATTTTCATCTAAGTAGTTACTTAATTTTAGTTACTGGATCGAGTATTAACTAACCAATAAAAGGAAGCCGAATGGAAAAACAATACGATATAGTAAAAAAAAACCTTATTTTGTCTTAAATGACTCAATAAGGCTAAATGTTTGATTTTTAAAACTTAAGTAATTTTATTCAATTTAAAAGTTGATAATTTAGCATTAACTAATCACCAAGAATGGCAATTTCGGTGCAGCAGAGGCGCGTAGCGGTCAGCTTCGCTGGCTGCGGAGCAGATCGCTATATAGTTAGCAATTATGAATTATAGCAACCGAACTATAGCTTAAGACACCTGAACCTCTCTGTCTCTGGTATGCCTCTGCGCGAAACTATTCTATCGTCCTAATCTTTAATTCAACTGCTATAAAACTAAACTGAAGCAATAACTTCTTTTAAAGCCGATCTAAGTTCGGGATATTGATACTGAAACCCAAGTTGTTGAGTTTGCTTCGGTAAAACTTGTTGTCCTTCTAAAACAACTTTTGCTCCATCTCCTAACAATAACTCTAAAACAAATTCAGGAACGGGCAACCAAGAAGGACGATTCATGACTTCTCCTAAAATCTGACAAAATTGAGCCATGCGAACGGGATTGGGTGCAGTGGCGTTATATACGCCCTTCATATCAGCATTATTCAAAGCGGTAATAATTAAATTAACTAAATCTTCGCGGTGAATCCAAGAAAACCATTGACGACCAGTACCAATTGGGCCACCTGCAAACATTTTAAATGGGCCAATCATTTTACCTAAAGCACCACCATTACCAAGCACAATGCCCACACGAACAATAACTAATCTTACTCCTGCCTCTTGGACTTTTTGAGCTTCTGCCTCCCATGCTTTACACACTTCAGCTAAAAAATCATTTCCTGGGGAGCTATTTTCATCAAAAGTGGCGGTTTCACTAGTGCCATAGTAACCAATTGCCGAACCACTAATTAAAACTTGCGGTTTTACTTCAGCTTGTTTGATTGCTTCTACTATTTTTTGAGTCCCTATTTTGCGACTCTCCAGAATTTCTTGCTTATGCTGCGCTGTCCAACGTTCAGAAATTGGTTCACCAGCTAAATTAATCACTGCATCACAACCGTCAATTACTTTTTGCCAATCTCCAGATTGTTTAGGACTATACTGAACTATTTCTACCTTGGAAAAAGCAGAAGAGGGGAAAACTTTTTTAGCTTTGTCTGGATTCCGAGTTAATACTAAAATTTGATGTTCGTCTTGATTAAGTCGTTCGACTAGACGACTACCAACAAATCCCGTTGCTCCAGTAATTGCTATTTTCATTATTGAAAAATTATTAAAAGTTATTTTGATAGATAAGTAATTCTTTTCTTATTTTAAAGACAATCGAGCTTATTTTTCGCCTCGGGCATTTCTCTAGCTTCAGCCTCACGAGTATAAAAATATCTATCTCAATTTATCCTTTATCTAAGGCACGTCGAAAATCGGTTTCTAATCGTAGATGATTTACCACTTCAATATGCAAGGTTTCGTCAAATAGTTCGTGTCTACTTTTCCCTAAGGCTTTAGCTTTATACATCGCAATATCGGCATTGCGTAATAACTCTTCTGAAGAGTCGCAACTAAGATCGCTTAAAGCAATACCAATACTGGCACTAGTAAACACTTCTCTTTGTTAATTTTTAATTTTTTATTTTTATTAAGTTTGATAAACGGGGTGGCTATGGAATTTATTTTTACTACTATTACTGCTTTAATTTCTTTTATAATTGCTTTGAATCAGCCAGGAGTAGCTGGAGAAAAAAATCAAAAGTTAGTACATTCAATAGGATTATTAATTGGTACTGTCGCTGCGCTTGCTACTATTTATCAATTAATTTTTCGCTTTCTGATTATTATTCCTGCTGGTACAGTTGGGGTAGTAGAAACTTTTGGCAAAGTATCAGAACAAACTCTTAATCCTCGAGTAAACTGGGTTAGTCCATTTAGTAATGTAGTGGAATATTCTACCCGTATTAAAGATATTAAAGAAACAGTAAATACTACTTCTTCTGAAGGATTAAGTTTGGATATTGATGTTAGTCTACAATATCGACTTGAACCTCAAAAAGCAGTATTAGTATATAACAATATTGGTCTTAAGGAAGAAGAAATTTTAATCTCTCGCTTTCGTTCAGTTATTCGCGAAATTACTGCTAGTCATGAAGCTAAAGATATTTATGGAGCCAAACGACAAGAAATTGCTCAACTTTTACATCAAGAACTTAGTAAACAATTAAATCCTTTAGGTTTTATTGTCGAAGAAAGTTTATTGAGAAAAGTAATTTTACCAGAAAACATTCAAGCAGCAATTCAGCAAAAAATTGAAGCCGAACAAGAAAGCGATCGCCAGCAATTTATTAATCAAAAAAAGCGACAAGAATTAGAGTTTGAAATCGAAAAAGCTAAGAAAGAAGCCGAACGTCAAAAAATTGAAGCTCAAGGTACCGCAGAAGCACAAAAATTAATTTCTCAAAGTTTAACCCAACAAGTTTTAGAATTAAAAGCAATTGAAGCGACTCAAAAACTAGCAGAATCTCAAAATACTAAAGTAGTTATTGTTGGGCGTAGTGAGGATGGTTTACCTTTAATTTTACAAAATCCTTAGTTTTAGTAATTAATTGTGAATCACCAATTAAGTTGATTCAGCAACTATTTTTCTGAATTTCGTCTAATAGTTTTTTAATTCCTTGAATGAAGATGTTAAAACTGTATGATTTCTATATTTTTGATTATTCTGCAATTTTTTTAGTTTACCTGATTTTAAATTTAATCCCTGTTCTACAGCAGCTAAATCTCCTAAAAACCATGATTCTAATTCATGACAAGCAATTCTAATCAAAATATCTGATTTATTGCCTTTTTGACATAATTCTAATAATTGTTGTTTAACTTGTTTACAATCGGCTGAATCTTTATCTCTAACAATAATAAATTTTGCTGGCTGATTCCAAGCTTTTAATTTTCGAGGAATAGATTTTTCTAAATCTTGTTTTCCTTCATGAGCAATACATCGATAGCGAAGATTTGAAGGAATTAGTTTGGGTAACAAAACTTCAAGTGTTTCTTTCATAGAAAGTTCTTCTAGTAAAAAAATTAACTCAAAATCATTCATTATGGATTTGCTTCTCCAAATAATCCCTGTTTCCAAAGATAACCTGGTAAATCTCCTTCATCAACTAAATTTTTAAGTAATTTGTTATCAGCAGCGCGATAAATTTTAGTAATTCCTGCATGTTTTTCTAGCCAACAAATATTATTTAAATCAATAGCATTAAGAAAATCAGGTGAATGAGTAGTTACAAAAACTTGTCCTTCTTGTTTGGTATAAGATGCAAATTCTTCTGCTAATTCAGCCAGTAAAGATGGATACAATTGATTTTCAGGTTCTTCAACACAAAGAAGAGGATGAGGATGAGGATCGTGCAGTAAAACTAAATAAGCAAACATCTTAATTGTGCCATCAGATACATAGCGATCAATAAATGGATCTTGAAACGCACGATCTTGAAAACGTAAAATTAAACGACCATCTTCTGTATTTTTAGCTTCTACTTGAGAAATACCTGGAACTCTATTTTTCATTTTTTCCAGTACAGTATTAAAAATATCTGGATGGTTTTCATATAAATATTGAGCAACTAAAGGTAAATTATCTCCTGTTGTCGATAAATGTTCTGCATAAGCAGCATCTTTACTTCCTCTGGCAGCACTAATATGAAAATCGGAAACATACCAATTTTCAATCAATTGTCTAAAAGCAGTTGCTGCTTTAAAACGTTGAAACTGTCCCAATCCTTTAATAGCTAAAATATCTTGAGAATCAAGTATTTGTTCTTCTCTTTCTAGTTCTTCGTCAGTTTTAGCAAAATCTTCTTCATTAGTAATAGCATAACCTTGACCATACTTAAAATCGAGAAAATGAAAAGGTGAACCATAAGAACCTCTTTTGTAACGTAAGATTTCTCTTTTTACTACTGGTTTATTTTTTTCTTGTCCAATTGTTAATAAGTAGCTAACTAATCTTGGTTTATCAACAATTTTCATTCTAAATTGCATTTCAAGATGAATATCTTCCTTTTCATGTCCTCTAGTTACAACTTCTCGATAACCTCCCCTAACTTGTAAAGCTTGACGAACATTATTTTTAAGAGCATCACTTAAAAAACCAAATACATCAAAAAATGTGCTTTTACCTGTTCCATTTGCTCCTACTAAAACACAAAAAGCAGGTAAATTATCAATTTCAATATTTTGTAAACAACGATAATTTTTGATTGTTAGAGAAACTATTTTCATAAACAATAATTAATTTTAAATGTTATTTTTGTTATATTAAGTAATTTCATTATAATATCAAGGCTTTTAATTATAGAATCAATCTAATAATTGATACTGTTCTTGGAGGGTTAATAATTTATTCAGAGCTTCCTTTGAATTACTAGCTAAATTAGCAAACTCTACAAATCTATTTAACTCTTTACGTAATAAATTTCTTTCTACTTCCCAAGTATTGCGGTCTAAATCTGGAGGCATCACAATCATATCAAATAAAGTTGCTTGTTTTTTACCTGGATGAGGGCGTAAAATTCTACCGCGACGTTGAATAAATTGACGGGGATTTGTAGTACTAGCTAAAATTACTGCTGTTTGAATTGCGGGAATATCTACTCCTTCATCTAAACAGCGAATAGCAACTAAACCTTGTAATTCTCCTCGTTCAAATTGTTTTCTTAATTGTTCTCTAATTTCTAAGGAAGTTTCGTTAGTATAAGTATTAACTCGATAACCTAATTCTTTACCTAAAATACGAGTAACTGCTTCAATTTGACGACAATAAGCGAGATGATAATTATCAACATAACCATCACCACAATAAAACAAAGTATGACTAGTGTTTAATCTAGTTTCCATTAATTCTTTTAAAGCTGATAACTTATTTTCTGCTGCACCAATTAAACGCGATCGCTTTGTTAATAAGGAAGTTAAAGTTTCATTTTCCCAGCTTTGGTTTTTATGTAAAACCCAACCAATTTTTTGCGTAAGTTTGGCATAATTAATTGCTTCTTCTGGAGTTAATTCAACTAAAACGGGATAATAAAGATAAGGAACTAATGCACCCTGTTTAATTGCATCAGCTAAACTAAATTCTGGAGAAATAATTTCGCCAAAATAATTAAAAACTGCTTCAGTCCCATCATCATCAAAATATCTTTCTGGGGTAGCAGATAAAGCCAGACGTAATCCAATTTTACGAGGTAAACTTGCTGCGGAATGAATTGAGCCTAAATTATGTGCTTCATCACCGACGATTAAAGTTTTGGCAGGAAAAAATTTTAACTGAGATTGAAAACTATCGCTAATTAAAGTTGAATTAGTGGTAATAATGGTTAAAAAATTTTGATTACCAGCACGAATATTATAGAGTTGATTAGCTAATTCTCTTTCCCAATCATCAACTCGATTCATCGCTAAGATTGGTTGTAAATTAAACTTTTGGCATTCTCTTTGCCATTGGATTACTAAATGACGAAAAGGACAAACGATTAATAAAACTTGTAAACCAATTTTGTGATAAAGTTCGGTTGCGATCGCTAAAGCAATGATAGTTTTACCACTACCAGTTGCCATTTTTAATGTACCTCTACCTTTATTTCTAAACCAATTAACGACAGCTTCTTGTTGATAATTTCTTAACTGAATTGAAGTTGGGATGACGGGTATTCCAACAGGTTGATATTGATAACTACTACCAGATTCAGCAACTCGATTGAATCGAAATTTCTTCTCGTATTCAGCAGCTAATTTTTCCCAATTAATCGTAGCCAAAAAACTATCATCATATTCGTGTTTATCTGTATTCATCTCTAGACTAATACGATCAAAAATATTTTGATTACTCGCCAACAACACAATTTTCCCTTACTCTACTATTGAGGCATAAACGTAGAGACAAAGCGCATGACGAATAGCACAAATATATATGATATTGCGATCATCGGTGCTGGTTTAGCAGGATTAACTTGCGCACAACACTTACAGCAACAAAGATATCAAGTAATTGTTTTAGATAAATCCCGTGGCGTAGGTGGTAGAGTTGCGACAAGAAGAATTAATAACACCTGTGTCGATCATGGTTTATCTTTTTTACAAATCCAAGGCAAACAAACTGAAGAATTAATTCAACAACTAACACAGGCAAAAATTCTTCAACTCTGGGATGGAAAAATTTATCAACTCGACTCCCAAAACAATCTTCAACCAACTCCTCCAGTTAAACATTATATTGTACCCGAAGGCATAAATGCGATCGCAAAATATTTAGCTAGAGATTTAGAAATTAAAAAACAGTTTCAAGTTACTGCGATTAAACCAATCGAAAACATTTGGCAAATCTTAACTGAATCTAACGATCAGATTAAAGCTAAAGCTATTGTAATGGCAATACCTGCACCCCAAGCTTTACCTATTTTAGAATCTCAAGTACCAACCAAGTTAATTAATCAATTACGTCAGGTACAATTCTATCCTTGCATTACCGTGATGGCAGGATACGATTCTCAGTATTTATCAGATTTACCTTCCTGGCAAGGAGTAAGAATTAATAATCAAACAGATTTGATTTGGATTGCTTTAGATAGTAGTAAAAGAGATACTGCTACTCAACCTGTCTTTGTCTTCCATAGTACTGCCGAATTTACTCAAAAATATTTAGATGCTACCGACTTACAACCAGCAGGAAAACAATTATTACAGCAAGCTGCTTCTGTATTATTACCTTGGTTAGATTCTCCTCAATGGTTACAAGTGCATCGTTGGCGTTATTCTATTCCTAGCTATTCTTTATCTTCACCCTGTTTATCAACCACCCAACCTTTACCTTTAGTTTGTTGTGGTGACTGGTGTAACGGCAATGGAGTTGAAGATGCCTTAATTTCTGGTGTAGCTAGTGCAGCTAAAATTAGTGGATTAATTTAAGATCATTCTCAACGCTAATCGATTTTTCAGCAATTGAAGCGATTAAACAAACCTTATCAGCAATTCGTTATCCCCTAGCAATTAGTTGTAGTGCGATCACGAAGTGCCTCGCCTCTGGCGAGATCCCAGGTGCTTTAACTGGATCTTATCTCACATTGTTGATAGTTGATTGTTTGTCCACAGCCTATAGCAGATAAACCTTTTTACTTTCTGATAACTGGTGTCCTTGCCAATATTTAGAAACGCTATAGTAATGAGGCAGACGGCAGATAATACGAAAGTTTCAGTTTTTTTCTAATCAAAAAAATTTCGGTATCTATTTAGGATAAATTAAATTGCGACAATCCTTAGTTGAAGAGACAGGCTCGATTGCACACACCTTTTCCATTATTTATATAATAGCAGATTAATTTGTAAAATTATCAAATTATTTTGGCAATTTTTACAATTAACTGTTTGAGCTAATTGATCTAAAGTTCAAAGTTGACAACAAGCTTTATAAATGATGAATAGTTCTACTAACTAAAAAAAACAGTAAGCTAAGATTTCAAATTAATTTAAATTATTTATTTTAGTCGTTACTAAATTTTTGGAATCAATGTTTATATTTAATTTCTTTTAAAGCTTTATTTAAACTTAACTGATTAATCAGTAATTTTTACCAAATCAAATTGACAAAAATTTAATAGCTTTTTTTATAAATTATTGCTTTCATCTCATGTTATTTATCTTAAAAAATTGGGAATTATTTAATTAAAGTTAAATATTTAAATTCATCAGATTAATCAGAAAATATGAAGAAAAAATTAATGTTTGGTACTGCCTTCATAGCCACTTGGTTAGGCATAATGATTCCAAATGCCTTAGCTAGTCATTGTTCTATTGGTCAAAAAGGAGAAGTTCTCTGGAAAGGAAGTTGGTACCCAGCACAAGTTTTAGATGTAGATGGAGAATATTGCTATATCACTTATGATGGTTATGATAGTTCTTGGAATGAATGGGTTGAACCACAACGTTTTCGAGAAGCTTATCGAGTAGGTGATTCAGTTAAGATTTATTGGCAAGGTCAATGGTATCCAGGACAAATTTTAGCGATTAGTGGCAATAGTTATCAAATTACTTATTATGGTTACGATAGTTCTTGGAATGAATGGGTTGATTCTGCAAGACTTAGCCGTTAATTCAAATCAATAGCCTTCAAAAAAAGTGTTTGAATAAATCTTTTCTTAACAAGCGATCGCTCTATGAGGATCGCTTTTAATTTAACTAGATAAACTTAAAAATAAGTAAATTGAATATCATAGTCACAGATACAATCAAAAAAAATTGAATCTTTTATTCCCAAATCTTCAAAATTGATCGGGTAAAATCCTGTAATGGTTTCTTTAGCTGTAATTATGACCGAATTTGTTCTCGACGTTCGTAATCTCCAAGTAACATTTTTTACTGAAAACAAGCCTGTTTTAGCAATAGACCAAATTAATTTTCAACTCAAACAAGGTGAAAAATTAGGAATTGTCGGCGAGTCGGGTTCTGGTAAATCAGTTACTTCTTTGGCAATTATGGGTTTAATTCCCACGCCTGGAAAAATTACGGGGGGAGAAATTTGGTTTCATTCCGAATCAGCTAATCAACCAATTAATCTTTTAGCACTTACCCCAGAAGAAAGAAGAAAATATCGTGGTGGAGAAATTGCCATGATTTTTCAAGAACCGATGAGTGCGCTAAATCCTGTTTTAACCATCGGTTTTCAAATTGAAGAAGCTATTTTATTACATCAAAACGTTGCCAAGACAGAAGCTAGAAGAAAAGCTATTTCACTACTGCAAGAAGTTCAATTAATTCCTAGCGATCAAAAACTCAGAGAACAGTATTTAAACGAAAATAAAGCAACTGTTGCTGGTGACAGAGAGATTAATCAATACATCAACCAATATAAACAAAACATTCTCAAGCGTTACCCACACGAACTTTCAGGGGGACAATTACAAAGGGTAACCATTGCAATGGCAATTTCTTGTAATCCTACAGTTTTAATTGCTGACGAACCGACTACTGCTTTAGATGTTACTGTTCAAGCAACCATCTTAGATTTGTTGCGCCAACTGTGTAGTCAGAGAGGAATGTCATTAATCTTTATCACTCATGACTTGGGAGTAATTGCTGAATTAGTTGATCGCGTAGCAGTGATGTATCGAGGTAAAATTGTTGAATCAGGAGAAATTAGAAAAATTTTTACTCATCCTCAACATCCTTATACCAAAGGTTTACTCGCTTGTCGTCCGCCTCTAGATCGACAATTGAGTTATTTACCCACAGTCAGTGATTTTATGTCAGTAGAAACTGATAGTAATGGAGAATTAATCATTCGAGAAAAAGAAACTGAAGCATTTAATCTCACAGAAATTGTCAAACCAGAAATCAAACAAGCCAGATTTAACGAATTATCCAATCATACTCCTTTCCTATCAATCAAAAATCTTCATGTTGGTTTTCCTGTAAAAGGAATGTTTGGCGGAACCAAAAAATATTTTATGGCAGTTAATAATGTTTCTTTTGATGTCTATCCAGGAGAAACTTTAGGTTTAGTCGGTGAGTCTGGTTGCGGTAAATCGACTTTAGCTAGAACTTTATTACGACTAACTCCTTCCTTACAAGGAGAAATCTGGTTTAGAAGAGAAAATATCGCCAAATGGAAAGTAAATGACAGAAAATTGCGAGCTTTTCGCCGAGAAGTTCAAATTGTCTTTCAAAACCCCTATAATTCTCTTAATCCTCGCCTAACTATCGGAAAAGCGGTCGCAGAACCGCTAATCGTTCACAACTTGGGAGGAAATGCTAAAAAACGTCGAGAAAAAGTAGCCTATCTTTTAGAAAGGGTTGGTTTAAATCCTGACTGGATGAATCGTTATCCTCACGAGTTTTCTGGCGGACAAAGACAGAGAATCTGTATTGCTCGTGCCTTGATCTTACAACCCCAGTTTATTATCTGCGATGAATCAGTTTCTGCTTTAGATGTTTCCGTACAAGCACAAGTGTTAAACCTCCTGAAAAAACTACAACAGGAAGATAACTTAACTTATATTTTCATCTCCCACGATCTAAGCGTAGTTAAATTCATGAGCGATCGCATTATGGTGATGAATAAAGGTAAAATAGAAGAAATTAATGCTGCCGAACAAGTTTATTATCATCCTCAAAGCGAATACACTCGCAAATTAATTGCCTCAATTCCTCAAGGCAGGTTGTCTGAAGTAGGGGAGTAAAGCAAGTAGAAGTGTAACATTCTATGTATCTATAGATAACTGAAATAGTCTCTTTCGAGCAAAAAACTAGATGCTTATCAACTATTTATGACAGAATACTGTTAATAACACGTAGTTGAACTTTTAATCGAGTATTTTTAATACTGCCTACCCACAATTCCTCACTGGAAAAATAATTTTAAACTTAACATAAGGCTGTACTAACAAATTTTGATGTTAATCTATGTTCAACTTATTGATATAGCCCTTGATTTACGGGGTTTATGACCCTTCAATTTCCAAGCGTTTTTCTCACCTTAGTTAAGGGGATATTGCTATAGTGAGCCATCATTTAGAGCCGTACTACAAAGTCCTAGGATTAGAACTAGGAGCATCCCTCGAAGAGATCAACAAAGCTTACAAAACTTTAGCATTTGTTTGGCACCCTGATCGCTTTCCTCAAGAAAATCAAGAGTTGATTCGTTCAGCAGCGGAAAAGTTAAAAGAAATTAATCACGCTCGCGATTTGTTGCGTTCATTTCATCGTCAAAATTCTCAGCCTTATTCTCAACCAAAACCCCAATCAAAGGCTTGCAGTCAAACTCACCAGCAACCAAAACCCCAATCAAAAGCTTATTATCACACTTATCAGCAACCTAAATCTCAATCAAAGACTTATAATCAGACTCAGCAGCAATCAAAACAGTCTTATTCTTATAATCCACGCGCTTATTCTAGTTATTCTACTAAGAAAGAAAATGTTCGTTCTCAATCCGATTCAGTTAATTCATACTACAGACCGTATTATCAAGATCTAAAAGGAGTGGATCTGAGTCGAGCTAATTTGAAAGAAAAAGACTTTTCTGGCAGAAATTTAAGTGGTGCTAATCTCCAAGGTGCCGACTTGAGCGATAGCTTTTTACATAAAGTTAATTTAGAGGAAGCCAACTTACAAGGAGCAAATCTTTTCCGAGCTAATTTATTAAAAGCTAATTTGAGAAAAGCGAATTTACGAGACACCAATTTAATTGGTGCAGACTTTAGTGGCGCAGACTTGAGTGGTGCGGATTTGACTGGTGCCAAAATGGGAAGTGGTCAGAAAATTATGGTGAAATTAACTGGAACTATTCTGAAAGGGACAATTTTTCCTGATGGCTCGATTCATTTTTAACAAGTTAAAAGTTAAAAGTTAAAAATTAAAAATAATATTATTTACTAGGCTGATGTGCATGGAAAACTGTATATTCTTTTCAAGTTTTTACCCTCTGCCTTCTTAAAGCTAAAAAAAATCCCCGTTGATGTTACGGGGAAAACAGGATTTTATTTAAAGTTTAAATTTCTTTTTGCAACAAATCTTTAATTACTTGATGTTCGGTTAATTCTTGTTCGGGAGGAATTTGACGAGAATCGGTAATCAACCAATCTAAAGCTGCTGCTTGCACATCAATTGCTGCTCCAGTTTTATCAACACAATATCGTCCAAAAACTAGTTTATCTACTAGACGTACTCCTGTACCAAGACGAGAATATTCAAAGATGACACTATTATCTACTGTCGCTCCGCTACAAATCCAACAATTAGGACCAATCATAGTCGGACCAATAATGGTTGCTCCATCTTCAATTTTAGTCATGCTACCGATGTAGACAGGCCCTTGAATATTGACTTTATCCCAGTTAACCGCCACATTTAAACCTGTATAAATACCAGGTAAAACTTCTGTACCAGGAATGGCAACATTTTTAATTTCTCTATTGAGAACCCCACGAATAGCTTGCCAATAATCAGGAACTTTACCAATATCTACCCACTCAAAATCCATCGATACCGCATAAAAAGGCGCGCCCATTGCTACTAATTTGGGAAATAAATCGCCACCGATATCGTATTTTTGTTGGGCAGGAATATAGTTAAAAATTTCTGGTTCAAAGATATAAATACCTGTATTAATTTCGGTACTTAATGCTTCTTCTACGGAAGGTTTTTCTTGGAAAGATTGAATTTTTCCTTCATCATCAGTAACCACAACTCCATAACTCGATACTTCTTCTTTCGGTACAGATTTAGTTACAATTGTTGCGATCGCACCTTTTTCTCTATGCCATTTAACTGCTGTGGTTAAATCTAAATCAATTAGAGCATCACCACAAAGTACAATAAAAGTATCATCAAAAAAAGTATTAAAATCTTGGATTTTTCTCAGTCCACCAGCAGAACCAAGAGCTTCACCAACTAATTTACCTTCAACAATTCTTCCTTCAAATGAATAACCAATATCGACTCCAAAACGTTGACCGTCACGAAAATAGCTTTCAATTTCATTAGCCAAATGGCTAACATTTACCATAATCTGGTCAAAACCATGCTGCCTTAGTAACTCTAGCAAAAACTCCATGACGGGTTTTTGTAGAATTGGAATCAGGGGCTTAGGAATGGTATATGTGATCGGACGTACGCGAGTGCCTTTACCAGCAGCCAAAATCATGGCTTTCATGAAAGCTTCTCCTCAACCAGATGCCGTTAACTATATAAACTATTTAAACTATTCCAGTTTATCAGCAATATTACCTCAAAGTTAAAGTTTAACTTAAGCATTTAGTGGTCTAATACTTAAATCCTGATAGAATTCTTGCTGAGATAACTCTACTTTCGATTGAGAAGAAAGCAATAATAAAGCCCAAAAAATTCCTGCTCGTTCTGAAGTCGGATGGTTTTCGTGGGAGTGAGTTTCTCTGTGGTGATCACTATTTTGCCAGCAGTGTACAAGTTGCTCCCAATCAATGTAATTTTGTTGAGGGAATAATTGCGGTAAATTACGATACAGGAATTGTTCGAGTTGAATTGCCAATTCAGTTAAATTTTCATTGTGAGCTAATTGTGCGATCGCACGCATTGCCTCTTGACGGGAACGAGAAGAGCGACGAGGTGTCGAGTTGGGAGTAACAGCGACAGCTTCTAGTTCGGCAGCAATATGTTCTAGTTGTTCGATTAATTCTTGTAAAGTAACACGGCGAGTCCGAACTGGGGCAGCAGCAGAACGTCGTTTGAGATGATCTTCTAAATTAAGGGGTAGACGGCGATTAGTTTCTGCTAAAGCAAATTCTTCTTCTTCCAAACTTTCTAGAATCTCTAACTCTGGTTCTTGCAATAATTGTAGAGTTTCCGCTTTGAGTAAAACTAACATCGATGCCCAAACAAAAGCTTGACCAGATTGAGGTAAATTTGCCTCTACTTGGTTAGCATCCAGAGAATCATTCAGACCTAATTCTCCTAAAAAACGGTCAATAATATCAATTACAGGAACATCCCACGGATTAATTTCTCCATTTTCCGCCAATTCAATAATTTTTGCGATCGCTTCGTGAGCAGGAGTGATAGCCATTCGTTACCATAATGAGCGATTTAGCTATAAGTATATAAAAGGCTTTTCCATCTGTCCCTAAAATATGAATCCTTTTGCTAATTTAATCGGTCAATCTCAAGCTGTAGACTTACTGCAACGAGCAATTCAACTGAGACGCATTGCACCTGCTTATTTATTTGTCGGTGCAGATGGGATTGGTAAAAGTATAGCTGCTGCAAGTTTTGCTCAATTATTGCTCAGTCTAGATGCACCAGAACACAAACAAAATTTACTACCAAAACGAATTCAAAATCGTAATCATCCCGATTTGTTGTGGGTAGAACCTACTTATTTGGAAAAAGGAGAATTAATTAGTAATCAAGAAGCATTAGCCAGAGGATTAAAGAGAAAAAGCCCACCGCAAATTCGGATTGAGCAAATTCGGTCGATTACCGAGTTTTTAAGCCGTCCTCCTCTGGAAGCTCAACGTTTATTAGTGGTGATTGAATCGGCTCAAACTATTGGAGAAGCAGCAGCCAATGCTTTGTTAAAAACCTTAGAAGAGCCTGGAAAAGCTACTATTGTGATGATCGCAGTCAATCCAGATGCTTTACTGCCTACTTTAGTTTCTCGTTGTCAGTGTATTCCTTTTGCGCGTTTATCCACCAATAACTTACAAAAAGTGTTGCAACAGCAAGGCTATCAAGAAATTATTGAACATCCAGAAATTCTAGCTTTAGCACAAGGAAGTCCAGGAACAGCGATCGCAACTTGGCAGCAATGGCAAACAATCTCTCCCCAGTTACGTCAGCAACTCAGAAAACTGCCTACCAATTCTCTAGAAGCATTAAATCTAGCTCGCGCAATCGACCAAGAATTAGATACTCAAGCTCAGATTTGGTTAGTAGATTATTTACAATATTATTATTGGCATCTTCAACTCAGACCAGAATTAGTTAAACAATGGGAAAAAGCTCGTCAATATCTTCTTGGTTATGTTCAACCCCGTCTAGTTTGGGAATGTATTTTTTTACAATTAGCTAATCAGAATTAAAAAATTAATTAGGTTGTTCTTGAACTATTTGAACTTGTTTACGACTTTCTAAATGATGGTAGTAAGACAAGCTTGCTAATATAAAACCAACTAAAATCACAAGAGCAGAAAAAATTGCAGCCCGTTCAAACATGGGTTATTTTCCCTACGTACAATATCTTAATTTTTTATTAAATTTATTAGGTTTGCCATTAGTTGTTTTACGGAAATTGGACAAATTGTCATCAATTTATCTCTGTGCTTCTACATATTTAAATATTTAGGCAACTTACTCTAATGATTTGAGTCTTTAGACAATAATAAAATAGTTTTAATTGGATAGCGATCTCAGATGATTAAGTTAGAGCTAGTGCTAGAGACGTAAATTGCTATGTTGATCCAGGGAGGGGAACATATCCGATTCAACTATCTAATATTTTTTGTCGCAAACAATTAATTTAGCTAATTTAAGCTGATAAATAGGTCTAAATCAGTAAAAATCAACAATAAATCTTTTTCTTAAGCAATTAAATCGTATTTAATTCTTTATACTCCGAAAAATAGCTGTATATTATGAAAAGACTAACTTTTACACCAGTAACAAGTAGCTGATAACTTGTGCTAAAGGAGTGAAATGTTGTGCAACTAAATACACAACCCTCATTAATTCGATTTCTTTTGCTGAGTCTAACTGTTTGTTTGCTGATAACTACAATTAATTTTCCTATTTATCCCAATCTAGCAGCAGAGCGTCCTCCCAACATTTTATTTATTCTGACTGACGACCTTGATACGGCTTCTTTAGAGTATATGCCTCAAGTAAAATCTTTACTGATGGATGGAGGTTCTAGCTTTAGTAATTATTTTGTTAATAATTCCCTTTGTTGCCCTTCCAGAGCCACCATACTACGGGGTCAATATGCCCATAACACTGGTGTTTTAACTAATAATAAAGCAGATGGTAGTTTTGTGGTCTTATACAAACGAAATTTGGAAGAGTCTACCATTGCTACTTGGTTAAAGCAAAAAAGTTATCGTACTGCTTTTATTGGTAAATATCTCAATCTTTATCCTTATACCTCAAAGATGAACTATGTGCCTCCTGGTTGGAATGAATGGGATAGTCCAGTTCATGGTAGTGCTTATGTGCAATATGACTATACCGTTAATGAGAATGGCAAATTAGTTCATTATGGCAATCAACCAGAAGATTATGGCACGGATGTCTATACCAATAAAGCCAAACAATTTATTACTCAAGCAGCTAAAAGCGATCAACCTTTTTTTCTATTTCTTTCTTATTATGCGCCTCATCAACCAGCAACCCCTGCGCCACGTCATCAAGAGCTTTTTCCTGATGCTCAAGTACCACGTACCCAAGCTTTTAACGAAACAGATGTTAGTGATAAACCTCAGTATCTAAGTGAATTGCCTCTTCTAGACCGAGAGGAACAACAAAAGATTGATTACCTCTATCAAAAACGATTGCGATCGCTCCAGGCAGTAGATGAAGGTTTGGTTACTCTTTACAATACCCTTAAAGCTACTAATCAGCTAGATAATACTTATATCTTTTTTAGCTCAGATAATGGTTTCCATCTTGGTCAACATCGTTTACCACCAGGTAAAGAAACTGCCTATGAAGAAGATATTCATTTACCTCTGTTAGTTAGAGGTCCCAATGTTCCTGCTGGGAAAGTTATTGAACCAATAGCAGGAAATGTTGACTTAGCACCAACTTGGGCAGATTTAGCAGGCGCACCTATTCCCGATTTTGTTGATGGTCGTTCTTTAGCTTCCTTGTTTGAACTTAAATTAAATTCGACATCCCCTCTTAACTTTTACCGACGTAAGTTGCGATCACTTTTTACTGATGGTTGGCGACGGGTTTTTCTGGTAGAACACTGGGTTAATCCTCACGTCACACCGATCATTCCCCAATATAGTGGTCTTCGCGGTTCTGATTACACCTATATTGAATATGTTAATGGCGAACGAGAACTTTATGACCTTAGACAAGACCCCGAACAATTACATAATTTAGCTCAACAAACTAATCCGAAACTGCTTGCTCACTATGCCCAACTTGTGCATCAATTACGAAACTGTAAAGGAAAAAGCTGTCGAGTAGCAGAGTCTAGGAATTTGATTGATTTTAATCAAAACAATTTTAGACATTAATTTTTGGTGAATGTTACTGTTTACAAATCATTTCATGTATGGTATCTGTCTAAATCAAGAAAACCCTGAGTATATTTACTTATTTTTGATTATAAAAAATAACAGTTAAATAAATCACGTATCAAAATTCTGAAAGAGCTAAAAAATTTTTTAACTCGATTCAAACTCTTCTGCATAATAAAAAATGACGTTATTGTTGTAACCGCTCATGGGTGAAGCCAAACGACGCAAACAATTCGATCCTGCTTATGGAAAACTTCCCCTTTTGACCTCAGAAGGACAAAAAGAAAAACATTTTGCCCAATTATTAGATGAGTTGTTTTCTAAGTTTGATAGCGAAATCAAACAACTAGCCGAAGCAGATTCAATTAATGAAGATTACGATCGCATTAAAGAAGAGTTGGCAACTTGGTTAAATAATCGATTAAATCAATATCGCAAGAGCGATCGCAGTTTACTAGCTACTTCTTTGGTTTCTTTTTGGGCAGAAATGATCCAGCAAAATCAAACTAGTCCCGTCTTACTCAAATGTATGTCAGAGGTTTTACTGCCATTTTTACCACCAGAAAAAATTACTTCTCTGCTTCAGATTATCAAAGACATTGATGCAGAATTAACCAGTAGATCAATTGAAGTCTGAATTTCAAATAGTTGATAACTGTTAACTGGTAACTGATGTACAGACGCGAAATTTCGCGTCTCTACTGGTCACTGGTCACTGGTCACTGGTCACTGGTCACTGCTTTAAGCAGGAACTTCGATTTGATTTTCTCCTGCCAAATCAAAAGCATCATGAACAACTTTTAAAGCTTTGACACCCTCAGACTCGGCAACCACACAACTAATTTTGATTTCTGAAGTAGTAATCATCTGGATATTAATTTTTTCTTTAGCTAAGGCAGCAAAAAATTTCGCTGCTACACCTGGTTGTCCGATCATTCCAGCACCAACAATACTAACTTTTGCGATCGCAGGATCGATCAAAACTTCACCACAACCAGTTTCTTTAGCTAATTTTTCTAAAACTCGACCGGCTTCTTCTGCATCTGCTTGGGCTAGAGTAAAGGCAATATCGCGAGTAGCCACACCATCGACAATGCGACAACGTTGAGATTGAATAATCATATCAACACTGATATTTTTCTTGGCGAGTAAACCAAAGATTTTAGCTGCCATCCCAGGACGATCCGGAACGTGCCGAATTGCCAAACGGGCTTGTTTTTGGTCTAAAGCTACACCTCGAACGGCTGGTTGGGGAGTAGCGGAATTGTTTTTGACTACAGGTAAAGGAGAATTATCAATCTCAAAAGCCTGACACAAAGCGGTTAAAGCGCGATCGCAATCTTTTGCTTCAATCACACAACTGACTTTGACTTCTGAAGTAGAGATCATCAGAAGATTGATTCCTGCATCAGCAAGGGTTTGGAACATCTTAGCAGCAATACCAGGACGACCAATCATTCCTGCCCCAGAAATAGCAACTTTAGCAATAGTTGAATCTACCATTACTTCTGCTTCTTCGGTTGACTTTGGTTGAGAACGAAGAGAAGGGGCAATTGCTTCTGCGACGGCTTCGGCTTTAGTTAAAAGCTTTTTAACGACAGTAAAAGCAATATCGTTACTGTTACCTTCATGAATGGATTGAATAATTAGATCGACATCGACATCCTGACGGGCAATTTCCCCAAACAAGCTAGCAGCTACCCCTGGACGGTCTGGTACTCTCAGTAAAGCTACTTTGGCTTGGTCAGTATCTAAAGCTACTGCGTCTACTGCTTTGGTCAGTTCCAAACCTTCTAAGGAACGGGGTTGCGGTAAAGGAGAAATGACTCTTGTTCCTTCCGCATCACTCCAACTAGATAATACTACTAAAGGAACGCCATAGTTACGGGCAATTTCTACCGCACGGGGATGGAGAACTTTTGCACCCAAACTTGCCAACTCCAGCATCTCATCGGCAGTAATTTCATCCATCAATTGGGCTTGAGGAACAAGACGAGGATCGGTAGTCAGGATACCTGGGACATCAGTATAAATCTCACAGCGATTTGCTTTTAAGGAAGCTGCCAAAGCCACCGCCGAAGTATCCGATCCGCCCCTACCTAAAGTGGTAATTTCTAAATCCTGACTTTGACTAATCCCTTGAAATCCTGCTACTACAACAACTTCACCCGCATCAAGATGACGTTGTACCCGTTCGGTTTTAATTTGTAAAATTCTGGCACGACTATGTTCAGCTTCCGTGACAATTCCTACCTGTGCGCCAGTCAGGGAAACGGCTGGTTGTCCTAACTCCTGTAAAGCCATACTCAAAAGAGCGATCGAAACCTGTTCCCCCGTGGATAACAACATATCCATTTCACGACGACAGGGATTGGTAGAAATCTCTCTGGCTAAATTAACTAAAGTATCGGTGGTTTTCCCCATTGCCGAGACAACTACCACTAAGCTGTTACCCTTTTGAACAGTTTGATGTATTCGTTGCGCTACCGCTTTAATTCGTTCGACCGAACCAACCGAAGTACCCCCATATTTTTGGACTACTAATGCCATGATCTTTTTCTCCCCGACCTACTGCAAGCATCGCCGATCATATCAAATCTGGAAGGGATTAAGTAATTTTTTGTTGGATTAATGGGTTTTAGACAGGAGTTAAAAATTTATAGCGATCGCCAGATAAAAATTAGGTAGTCTACGATCTTCAGACTTGATAGCAACTGTACCTTAAAATCTAGTCAATCCTAAATTCACCAGAAAACTAAACAACCCATTCAAGACTGAGTTTTATTACTAACGAATACTTTTCACAGAAACATCAATCTCAAGCTCCAACCAAGCCTTATCAGCGGTTAGTACAGGTAGACTTCTACTCTTAGCTAAAGCCAAACAAGCGCGATCTCCTAAAGACAATCCGAGAGACTTACAATCAGGATAGAGATATCCTGCGATTAATCCCTGCTCTCGATCAAAAGGCACAACCTCAATAGGAAAAGCAGCTAAAGCTTCTTTAATCGTTTCAGGAGGTACGGAGTTACGAGCCAAATACGTTGCTACTTCTGCCAGATTTACTGTCGATATTAGAGCCTCATTTAAAGACTGTTCGCCCACTTCCGAACCAGGCTCTTGGCGCAAAATCGCAATCAGCACCGAACCATCAAAAACAATAGGCGACATTAAGTTTCCTCACCCGATCCTAAATCTTGCTCTTCCCGTTTTCCTTCTTCTCGTCGCCACTGAAGAAAATTATCGACAGAGGATTCCGTTGACCGCAAGTAAGGTTGAACCAAATTACGAGCATGAGCTAAAGCTTGCTGAGTAGTAATAATTTTCAACTCTCCATTTTCCTGGCGAATTGTCAAAATATCCCCTTCCACTATCTGAAATTGCTTGCGAATTTCAATTGGAATAGTTATACGACCAGCTTTATGTACTTCTGCTTTATAGTCCATTTTTTGTTAATCTCCATTTTCTTATCATATGTACAAAAATAATATTGTACTCAATAGAAAAATGTTAAAAATTCTAATTATCGTCTAGAGAAAATTTCTCTAAAAAATTAGATAGTTAGCGCGCAGAGAATGAACGATCTACACACTTGTTACGAACAAATAGTCAATCTGCTTAGATCAGATGCTGAGACTTTTGAATCAGTTGAGCTTGTTGAGCAATATCGTCAGTTTTGGCGACCAGATAATGTGCGCGTAGTTATACTAGCCGAATCTCATGTATTCACATCAAAATCTGATCGTAATTACAGAATTAAGGAAATAGATGGATTATCTGGATATCCAAATCAATATGCCAGGTTTGTATATTGTCTTGCCTATGGTGAAAATTCATTAATAGAAGGAGACCATCCATCTAAGGATGGAACTCCACATTTCTGGAAAATATTCTTCAGTTGCGAAAATGAAATTTTATCAAACGAATCATTTGCTCCTATTCTAAAAAAGAACAACTCGACACAGCAACGAATCCGAAACAAAGTTCAATTATTACAATCTTTGCAAACTAATGGAATATGGCTTGTCGATGCGAGCATTGTGGCTTTATATAACAAAGGCAAAAAACTTAAAAAGATGAATCAAATTATTCAAGTTTCTTGGTCAAATTATACCCGAAGTGTCATTGAAGAAGCCAGACCTGATTACGTAATAGTGGTGGGCAAGGGAGTAGCAAATGTTGTAGAGCAAGAGCTTAAAAAAATCATGAAAAAAAACTACTCTGTTATCGCTCAACCAAATGCACATTTATCCTCAGAACAGCACTTAAATAATTTCAAAACATACAGATCAATAATTAAGAAAATTTCTGATAGCGATCGCGCTTAATCATCAAGATCCTGATATTCAACCACTTTTTCAAACCTTACTTAACAATATAGAAGAAGTACAAAAATTATCAGGACAATTAATCTGAAAATAATTACTTATATAAAAAAAATTATAAAAATTGTCGGTTCGCTTGGTGCGATCGCTTTAAGCAAAAATCTAACATGAAAAATCAGTCGAAATTGGTTAAATTAAAGATGTTTGTTTAATCTTTCTGCATTAATGAGCCAAACAATTTTCCGTATCTCTCCTTTAATTCGCATTACTCTATTTTGTTTATACTTAGCTTTAACTATTCCCTTGCCATTTTTGGCACAAGCAACTTCGGCACCAATTCCACCAAGCTTATTATGGGTTGGAATTATTATTGGTGCAGTAGCATTGTACGGTGCTGGTTGTGAACGAGTTATTTTAGATGAAGAGAAAATTGCAGTAACTTATCCTGGTTGGATACCTTCATTATTGCGTAAAGGTTGGTCTTTACCCTGGCAAGAGATTAAACAATTAAAAATGCGTACGACTGGACAGGGTGGATTGGTTTATTATTTTGTTACAGCTTCAGCAGAGCGAGCTTATTTGTTACCAATGCGTGTAGTTGGATTTGCTCGCATGGTTAAAATTGTTGAGGAAAAAACGGGAATAGATACTACTGATATTCGTCCGTTAGCACAACCTTGGATGTATTTAATTTTATTTGGCTGTACTCTATTTTTATTTTTAATTGATGGTTGGACTATTTGGACAGCGATGAGAGAAAGTTTTTGATAGCCTTTTATAATAATTAATTGCTGTAGGGGGAATTCATCAATTCCTCCTACTTTATTAACTACCTAGATCTCCAAATGAATTTACCCAATCAAACTATAAGTAGTAATGCAAAATTAAATACACTGGTGAAGAAAAAAAAATAGGGAATAGGGAACAGGGAATAGCCATCACTCACCAGTTATCAGTTTGATTTTGAACTATGAACTATATAAAAATGGGATGTTATGGTATCTATGACCTACAAAGTTCAAGATGTCACAGTTTTGAATAACCATTGTAAAGTATCAATAGAGAGAAAAACTTTTTAAATTAAAAATGCCTAAGCCTACTCAAGCTCATCTTGACCGCACAATCAAAAAAAACCAGCCGTTAGAACTAAAACAGAAAACTCTTAGCCAAATGCAATATTATATGGGGGCTAAATTAATTGAGGTGGGAATTGATCCTCAATCTGTTATTTATCGCTGGTCAGTCAAACATAAGGAAGACGAGCAAATTTGTACTTTGAGTGCTTTTTGGGGTGAATCTAAAAAGAAACTGCTCTCTGGAGAAGAGCCTCTTACTGGTGCGGAGTTAATTGACTGTGCTAGAGCAAATGCTTCTTCTGGAATTAAAAAAGCAGCGCAGTTATGTGGTTACAGCACAGATGTTAGCGGTTTTCAGACTGCATTAAAGCAAACTAGTCAGGAAATGGGACTGTCAATTGAATCTTTAAAAAATTTACTCGAAAAGTAAAGATATTGAAAGTAAAAAAAGAAAAGCTGAAGTGCGATCGCTCTAGCTTATTTTATTTATTATAAAATGCTCAAAGGCTATAATTAGCCGAAGAGAAGCTACCACGAAGCGGAGGCGTGTAGAGTATATCACTGCCAGATTAATCTTCACCTGCAAAGATTTATATAATTGCTCAATTGCGCTCTAAAAATATTTTAGATTAAGTGAAGATTAATCATTTAATTTCAGACTAACAATTAAGCGATCGCTTGTTCGTAACGCCGATTTATTTCTTCCCAGTTGACTACATTCCACCATTGAGTAAGATATTCATCTCGTTTATTGCGATATTTGAGATAATAAGCGTGTTCCCAAACATCATTACCCATAATTGGATACATTCCTTCCATCAACGGACTATCTTGATTGGCAGTACTCATTACTTGTAATTGGTTATTATTATCCAAAACTAACCAAGCCCAACCACTACCAAATTGTTTGCTGCCAGCCTCATTAAACTGTTCTTTAAAAGCGTCAAAGCTGCCAAAAGTTTCAGTAATTGCTGTTGAGATCGCTCCTGTGGGATTTCCTCCACCATCGGGACTCATAATCTCCCAAAACATTGCATGGTTGACGTACCCACCACCGTTATTACGAACAGTTGTTAAAATAGCCTCGGGAACACTATTTATATTTCGCAGAATGTCTTCCGCCGATTGACTGGCTAATTCTGGATATTGACTAACTGCTTTATTGAGGTTTTTTGTATAGGCAGCATGATGCTTATCGTGGTGAAACCTCATCGTTTCTGCATCGATATAAGGTTCGAGGGCATCGTAAGCGTAAGGGAGAGGAGGCAATTGAAAAAGCTTGTCACTAGCTGCATCGGAAGATTGCGCCATCGCCAATTTGGGAAAAGTTCCAAACATCGCAGCACCAGTGGTTGCGCCTAAAATTAAAAGAAAATTCCGTCGATTAAAAGACATCTTTAAATTAATTAAATTTCAGCCAATAACTAAGAGAATTGTATCTCATAGGAAAGATTATAAAGATTAGGAAACTAAATCGACTCTTAATAAAGAATAACATTAATTATCAATAAAGCGATCGCATGGAATATTTATCTGTTCTTGAACAAGCTGCTAATTCATTTTTAACTAATTCAGATTTACCTGATTCGGCTACTGTAGTCGAAGCATTATTACAAGCAGAAAAGGAAGCAAGACAAAGAAAAAGTTCTGCTTCTTTTGAGCAATTAATTGGTACTTGGCAATTATGTTTTATTACTGGTACAAAAAAAACCAGACAAAAGGCTGGTATTGTTTTGGGTGCTGGCAAATATATTCCCAAATTTATTAAGATTACCTTGACTTATTTTTTATCTCAAGAACAAGGTCGAGTTGATAATTGTGTTGCAGTTGGTGGTTTAACTTTATCTCTAACAGGACCAACGAAATTTTTGTCTCCCAAAAATCTTTTAGCCTTTGATTTTACTCAAATGATTGTCAAATTATTTAACTTGAAAATTTATCAAGGTTATATCAGATCGGGCAAGTTAAAAGAAGAAAAATTTTATCAAGAAGAAATTAATCAACAAGCTTTTTTTGCTTATTTTTTAATCCAAAATCGTCTAATTGCTGCTAGAGGTAGAGGTGGCGGTTTGGCTTTATGGACTAGGATTGATTAAGATAATTTAATTCAAAACAAATATCTATTACTTGGTAATCATGTCTAATTTGCAATATCCATCAAGCAAACAAACCGAAGCAAAAGATCGCTTTTTTGATGTAGAAATAAAAGACCCTTATCGTTGGTTAGAAAATCCTGATAGTGAGGAAACTAAAGCTTGGGTTGAAGCGCAAAATAAAGTTACTTTTGGTTATTTATCTCAACTAGAAATTAGAGAAAAGCTGAAAGATAGAATTACTCAATTATGGAATTATGAAAAATTTGGCATTCCTTTTAAAGAAGGTGAACGTTATTTTTATTTCAAAAATGATGGTTTGCAAAATCAAAGTGTTTTATATACTTTAGAATCTTTAGATGGAGAACCAAAAGTATTATTAGACCCAAATAAATTATCAACAGACGGGACAGTTGCTTTATCAAGTTTAGCCATTAGTGATGATGGAAATTTCATGGCTTATGGATTATCAAATGCTGGTTCAGATTGGATTGAATATAAAGTAAAAGATGTTGAAACAGGAGAAGATTTAGTCGATCATCTCAAGTGGATTAAATTTTCTGGTGCATCTTGGACAAAAGATAACCAAGGCTTCTTTTACAGTCGCTATGATGAACCTAATGACAAAACTAAATTAGAAGATGTTAATTATTATCAAAAACTCTACTATCATCGGTTAGGAACAGAACAGTCTGAAGACATTTTAATTTATCATCGTCCCGACCAAAAAGAATGGGGTTTTAGTGGTGGTGTTACTGAAGATGGACGTTATTTAGTAATTAGTGTTTGGTGCGGTACCGATCCAAAAAATTTAATTTTTTACAAAGATTTACAAGAACCCAATTCAGAAATAATTGAATTAATTAATGAATTTGAAGCCAATTATGATTTGATCGATCATGATGGTTCAATCTTTTGGTTTAGAACAGATTTAGATGCACCAAAAGGAAAAATTATTGCGATTGATATTAATAATCCTGATAAAAATAATTGGCAAGAAATTATTCCCGAAGCTGAAGAAACTCTAGGAGGAATTGCTGCTCTTAACAATCAATTTGTGGCTGACTATCTTAAAGATGCGCGATCGCAGGTTAAAATTTTTAGTTTAGATGGTACTTTTATTCGTGAAGTAGATTTACCTGGTATTGGTTCGGCTGGTGGTTTTGATGGCAAAAGAACCGATACTGAAACCTTTTATAATTTTACTAGTTTTACTACTCCTGACACCATTTATCGCTACGATTTGGTAACAGGAAAAAGTACGATTTTTCGTCAGCCAACCGTAGATTTTAATCCTGATGATTATGTAACTAAACAAGTCTTTTATCCTAGTAAAGATGGGACAAACATCCCCATGTTTATTACCCACAAAAAAGACTTACAACTAGATGGCAATAATCCCACTTGTCTTTATGGTTACGGTGGTTTCAGCGTTTCTCTTACCCCTAGTTTCTCGATTGCCAACTTAGTCTGGATGGAATTAGGAGGAATTTATGCTGTACCTAACCTACGAGGTGGTGGTGAATACGGCGAAGAATGGCATCAAGCAGGCATGAAAGAGAATAAACAAAACGTCTTTGATGACTTTATTGCAGCAGCAGAATGGCTAATTAATAATAAATATACCTCCCCTAATAAACTTGCGATCGCGGGTGGTAGCAATGGAGGCTTATTAGTCGGTGCTTGTATGACTCAACGCCCAGACTTATTCGCAGCAGTTTTACCCGCAGTAGGTGTAATGGATATGTTGCGTTTCCATAAATTTACCATTGGTTGGGCGTGGTGTTCTGAATACGGTAGTCCCGAAAACGAAGCAGAATTTAAGACACTATATTCCTATTCTCCCTTACATAATCTCAAACCAGGAACAAAATATCCAGCCACTCTGATTACTACTGCCGATCATGATGACAGAGTTGTACCTGCCCACAGTTTCAAATTTGCAGCAGCTTTACAAGCAGCCCATGCAGGAGATAATCCTGTGTTGATTCGCATCGAAACTAAAGCTGGACATGGTGCAGGTAAACCTACAGCCAAGATTATCGAAGAAATTGCCGATCAATGGGCTTTTTTAGTTGATAATCTGAAAGTATTTTCAAACTATTGATTAGATATTATATAGTTTGGTCAAAGGTATCAAAATATTGTTTGATCTATTGGTCTACTTTTTGTAAGTTCTTAAAAGCTAACAGCTAAAAGCTAAGAATTCTATCTTCTCAGTTTGCCACTTTAAATCATCAACGCCTAGGTACGGTAATTTGGGTAAGGAAAACACCCATGATTATTGCTTGACAGACGTTTAATCTTAGCTAGCTAAGTAAGTTAGTGGCTTGAAAACCGAGTCTTAGCAAAGCTTTGAGAATTTAAAGATCGATCTCAATAAATTTCTTAGCACTCTCCCTGCAAGAGTGCTAAATTTGCATAAGGAAACACGATCAAATTTCAAGACAAAATTCTATGGCAAAAATTATCTCGTTTAAGGAAGAGTCAAGAAGATCGTTAGAAAGGGGTGTCAACTCCCTAGCTAATGCAGTTAAAATTACTCTTGGTCCCAAAGGGCGCAATGTTTTATTAGAAAAGAAATTTGGCGCACCCCAAATCGTTAACGATGGAATTACCGTTGCCAAAGAAATCGAATTAGAAGATCCATTAGAAAATACTGGTGCTAGATTAATTCAAGAAGTAGCTTCTAAAACTAAAGATATTGCTGGAGATGGTACAACTACCGCGACAGTTATTGCTCAAGCATTAATCAAAGAAGGTTTAAAAAATGTTACCGCAGGGGCTAATCCTGTAGCCTTAAAAAAAGGTTTAGAAAAAACTACCGCTTATTTAGTTAAAGAAATCGTAGCTGTAGCCAAACCAGTTACAGGAGATGCGATCGCACAAGTAGCTACCGTTTCGGCTGGTAATGACGAAGAAATTGGGGCAATGATCGCTGAGGCGATGGATAAAGTAACTAAAGATGGCGTTATTACCGTTGAAGAATCCAAATCTTTAGCTACTGAATTAGATGTAGTTGAAGGGATGCAACTCGATCGCGGTTATATTTCTCCTTATTTTATTACTGATCAAGAAAGACAACAGGTTAATTTTGATAACGCCTTAATCTTGATCACTGACAAGAAAATTGGTGCGATCGCAGATTTAGTTCCTGTCTTAGAAAAAGTTGCTCGTTCTGGTCAACCTTTATTAATTATTGCAGAAGATTTAGAAGGCGAAGCTTTAGCTACCTTAGTAGTTAATAAAGCTCGTGGTGTTCTAAACGTAGCTGCGATCAAAGCTCCTTCTTTTGGCGATCGCCGTAAACAAATGCTTCAAGATATCGCCATCCTCACTGGCGGACAAATGATTTCTGAAGAAATCGGCTTGAGCTTAGAAATGGTTTCTCTTGAGATGCTAGGTAAAGCTGAGAAGATTACCATTGACAAAGAAAATACCACAATAGTTTCTGGTGGTGGTAAAACCGAAGAGATTCAAAAACGAGTTGCTCAAATACGCAAACAATTAGAAGAAACTGATTCCGAATACGACGCAGAAAAATTACAAGAACGGATCGCTAAACTCGCTGGTGGTGTTGCTGTCATTAAAGTTGGTGCAGCTACTGAAACCGAACTCAAAGAGCGCAAACTTCGCATCGAAGACGCACTTAACGCTACTAAAGCTGCGGTAGAAGAAGGAATTGTTCCTGGCGGTGGCACAACTCTAATTCATTTAGCAAATAAAGTTGTTGATTTCAAAAATCAATTAAGCAACGACGAAGAAAAAGTTGCTGCTGATATTTTTGCTAAAGCCTTAGAAGCTCCCTTACGTCAATTAGCTGATAATGCTGGAGTAGAAGGTACAGTTATTGTTGAACGAGTTAAAAATACCGACTTTAATGTTGGTTACAATGCTTTAACTGGTCAATTTGAAGATTTGATTGCTGCTGGTATTATCGACCCAGCTAAAGTAGTACGTTCTGCGGTACAAAATGCAGCTTCTATTGCTGGTATGGTTTTAACTACAGAAGCATTAGTAGTAGAAAAACCAGAACCCTCAGCCCCTGCAATGCCTGGTGGTATGGATGGCATGGGTGGCATGGGCGGAATGGGTGGTATGGGTGGCATGGGCATGATGTAATGCTCGGTTGAACCTATCATTCTCAACCCTAATTAATTCTTAAACAGTCTGTTAATTTTAGCAGGCTGTTATTTTTTTTATTCAAACCAAACCCAAATGTCGTTGTAGAGATTGACGCATCACATCTACGGGAACAGGTTGCTGTAACCAAATTTCTAACGCTGCTACACCCTGTTGTACCAACATTTCTAAACCATCAATTATTACCGCACCTTTTGCTTTCGCCAATTGTAGAAATTGGGTGGGATTAGGAGTATAAATTAAATCATACGCGATCGCGCCTGACGGCAATTTTTTCAATAATTCCCCATCGAGAGGAGATTGTTCTACGTGGGGGTACATTCCAATCGGGGTTGTATTAATTAATAATTCTGCTGCTGGTAGCAAGGCGTTCAATCCTTCCCAATAATGAATTTTTAATTTGGTAGTAATTTCACGATTATTTGGCCAACTTTGATAAAAATGAGCCAATTTATCCTTATTGCGTCCTACCACGTGGATTTCTGAACAACCAAGTTCGATTAGCCCTACCACTACTGCTCTAGCTGCCCCACCATTACCCAAAATTACAGGCGTTACTTTTCGCCAATCTCGTTCTAAATTCTGTAGTGGAGCGACAAATCCGATCACATCGGTATTTGTTCCTTGCCAACCATTTTCAGTGCGCCAAACTGTATTAACTGCACCAATCATTTCTGCTTCAGGAGCAACTTTACTCAATAAAGGTATAATTGCTTGCTTGTGAGGAATAGTCACACTAAAACCAACTAAATCAATGGCTGCCAATCCTGCGATCGCAGTTGCTAAATTATTTGGTTTAACTGGAAAGGGAATATAAACATAATCAATACCCATTTGTTCGATAGCAGCATTGTGCATCACGGGCGATAAAGAATGCTCAACTGGATCACCGATAATTCCGAGAAGTTTAGTTTTGCCTGTAATTAAAACCATAAAATATTTTTACGTAATCCCATCTATATTTTACTGAGATTGTACAAAAATTCATTTATTCTTAAAATTTAATCAGTACAAACTCTATTTACAATAATTTTGCTTAAGTATTGATCGGTAAACTTTGATTAATTTTTGGGTAATTTTAGCTCTAGGAAATTACTTATTACTAATATTGACAATTGAAAAATCATAAATATAATCAATTATTTCAGTAAATCTTACCAGCATTAGATTAATTATTAATAACAGGAACAAAAAAAAAGTAGAAGAATTACTAAAGTCAATTGTGCAAGCAATGAATAACATGGGACAAGATGAGTTGTTATTTATTGTTGATCGAATACAAAAAATCTTATGACTATCGATTTAAATGGTAAAAATTTTGATGTTGTTCTAGAGCCTTTATATATAGATGAAAAATTAAGCGTTGATTTTACTATCGCTAATAATCAAGCAGATCCGACAGACGAGTTTAATGTTGAACTTTATCTTTCTGATGATGATGTTATTGGCACTGACGATGTTCTTTTAGGCTCTTATCAAATAGATAGTCTAGCTGGTAATAGTGAAACTACTTTATCAATTACTGATATCAACTTACCTGCTTTTGATAATCCTTTGTGGGCAAAAGGTAAAAGTGATTATTACTTTGGCATGATTATTGATAGTCAGAATGAAGTTGCTGAAACTGACGAAACAAATAATAGTAATACTGCTCAGTATTTTGACTCTGACAAGGTTCAAATGAACTTTCTTAAAAGTTCGTCGTTTAATATTATCGAAGAGTCTCTCCAATCTGGAAATACAGTTAATCTTGAATTTAGCATTGAGAACCTCAGCCAAATAGCAGCAAAGAATACGATTCTCGATTTTTATCTTTCTGTCAATGACAATATTTCTACTGGTGACCTAAAACTAGGTTCTTATACAATCCCTAATTTAGCAGGAAACAGCGATACAGGAGTTCTTTCCACTTCCTTTGTTTTACCTCCTGAAACAGATCGTTTTTGGCGACCTCAGGGCGTAGGAAATTACTACATCGGGATGTTTGTTGATGGTGTCTTTAGAAATGATACCTCTCCCAATCATAATGTTGCTAACTTGGATAGTGTTGAGGTTAATATTCCCAATTTAGTAGACTTAGCTAGTGAGTCATTTAATGTAGTTGTTGAACCACTAACTTCAGGAGACAATTTTGCGATTGACTTTAGCATCGCTAATCTCCAAGGCGGTACGGCTGGTAAGTTTACCGTTGATTTTTATATTTCTACTAATGATTGGATTTCTAAGTATGATTATAAGCTAGGTTCTTATGAGATTGAAAGTTTAGCTGGTCATAGTAGTACAGGCAATTTAACTACTCATTTTACCTTACCTTCAGAGTTAGAAAATTTTTGGAAGTTTCAAGGTAACGGTACTTACTATGTTGGGATGATCGTTAACCAAAAAGAAGAATTTGTTAACGAAGAGCTTTATCGTCTCAATAACAGTAATAATGGTGAATATATTGACTACGATGGAGTCGAAGTGTCTGTTCCTCCTCTGGTTAATTTAGTTCCTCAATTTTTTAATGTCATCGAAGATACTTATACTCCTGGAACAACTGTCAATGTTGAGTTTGGCGTTTATAACCAAAACATCGGCACTGCAAACGACTTTAATGTAGACTTTTACATCTCTACAAATCAGTATATTTCTACTGATGATGCTTATCTGGGTTCTTATAATATCTCTCAACTCACTGGTTACAATAGCACAGGTAAATTAACTACTACCCTTGACTTGCCTTCTTTCTTAAAATCAGGAACCGATTATTACATCGGAATGATTGTCGACCGCGAAAATAAAATCATTGAAACTAGAGAATTTAATTCTGGACCAAACTTTAATCAAGAGTTTTTACTCTATGATGGCTCAGATTCTGTTGCTGAAACTGCTGCTAACAAAGCAGATTTAGTAGGGCAGACTTTTGATATTAATCCAGAAAATTTGGTGGCTGGCAATCCAGTAAATCTTGATTTTAGTATTTATAATCGCAGAGACACCGATGCTGGGACTTTTACGGTCGACTTTTATCTGTCTAACAATAACTATATCTCTACAGGAGATAAAAAAATTGGTTCTTATACCATTAATAGCCTCAAGGGTTTGAGTAGTACTGGCAAATTGAATACTTCGTTTATCCTACCTTCTGGTGTAGATAAGTTTTGGTCAACTAAAGGCAATGGCACTTACTATATTGGTGCAATTGTTGACAGCAAAAACCAAATTGACGAATTTTCTGAAACCAATAATGCTAATCAACAAGAATTAATTGATTTTGATGGAGTAGAAGTTATTTATGACCAATCAGACTTACAAGCTTTCAGTTTTGACGTTGTCCAAGATACTTTAGTCAGTGGTGATAGTTTTGAGATTAAGTATGAAGTTACTAATCAATCAGTAACCAGTGCCAATCAATTTGCGGTTGGTTTCTATCTCTTTACTGAAGATTATTTAACTACTCACGAGCAATTGTCTATTGGTGATGTACCTTCAATTTATCCCCTTCATGGAGATCGCGATTCTTTGCTGATTAATCTTGATGCTAAAACTACTACTGGTGAAATGACTACTTCTGTAGATTTACCTACTGAATGGGATGTTTTCTCAACTTATGGAGATGGTTATTACTACATTGGTATGGTAGTCGATCAATGGGACGATGTCTTAGAAGGCAATGAAAATAACAATAGCTTGCAAGGTGAATTGATTGACTATGAAAAAGTTTATATCGATGTCATCTAACTGAAGAAATTGACGAAAAGCGATCGCTCTTAGCTAGTTAAAAGCGATCGCTTTTGGTTAACAATAATTATTCAGCAGCAGGATTAACTTTATCAATTACTTCCAAACTACCGTCATCATTAACTTTCCAAACATCATAACTCCCCACCACATCCCCATTAGCATCAATATCGACATTTCCACTAGCCCCTTGATAATTAATATCCTCACCTTGGCGGACTAGTTCCATCGCCTGACAAGGATCGGTAACTTCTGTACCAGGTGCATTAGCTACCTCAGTAATTTTACTTTTAATACCTTCTCCTGTATTGGCATCCGCAGCTTCCGCAGCTAGCATCATTAATACGGTTGCATCCCAAGTATGAGGAACATAGGCAGTTATTGCTTGACCTGTTTTTTCTTTCCAAACAGCAGTAAAGTCAGCCAAAGCTTGACCATCTGCGCCTGGTACTGTTCCTAAAGCCCCAGCAATAATTGATTTTCCGTCTCCTGTTTTACCAACTTGGCGCACGAAATCTTCTGAATAAACACCGTCTGTCAGTAAAACTGTTACTCCTTCGCTTAATCCCTGTTCAAATGCAGATTTAAGTAGCACACTACCAGTTTCTGCATATAAAACTGCGGCTACCGCATCGGGTTTAGTCCCAAAAGCAGCTTTGGCTTCACTATCTAAAGTAGCTGCTTTAGGATCGTAACGAACAGGTTTGTTGGCATCGGTTATTTTTCCTCCAGCTTTTTCAAAAGCTTGTACAAATTCTTTTTCAAATCCAACCCCATAATCATTATTAATGACTACGGTAGCTACGTTTTTAAATCCTTGTTTATTCGCTAAAACTGCTAAAGCTTGCGCTTGATAATTGTCGGGAGGGGCTGTTCGCGCCCAATAACCGTTAAATTCTCCATTTTTTGCCCTCTCAGTAAAAACAGGACTAGTACTACCAGGCGAGACTAACATTACTTGATTTCTGACAGCTACATCGACTGCTGCACTAGAAACACTACTAGCAAACGAACCTACTACTCCAGCTACTCGATCTACTTCTGCTAATTTAGTCATCGCAGTACTACCCACACTAGGATCGGTTTGATCGTCTTCAGTAATCAAACTGACTGATGCTTGATTGACTCCACCACAGGCATTGATAGTATCTACAGCTAATTGGGCTGCGACTGGCATATTTTTTCCAATCGACGACAAGTCACCTGTGACTGGAACTAAAGTTCCTAGTTTTAATCCTTTACCGCTACTTTGATTACTAGTTTGACCTGTAGTTTCTCCCCCAGAATTAGTATTTTGACAAGCAGTGGTTATGGAACTAAGAACGATTAAGGTTAAAGTAAATCCAACTAAAGATTTGCAGCGAGAGACTATATTCATTTTGCTGTTTTTCTCCTCACAAGACTAATTGAGTTGACACAGATTGTAACGAAAATTTTTACCTAGATTGAGACTGGCATGATTATTCTGTTCAAAAGCAGTAAAACCGCCTTTGTCTTCACGGTGACCACTTTCAATGGTTACTGTTTAGTCTTAAGAAGGGAAAATCTTAATTATTATTTTTAAACTTAAATGCTTTGTTTGGCAACGAAGAGGGTATGACGGATCAGAACATAAGATAATAAATCTTGTAGATTGCGATCGCTTTTGAACCGACTGTCAATGACTCTAAAGTCGAAGGTACTCCGCTTATGATAGATGGAACGGGGCTGACAAGCTCTTTGACTGCTTCGACTTCGTCAATTGCTTATTTAATTTATGACTAAGGAAGCTAGAAGCTATATCCTATATTTTTTATGGGCAAAGTCGGACTCGAAGCTTATTTAAATGCCTGAAAGCCTTATTATTTCATTAGTTTCTCAAAATTCGTTCACCAACTAAAAGAACAAGTGAGCGAAAAGTGAGCGAAAAAAAGAAAGTCTCAAGTGACGGCATAATCCCCGATGATGGTACTTATTTAGGAAGCAAAAAAGGTAAAGCTCTAAGAGAGCAAAGACTACAGGAGGGCTTCGATAAAACATGGTCAAGTCAAAAGATACTACTCAAGGATAGTCAAGTCAAACTGTACAAAGACAAAGCCAGTATCGGCTTACAATGGCAGTCTTACATCGGTTATGACGGTTCTACACTAGCTAGCCCTAATCGGGTTAAAAGGTCACTAAACAATCTAGGTAGAGGCAAGTTTCCTCATACCGCTGAATCTGTTAATCGTGCTATTGCGATCGCAAAAGAAATTGACCTAAAAATCAAAGCCAATAGCTTTAACTGGTTAGATTATCCTCAATGACTACCTAATGAGCTTAAACCCAAAAAAATAGAATCTGAAAAGCCTAAAACTATTGAGGAGTGGATTAAAGAATATGAGGCTGATTACTGGTCAAGAAAGACTCAAGATAAAACAAGTGAGCAGCATTTCAGAGACAAAGCAAACTGGAGGCAAGGAATAGCTTTTTATCTGAACAAGATACCTGACAAAACAACCATACCAAGCAAGGAAGTATTTGATGAAGTATGCAAAAGCTATCCTAAGTCAAGGAAAAGAAATGACTGTTGTAGTGTAATCAAAAGGTTTGCTCAGTTTTGCGGTTTAACTGACTACGACAATAAACAATTTAGGCTAAAGAAGAGTCAAATTGAAGTGAAAGCTAAAAAGCCTAAAAGACAGCTATCTGAGGCTGAAATACTCGAATGGTATAACAAGTTCCCTGAGTGGGCTGGATTAGTCCATAACCCAAGTGAGTGGCAATTATGGCAGTGGATGTACGCTATGCAAGCTAC
Source organism: uncultured bacterium (assembly GCA_964562685.1). Taxonomy (GTDB): domain Bacteria; phylum Cyanobacteriota; class Cyanobacteriia; order Cyanobacteriales; family Xenococcaceae; genus Stanieria. The sequence goes on from CAZLUP010000042.1 coordinate 39,124, forward strand.
TTACGGTTTTAGAAATCACGAAGTATTTAACATCTACAACTTAGATTGCGAATACACAGATAAACACGGTAAGACACATCATCCATTTATCGATCCAATAGCCAATCCTAGGGGAATTATTTACACCGAGGGTAAAGGCGTTAAACGTGCAGCGTTCTTACCTCAGCCTAGAAAATGGTTAAATGATTTCAATCTAAGGCAACCTCCACAAGACTATTGGAATTTTATAAACAGTATCAAGGGACTAAACGGCTATGAACAAGCTAAGGCTAAAAATAATAAATTACGCAACTATGAGCATTTTCTTTGGAGACACAATTTTACTTTTACTGCTTACAACCTACGTCACGCTTATAACGTCAAATCTCACGGACTCGGAATACCAGTAACACTTATAGCTCAAAATTTGGGTCATAACGTCCTACAGAACACTACAACCTATCTAGAAACTATGGGGTTACAATCTGCTCTAGACGCCTTAGAACAATGGGAAAAAAGACAGGAAAACATCAAAGATAGCGAATCATTCCTAGAGACACAAATAGAGCTTTTAAGGCAGGAAAACGAGCGACTTAAAGCTATCCTCCAACAGTTACTAGAGAGCATCAAGAAGGAATAGTTTGATTACATAGGAACATATGGGTAGCTTAACGGCTATCCTTTTTTGTCTGTCGTTAGCTCAAAGTATGGTAGCA
>CAZLUP010000043.1:0-38491 GCA_964562685.1 uncultured bacterium
AACAGGGAAATTATACTGTTGAACGTTTGATGTTTAATTAAGTGGAGCTACTTAACTATCAATACTTTGAGCCTGTGCTTCGCTATCAATAGTTAGTAACAAGCAAGTAGCCACGGTAGTCACTAAAACACAGTTTTTTAATTTCATTTGTTGTCCTCACTTCAACCTTCATAGACTTCCCAGACGACTGAAGTGAGTGACCATGCTATTCAAGAATTGTAATTAGAGGACATTAAACTTAATTAAAACTTCAATATACTTCAACAAGAGCGCACAAAGGAAAGTCTTAACCTACTGATATTAGGTAAAGTAGGGACGTAGTTGACTACGTCCTCAAATGCTGAATTAGGGCGATCGCAAAGTAATAAATTTATTTTCTGGTAAATAATCACGAAACTCACCGTGATCGGCAAAAATTCCAATAATATGTAAAGGATAATCAGGCTCAATCTGTAAATCTGCCCAAGGGACTGATATTTCTAAACATTGATTAAAAACAGCATCGGCACGACTAGAGCGAATATGCCATTGATAATGTTCTTGGGCTTCTTGCAACCAAACTGATTCTGTAAGTAAATTAATTCCTAAATGATGATGGAAAAGATAATTTAAGGGAGCTTCATCAGGTAATCCTGCAATTGGCGCAGGACTATTATGCATCCTAATTTCTGGATAATACCAAAGCAGATGCAATTCAGTGGCTAGATTCTGACCTGGTTTTACTCCTGATTTGACATCAACCCGCACATAAAAATTAAGGTGGTCTAGACCATAAAAAATCCTTTGCACATTACTACTACGATGCATTGTTCCTCTAGCACCACCTACTTCGATGCGTCCAGCTTTATCCCAATCTTGTTCGTCACCAATACCATTAATAATGGGATGAATAAAGCTTTGCGGAGCGCGATCGCCAGTAACTTCTCTTTTTTCGACTGGTTGTTTTAATTTTGGTGGAATTGGTTCATTTAAGGCATGATAAAGCGCGCAGAGGTGTTCGCGGAAGAGTTGGTCAAACATTTCATCTTGATTAGAAGAATGACCTTCGCCAAACCACCAAAACCAGTCCGATCCTTCTGCTGCGTATAATGCCTCCCAAGCTTCAGGATTATTTTCTTCAGTCGCTTCGGGATGTCTGGCTAAAGTCTCTCTCGCTTCTGTAAGTAAATCCCAGGCTCGATTTTTCACAGGATCGCCGATCCACGTAGTAAAATTGCCATCAACCCAAGAACCACTGTGTAAACTATCAGCAGGAATAGTAGCTGTAGGGGGAAATTGTTCGATGAATTCAGAGACAGTAACTAACTTAATATCTTCATCATTGCTGAGTTTTTCATATAAAGCTTCGAGGAAAGGTAAACCGTCTTTTTGATAATATTCCCAACAATTTTCTCCATCCAAAGCAATGGTAACTAACCAAGGCTGTTGTAGAGAAGTTTCTTTATTTTGTTGATGGGATTTGAGAGAACGTGCGATCGCATCTAAATGTCCAATTAAATCTGATGCTGCGTGGCGGGGATTCATATTCCCGTAAGTGAAACCGATTAAATCTGATAAACGGTGGTCGCGGAAGACAATAGCTAAATTGCCTGAAGGTGTTTCTAGACGATAGGGACGATAGAGTAATTCAGGTTCGTAGACATTACCAGCTTCATCCCGATGGAAGAAATGTTTCAGACTCCAACCCAGAACGGCTTCGTCAGAACAAATCCATTTAAAGCCTTCTTTGGCGATATACGGAAGAATTACAGGACTTACCGACTGTTCTGAAGGCCACAAACCACGAGGTTCGCGATTAAACCTTTCAAGATACATATCCCAAGCTTTACGAAGATGACGGGGAATATCTTCTTCCCATTGAAAACGATGCTGGGGTAAAGTCATTTGGGGAACAGCTACTCTACCTGAATTAGTATCAGCCAGCAAAGGTAAAATCGGATGAGTATAAGGGGTAGTCGTCACTTCTAACTGTCCAGCATCCTGCATTTGTTTATGTTGAGGAATAATGCGCCGGATGATCTCTCTTTGTTTGGAATAAATTCTCTGACGGTCTGCTAAAGTGAAATTTTTGCCCTGTTTTAACCAAGTCTCAATTTCAGGATCATTCCAAAAAATCGGGTCTATCCAAGCTAAATTGTGCCAAGCTAGTAAATCGCTATAGTCTTGTAGAGTCCAGTTGTTGAGACACCAAGTATATCCTTCTGCTTGTCTTTGGTGATATAACTGGGCGTAACGGGGATGGGGTTCAATCAGAGTATGAAAATGACCATCAAAAAAATGTTGGATAATGTATTGCTTTTGTGCTTCAGTTAACTGTGCTTCAGGAGTTAAAGCTAGGGTCAAATAGGGATCGAAAGCCACTCCCTCAGCATAATCTTCTAATTGCAGCATTAAAGAAGGAACAAGATTAACTGTTTGATGTAACTTGGGATATTTTTCCAGAATTAAAATCAGATCGAGATAGTCTTTAGTACCATGCAATCTTACCCAAGGTAAACGGTATTGCCCAGTAGAATTGTTAAGGTTAATAGCTTCGCGAGATTTGTATAAAGGTTGATGTTGATGCCAAATAAAAGCGACGTAGAGAGGATGAGACATAAAAATATTGTTAACTCAAGAAGATGATTAGGGAGTTTTGCTATCTACAAAGTTCTCTGATTTGCTCCTCAAATCTTTATCTTAAAACTTTTTTTTATCTTATTTTGCTATTTTTTTAACTAGCACTTTTTATTTATAGTGTTTCTCATTTTAGTAAGTTGATTGGTAACTGGTCACTGGTAACTGGTTACTGGTAACTGTTAAAGCCAATTTCCTACTAAAACATAAGCAGCCCAATAATAAGGATGAGGTGGTAAACCTAGAAGTTCTTGAACAGGAGGATTTTGACGTAAGGAGTTAAGTAGAGAGAGTTGGGCAGTTTGTAAAGCGTCTAATCTACTTTGTTGAGGATTTTTGAGATTTTGATAAAATTGTCCCATCAATTCAGCCGTAGATGAGTCTCTGACTGACCAAAGAGTAGCTAGGGTACTACTAGCACCAGAACGAACTGCTACACCTGCTAGCCCTAAAATCGCTCTCTCATCGCCCGTAGCTGTTTCACAAGCACTTAATACCAATAATTGGGGTGTAGTGACTGGTTGTTGGTTGAGTAATTCACTTAATTTTTCTATGGTAAAAGGTTCACCATCTCCAGTAAGAATAAAACTTTGTTCTGGTTGGGAACTGAATAAACCGTGAGTAGCCAAATGAACAATAGTAAAGTTATCTTGTAGTCGTTTTTCTAAAGCTTGAGTGGTCAAGTTTTGATTTAATAAAATTTTGGTATTAGGAAATAGTTGTTGAATTTGTTCTAGTTCTTGAGGAACGTTCGGTAGAGATGGAAAAATTTCTGTCTTAGTTGTTAAAGATTGACTCACTCCACCAGCAAAAATTGTTAGTTTTTCTCGATCTATCTTCGCGGGATTAATTAATTGCAAACTAGGAACTAGACCAACTCCATAGCGTTCAATTAAATATTGTCGTCCATCATAAAGCGCAGCTAAAGGAATTTGTTCAAAGGAACTATTGCCAGCAAAAATTAAACGTTTAATTTGTTTGGCTTGAAGTTGTACGTTAATTGGTTCGATTAACCAATCATTCAGTTGTTTTAATAGAGGTAAAAGGGTTTCAAGATTTGCTTGGATTTCTTGGGGAGTAGGATTAGAAGTGTAAAAAATATTGCGTGCAGAATTATCAAGACTAGAATTATCTAAATTGTCATAAAGTTCTGCAATAACCTGGTTAACTTGTTGTTCGGTTACAGGTACAGTAACTTGACGCAGAGATTCTCCTGGCAAGGAAAGAATAATTTCTAATCGATTGGGTAAGATAACAGGATAAATAAAGGCTGCTTGAGGATCTAGGTTGTCTATGTTAACCGAAGTATTGGTGGGAATGAGACAAAGAGCTGCCAGTAAATTATCTAGTTCTGCTATTTGTAAGGATTCTATTACTCGACGAGCTAATTCTAAATTATCGCTACTGTTAATTAAATTACGTTGAGAATCAATTAATCTAAGAGAATCCAATTCTGAGGCAGTAAATTTTGATTGTAATAATAAATCAGCTAATTCTAAATAAACTGGTTTAACTTCTTGCTGAAAATCAAACTGAACATCTTTAAGATTACTGTTTAAGTCTGCCCGTAGAGATTGCAAACTATTATAAGCACCAGCATAAGCTAAGAGTGCTTCAGACTGTTTTCCCTGTTGTTTGAGTAATTTGCCTAATTGAGATTGCCACAAATAAATTACTTCTCGAACATCTTGAGTTATACTTTTTTCTTGAGCGAGTTTTAAGGCTTGTTGAGTTAAAGCGATCGCTTTTTGATTGTTACCCTTTTGTTCGGCGACTTTACCTAAATAACCCAAGGTATAGCTAGTTGCTAGAGGATCTTGAATTTGATTTGCTCTTGTCAAAGCCGAATTAAGAACAGTTTCTGTTTTTTCTTTCTCAGCTAATTTGAGGAGACATTGAGCATAGTTAATTAAAGTGTAAACAGAAGTACGGCTTGGCGGTAAATTTTTTAGAGCAGTTTCAATGGTTGGTTGTAAACCTTGTCGGTCTTGAGCTAGCTTTAATTTGATTTGTAAAAGGAATTCTCCTCCCGTTTGGTTTAATGCCCATTGTTCAGCTTGAACCCAACTTTGGAGTCTTCGTTCAGTTTCTTTTTCCCACCATTGTTCGAGATCAATTAACAAACTAAACTGATTAAGTTGCGCTTGTAAAGAAGCAAGTGAAGCAGCAGAATTACCATTAGTTGCTTTTTGATAAGTAGCAATTGCTGGCTGATAAGGTTGTAATACTTCTGTAATTGATTCAGTTTCAATAATTTCTGTAACTTTTTCGTAATTCCAACTGTCTCGAAGACGATTGCCTAAAAATCTTTCTGTATTACCTAAACTCAGAAGCGTAGCATTAACTTCCCTTGGTTCTTTAACAGCAGCTAAACTCAGTTCTAATGCTTGTTTTGATTCCTCTAACCTGCCTTGTTTCCTGAGTAAATCTCCTAAACTACGTAAACCAATACCTGTGGTTTGAGATAAAACGTGTTGATTTTGAGTATAAGAATTTAGTATTTGAGAGATGGCAACAGCTTGAGATTGACTTTCCTTACGCCCCAAAGCATTGAGTAAAGTTGTATAAGCTTGAGAATTTAAACCTAAGTCTTGATAAGCTTGAGCTTGATTAATTAAACTTTTTAATCTACCTTCGCGGTCGCCTTGACGAGCATAATTATCGGCTGCTTGTTGCCAAAAATCAATCGCTTCGGCTAATTTTCCTGCATTGTAATATTGCTGTCCTAACTCTGCTAAAGCCAAGGCTGACTTTTCTTTTGCAACTACAGTTGACAGCGCAGTCACTGATGGTAGATGTTTCGACCAGACTGGTAAACTTACAGTAGAAACCAACCCGAATAAACCAGCAGCAACATAAACAGCTACTCTACACCAAAATTTGCTAAAAATTGTTAACTTAGGCTTGTACATAAAGAAACGAGAAACACAAGCTCACTTTGATGACACAAGTTTCTCACATTTCCTGCTTAGGGTAAAAGATATTTTTCCTATTCCTCACACCAAGCAAAGCCATGTCTCGTCAACCTGAAATTCTTAACCAATTTATTCGTTTTCTTCAATCAGACTTAGCTATTCCTAAAGATTGTATTGCGATCGCTAGACGTAGTGGAGAACAAGATCCCAATCGCTTATCTGTAATTCTTTGGCAATACGGATTAATCACTTTGCAGCAACTAGACCTTGTGTTTGACTGGTTAGAGACGGTTTGAATAAATTAAATCTGGGTGCGAAGGATTAGATTGAAAAGCTACAATGATAAAGTTTTGATTAGCGTCATTCCCAAGTTCGATTCCTGCTTAGTCAAAGACTAAGCTTTTTTTTTACTCTTCAAATATACTTCCGATTGCGACACTCCACACCCTTAATATCTAGCCATTTAAGCGTTTTTGAGTAAATGCTTGACTAAATTGTCTTTAACCATCATCTGACGAAACATTTCAAGTAAATATTCTTGTGCTTGTTCTCTACTTAATTCTTGTACTTGGTCTCTGAGTACTTGCAACTTAAATTGTTGCTCTAAAGTTAATTGGGCTGGTAAATCCATAACTTTACTCCTTAAACATGAACGGGGGAAACAGTAACGTTCTTGTGATTTTCAATTAATGTAGCACTCCCACATCAAAATGTCCACATTGTCAAGCAATAAATAATCTGTGCAACAAAAATTAATAGAAATTCTGATGAGTGAATTATAACTTTGGTGTAATTTGATGCTGACAAAATCAAAAAATTTATCTAGCCAAAACTTTGACCCGGTGAAATATAGTTAAAAGCTCAACTTAAATTGGGCTAAACTTGAGACTCAAATATCGATATATTGATGAGAAGGGATGGCAAGCTATTTGCCAGATTAAATCCCCATGTTGAGATCTAATCTAAACAACCACTTAGGAGCAAACTATCAATGGATAGAATTAAAGACGCAATGGAATTTTTTCAACGTAGTGCAGGTCAATGGCGATCGCAAAGAACGACTCATCATTTACCTTTTAGACGAGCAGAAACGGGAGGTTCACAGATCAACGTTGAGTCGCTAGCAGCAGATCATCCCAAAATTATCGAAATTTGCCAGATGCACGAAGTAGAGCCAACCCTAGCCGTTGGCGGAGCTTTTGTCAGTTGGGATGGCTCAATGGCATGGGATAAAGAAGACGAAAACCACGAAGGAACAACCGTATTTGCTTTAATTCCCGATCCTCAAAATCCTAGAAAAGGTAGTCTGTTGCGGGAAAGAGGCTATGCCGAAATTGTTCCTGTTGCTGGATTGTACGAAATGGATCAAGAAGATGGACTTATTTTGATTACCGAATACGAAACGATGAGTATTATCGAGCGTTTTTGGTTTGTTAATCCCAATTTACGCTTGCGTACCAGTACAGTACAAAGGTTTGGTGGTTTTAATACAGCTACCTTTTGTGCCGAATCTCGTGTTGTTGAAGAAATAGCGACCGCAACTTCAGCAACAGAAACCAAAACTAATGTTTATGCGATCGCTGGTTGGTAAAACTTATTTGTTATAGAAATCTTAAATGCCGAGCAATTGACCCTAGAAATCCTTAAAAGCTTATTAATTAAGCCATGACCTATAACTAGAATAACTAGAGGCTAACAATTAATGACCAGCGATCAATCCTAATCTGTAATATTTTGTAACCTTACTTAATTTTAAGTCTCTCGCTACCGTATGATTGGGATTAAGATTTTTAATACTTTATAAGGTATACGGAGGTTTTGACTTGTCTATTCCTCTACTTGGTTATGCTCCCAAGTCGCAAAACGTTCGTGTCGCTGGATACGAAGTACCAGGAGATGAACAACCGAGAGTTTATTCGGTAGAAAACTTGCTCTCTCCTACTGATATGGATAATCTGATTGAAGCAGCCTATCGTCAGATTTTTTTCCATGCTTTCAAAGCTGACCGCGAAAAATTCTTAGAATCTCAACTACGTAATGGTCAAATTACTGTCAGAGATTTCATTCGTGGATTGTTGCTTTCTAATACTTTCAAAAATAGTTTCTATAACAAAAATAGTAACTATCGCTTTGTAGAACAATGTGTTCAAAGAGTATTAGGACGCGATGTCTATAGCGAAAGAGAAAAAATTGCTTGGTCAATTGTAATTGCTACTAAAGGAATCGAAGGTTTCGTTGACCAACTTTTAAATAGCGATGAATATATTGAAAATTTTGGTTACGATACCGTTCCTTATCAGCGTCGTCGGAACTTACCAGGTCGTGAGCAAGGCGAATTACCATTCAATATCAAATCTCCTCGCTACGATGCTTACTATCGTGCTTTGGTAGGTTTCCCCCAAATTATTTGGCAAACCGAAGTACGTCGTTATGTTCCTCAAGACAGAAAACCCAGAGCTGGCGACCCTTCTCTCTATTTAGATATGGCAAGAAGTTTGCCTCAAAGAGCTACTGTTCCACCAAAAGTTTCTGCGATGAATATTAGCTTGGACAAAGTTCCCTATCGTAAGTAGAACTAATAGCCGAATAATCATAGATTGAACTGGGATTAAGAGGGAGTCGCGGATTGGCAGAATAGTTTAGTTACTCAATGACTGGATTGTGGTGTGAATCTGTGATTCTCTCTTAAGTTTTATTAATAATTTTCTTTGACAATTCAGAATTTCCCAACAAATAAAAAAAGTTGGTTGGTTTGATTGACTTGTGATTCAACTCTTACAATATCCCTACAATACTGCCTGTTTGATTCTTTTCTACAATGACAATCAAGGGAATCGGTAGCAAGCCTGAGTTGAATTGAGATCAATCTACAATTAACATCAAAGCCAATGAAAGATAAAAATCGTTCTAAATGGGAAATAAGTAGACTTTGGGAAACCTTGACTTATTTTGAAGTAATTCCTTTAATCAGTAAGATTCAAAGAATATTATCTCCTCTGCAAGCTACCAAAGTAAATCAGCCAGGAAAAATTAAAATGGGCAAAATTTTAGTAGCAGGTGCAACAGGTGGACTAGGAAAGCGGATTGTACGTCAACTGTTAGCTAATAATTATTCAGTCAGAGCATTAGTTAGAGATGTCAATCAAGCTCAAAAATTATTTGGCGAGCAAGTAGAACTATTTGAAGCAGATCTTACTATTCCAGAAACTCTTACACCGCAGTTAATGGAATCGGTAACTGCCGTTATTTGTTGTACGGAAACCAAAGTACAACCTGTAGAAGGGGATACTCCTAATCGCGAAAAATATTATCAAGGGATTAAATTTTATCTTCCTGAAGTTGTCGATACTCCAGAAATGGTTGAATATCAAGGCATTAAAAATCTGGTTCAAGTTGTGAGTCAGTATATTCAACCGACAACAGACAAAATGTTGTTTGATTTTACTAATTCAACTACCCAAATCAAAGAAACTTGGGGTGCAGTTGATGATGTAGTTATGGGTGGTGTTAGTCAAAGTAATCTTCGCTTGACAAGCAACCGAGCTATTTTTTCGGGTGTGGTTTCTACAGATAATAATGGTGGTTTTGCTTCGGTACGTACCCGTAATTTTAATCCTCCTCTCGATTTATCTGATTATGAAGGAATTGAATTAAGAGTTACAGGAGATGGCAAACGCTACAAATTTATTACCCGTTGTGAAGGTAAATGGGACGGGATTGGTTACTGTTATTCTTTTGATACTATTTACAATTTTCCTACCACGATCCGGGTTCCTTTTCGAGATTTAATCCCTGTCTTTCGCGCTAAAACTGTATCAGAAGCAGGTGAGTTTGATTCTAGTAAAGTTTATTCAATGCAATTAATGTTGAGTAAATTTGAATACGATGGTAAGCTCAATCCAAAATTTGAACCAGGCAGTTTCGGCTTGGAAATAGAATATATTAAAGCTTACGGTGGTCAAGCTAAACCCCAGTTTGTCATGATTAGTTCTGCTGGAGTCACTCGCCCAAATCGTCCTGGAATTAATTTAGCAGAAGAACCACCAGCAGTAAGAATGAATGATCAATTAAGGGGTATTTTAACCTGGAAACTGGAAGGAGAAGAAGCAGTCAGGAAAAGTGGTCTTACCTATACGATTATTCGTCCCTGTGCTTTAACCGAACAATCAGGAGATAAATTGTTATGGGTTGAACAAGGAGACAATCTGAAAGGTCAAGTTAGTCGAGATGCGATCTCGCCCAAGGCGAGGCACTGCGTGATCGCAACAATGGCTCTTGAAGCAATCAATTCTTCCCTAGCAGTTAATAAAACTTTTGAAGTGAAAGAAGAAGCTCAATCAGGAGAAGTTGATTGGCAAGCACTCTTTGGTCAATTACAGCCCGATAGTTAATAAAAGAAGCCCCCTGAGGGGCTAGCTAGGTCTGAAGGAGTGGTGCAAATCCAAAATAATGTACTTGATTATTTGGTTAGCTGTTTATAAATTAGTAGCTAATCGAGAAAAACTAGAGATGACAGACCACAATTAATCTTGGATAATATCATTTTGCTTTTTCAAGAAAAAATTCTATGAGTAAAATTACACAAATTGCTGGTAAGGGAGTTCCTGTAATTGGGAATGATATCGATACCGACCGAATTATCCCGGCTCGTTTTCTTCGTTGTGTTACATTTGACGGTCTAGGTGAACAAGCTTTTGCCGATGACCGCATCCAAGCTCAAGGAAAACACCCATTCGATCTACCTCAGTATCAAGGAGCAAATATTTTAGTAGTCAATGCTAATTTTGGTTGTGGTTCGTCTCGTGAACACGCACCTCAAGCTTTGGCTCGATGGGGAATTCAAGCGATTGTGGGAGAAAGTTTTGCAGAAATTTTCTTTGGTAACTCTGTGGCAATTGGTGTACCTTGTGTAATTGCCGAACCAGCAACTGTAGCTCAACTACAACGACAACTTCAAAATCATCCCCAAGCTCAGATTGAAGTAAATCTTGAGACAATGTCCGTTCTTTGTGATGAGTTAACTAGTCAAATTACCATCAATGAAGGTGTCAGACAGATGTTCTTGACAGGAACTTGGGATAGTTGCGGTCAATTAGTCAATCAAAAGAATCAAATTCAAGCAACTGCCTCTAAATTACCTTATTTAAGTTGGCAAAGTACATAAAAACTACTTTACTTCTTGATCGCTGTTATTTTTCCAATGCGATCGGGAACTCTATTGATCAGCTATTTTCAAATTTTGAATTTAGTCGATCAATCAAATAATTAAAATTATAAATTAATGAATGGTGAAGAACTGTTACATCTTTATCAAATAGGAAAAAGAGATTTTAGTCGTGCTGATTTAAGCGGACTCGATCTAGTTGAAGTTGATTTATCAGATATAAATCTTAGTCGTGCTGAATTAGATTGGGCTAATTTAAGTGGAACAAATCTTACCAGAGCTAATTTAATTCGAGCCGATCTCATCCATGCCAGATTATTTCAAACACAATTAGTCGATGCTAATCTCAAAGCAGCAGATTTAACTGAGGCAGATTTAAGTTGGTCGAATTTGGAAGGAGCAAGCTTACCTAGAGTAGATTTGAGTAAAGCTAATCTTCATCAATCATGTCTCAGAAATACTGATTTTACTGATGCTAATCTGAGTGGAGCTAATTTAAGTGGTGTTGATTTAAGCGGAGCTAATCTGACTCGGGCAGACTTAAGTGGAGCTAATCTCAGTGGGATTGATTTGACTGGAGCTAATTTAAGTCGTGCAGATTTAAGTGGAGCTAATCTCAGTGGTGTTAATTTAAGCGGAGCTAATTTAAATAAAGCCGATCTCAGTGAAAGTAATTTACAAAAAGCTGATTTACAACACGCAGCTTTAAAAGGGTCTAATTTACGTAATGCTAATTTACGGGGTGCCAATCTAACTGGTGCCGTACTCAAAGAAATTAATACTAGTTTGGCAACTATTTCTGAATTGAATTTAGCAGGTATCAATCAACCTAGTCGAGTAGATTTAAGTTCAGCTAATCTTAATAAAGCCAATCTTAGTGGAGTAAATTTACGCCAAGCTAACTTGAGATTTGCTCTACTATATCAAACCAATCTACAACAATCTAATTTATCCAATGCTAGTTTGATAGATATTTATTTAAGAGGGGCTGATTTGAAAAGTGCTAATTTAAAAAATAGTATTTTGAGTGGAATCAATTTCAAAGGAACAATTATGCCTGACGGTAGTGTTCATCCTTAACACTTGAACTTTTGGCTATTTAAATTATGTTTTTTGTTGATTAATTATTTCTCTTTGCAAGTTTCTCTGTATTTTTTGTTGTGCTTGTTTAGCCCTTTTTAATTCAATTGCTCTTTTCTTTCTAAGGTGTTCTTGTTTTTTTTGTGTTTCTTTAATTCTGTTTTTTCTCTCTTGTTCAATTTTTTTTAAAATTATATCTTGTTGTTTTTGATTATCTTTTTTTTGTTGTTCTAATAATCGTTCTAGTTCTTGTAAAGACTCTGATTTATGATAACTATTTTGAAGATTAATTGAATAAGCTGATTGATATTGTTGAGAAAATACTGCTGGCTGAGAAGTTGTAACTATATTGCTTTGATTAACTGAAAAATTTTGATTGTAGCGATTTGCGCCAGAGTCAACGATTGCTCCGCTGTAAGACGAACTGGGTTTATGATTAAATTCAAGCTTATTATAATTATTGTTGGGATTCACAGCGACTAATTTTGGTAATTCAGAAGAAATTCTTGTCCAACTGCGATCAGCAGGAACAATTGTATTTAAACTAGGTTGATGATTACTCCAGTTAGCTACATAATTAGGAATTTTTTCTTTAATTACTAAACTAATTGAATTTTTTCTTACTCCTGTGTTTTGGTTGTGTTCTACTAAATCAATATCAAAATCATAGACATCTTTATAAATATTGTTAAATTTTGATTGTGGTAAAATCGGTATATTAGCTTGGGATGAATTATTAGTCTTAATTTTCTGAAATCGTAATTCTTTAATACTTGAAATTAAATTATTAATAAGTTTTGGTTTAGTTGTTTCTAAAGCAGTGAAATTAATTGTAAAAGGTTGGTCTAGCAAATCGAAAAATTCTTCTTTTGGTTGATTAGTCAATAAATATAGAGATGGCGATAAAGCCAATTCAAAGGCAGAAAAGTCCAAATAGTTATTTTCTAAATAATCAAAATCATTATTAAATTTAAAAGTTACAGCTTGGGCTTGATTACACTTTGTTGCCCAAAAAAATAATAAAATTAATATTCCCAAGCAAAATTTACTTGACCAGTAAAATAATTTCATAGTCTGCTCAATTGTTATGATTGCTATTACTGATTAAACATTTAATTCCTTGCCAGAATAACCAATCAACTTTTATTTCAATAAATTAATATCCTACCAATTATTGTTTTTACAGACTAACATATCAAGTCATCATCTATCAGCAATTTTTGCGAGAAAAATTTAAAGATTTTCAGTATTTATATGTAGTTTTTGTATAGTTATTCGAGCAATTTTTTGGGCTGCACCTTTTTTGCCTCTCACTGCCATTAAGTGATCGCGTATTTGTTGAAGTTGGTCGGGATGATCGAGATAATCTAAAACCATCTCTGCAATTTGCTCTGATTGCAAACGACCAATTAACTCAGGTACAATTTCTGTTTTTGCCCAAATATTTGGCCAGGCAAACAAGCGTTTTTGTCTAATGACAAACCAATTAATTAACTTCGCAAAGCCACTACCAATTCCTGGTAAATTAGCTAAAATCCCTGGTAAACCATCCCAAGCTCTCATCGCATCTAACTGTTGAGTTGGCAGCAAAACAATCATTGGGATCGCTAAAGAACCTAATTCGGCTGTGTTTGCTCCTACTGTAGTCAAACATAATTGACATTGAGTTAACTCATCATAAGCAGGAAATTTGGTAACTAATTTGATTTTGGTTCCTCCAGTAGTAATCATTACAGATCGATCTAAACTAAGATAACCACCAACACCACCTAATTGATTAATAATTGGATTAAATTCGCGATCGCTGTATTGAGCTAAAGTTGTCAAACTTAAAGTAGGAGCAACAGGAATAATAAAAGTAACATCTGGTCGTTGTGCCTGAATTTTTTCTGCGATCGCTAAACATAAAGGTATTCCTTGAGCCAGTTTAGCTGGTTTAGAACCTGGTAATAATCCAACTATAGGTTTTGGTGGAAGATTATTGGTTTGACTACGGTGACCAATATCAGCAATTAGATCGCCTACCACTGTAAATTTGTGATGGTATTTAGCTGGAATTTTAGCCATCACTTCTGGTTTCATCACCGCAAAATGATCTAGCCAACGATACCATCTTGCTTCCCATTCAGCGTAAACCAGAGTTTGATATCCTAAACGTCGACCAATAATTAAAGTGTAGAATTGATCTCCACCCAGAAATATTACTATTCCTCGGTCATACCAGTCCCAATTATCTGCTGTTTTACCGCTCAGAAGAAAAGAAATAAAATGTTCCGCGCTTTGTACTCGATCTACTTCTGGATAGCTTTTTGCGATCGCTGCTTCTTGACCTGTACTATGAGGACAAGGAGACAAAACTACTGAAATTCGAGCCTTAAGGCACTTGCTTTCAAGACTTAAATTTAATTCCCGACGCAAAGCTTGAACTACCGGACGCACCCAAGTAGTAATTTCTCCAGGACCATTAGCAAGAATCAGAATATCTACTGGAAACATTTAAATCTAACCGATTGTCTCAAATAATTTATTTGGCTTTGGTCGTCAATTTTGACATATTATATCACTCATAACTAACCAACAAATTATATGCATCTATAATTTATTTGTGATAAAAATTTACTTAAATATAGCAACTAGCTCGAATTAAAATATCGTCTAATTTAAGTTTTTTTATACTCAAAAAACCAATTAAATTCAAACATGAATTAATAATCAATAGTAACAACTATCTGAGCTAAGATTCATCAATTTAAGATTTCACCCAAAAACAATTAAGATTTATTAAAAGTCAAAATCTGTTAATTAAAGTAGCTATCAATTAGTTTTAATTTGGATTAAATTACTTTATAATTTGTCAAATTATGCTTGCATAAATATTTACTCTTGGTCGTAACTATCTTTTAGAATAAAAGTAAAGATGGGGGACTAATGAAAGGAGTTTACATATTATGAGTATTAAAAATTTATCGCCAATTTTAGCTGTTGGCGTGATCGCTCTCAGTGCTACTACTGCTTTTAGTGAATCTACTCAATCATCCAACCCTGCTATTTTTTGTCAGGTAAACAATGGTACACCAACTACCGTAGCAAATGTTCAAGGGGAAACCAAATCTATCTTTCATTGGCGTAGTGAAGTATTACCAAAATCGCAAAATGCTCAACAACTTTGTGAAAGAGTATCTGCTAAGTTAGACAATTATTCTAGTTTAAACAGTTCTAGCTTAGGTTTTGGTGGTCAAGACCAAGGCGGTTTACCTACTATTTGTGCGGAAGAAAGTCCAGGAGAATGCAGTTTAGTTCTCTTTACCTTAGCACCAACGGACAACGCTCTTGATGAAAGTGAACGTGTTCTGGCAGGTATTCTCGATCCAGAATTAGCTAAAGACAAACAGGTAGCAAGTGCTAGAGGAATACAATCTACTTTTTATCCCGTTAGTTTTTGGGATTTGTTAGGACTTAAGTTCAGCAAATAGTTCTATTAATTATCTAACTTGCTATTAATTAATTCTAATAACTTGACCGTCGCTTGATGGTCAGGTTTAATTTTATTTGCTTCTTCGCAATGTGCTTTAGCATCTTGATATTGCTGCAACTCATATAAAGCCTTACAAATTTGTGTCCAAGCTAAAAAGAAATCGGGTTTAATCGCCAACACTTTTCGAGTTGCACTAATTGATTCATCGTATTTCTTTAATTCAATTAAAACTTGTCCTTTATTAAACCAAGCATTAGAAAAATCTTGATCGATAGCCAGAGCTTGATTAAATTCTTTTAAAGCATCTTCATATTGTTTTAAATCCAAACGAGCCAATCCTCGGCAATTCCAAGCTTCGGCAAAATCAGGTTGGTAGGAAGTAGCTTGAGCGCAAGATGAAAATTTTTCTAAATGTCTACCTAATTTACCTTGAGCAAAACCTCGATTAGTCCAAGCTTGAACAAAATCGGGTTTGACTCTAACCGCTTGATCAAAAGCATCGATTGCTTCTTCGTATTTTCCTTCATTAATTAGAGTATTGCCTTGATTATAGTAATTAAGTGCTTTAATTACAGTCCAAACTCTTGGTCCGAGAAAAACTACTCCTAAAAGCAAAGGTACGATAGTAAACCAAACCCATCGTCGTGTAGGTTTTTTAGGATTGCCATGACTATGAGCAGACTTTAATGTTTTAACTCCTTTACTCAATGGCGGTTGTCGTAAATCATAGAGAACTTCACTCACGTTTTGATAACGTTCTCTAAAATCATGACACACCATTTTATCGAGAATTTTGGCTAGAGCATTACTACAATTTCCTGCTCGTTCTCGCCAGCTAATTTCTCCTGTTTGAGGATTTCTAGGCAGTTGGTCGGGATGAAATCCAGTAATAGCTTGAACAGCAGTCATTCCCAAAGCATAAATATCACTGTTGAAGCGCGGATCCCCTCGTTGTTGTTCACTTGCCATATATCCAGGAGTTCCAATGGCAACAGTTAAAAGATTTCCTTGTCCTTCAGTTAAAGTCATGTTACTGATTTCTTTAACTGCACCAAAATCAATTAGAACAATTTTGTTATCTGTAACTCGCCGAATTAAATTTGAAGGTTTAATATCACGATGGATGACATTATGTTGATGAACAAAAGCTAAAATTTCTAAAACTTCTTCGAGGAAACTTCTAACTTTTTCTTCACTCCAACGATGATTGGGATGAATCTCCCCTTGAGATAAGTCTTTGCCTTCGATAAATTCCTGAACTAAATAAAATTGCTCGTCTACTTCCAAATGAGCTAAAAGCCGAGGAATTTGAGGATGATTGCTCAATCGATAAAGAACATTTGCTTCGTTAGTAAATAACCTTCTCGCCGTTTCTAAAACGAATTCCTCATTAGATTGAGGTTGAAGTTTTTTTACCACACAGCGAGGATGACCAGGAAGTTGCATATCGTGGGCGACATAAGTTTCACAAAAGCCAGTCTTCCTTAAGCAATCGATAACTCGATAGCGTCCTCCTATTAACTCATCAGACATAAGGTTTGGGAGTTGGGTATAAGTTACTGAATCAAAAAGTCGGTAGTTTGCATTGTTAAGCAACACCGCCACTTAATTAATCGTTATAACAGACTATATCAAAGGATTTTAGACAGAACATAATTGTTGTCTTTAATTGTTTTCCAACATCATATACATACTCTGTTTGGTAATAGGCAATAATTAGTAAAAATTCAATGATTACGCCTATTACCGCCATGTCTAAGTTAGGAAAAATTATTAATAATTGCTTGAGCGAACTCAGAGCATTTTAGCGGTGGTTCGACAGGAGGAGTCATTAACCTTGCTAAATCGTAAGTAACTTGACGATTAGCGATCGCTTTACTTAAACCTTGTTGAATCAAATCTGCTGCTTCTTGCCAACCCATGTATTCCAACATCATTACTCCCGATAAAATCACCGAACCTGGGTTAATTCGGTCTAAACCAGCGTGTTTAGGAGCCGTACCATGAGTAGCCTCAAAAATAGCACAATTATCACCAATATTTGCCCCAGGACTCATTCCTAGACCACCGACAATAGCAGCAGCAGCATCGGAAAGATAATCGCCATTCAAATTCATCGTAGCCAGAATCGAATACTCATCAGGACGAGTTTGAATTTGTTGGAAAATGCTATCCGCAATGCGATCGTTGACCATGACTTTATTTTGCCATTTTCTGTTGCCATGAGTATCCCAAATCGCCTCAAGAACTTGTTTGACTTCCTGGCAAATTTGTTGTTGTTTTTCGGGAGTTAAAGCATCATATCCAGGATCGATTTTACGAGCATTTTCTTCAATAGTAAGCTCTGGATTAGCTTCTTGATTACTGAGAATCCAAGATTCTCTTTCTGTAATACATTCAGCACGAAATTCAGTAGTTGCTAATTCATAACCCCAATCACGAAACGCGCCTTCGGTATATTTCATAATATTACCTTTGTGAACCAAAGTGACTTGTTGTTTCGATTTGGGTAGTCGCAAAGCGTGTTGAATTGCTCTTCTGACTAATCTTTGTGAACCAGTTTTACTAATTGGTTTGATGCCGATCCCTGAATCAAGGGGAATTTGTTTTTTGCCGTGTTCAGGAGTAGCAGGAATTAAATCAGTGTTCAAAATATTAATGAGTTTGTCAGCAATTTCACTCCCTTGTCGCCATTCAATTCCTAAATAAATATCTTCAGTATTTTCCCGATAAACGATAACATCCAATTTTTCTGGACTTTTGTGAGGAGAAGGAGTACCAGCATAATATTTACAGGGACGAACACAAGCATAGAGATTAAAAATTTGCCGTAAAGCAACATTTAGAGAACGAATACCACCTCCTATAGGAGTTGTTAGCGGACCTTTGATAGCAACTCCATATTCTTGAATAGCTTTAAGAGTATCTTCAGGTAAATATTGATAAGTACCGTATTTGTCGCAAGCTTCGTCTCCTGCATAAACTTTAAACCAATTGATCTGGCGTTTACCACCATAAGCAGCACTAACAGCAGCATCAATGACTTTTTCTGTAGCGGGCCAAATGTCTACGCCAGTACCATCACCCCGAATGAAAGGAATAATTGGATCGTCGGGAACAATTGGTTTCCCGTCTTTAAACGTGATTTTACTTCCTTGAGAAGGTGAGGTTAGTTTTTCGTACATAATAAATCAAAAAAATTAATTGTAGCTACAACAACAATTAAGTCAAAATAACATTTAAGGTAGTAGTACAATTTACTCCTGCAATTTTTTCTAAAGCTCAATAAAGATAACATAAGAGGAACAATATAATTAGGTCAGTATTTTCAGAGCTATAATAAACCTCTTAAATTGGCGTGGACACAATGAAAAAAATTTTAGTGGTAGATGACGATCACATTCTCCGCAAGGTTTTAAAACATACTTTAGAACAACAAGGCTATCAAGTTAAGGCGACTGGTTCCGGAACAGATGCTTTAGCAGGGTTTCAAGACGATTTACCAGACTTGATTGTGTCTGATGTTTCTATGCCAACTATGGATGGTTTTGAATTTTGTCGTCAACTGCGTTCTCAGCCTTCGGGACAGTTGATCCCCTTTATCTTTCTTTCTGCCAAAAGCGATTTAGATCATCGGATCCAAGGACACCAAATTGGCGCAGATGATTATTTGACTAAACCTTTTGAGATGAAAGAATTGCTAGTTAAAATCGAAGCTTTATTAGAGCGATCGCGGCGAATTCATAGTGAAATAGTTCATTTATTACAGCAATTAGTTACTTTTCAGTCCGTTAATCATTCTTTTGCGGGAATGAACTTGAATTTAGCCAATCATCATCCCAGTCGAGACTCTAAACCTGAACCTTTACCTCTCACTCCTGCTGAAGAAAGAGTATTTTGGGAAGTTATTCAAGGTTTTACTAACAAGCAAATCAGCGAGCGTTTGTTTATTAGTCCGAGAACCGTACAAACTCATTTAAGCAACATTCTCAACAAACTTAATTTGGAAAATCGTACCCAATTAGTTCGTTTCGCGTACGAACATGGTTATGAAAAAAGATGAGGACTAACAATTAAAATTAATCTCTACAATTCTTAAATTTCGATTCCTAAATCATGATAGGATTGACCTTAAGACCGATGGCTAAGTAAAAACACTCAGACATCGATCTCAACGGAAAGTAAAAACCTTTCTATTTACTTAATCATTTTTTCCCAAGAACAATAATCGCTGCAACAGTAATTTTGTATGGAAGAGATTAGCGATTTAACCAGTCGGTTTCAAACTGAATCAGAAAAAAGCCAACTTCAACTTGTGCCTAAGCTAGTTGCCAGAGGAGAATCTGGTTTAGAAGCATTGATGGATTTTTTACGCGATCATCAATCAGAACCAGCTAATCTAATTATGGGTAAAGCTTATCAGGCTCTGCTCCAAACTGATACTCCCAAAGTCCAAGAATTTCTCAAAACCTATTTTCCCAATGGGGTAGTTCCTCTCAAATCAGAAAAAAATATTGACTATCAACCGCTACAACAACTTTTAGCACAACAAGATTTTTTAGGAGCAGATGTTCTTACCTTACAAAAGTTATGCGAAATAGCAGGTGAAGCTGCCATTAAACGAAAATGGTTATATTTTACAGAGGCGGGAAATCTTCCCAAAACAGACCTATCTACCTTAGACCAATTGTGGTTAATTTATTCGGAAGGTAAATTTGGTTTTTCTGTTCAAAGACAAATTTGGCTATCTCTTGGTCAAGACTTCGCTCAACTTTGGTACAAAATCGGTTGGAAATCAGGTAATAATTGGACTCGCTACCCCAAAGAGTTTACCTGGGATCTAACAGCACCAAAAGGACATTTACCTCTATCCAATCAGTTAAGAGGAGTTAGGGTAATTGCTTCAATTTTTGCTCATCCAGTTTGGTCAACTGACTCTAATTAATATATTTTTATTAATTAGTTTGAACGCTGAGAATAAACTAAGAGCTTAAATTAAAGGAAATCTTAGTTTTTTAGCAAACATAATCTTAAGAATCTCTGCTTAAAATGTTCGTTCAGAGAGTTTTTCGGGAACTTTAAGGGTAACAACTTTTAGAGAGACACCAATAGTTCTCTTTTTCGCAAGCTGATGGCTTTAGAGAAGATGAAAAATCGATTTGCTCTCTAAGTTGTTTACAAAACAATCTGATTAAAATTCAGTGATAGAAGTGCAAGCAGTAGATTTAGGGATAAGAGTCACCAATATGACCAAACCGATAAATAGACTCTTTTGCCGTTTAGATGGTCTTTCTCCTGCGGCTAAAGAACAAAAAAGACTGAGCATTCTAAGTAAGCTAGGTTTGTTAGCAGCAGAAACAGTTCCCGTTTTCGATGAAGCAACACAAACTGCTTCTAGTTACCTAGATGCACCAATTTGTATTTTAGGTTTAGCCGTTGAAAATGAACTCTGGTTTAAATCGGCAGTAGGATTATCAAAAATTGGTTTAATGAATCAATTAGCCTCAGACCGCAAAATTCAACTCTACGAATCTTTTAGTACTTATATTATTGATAGCGAACAGGCTTTGGCAATTGAAAATACCACTGTTAACCCTGTTTTTACTAATACTAGTTTAGTCCAGCATTATGGCATCAAATCCTATCTTGGCGTTCCTTTAATTAGTCCAGAAGGCTTTTGCATTGGTACGCTAGAAGTGATGGATTTGCAAACTAGAGAGTTTAGCAATCGAGATTTAGATTTTTTGGCTTTGACAGCTCGTTGGTGTTTAAGAGAGTTTGAACGAGATTACTTAATTAAAACTCAAACCTCAAAAACTACTGAGAATCTAGGTCATTTACCTGCTCTTAGTCCAACTCAACCAGCTTGGCAAACACCAATACCAACAAAATTAGAAGTAATTAATCCTCCAAATGATAATTTATCTTCTACTAATCTCATTAAAGTTAAATTACTCGCTCAATTAACTCAAGAATTACGAACTCCTTTAACTTCTGTCATTGGCATGGCAAGTGTGCTACGTAGAGAAGTATATGGTCCTTTAACAACTAAACAAAGAGAATATCTCGAAATCATTCATAACAGTGGTCAAAATCTAATTACTCTCGTTGACGAAATTGTCAATTTGGGAGTTTTAAATGAACAAGATATTAATCTTCAAATTGCTTCTATAGATATCGAAATGCTTTGTCAGCAGGTCGTGAATAGTTTAATTGATCTTGCTAAACAACAGCAGCAAACACTGCGTTTATCGGTAGAACCTGGACACCGAATTTGGTCTTTAGATAAAGAAAAAGTTAGACAAGCTCTCTACTACTTAATTATTAGTGTTTTAGAGATGTCTGAAGCTGGTGGAGAAGTACGCATTCATGTTTCTCATCGCCATAAGGGTTTAAATATTGCCGTCTGGTTAACTCATCCTTGGCTAGGAGATGGTTTACCACAAATCGAATTGTATTCTCAATCAGTCACTAAAGCTTTAGCTCTAAATAGTTCTGCTGGAGGACGTAGTTTTGAGCATAGTGTGGGAGATGTTTTATTAGGAAATCAAATTTTAACCTGTGCTGCTTTGATGACAGTGTTAAATGGAGGAGAAAATAATAATCATAAAAATACTAATAAAATTTCGCGAGACTTACTAGGATTATTACTGAGTTGTCATTTAATCGAGCTTCATCACGGTCAAGTTCTCGTTCAAGGCTCACCTGAGTCTGGTTATCGTTATATTTTGCAATTACCAACTATTGAATCAGAAGAAGAATATTAAGATTTAGATACAATGAGCCGTATTCTGGAAATTCAAAATTTAAAGTTTAGAATTATCTTGGTTAGTCAATCTCAGGCTTAACTATCAGTTATTTTTAGGCTCTATTCATGAAATCGGCTTGGACAAAAATCGTACTTTCCGACTTTAGTTTATATCAATGGCACAGTACCAGCTATCTTTATCGTTTTGTAGGTTGGTTTTCTTCTTGGCGACAAGGAAGCTGGTTGTTGCAGTGGGGTGAAGCTCTTGGGGCTGCTTTACTGAGTGTTTTATTTGTGTTGGCTCCGTTTGTGTCTACCAGTCTAATTGGTCTTCTTTTGGTAGCTTTGGCTGGATTTTGGATTTTGTTAACTATTTCAGAAGAACAACAACTAGAAGTAACGCCAATACATTTAGTAGTCTTAGTTTACTGGTGTATCGCTACGATCGCAACGGCTTTCTCGCCAGTTAAATCTGAGGCTTTGTCTGGCTGGATGATCCTGACATTATATCTAGTCATGTTTGCTTTAGCTGCTAGAGTCTTACGCTCGCCTCGCATTTGTAATCGGGTAATTACTGTTTTTTTGTTAGTTGCCTTGTGGGTAAGTACTTATGGAGTGCGTCAGCAAGTTTTTGGTGTAGCACAATTAGCAACTTGGAATGATCCCAACTCTCCTTTAGCCCAAGATACAAGAGTTTATAGTTATCTGGGTAATCCTAATTTATTAGGAGGATATTTATTACCTGCGATCGCTTTAAGTATTGGTGCAGTTTTTGTTTGGCGAGGTTGGCTTCAAAAAATTCTTGCTTTCATGATGGTAGGAGTTAACTCAGCCTGTTTATATTTTACCGATAGTCGTGGTGCTTGGTTAGCAATGTTAGCTTTAATGACAGTGTTGTTATTATTGCTTTACTATTGGTGGAGAGATTATTTACCTCGTTTTTGGCAAGTTTGGCTGTTACCATTAGTCTTTGGTACCTTGGGCGGATTGATTATTGCTGCAATTGTGTTGGTAGAACCTTTAAGATTAAGATTCTTTAGTATTTTTGCTGGTCGGGAAGATAGTAGTAATAATTTTCGGATTAATGTTTGGGAAGCAGTGTTTAAAATGATCCGTGATTACCCTTTGACAGGAATTGGTCCTGGTCATGATGCTTTTAATAAAGTATATCCACGTTACATGAACAGCCGTTATCCTGCTCTCAGTGCTTATTCTGTTTTTTTAGAGCATTTAGTAGAAATGGGTTATTTAGGCTTAATCTGTTTTATTTGGTTAATTATAGTAACCATCGATAGCGGGATCAGACAAATTAGGCGTTTTAAACTGAGTAATAATCGTCAAGGATTGTGGTTGATTAGTGCGATCGCAGCAATCGCAGGTTTATCAGTTCATGGTTTGGTTGATACAGTTTGGTATCGACCTCAAATTAGTACTTTATGGTGGTTAATGCTTGCGATCGTTGCCAGCCAAATTCGGAAATTTCCCTTGAAACAGGCAAATAAAGACTTTTCCGAAGCTAGGCTATCTCAGGAGCAATTCTAATATCTTTTCATCGCTCTCTCTATTTCTCTTTGATCTTGGCGACGTTTCATTGTCTCTCTTTTGTCGTGTAGTTTTTTCCCTTTAGCTAATCCAATACTGACCTTAATCCAGCCATTCTTAAAATATAATTTGAGCGGGACTAAGGTTAAGCCTTTTTGTTCGACTTGTCCAATCAGTTTGCTAATTTCTTGACGATGCAAAAGTAGTTTACGAGTTCGACGTGGTTCATGGTTAAAATATTGACCACTAGCTTGATAGGGAGATATGTGAACATTAATTAACCAAGCTTCACCATTCCGAATTAAAGCATAACCATCTTTCAGGTTGGCTTTTCCTTCGCGAATTGACTTGACTTCTGTTCCTGTTAGTTGAATACCTGCTTCATAAGTCTCTAATATTTCATAAAGAAAGCGAGCTTGACGATTATCGCTGATAATTTTAATGCCTGCATCTTTGTCGCCCATACTTTTTGACACTGCTATATACAGTATGTTCTGGTTATTAGTAGGATTTATCAGTATATCATTTGCTTCTAGCCGATCTGACTACCTTTAAAATAGCTTTTCAGTTCTAGAGTTTGATTAAATAAGTATTTTTTCATGATATGAAGCCATGATTTTTTATGGTTTTGATTAATTTTCAGTGACTCTGGGCATACTAAAGATCTGGACTAAGTTTTGATATTTTGGCAAGTAACAAATGATATTGCATCAGTCCGTATCTTATTCTTTAATTGCTCAAACTCCTGCTAATCAAACACTCAAACAAGAACAAATTTGGATGTTTAGTAGTGTTGGATTAATGATAGTGACTTTAACTTTAGTAGTTTATGGAAGATGGAAATTTAATCAATTAAAAAAAGCAATTCACTACGAACAAGGTAAATTAGAAAATTTACAAAAAAGATTAAATGTAGCTCTTGCTACCATTAATAAATGGGAAGCTAATCCTGATTTAATTCATTCTCGTGATTGTAATCTTGATTATATTCGTATGAGAATGGAGGAAAAAATTTTTCATGATGCAATTGTCAATCAAACCAAAGTCAAAGCTAAACAATTTATAAGCACGGCTTTAAGAATTAATTTATCTCAAAATTCTCAGGCGGGAATTGGCAGTCGAGGTGGATTTAAAATTGATGAGATTTTTGATATTACTTATGAAACTGATATCCAAGGCAAACCCACTAGAAGAGTCTTGTTTCGGATTCAAATTAAACTAATGAAATTACCAACTCAATCTACTTCTAGTACAGTCAACCAAATTATTGAATGTATTGAAAATTTTCTTAGTCCTGCCGATGTGAGAGACAATTGGCAACCAACTATCCAAGGGCATATTGTGGCGATGAGTTGGAATCAAAAAGCCAAACCTACTCCTTTGTTACTTTTAGAACAACATGGCGAAGGAGTCAATGTGAGTTTTCGCACCAAACTTGCCAGTACATACCGTACTTTAACTACTAAAGGCAAGAAAGCAAAATAATTTAAAATTAAAGTAAATTATTAATAAAAACTTGCTTTAGCAAATAAGTAGTAATGCCAAATTAAATACACTGGTGAAGAAAAAAAAAATAGGGAATAGGGAACAGGGAATAGCCATCACTCACCAGTTATCAGTTTGATTTTGAACTATGAACTATGAACTATTGTTTTGTGTAATTGATTCTGCCTATGTACTTATCTATGCTGCAATTTGTCCTGACTTGGCTCGCAACAGCTATTTCCTTGATGATTACGGCTTGGCTTGTTCCAGGATTAACAATTACAAGTTTTACGGCTGCTGCTGTAGGTGCAATAGTACTGGGTTTAGTCAATGCTATTGTTAAGCCGATTTTGATCTTGTTTACTTTACCCTTAACTATTTTGACGTTGGGATTATTTTTGTTGGTAGTAAATGCAATCGCTTTTAGTCTGGTAGGATATTTTACTCCTGGTTTTGTGGTGGCTGGTTTTTTCCCTGCTTTATTTGGTTCAATTGTTCTTTCTTTTGTTTCGGGAATTATTGGTCAAGTTTTCTCTACTAATAACTATTGAGTTAGATAAGAACACCAATCACTCCACCCACCTGGATAGAGTTTTGTCTGTTCAATTCCTGCTAATTTTAAAGACAATAAATTAACACAGGCAGTTATCCCAGAACCACAATAGACGATGATTTCTTCTGCCGAAGTATAATCAGACCATAATTGCTCTTGATTGACAGTAGGAAGTATATAACCATCTTGATCGGATACTAACTGCCACGGAGAATTAACTGCCCCTGGAATATGACCAGCAATCGGATCGATAGGTTCTCTAATGCCAGTATAGCGATCGTGTTCTCGCGAATCAACTAAAATTACTCCAGGTCGATCTTGATATGCTTTAACTTGTTCGATTTCAACTATCCAATCATCATGGGGTTGAGGTTCAAAAAAACCAGTTTGAGTAGGAGGTATTTCGGTAGTAACAGGATAACCACCACTTTGCCAGGCGTTCCAACCGCCATCTAGTAAAGCTATCTGTTCGTGACCTAAATAGCGCAACAACCACCATAAACGAGCAGCAAAAGCAAACCGAGAACTATCATAAGCTACTACTAAAGTTTTGTTCTGCACTATTCCCATCGAAGCTAATTTAGCTCCCAATTGCTCAACTTCAGGAAGAGGATGACGACCGCCATGAACTTGAATCTCACTAGATAAATCTCGGTCTAAATCTAAATAATAAGCTCCAGGAATATGACTGTGAGAATATTGTTGCCAACCCCAATCGTGACCGCCAAGTTGAAAACGACAGTCCACTATTACGACTTGAGAGTTGTCGAGATGCTGCGCTAACCATTGACAATCGACAAAATATGGTTGATTCATGTTTGTTGAGACAATTTCTTAACAATTAAAAGACAATTGCGACCATCCGCAGTAGGATAATAGGCTAAATGGTCAGAAATTTTGGTTAAAATTGCGATTCCTCGCCCATTCCCTAACCAACCACCCTTTTTTTTCTCAAGATTGTTGAGAAAAGCTTGTAAATCAAAACCTTCTCCCCAATCCCAAATGCGAATTTCAAGAGTTTGTTCTGCTAGAATCGCTTCAATTTCAATCGTAAATTCTTCGGAAAGATTACGATGAGCATGACGTACTGCATTAGTAAATCCTTCTGCTAAAGCTAATTGACACTGTAACCAAATTTGGTGAGATAGATAATTTCGGCAAATCTGATTAAACTGAAGTAGAACTTCATCAAGTGCCTTCAATCTACTCGGAGCTTTGATGTGAATTTTTTTGAGGACTTTCAATTGCTTTTGCCTCGAAATTCCAACCGAACTATGACAGGGCGTACACCCCTCGAAGAACGAGGTCAGACCCTCACAAAAAACATTTATGTCTTAGTTTAATTTAACTGACTTTCTATGTTAGTTTAAGTTTTATAAATCAAGCTAACTATTAAAAAAACTTCGCAATTTAACATTAATTGAGCGTTATCAAAATAATCATTCTTGTTTGAGTTATATTTCTCTCTAATAATCAATATTTTTGCCTGTTTGGATTAAGCTTAAAAACTATATTCAATTGCAGAGTAATCGAATTATCCTAGGATGAATAGTTAAATCTCTGCTATCTGCGATGAGCAAACCAATGTACCTATGGCTCAAATCTTAATTATTGATGATGACTCAGCAACACAACTTTTACTCAAAAGAACCCTAGAAAGTCAGGGATACGAAATTACCTTAGCTAGCGATGGAGAAGAAGGTTTAATTAAAGCTAAGTCTATTTGTCCAGCTTTAGTCATTTGCGATTGGATTATGCCTCGTATGAATGGATTAGAGGTATGTCGTCAGATCAAATCAACTCCTGAATTATCGACTACTTTTTTTATTTTGCTGACTTCGCTTGATTCTGTGGAAGATCGAGTCAAGGGTTTGGATGCAGGTTCAGATGATTTTTTATGTAAACCAATTGAAATGTACGAACTCAAAGCTAGGGTTCGTGCAGGATTAAGAATTCATCAACTCAGCCGTGATTTGCAAAGACAAAAGCAATTGCTGGAAGCTGAATTAATGGAAGCAGCAGAATATGTTAGTTCTATTTTACCAGAACCACTTCAATCTCAATCTTTAGCTATTGATGTTCGTTTTATTCCCTCTAGACAATTAGGTGGGGATAGTTTTGATTATTTTTGGCTTGATTCTCGTCATTTAGTTTTTTATTTATTAGATGTTGCTGGTCATGGTTTACGAGCTTCTTTACCTTCTTTAGCGGTGATTAATTTGTTACGTTCTCGGGGTTTAAATAATGTTAATTACTATCAACCTAAAGAAGTTTTATACAGTTTAAATCAAACTTTTCAGATGAGCGATCGCAATGATAAATATTTTACTATTTGGTATGGAGTTTATAACCGTAAAACCAAAAGTTTAGTTTATTCTAGTGCAGGTCATCCTCCTGGAATTTTACTTAGCTTTAACGATCCAGATCAACTAATCGAAAAACGTTTAAAAACTCCTGGAGTGCCGATTGGGATGTTTCCTGAAGCGAAATATGTAAATGGCTATTGTTCAATTAGTTCGCGTTCAACGCTCTATATTTTTAGTGATGGTATTTATGAAGTTGAGCCACACAATAGTTCATTTTGGGGATTAGAAAACTTGATTAATTTACTCAAAAAATATCAAAAAAACCCTAAACGCAATCTCGATCAACTACTCGGACACGTGCGAGAATGGCATCCTAATTTTCAGTTTGAAGATGATTTATCAATTATGCAAGTTGATTTTTTTTAATGTTCTAAAAAACTATTGAAACTTTTTTTCTACATCTTCCCGACTAGGAAAAATTTCAAAAACTCGATCCATACTGGTAAGTTCAAACAACATTCTAATTTGTTCGTTAATCGAACATAAAAATAGTTTAGCTCCAGCAGCCCGAACATTTTTGAGAGATAAAACCAAAGCTCCCAAGCCAGAACTATCCATAAAGGTCACATCATTAAAATCTACTAAAATAATAGTGGCTCCGCTTTCGATACTTTCGTTGATCTTTTGGCGAAATTCTTGAGCTTTAGTACCATCTAAGATACCGTTAGGTTCAATTACTTGAATGACAGAACTCATATAAATTAGAGATTTACAAATTAGTAACCCTAAGCCAGTATAGCAAAGTCAGTCAAATTTCCAGAGCCAAGATTTATAGCTAAAAATTGTCGTAAACTAAGCTCAGTAATCATTAGAGTTAGTCTACATCTTTATTAAATCCCATTTTTTAGCAAAATTTATGGAAACTTATGACGTTATCATTATTGGGGCTGGTCATAATGGACTAGTTTGTGCAGCCTATTTACTGAAAGCAGGGTATAAAGTTTTATTGTTAGAAAAACGCCCCGTTCCTGGCGGTGCTGCCACTACAGAAGAAGCACTGCCCGAACAAGCTCCTGGATTTAAGTTTAATCTTTGTGCGATCGATCACGAATTTATTTTTTTCTCGCCGATTATTGAAGAATTACAACTAGCACGCTATGGCTTAAAATATCTCAGTTGCGATCCTCATACTTTTTGTCCTCATCCTGATGGTAAGTACTTTTTAGCTCATAAATCTTTAGAAAAAACTTGTGCTGCGATCGCGAGATATAGTGCTAGAGATGCAGAAAAATATCGAGAATTTGTTGAGTATTGGTCACATTTAATGGGTGCGATCGCACCTTGGTTTAACGCTCCACCCCAATCTGTTTTAGCGATTGCCCGCAATTATAGTCAAAAGAATCTACTTGATGCGCTTAAAATGGTAGGGTCGAAAAACAAGGCATTAAATTTTATTCGCACCATGATTACTTCTCCTGAAGACTTACTTAATCAATGGTTTGATACGGAGATTGTCAAAGCACCTTTAGCTAGACTGGCAGCAGAAATCGGTGCTGCACCTTCCCAAAAAGGTATTACTGCGGGTTTGATGATGTTGGCAATGCGTCATCATCCAGGTATGGCAAGACCAGAAGGTGGTACAGGCGCACTAACTCAAGCTTTGGTTAAGTTGGTTACTGCTTCGGGAGGGGTAATTTTAACCGAACAAATGGTTAAAGAAGTAATAGTTGATGACAATCGTGCAGTTGGGGTTAAAGTTACAGGTGGGAAAGAATATCGTGCCACCAAAGGAGTCATTTCTAATATCGATGTGCAAAGATTATTTTTACAACTAATTGAACCAGGAGTAGTCGAGACAGAGTTAAGAGAAAAAGTCCAACGCAACATCGTCAATAATAACGAAACGATTCTCAAAATTGACTGTGCTTTATCCGAACCTCCTCGTTTTGAATCATACGATCATCAAGATGAATATTTGATTGGCACAATTTTAATTGCTGACTCTGTAGCTCATGTTGAGCAAGCTCATTCCTTGGCAATGATGGGACAAATTCCCGATCAAAATCCTTCGATGTATCTTGATGTCCCTTCTGTACTAGACCCAACTTTAGCACCACCAGGTAAACATACTTTGTGGATCGAATTTTTTGCTCCTTACCAGATTGCAGGAAAAGAAGGAACAGGATTAAATGGTACTGGTTGGACTGATGAGCTTAAAAATCAAGTAGCCGATCGCGTGATGGATAAATTAGCTCAATATGCTCCTAATATTAAATCTTCTGTCATTGCTCGACGAGTGGAAAGTCCTGCTGAATTAGGGGAAAGATTGGGTTCTTATAAGGGTAATTACTATCATTTAGATATGACTTTAGATCAGATGATTTTTTTACGTCCTTTACCAGAAATAGCTAACTACACTACACCAATTAAAAATTTATATCTTACAGGTGCAGGTACTCATCCAGGAGGTTCAATTTCTGGTATGCCTGGTAGAAACTGCGCCCGAGTCTTTTTGCAACAACAATCTGCTATTGCTAAAGCACAGCAATCGATCCAGTCAGTTTTTAAGGCTGTGTTCACTCAAGAATAACGTCAATTAAGCGATTTTACTCAAAGTGAGCGATCGCGTTTGGTTTTTAAAGAGATACCTTTGCTATACATCTATTAGCTAATTCTCGTTCATTTAGGACGAGTATTTTTGTTTGAACTGCTTCGACTTCGTCACTTTTTTTACACTCAAAGATTAAACATTGTTGAATTTGATCATTTGGTTGCTAAATTCGGGAACTATAACTTTTAAGAGTTTATTGAATCTGTTCAAATCATCATAATGAGCGAGCAGCAACAACTGTTTCATGTTTTGGTAAGTGAATATCCCAACTCTAAAGTAATCCTATTACTCGAATTTTTTGATTGGTTGAAGAATAGTGGTGCAATTGGATGTAGTTGCCAAGGCAAAGAGACTTATCCTATTACTTTCAAAAAATATTTTTACAAACTAGTATTTGTACGCAATCTTAATTATGAAAAAAGACAAAATTATATTTTCAGTCAGCCTCTTCAAGTTAGAAAAAGGAGCAACTTTTTGAATAAAACTAGGTGGCATTCCTGGTTAGCTCTAGCCATAACTTCACAAAAAAGTCTTGTAGATTAAAGATTTAGCAAATTTTAATTCAATTAAAAAGGCTCAACTTCTTTTCGTTTAATCTTCTGGCTAAAATAGTAAAAAATATTTGATATGTATACCACTATATTTTAAATTACAACCTTAATATTCAAATGACTATTATAGATGAACCGGTAAATTTAATGAATAATTCTCAACAGATTTATCATGTCTTAATTTTAGAAGATGCTGATTATAAAAAAAAGATAATTCTAAAAGAGGCAACTTATTCTGTTGGTCGTCATTCTAGTAATGATATTATTCTTATCTCACCAAAAACATCTCGTAATCATGCAACTTTACTACGCAGAACAGATGTTAAAACTAATAATTTTTCCTATTGGATTTTAGATGGAGATTTACAAGGTAATCGTAGTCGTAATGGAATTTTTGTTAATGGAAAAAAATGTTTAGTTTATGAATTAAAACATGGTGATGTTATCAATTTTGGTAACGAAGAAAAAGCAACATATCAAATTTTATCTGATCAGTCTTCTTTACTGGATGAATTGCAAGGAAGTGGTTCCAAACCTCAAAATCATCGCTCATCTGTTGACAAAAAAGCTGTTATTAATAAAGAAACTCTAATTAATTTCTCAGAAAATAAAGCCAATAATAATCATAATTCATTAGAATTAGTCAGATTAGCTTCTTTTGCTGAATTAAATCCTAATCCAATCATTGAAATCGATCTTAAAGGTAATATTACTTATCTCAACTCTTCAGCAATTATTGCTCTAAAAAATATTCAGCAGAAAAGACATAGTCATCCCCTACTAGCTGATTTAATTAATTATTTTAGCCAAGAAGATAAAAAGATTTTGGTAAGAGAAGTTCAGGTAGATGAGCGAATTTTTCAACAAAATGCTCATTATTTACCAGAAAATGAAATTATTAGAAGTTATCTAACCGATATTACTGAAAAAAAACAATTATCAATTCGTTTAAACGAACAGGAAAATATTTGTCAAGCTTTATTGAAGCAAATTAGTGAAGGGATTATTTTTATTGAAGAAGCCAACAAAAACATTATTGAAGTTAATAATAATATTTGTGATTTTTTAGGCTATTCAATCGAAGATATCCTTAAATTAAATCTCAAAGATATTCAAGATGAAGAAAATCATCTTTTGAGTGATTTAGAAAAAAAATTTAGTGAAAAAAAGAACTTAACTGGTGAGTATAATTTACGCCATCGTGATGGTTCTTTAGTGAGTGCAAAAGTTAAAGTTAATTTAATTAAGACTTCCCAAGGCAATAAATATGTTTTAATTATTCATCCTTTAACAGAAGAAATCTCATCAATCTTACAAGATCAAATTACGGGATTGCCAGATCAAGCTATTTTTAAAAAACAATTAGCTATGGCGATCGCTAATGCTAAAAGAAATCAAAAATTAGTTGCTGTAATTTCGCTAAATCTTCAGCGTTTTGCTGAAATTAGCCAAACATTAGGTGAAGAATTGGGCAACTTATTATTAGCTAATTTTGCAGAAAGATTGAAAACTTGTTTGCGGATGGGAGATACAATTTCCTATTGGGGAGAAGACAAATTTAGCATTTTAATGCCTCAAATTAGTGGAGTAGAAGAAGCTGCTAAAATTAGTCAAAGAATTATTGAATCTTTAGAAAAATCATTTAAAATCCGTAATTATAAATTTAGCATTAAATGTAATATTGGCATTGCTATTTATCCTCAAGACGGCGAGCAAGTCAACATCTTACTTAAAAATGCTGACCAAGCTTTATATCGTACTCAAGAACAGGGGAGTTATAAATATCAGTTTTATAGTTATAGTATGAATTCTCAAACTTCAGTGCAATTACGACTAGAAGCTCTATTGCATCATGCTTTAGAACGAGATGAATTTATACTATATTATCAACCTCAAATTAATGTTAATAGTGGCAACATTCAAGGCGTAGAAGCTCTTCTGCGTTGGCAACATCCAGAATTGGGATTAGTTTCTCCAGCCAGTTTTATAAAATTAGCCGAACAAACGGGATTAATTATTCCTATAGGTGAATGGGTCTTAAGAACTGCTTGTACTCAAAATAAAATTTGGCAATCTTCAGGAATTTCTCCTTTACGCGTCTCAGTAAATCTATCTGCTTTACAGTTTCAACAACCTAATTTACCAGGAATAATTGCTCAAATTTTACACGAAACTAAGTTAGAACCCAATTTATTAGAGTTAGAAATTGCTGCTCTTACTCTGATGCAAAACGTTGAATATTCTCAGAACATTTTACAGCAATTAAATTCTTTAGGAGTACATATTTCTATTGATGATTTTGCTAGTGGTTTTTCTTCTTTAGAACATTTAAAAAAATTTCCATTTCATACTTTAAAAATAGATCAATCTTTTGTGCATGATTTAAAAAACGATCCCAAAGATTTAGCAATTATTTCGGCTTTAGTTTCTTTAGGAAGAGGTTTTAATCTGAGAGTAGTAGCAGAGGGAGTAGAAACTCAACAACAAATTGATTTATTACGCAGTTTAGAATGCGAACAAATGCAAGGTTTTTGGTTTAGTCGTCCGTTAGCAGCAGAAGATGCCAGTAAATGGTTACCTGTTGATTAAATAAAAAAACAAGCATTTAATAAAATATCAGCACCAAAACGGACTGCATCAGTACAAGGAAGTCCAGTCATTGTCTCAGTTGCTTGAATTTCTTGTTGTGCTGTTTCATGATCTAGATGAAACGTATTAAGCGCGATCGCTTTAACTTTAATTTTGCCAAAAGTCCCTGCTGCACTCGCTACACTTTCATAAAGTTGAATCACTTCTGGTAAAGATGGAATAGGAATGTCTGGAAAATCCCGAATGTGTTTTTGTCCAGCACGATGAACTAAAATTAAGCCAGTTGGTTGACTACCCCGCAGCAATGGTAAAGTAGCGGTAGAGCCTGGATGAAGTAGAGAACCTTGCCCCTCAACAATTAATAAATCACATTCTTGTCCCAATTTAATTACTGTTTGTTCAACTGCACCCGCAGCAAAATCGACTCGGATCGCATCTAAAGGTATCCCTTGTCCCGCAATCATTAAGCCACCTTGTCCAGTCGCCATAAATTGGGCTTTAATTCCTTGACGTTGAGCAGTACGATGTAATTCTAGACTGGTAGACATTTTCCCCACCGCCATATCTGTCCCTACTGTGAGAATTCTTTGACAAGCAAGATGGCGTGCTTTAGCTGTACCAATTGATAATCCTGATGGCTCTTGACGAATATCCCAAATCCATTGCTGTGGTTGCAGATGGGGAAACTGAGGCGCAAAAGGAGTATGTAAACCATTAACTAAAGATAATCCTGCTGCGATCGCACTTGGTATTTCTACTTGCCAACTAGGAGGTAATTGCCCTCCTGAAGGTGCAATGCCAATGAGTAAAACATCAGGAGTATAAGTTAAAGCTTGATCGACATTGGCTACAATCGGAATCTCTTTAGCAATACCAGTTAACTCAACCAAAGATTCTCCTGCGGATTGAGCATCAATAACTACTACCACCTGCGCTTGACTATAGCGTAAAAAAGCTAATCCTGTTTTGCCGTGACTACCTTTAATTCCCTCATGAAGTAAAATAGCTATACGTTTAGCTGTGAGATCCACAATATTCAACTCCTATTCCTGGCAAGTAATTGGGTAGCAAACGCCCTTCAGTCATAGTTGCACCCCGAAAAGGATCGTCAATCAAATTTAAATGACTATCCAAATCTAAATAATCCGCTAAAGGTGCTAAATGAGACATAGCAGTGTTAGCTAAACTACTATCAGAATAGCAACCAAACATGACCTTTAAATTACAAGCTTTAGCAAGATGAATTGCTCGCATTGCTTCAGCTAAACCACCCGTTTTCAT
Organism: uncultured bacterium; assembly: GCA_964562685.1. Taxonomy (GTDB): domain Bacteria; phylum Cyanobacteriota; class Cyanobacteriia; order Cyanobacteriales; family Xenococcaceae; genus Stanieria. The sequence goes on from CAZLUP010000043.1 coordinate 34,917, forward strand.
AATTTTGAGATTAACACCAGCAACAGAGTGAGCAAGTTGAGGAATATCACAACTGGTAAAACAACTTTCATCAACAAAGATAGGTAAAGGAGATGATTGGGAAAGGGTAGCTAATTGCGCTTCTTCTCCTACGGGTAAAGGTTGTTCGACATACTCGACACCTTGAGTTGCCAACCACTGACACATAGTAATTGCATCAGTAAAACTCCAGCCTCCATTAGCATCGACGGTTAACTTAGCAGTTGGTGCTATTTCTTTGACTGCCAACAACATAGCTTGATCTGCCTCAATCCCGGCAGGATTACCCAGTTTTACTTTGAGGACTTGAAAATCAACGACTTCTTGCCAAGCCTTAACTCTTTGTTGCGCTGCTGCGGGAGAACTAATACCCACGGTAACAGAAATTGGCACAATGCGATCGCGATTTAAACCCCACAATTGCCAGAGAGGTAAACCGATTTTTTTTCCCAACCAATCATGCAATGCCAGATCAATCGCAGCTTTGAGTGCAGAAGATAAATTTACGCGATCGCAAAAGCTTTCGATCTCTTGTCGTTGCCAAGGGCTAAATTGTTGTAATTGGGGAATAATTGATTCTAACTCTTTCACAAGTTGCGCGGTTGTAGTTTCTTCTCCCTGACGAATCGCAAAAGGAGAAGCTTCTCCCCATCCTTCAATTCCATCGTCTTTGAGTTTGAGCCAAATATTAGTAGTTTCGGATGTAGTACCGCGACTAATTTGCAAAGAATATTTTTTGTGAACAGTAAAAGTTTGGACTGTTACATCCATAGCTAAATTTTGAGCAAAATAATTGTAATTTTAGACTTAAATCAAGGAAAAATTGGTGTTTGTGGTAGCGTAACTGCAATTTTATTGGGTTTAGATTTTTTAGATAATTTTTAACCTGTTTGATCTAAGAAATTTTAGTGCGATCGCTACTAGTAGGATTAATTCCATCTACACTAGCCCAACGAAAGAGAATTGTCTCAACTAGTTCGCTAGAATATGCAATATATTGGGTTTTGATGTATGGATGGGCTAAAAAAAAATCAACCCACCCACCGATAGGCGAGTATTAAGGATTGGAAAATACAGACCGTCCGATAGCGACGATAAAACCACCAACGGCAGTAAACAAAATACCTATTAACGTCCAGATTTGCGCTTTCTGCGATCCTTTCATCTCGTCAATGCCTTTTTGAAGAGTTGGCAATTCGGATTCGAGTTTAGTCTCTACTTTGACCAGTCTTTTATCAATTTCTATAACTTTTTTATCAATTTCTTCTACTTTATGCAGAATTTCCTTTTGTCCGTTTTTTAGTTCCTGGAGAATTTCTTTGAGGTCAGTTTCTATCTGTATATTACTCATTGTTATACTGGGATTAGGTTTTTTACTTGAGGAAGCTTCACGGGTATCCAGTCGAGAGGCTTCCTTTTTAATTTGATTATCTCGCAACGAGAGTCTATTCTTGACTTTCAAAATGAGCATCGAGTTTGTCGAGAATGGCAATTCCTCTTTCTGGATTTCCCTTAGCTGCCATAGCGAGAAATCTAGTTTCTGCGTCGAATTCTGCTAGAGCAATAGTGCTTAATTCTTCCATTAACTTATTCAGACTCATGCCTCTGGCTTTGGCTAATTCCTTGAGCCTTTCGTATTTGTCATCCGAGATACGAACCATGAAAGCTGCCATAAATACCTCCTAGATTACTTGTTCTGGTTTGAGTGCGAGATATGCTGAGGTTTCCTCAGCATATAGAATCGCGCTGTTGAGAATTTTAAGTTGAGGGAACAACAGTTGAGAACGCCGAAAATCATTAACATTTCTTGTCACGATGATTTGAGCATTACCAGCGATCGCTAATTCGACTAGGTGATTATCCGCTTCATAAATTTTGATTTCAGGGTGGAAGCGTTTTTGCCAGGTACTTCCTTTATGATGGACGAACTTTGTCATCTTATTTCCTTGCCCCAGTGTCCCGTCATCTAGAAAGGTTACTTCAAATTGATGCTTTACTTCGTTCTGGTATTCGTCAGACCCATCGCAGTCTGGCAGTCGCCACAGAAGTTAGCGAGCGCACCATTCGTAACGATCTGGCTTTTTTACGAGATCGCTTTTTAGCTCCTCTAGAATATCAAAAAGATAAAGGATGGCATTACACCGATCCAAATTGGCGATTGCCCAGTATTTCTCTATCTCAAGGAGAATTATTTGCTCTGACTTTAGGGGCAAGAATGCTAGAGAATTATGCTGGTAGTGCTTATGTCGATGAATTAAAAAGTGCGATCGCTCGTTTGAGTGAAAGATTACCAGAAGCTACTTGGGTTGATTTACAAAAAATAGCTGATGAAAGAATTTTATTTAGTTCTGGAGCATCCATTAACCTTGACCCTGAAATCTGGCATAAGTTAGAACTGGCTTGCAAAAAGTTTAAATCTGTCTGGATGAAATATTTCACTGCCAGTCGTAATGAATCAAATGAGCGTAAATTTGACCCCTATTTACTGCATATATATCGGGGGACAAATCCTTATGTAATTGGTTTTTGTCATAAACGTCAGGAAGTGCGATGGTTTCGGATAGATAGAATTCGGAGTCTAAAAGTATTAGAGGAAGAATTTACAGTCAAACCTGATTTTGACGGCAAGGGTCACTTATCCATGATTTTTCAACATGAAGTGGGTGGTGTACCTCAACGAGTAGAAATTTGGTTCGATAGTGCTACTGCTCCTTTTGTTGGAGAACGACGCTGGCATCCTTCCCAAGAATTAACAGAACACGGTGACGGTTCATTGACTTTGCAAATGTATGTTGGGGGATTGAACGACCTTAAGCGGTGGGTTTTAGGTTATGGCAAGGGTGCAGTTGTTAAAAGTCCCCTTGAATTGGTGGAGATGGTGCAAAGAGAAATAGAAGCGATGAATTGTAATTATCGTACTAGGAGTTAAACAATGAATTTTTTGGAAATTCAATTTGCCCTCAGAGGTAAAACACTACCAGCAGATCATGGTTATTCTCTTTATTCTGCTTTAAAAAATATAGTCTCGGAAAACTCAAGCCAAATAATCTTAGAAGATTCGAGAACAAGAGATTTTCCACCTGAAGTAATTTTATCTACTATCCCTGGAGTACCAGACCGACAGGGGCTAATTTATCTAAATCGTTCGTCTCGTCTGCGACTGAGATGTCCATCAGAACAAGCTTCACAATGGTATCGTCTGTTTCAGAATCAAGTATTGGATATTAGGGGTCATTTAATTCGTCTGGTTCAGCCTAAATTATGTCTATTAGAACCAAGCGAGACACTGAAAGCTAGGTTGGTTACTTTCAAACTGGAAAAATGGGATTTAAAAGATGCACCAGTTTATTTTTTAGAATCTTGCCAAAAATCATTAGAACGCTTAGAAATTAACGGAAAAGCTTTTATCGATAGCAATTGTGATGGAGATTTGGCATTGCGATCGCTGAAAATCAAACACAAAAACGTAATGGGTTTTGGCGTAGTTATAGAAAATTTAAATGCTAAGTACAGGACAAAACTTGAAAAAGAAGTCAGAAAAAGGGTTTCATAAAAAG
>CAZLUP010000044.1:0-37957 GCA_964562685.1 uncultured bacterium
AGTGCTTCGTATCCTAAAGCGTTATTTAATAAATCAAATGCTGCAAAGTAAGGTAGATTAAATCCTTCGTGAAAGATTAGAGTCGTTTCAATTCCACCGTCGGTAAGAAATAAATTATTAGAAAGTTGAGGTAAACTCTGTTGATATTTTCCCATGCCTATTCTCCAAAAATTTTGTCAATTAATCCTGATAATTTTTGAATTTAAAAGGCGATCGGGAATAACTAGAGATTAATCTAAAATTATGGCTAGGGTAAAAAATCTTGATCTAAAACTTGTTCTAATTTGCTTGATGAGTTTAAGGATTGGGCATCCAGCCAAACAGTTTTATTGCACCACCTAATATCACCAAGATCAACCCAACTAAAACGCCACGGTTTGTGAAGGGTCGTCTGCGGAAGTAAATTCCGCAGTTTATGAACCCCGTAAATTCTTGATTAGATATTCGCTTATCGAGTTGATCTACCTTTATGCCTAATGCTTTAAGATCACCTTTTACTTCTTCTAAACTTACTTTTCAATCGGAAATTTCTTTTAATATTTCTTTTTGTCCAGATTGCAGATCTTTAAGTATTTCAGCGAGATCAACTTCGACTATTGGATTAGTCATGATTTTTATGTTCTGTTTAAATTTGTTTATTCTTTCAGCACATCCTCTAATTTTAAATCAATATTATCAGGTAAATCTGTTAGTTGAGAAACAGATTGTGATGCAACAACTTTGGCTTCTTCAAAATATCCTTCTAAATGTTTTTTTAAGCTAGGAGATTCTTTTAATCTTTTTAAAATTTGATAGCGAAAATTCACAATTTCACTTTTCCAATGATTTCCACATCTATTTTTTTCTTCTTCCCAATATTGAAGTTTTAATAAATGTTCTAAAAGTCTCACAAGCAAACTTTCAACTGCTCGTTTCTGACTTTTACCCATATCCTCAATCTCTTCAATTAAGTTATCCCAATCTATAGAAGCAAACATTTTTTGTTTTAATAAAATCGCTGTCATTTCCAGCCAAGCAGCGTAATCTTGATCGTAATTAATCATAATAAAACTTCTGCGGAGCTAATTAATAACAACTATAAACAACCAAAGACCTACGAATCAAGGATTTGCAACAGATTTTTTCAAGGCGCGATTTTTAACATCTTCCCATCTGCGCATTTCTTTGTTTAACTGTTCTCTTTCTACTGCTTCAAATAAAGCTTGAAAGTTACCTTCTCCAAAACCTCTAGCTTGTTTTCTCCGTTCAATTAATTCTAAAAAGAAAGTAGGTTTTTCAAAAATTGGTTGAGTAAAAATCTGCATTAATAATGAGTTTGGTTCTTGCTGATTCCAGTCAATTAAAATCTGTTCATGTTTAATTTTTTCCCATTCTTGAATTGTTAGAGGAAGATTTAACTTATTCTGAAAACGCTGTTGTAATTGGGTGTAGTAAGTTTGAGGAATAGGTAAAAAGGAGACATCTCCAGAGCGCATTTGTGCCACTGTTTCAATAATATTATGCGATCGCAAGGCGATGTGTTGGATACCTGCACCTCGATGATGATCTAAGAATTCTTGAATTTGAGAGTCTGCTGAAGTGGGTTCGTTAAGATTAAGTTGAACATTGCCACTAGGATCGACTAAAGCTTGACTGTACAATCCAGATCTTTTAGTTTGAATATTAAATGTTTGCTGAATCTGGAAACCAAAAATAGTTTTATACCAAGAAGTTGCTTGCTTTAATTTTCCTACGGGGACATTTAAAACTATATGATCGATCGCAATAATTGATTTGTCTGAATTAATGATTGAATCAGAATGGGCAGAAGCAGTTACTTTACTATTCTGGTTGTTTGGTGACAAGTAACAAAATAAAGATTGAATTTTTTGATGATTGAGCGAGCTAGAGATACTATTTTCGATTAAAGTATGTTGTATAGAATCCCAACCCGAAATTTTAGCCCATTTTAAGTTTCCTTGCGGTAATTGGCACTGTTGAAGTGGTTGTACTATTTTACTACCTACGGATAAAGCTTGAGAAATGGTAGCTTTCAGATTGTTAACTTGAAACGCAATATCACTAACTCCAGGGGAATAAGAATTTAAATAATGAGCGACGGGACTAGAATCATTAAGAGGTGAAGAAAAGACTAAAAAAACTGATTGATTAGAGACCGCTTTACTGTAAGTATGATCATTAGTATTGGTGGTAATTTCCTGAAATCCTAGGTTACGAATAAACCAGTCGCTTGTTTGTACTGCATCTTTAACGTAGAAATGTACATGGTCGATTTGCATAGAACTAATAATAACGTAACTATTTATACGTAACTATTTACTTAGTAGCACAGATCAAACCAAAGCGAATCAGTCCTCTGTTATACCCTTGGCTCATTAAATTAAGAGATAATGCTGCTTCAATAGTTTGCCAACCAGCTTTAATTAAACCTACAATTGCTTGAGGAGTAAAGGCTGAATCAATTACTACATCCCAAAAAGGAGCAACTGACATCGACCAATCATCAGCACGAAGATTCTGAAAACCACACTCAAGTGCGATCGCTCGATATTCAGAAAGAGAAATTACGTAGGGTAAGCAATAAACTCGATAAATTTCCTGAAGATGTTTGATTTCCTTTGGGGTTAATTCTCCAGCCAAAGAATTTGTCTCGCGATGACACCAAGTTGCCAGAATCAATTTTCCGCCTGGTTGCAGTACACGGTAACATTCCTGTAAAAATTTAGTTTTATCAGGCATATGTTCGCCACTTTCTAAAGACCAAACTAAATCAAAGCTATGATCAGCAAAAGGCATCTCTAGAGCATTAGCAACTTGAAACTGCACCCTCTCTTCTAAACCAGTCAATTTTGCTCTTGCTGTGGCACGAGAAACTTGTACTGGAGATAAACTAATTCCAGTAGCCTTAGCACCAAATTTTTGAGCTAAATATAAAGTACTTCCGCCAATTCCACAACCAACATCTATAATATTTTGGGGTTTTTTGTCTGCATTTTTAACACCAGCCCAGAGCAATAATTCTTCGATCAGATCGATTTGTGCCTGACGACGATCCATTTTATAGTTACCTGCTCGACCATAGTAACCATGATGCATATGTTCGCCCCAAATTTCTTCCCACAAGCCACTGGAAGCGTCATAAAATTCTTGAATTTGCTGTTGAAGGTTCTTGGTCATTAGCTTTGTTTCTTTTTTTTCCTACTTAATTAGGAATTTAACTTGTTTTAATGACTTAAGACAAATTAACCTCATTTACGAGGATAAAGCTTCATTAACTTCTGAACCTGTTCGGCATGATAGGAACTGCGAGTTAAAGGGCTAGAAACTACTTGTAAAAAACCAAGCGACTCTCCAAATTCTTGCCAAGCTTGAAATTGTTCGGGAATAATAAATTCTTGTACTCCTAAATGCTTTTGAGTAGGTTGAAGATACTGCCCAATCGTCAAAATATCACAATCTACTTGACGCAAATCTTTCATCACTGCTTTTACTTCAGCATCGGTTTCCCCCAAACCTACCATAATGCCCGACTTAGTATAGAGCCAAGGGGCAAGTTCGCGCGCCCGTCTCAACAACTCAAGCGATCGCTGATAATTGCCTTGGGGACGAGTACGACGATACAATCTAGGAACAGTTTCCGTATTGTGATTGAGAACTTCAGGTCGAGCTAGAATTATTATTTCAAGAGCATCCCAATTACCACACAAATCGGGAATTAATACCTCTATTGTTGTCTGGGGTGAAACTTGACGTACTTCTGCTATACAACGAACAAACTGACTAGCACCACCATCAGGTAAATCATCCCGATTAACGGAAGTAATCACCACATGATTCAGTCGAAGACGACGAACAGCTTCAGCTAATCGCCAGGGTTCAGTAGTATCCAAAGGTTGAGGTTTTTTCTCAAAATCTATATCGCAGTAGGGACAAGCACGAGTGCAAGCAGGACCCATAATTAAAAAAGTAGCTGTTCCTGCATTAAAACATTCACCAATATTAGGACAAGAAGCTTCTTCGCAAACCGTATTTAATTCTAAATCCCTTAAAATTTCTTTAACGCTACCAACACGCTGCCATTGTGGTGCTTTAACTCGCAACCAATCTGGTTTTACAGTCACTCCCAATTGCTCCCTAAATAGTAAATTAGAACTTTCATTTATAGTATCAAGGATATTACTGATTCTAAATTAGACGTGATACCATAGATTAGTTACTCATTGTTAACGGGATGTAGCGCAGCTTGGTAGCGCACCGCTTTCGGGAGGCGGGGGCCGCTGGTTCGAATCCAGTCATCCCGATCTTATTTTTTACCTTATAGCAGCCAGATATATAGCTTTCGTACTTAAACTTGCCAATATCAATGGTAAGTTACCAGTTAGCCAAAGTACTACTGGTAAACTTAGAAGTCGGGTAAGTTGATCAACGTTATGGGCAATGCCAGTAAGGTTGGTTAACAGAAACTACGACTACAACCCGTCAGGGTTTAGTCGCTAGAGGCTTCATAATTTGAGAAGCAAAATTTTTTGGTTGTTGCTCGACTTGATGCCAAAATTCGATTACTTTTCGACTTACTGGTTCAGGGAAAAAATAGTGAAAGAAATGATGTCCTAAAGGAGTTGTCCATATGACATCTTCCTCTTTAAGATAATCTTTCCATCCGCGTAAAGCTGAAGGATCGACAATGCCATCATTTTCGCTACCACAAACCATCAGAGGCATAGATACCCCTCCTGCGGGAATACTACTGTGCTGGTAAAGAGAATGAGGAGAAGGAGAAATATTTAAATCTTGTTTAAGAATTTCAATTAAAGTTCGAGTATTAAATCTATTCTGGCAGCCAAACAACATTTGTACGATCCGTGCCAGCACGATTGATTGGCTACAAGGTAATAACTTTCGCATAGAATAATAATGAGCTTGCCAATCGATCGCGGGATGAAAACCTACTCCTAGTAAAGTTAGAGATTTAACTTTTTGAGGATAGCGACGGGCATAAAGCAATCCAACTAAACCTCCTGTACCGTGACCAATTAAGCTAACTGGTTCTGCTAAAGATTTAAGATAGTCGTGAAGTAAGGTTAAAGCTATTTCTAGAGAACTAGGTTCATCTTGATTTTGAGAATATTCCCAATAAGCTAACGGTAGGTGACGAGAAAGATAACGAATCATTCGACCATCAAAACGTTTAAAACTGGGACTAACGTTAATCCAAACTGGTGCTGGTGAGTGAGAATTTTTCATCTTAATCAGAATTAAATTATGAGAGATTTTTCTGGTTAGGAATTTTTGCGCTCGCTTCTAAACTTGATCGATAATGAGAAAAGGGAAAAGTAAACGATTGTGTTGACTCATTAATAGTCATATTTTCTAGCTCAAGTAATTTATGACTGGTGTTCAGTTACTTTTCCCTAGGCAGGAGAGAGGAGAACTCCCCAAACTTGAAAAACTTAGAAAAACTTTACAGACCGAATTCACTCTTTAGTTGTGCAACCCATTGATTAATTCGCTCGTCTGTTAATTCTGATTGATTATCTTCGTCTAAAGCTAGTCCCACAAATTTGCCATTTTTTTCTGCTTTCGACGCTTCGTGTTCGTAGCCATCAGTAGACCAATATCCTACGGTTTTGCCTCCTAAACTAGCAATTTTTTCTTCCAAAATTCCCATTGCATCTTGAAAATTGTCGGCATAACTGATTTGGTCGCCAGTGCCAAAATAAGCGACTTTTTTACCGCTAAAGTCGATATTATCTAATTCATCTTGATAAAAACCGTCCCAATCACTCTGTAACTCTCCGATATCCCAAGTTGGACAACCAATAATAATGCAATCGTAGTCAGCAAAATCGCTGGCTGAAACATCATTGATTTCGTGTAAAGCAACTACATCTTCGCCACCAAAAGCGGATTGAATTGCTTCTGCTGCTGTTTCTGTTTTACCAGTGGTAGAACCGTAGAAAAGACCAATTTTAGCCATTCTTACTCCTGTTAGTTAATCTTTTTAATACTTATGTTTGCTAGTGTCTAGTTCAAGTTTTAAAAGAAAGAATATTTGTACAGTTATCTATCCCTTGAGGATTGTTAGTTATCGCAGTCACAATCATAAAATTTATTGAGAATTAAAATCAATTACTTTCTTGATTAGCTTACCCTAAAAAGTGTCTTATTGATAATTATTTTCTTTTTAATTGAAAAATATGATAGCTAAAAAGTAGAGAATAAAGAAATTTTAATTAAAAATTGGCGAAATCAAAAATTGCTTAGGCTTTGAAATATATAGCTTTAAGCCATCAAAAATCATTGTTGTTCTTGAAGAAAGAATATTAAGTTTTATTAAAAAAAATTGCGATTATTTCGCAGTAAATTCCATGATCTTGTTGGAAGTTATTAGAAAGAGTTATTAATAAATCTGGCAAAATCTCTTGACAAGTTTCGTTTTACAGATTTTTTGTTCTAAACTGGCTAAGGGTGCGAAGCAGTAAAGTCAATAAAATTAAGGTTTGTTATTCGCAGTTCATAGTCTAATTTAATCTGTGGATCATAATTAGTCTGAATTGATGAAAAAATTAATTGTAGCAACAGGTAATCCTGGTAAATTAAACGAAATCCAAGAATATCTTGTAGGTTTAGATTGGCAATTAGAATTAAAACCAGCAGAATTAGAAATTGAAGAAACGGGAACTACCTTTATTGAAAACGCCTGTCTCAAAGCGTCTCAAGTAGCTAAAGCAGTGGGAGAGTGGGCGATCGCAGATGATTCGGGATTGTCAGTCGATGCGTTAGGTGGTGCGCCTGGGTTGTATTCGGCTCGTTATGGGAAAAGCGATCGCGATAGAATTGCTAGATTATTAGAGGAATTGGGAGAGAAGCAAAATCGAAAAGCTCAGTTTATTTGTGCCATTGCGATCGCTAGTCCCGATGGTGAAATTGCTTTACAAGCTGAAGGTATTTGTCCAGGAGAAATTCTTGATGCTCCTTGTGGAAAGGGAGGATTTGGTTACGATCCGATTTTTTATGTACCTCAGATGCAACAAACTTTTGCTGAAATGCCTCCAGAAGTTAAGGGAAGAATTAGTCATCGCGGGAGAGCGATGAATCAGTTATTACCGAAATTAAAAGAACTTAAAGTAATATAAGCAACAAAGATACCAAGGAGAACCAGACAATATTAATGAGCGGTCATAAATTTATTTTTTTTGTACTTATACTTGATCTTGCTCTTCATTGCTTTAATATGCTTGCCGTCGATGATAAAATTAGTTCCGATATTAGATACGCAGGTTAACCAATTGTTTAGTCCTGGGTCAATGCCAAGTACATTTTGTCTATCTACTTCGGAAGTCTGTACTTCTTTCTTGTAGACAAACTTGGCATAAAAGCACTTGTTTCTAGGTAGTATTCTCAGTTCTTTAACGTCAGCTAAATTAATGTTGCTTGGCATCGGTAGATAAAAACTATCTAGTCCAAACCAACATTTAACTTGTTTGCCTAGCGGTACTCTGATGCTTCCGTCTTTTAATTTTAAAGTTTGACTAGGATAAGAAACTAACGCCAGTCCTCCTTTCTTGCGGTACTTTGGGAATCTCGGTCTATCCTCTAGCTTACCTTCTTTGTAGGCTTTGACTAATTTCTTGTACGATAAGAAAGATTCATATACTGACCGCAGAATTTGTTGTGCTGCTTGGGAATAAAAAACTTTGTAGTGGTGGTTGTTTTATACAGTTTTTCTAAGTCGTACTTGCTAATGTATCGTTTAGCCTTAAGGTAGAGTTGACGTGCATAGTATAAGCCGTGTTGGTCAAACTATGCGCTTGTCGGCAAAGAAACTCTAAAATAGCGGATAATTCTTTGTCTAGCTTGAGTAGCATTTGCTGACATCCGTACACTGGCATTACCTCCTTATTGCTAAATAATATTACAAAAACAGGACACTTAAAAGTGTCTAACCTGAACGCGAAGCGACTACCGAAGGTCGCGTCGCGGTTTGATCGTTTTCATCCCTTTGCTGAAGCACAAGGGCTTTCAACATCGCTGTTCGGTAATTCCCAATCAAAATACACCCTCAATACAAATACCACTTCCTCCTGAAGCGATCCTAGGAAAAATTATTATTATATATATATCGCTGGCTTGACATTTTCTCGCCAAAATTCCGAAACTGCTGTGTTAGGTTTTCCTTTTTCGGTGGAATTTGTGCCTTTTTGATCAGCAATTTTACTCGCTACTACTTCGGCTGCTAATCTTCCTGTTTGGGCTGCACCATTCATAAAGCCATAAAATTCATCACTGAGGTGTTCCCCTGCAAAAACCAAGTTATCAACCATAACATCTTGACGTTCTTCAGGGTTTTCTGATTCCACATACATAAACGAACTAAATTTGCTGTATTGCCCTGGCTGAAAATTGGTGTAACTACCTCGAACAAAAGAATCCCGATGCCAGCTAGTACGGAAAAACTTTCCTGTAGCTGTAGCAATTGCTTCGGGAATAATTTTCTCAAAGCGTTGTAAAAAGGTTTTCCCCAAAGAAGATAAAGTTTGGGAAGCTACTGCTGCTACTTCTTTTCCACCCAGAAAAAAGGTTAAGGCACTGGCTTGTTGTTCCGTTTGTGGTTGGGTGGCTTCCCATACCTGAGAAAAACCTAGATCTGACCAAACCGTTTCAGTAAATCCTTGTGGTTGTAACCAGACTCGCTTTTGGAAACCAGCAAAAACTTTTTCATTTCTTCCTAAATCGACTTGTTTAATAAAATCTTGGAGAGTTGCTGGTAATTCAATCTTAAGTTTAATGTGACGTAACACAGTGAAAGGAATGGCTATAATGACATAATCTGCTTCAACTATCGAAAAATCCCGAAAAGTTAATCGGTAACCGTTGCCTTGTCGTTGAATTTGGATTAAGTTCTTTTTGGTTTGAATCTGTTCACCTAATGCTTCTGCCAAAGCATCAATAATTTTACTATTACCACCTTCAACTTCATAAGTTTCATCACTTGCCCCTAGAATTGTTACTTCTTGCTCTTCAACGGTGGGTAAGTTGTAAATCAGTTGCAAAGCTGAAGATCGATCTGGTTCAACTCCGTATTCAGTCCGAATTGTGTTTTCAATTAAAACGCGAATAAAAGGTTCTGGTATTTTGTCCGTATGCTGTTCTAAATATTGAGTGACCGAAAGATTATCAATCGCTGGTGCGTATTGTTCAAAATCTTCATCCAATAAAGCAGCGTCAGCAGCAATTTGTCTGGCTAAAGGACATAATTTTTCCGCCACTTCCGTTTCTGAGTGCCATTTGCCCTCAAAAAAATAGCCTTCATCAGGAAACGGCATTTTTTCAATAGCTTGCTTACGATTCAACAAACTTAAATTAAATTCTTCAACCAAAGCAAGTAAATCTTCGTGATTGCGATTAATAAACGAACCGCCTAACTCGGTAATTAATCCTGTTCCGATTGCGCCTGTAACTGAATGAATTCTTCCACCAACACGAGGTTTTGCTTCATAGACTGTGGCAATCAATCCCATTTTTTTTAATTGATAAGCTGCATTCAATCCTGCAATTCCACCACCAATGATGGCAATTTTAGGACTGCTTTGACTCCAAGCTGCTTGGAGACGGGGAATTGTCATAGCTGCGATCGCACTTCCTCCAGCCAAAGCTGTCATCCTCAGAAAACGTCTTCTTTTTAATTTAGGAAGATGGCAATGATTTAGTTTTTGCGCTTGTAAGAAAGTGCGTTGGAATTTCTGAAACAGGAAACTGTGTGCCATAAACTCGAGCTAAGATAAACTCATAATGACTATGATTAAAATCACAAGTAAATAATTATGGCTACATTAAAACAAAGGCGATCGGCAAATGTCGACGGTGATTTCTACGTTGATGCCACTTGTATCGATTGTGATACCTGTCGTTGGTTAGCACCAGAAGTATTTAATCGCCAAGGAGAACAATCAGCAGTTTATCATCAACCAGATCGAGCGGAAGAAAGATTCAAAGCAATGCAAGCTCTGCTTTCTTGTCCCACCAGTTCAATTGGTACGGTAGAAAAACCAAAAGATATTAAAAACGCACAGGAAAGTTTACCCAGCCAAATTGAAGACAATGTTTATTACTGTGGATATCATTCTGAAGCTTCGTATGGTGCAGCTAGCTATCTAATTCAAAGACCAGAAGGTAACATTTTAATTGATTCTCCTCGTTTTGCCCCACCTTTAGTCAAAAAATTAGAAGCGATGGGGGGAATTAAATATATGTATCTAACTCATCAAGATGATGTTGCCGATCATCATAAATTTTACAAGCATTTCGGATGTGAGCGTATTCTACATCAAGACGATTTTACTTCTGACACTAAAGACTTAGAAATTCAACTTTCTGGACTTGAACCGATTGAATTTGCTTCTGATATCTTAATTATTCCCGTTCCTGGTCATTCTAAAGGGCATACCGTTTTACTTTACCGCGATAAATTCTTATTTACAGGCGATCATTTAGCTTGGTCGCCTTATCTTAATCATCTTTATGCTTTTCGTCGTTATTGCTGGTATTCCTGGACAGAACAAATCAAATCAATGGAAAAACTCACTAATTATTCCTTTGAATGGATTTTACCAGGGCATGGTCGTCGCTATCATGGGGACAAAGAAACAGTTCACACTCAAATAGAACAATGTGTGGCTTGGATGAAGCAGCAATAGGAACAAGGCAGAAGTAAAAAAATTGATAACTGATGTACAGACGCGAGATTTCGCGTCTGGTAACTGGTAATTGATATCTGTACTAGGATCAAATCATTAGTAGTAAACTACTAGCGAGGAAATCAAGAGCCAGTGCGTCAATTATTTATTCAAGTTCCTTCAGGCGAGGGCAAAAAAGTTGTAGAGATAGCCAAAGATCATGAGGGTGCAAACTTATTACTGTTTGAAGCAAGTAGCAACGGTGAAGTTGTAGATGCAGTAATAGTGCATCTTGCCAATCGTAAAATTGAAGATTTTTTAGCTCAGTTAGAATCAATTCCTCAACTAAAAGTAACTTTGATTCCTCGCGGAGTAATGACACTGCAACCTCCGCCAGAGGAAGCACCCCAGCAAGTGACTCAAGTTAGCGATCGCAGTCCGATTGAAGTTTTTTTAGCTGGTTTACAAAGTGTTGGTTCTTGGCGCAGTTTTTTAGGTTATGCAGCAGTGGCAGGGATAGTAGTTTGGATCGGTTTATTTACCAATACTAATTATTTATTAGTTGCAGCCATGTTAATCGCTCCTTTTGCTGGTCCAGCGATGAATACAGCGATCGCAACAGCTAGAGGCGATCAAAATTTATTAAAACGCAGTTTAATTCGCTATTTTTCGGCTTTAGGCTTAACTATTCTTGTCGCAGCTTTACTTAGTTTTATTTTTCAACAAAAAGCAGCCAGCAATTTAATGACACAAAATAGCCAAATTTCTGTAGTTGCTGTGTTGCTTCCCTTAGCAGCAGGAGCAGCAGGGGCATTAAATTTGTTTCAATCTGAAAGAAGTAGTTTGGTTTCTGGTGCTGCGACGGGGATGTTAGTAGCTGCTTCTTTAGCTCCACCAGCAGGAATTATTGGGATGTCTTTAGCTATTAGTCGCTGGGATATGGTTGTCAGTGGCATATTTTTGTTATTGCTACAGTTAGTTGGGATTAATTTAACTGCTGCTACTCTGTTTCGAGTTTATGGTTTATCGTCAAAAGGTGCGAGATACAATCGCGGTAAAGCTTGGGTTTTTCCGATTGGTTTGATCTTGACAGGAATTGTTTTGGCTGGGTTACTCGGTTGGCAATTGTCCAATCCTCCTGAATTTCAACGTTCCAGTCGCGCCCAGCGTGCTACAGAAACAATTCAACAAGTACTTGAGCAAGGTTCTTTAGTACAATTGGTAGAGGCTAATGTGCGCTTTACTCGTTCCAATATTCAGGGTCAAAATACTTTGCTTGGTGTAATCTATGTCCAACCCCAAACGGGCGTTAATTTATCCGCCTTAGAAATTCGCGATCGCATTACTGCTCAAATCCAATCTTCTTTATTGGAAGAAGGATTTAATGCGGTACCACTGATCGATACCATTGTGTTAGAAAAACCAGCAACGCCATGAAAATAAAAAAACTGCCCTAAACTGAAAGTGCCTAGGGACAGTTATTCCTGATTAAAGGATTATGCAGCAACTAGCTATGAACGGAAGGAAGATTGAACGCTACAGGTTGAAGCTTCCCAGAAGCTAAATCTAAGGGGAAGTTGTGAACATTACGTTCGTGCATGGTCTCAATACCGAGATTAGCGCGGTTTAAAACATCAGCCCAAGTATGTAACACATGACCTTGAGAATCTAGAATTGACTGGTTAAAGTTAAACCCATTCAAGTTGAAGGAAAAGCAAGATACAGCTAAGGCAGCGAACCAAATGCCAATAACTGGCCATGCAGCAAGGAAAAAGTGTAAGGAACGACTGTTGTTAAAAGAAGCATATTGGAAGATTAGTCTGCCAAAGTAACCATGAGCAGCTACGATGTTGTAAGTTTCTTCTTCTTGACCAAATTTGTAACCGTAGTTTTGAGATTCGGTTTCAGTGGTTTCGCGAACTAAGGAAGAAGTTACTAAAGAACCGTGCATGGCAGAGAATAAAGCACCACCGAAGACACCAGCTACACCTATCATATGTAGAGGATGCATTAAGACGTTGTGTTCTGCTTGCAAAACAAACATGAAGTTGAAAGTACCACTAATTCCTAAAGGCATGCCATCAGAAAAAGAACCTTGACCGATGGAATAAATCAACAGTACGGCAGTGGCAGCAGCAACAGGTGCGCTATAAGCAACACAAATCCAAGGACGCATTCCTAAACGGTAAGATAATTCCCACTGACGACCCATATAGCAGAAGATGCCAATTAGGAAGTGGAAAATAATCAGTTGGTAAGGACCTCCGTTATACAACCACTCATCTAAGTTAGCAGCTTCCCAAATAGGATAAAAGTGCAACCCAATTGCATTAGAAGAAGGTACAACCGCAGCAGAAATGATATTGTTACCGTAGAGTATTGAACCAGCAACAGGTTCACGAATACCATCAATATCTACAGGTGGTGCTGCGATAAAAGCAATGATAAAGCAAGTAGTTGCGGTTAATAGAGTAGGAATCATCAGGACACCAAACCAACCAATGTAGAGGCGATTTTCAGTGCTGGTAATCCAATTACAAAACTTCTCCCAAAGGTTATTACTTTGGCGTTTTTGAAGAGATATAGTCATAATGTTTAATTTCGAGGTTAATCGTTGTTCAAGGCAAGATAACCTTATAAATTTATTTAACTATATGATTATATAAAAAGTCAAGTAATAATTCAATTTTTTTCAGTTGTGAATCACAAAGTTTAAAAAGCAATCATTCTACTAGCTTTCAAAGACTCATACTGGTCATTGGCATTTAACAACATAAGCTATATAGTGATATAGTAATATTACTAATCTGAGTCAGTATTTTTGACCAACTACTTATGTTTAATCAAGTGAGCGATGAGCAAATAAACATCACCATAAATCAACAAGAAAATTGTGGCATAGCGCAGCTTTCCCCCACAGCCTTAAACATGATGGCAGACTTTTTTAA
Organism: uncultured bacterium; assembly: GCA_964562685.1. GTDB lineage: Bacteria > Cyanobacteriota > Cyanobacteriia > Cyanobacteriales > Xenococcaceae > Stanieria. The sequence continues at coordinate 13,625 of CAZLUP010000044.1, forward strand.
AGTTTTGTCAGAGACAAGTCGCCTCCAAATTCTTTGTTCTCTGAAAACAGGAGCTAAAAACGTTACAGAAATTACAGAGGCTAGTGGTTTAGGTCAGGCAAATGTTTCCAAACACTTAAAAATGTTGTCGCAAGCAGGAATAGTTTCCAAGCGACAAGAAGGAGTATGTATTTACTATCAAATTGCCAATCCCTTTATTTTTGAATTGTGTGAGCTAGTTTGTGATGCTCTTTCGGTACAAATACAGCAGCAGAGTCAGCAATTTGCTCAATTAGAAATCATGCGTCCAACTCGTCTCTAATTAAAGATTTTATTATTTTTATTGCGATCGCTAACTAAATTTAGAACAGACTGTCTTGACTATTATAGGTATTTTCACTTCTGAAGCGATCGCGTACAAAATCAAGGGGAAAATCGGCGATCGCGATTATATTTACGATCGTTTTTAGCAATTTTCTTTTTCTAACAAGCGAATTGAAAGAATAATTTCGGCAAGCATTCTTTGAAACGCATAATACCATCCAGCCCAACCATCTAAAATACCACCTTTAAGAATTAAACAATAGAAAAAAATAATCAAAGGAGCGAATATTTTTTGTTGACGGATGCGATCGCCCAAGCTTAATTCTTGTGTAGGAGTTTCTAATAATTTTTTGGCTTCAATGATCATATAGCGGTCTTGCGCCCATAACCAGCGAGTTAAAGGTTTGCGATCATCGTGAAGAATATAGGCAGAAAGATAAGCAGATTGACCATCGACTTTGAGTAATTGAGTATGTCCATCATCAATATAAATTGCTTTTTCTTTTCTAAACAAAACTTGCCGAGGTGGAAGAATTGTACCGCGTAATGGCTTACCGAAAACGCAATATTTAAATTGAGCAAAGTAACCATCTATACAAGTATTTGGGGGTAAAAATTTGATTTCTTTGATCAATTTATCAGTTAAAACATAATCTGCATCAAGAGATAACACCCATTCTGTTTTTATTTGTTCTAAACCGTAGTTCCATTGTTGAGCATGAGTATCGAATTCTCGTTGCAAGATCTTTACTTGAGAATAAGCTTGTAAAATATTTAAAGTACTGTCATTGCTGTAGCTATCAATAACTATAATTGTTTTTGCCCAAAGGAGTTTTTGTAGAGTACGGTTTATATTTGGGGCTTCATTATAAGTAAGAATTAAGGGTGTTATTTGTTGAAGCATGAAAAAAAGTATAATTATTTTTTCTGATTGTTCTGAACTATTCTTCTCAAGTAGCCATTATCCAAATATCTAGGGATATTAAATTCAAACGATACTCATCAACAATAAGCTATATCGTTACCATCAAGAATAGCTTGATAAATTGCGATCATTTTGGTAGCTATTTTATCCCAAGTATAATTTTCCAAGATAAATTTACGAGCGCGATCGCCCATTTCCTTGGCTTGTTGAGGATGCTGCAAACATTGCATTAAAGCATTGATAATTGCTTCTGCATCTACATCTACAACATAAGCTGCTTGAGCTTGTGCTGCTTCGGAAAAGTTACAACCAGTAGTTATAACACAAGGTAATCCTGATGCCATCCCTTCTAAAACAGACATACTAAAACCCTCAGAGTAGGAAGGTGCAACGTAGATACTAGCCGCAGCTAGGGCTGCATATTTTAATTGACCTGTTAACATTCCAGTAAAAGTAACAGCATCTAAACAACCAGCTTCAGCAAAGTAATTGCGGGCAGTTGGTAAAAAGCCAACATTATCGGGACCAGCCACAACTAAATGAGTATGAGGGAACTGAGAATAAATATGAGCAAAGGCTTTAGCCAGTAAATCTAAGCCTTTTTTAGGGTCGACTCTGCCAAGAAAGAGAATCAAGCTTTTACCGCAAGTCTCTGGGAATTGTTGATAAAAAAGCTCCGGATCTGGCAATATTTCAAAATCTTGTCGATGAACTCCATTGGGAACGACTACAAAAGGAGAGTTCAAGTTAAGAACTTTAGTTCTTTGCGCTTCATTTGCAGCTAACATTTGAATGGCATTGGCTCGGTTAAGAGCAGGCTTTTCTAACAGTGCATAGTACAAACGTTTTTTCCTAGCTTTATAAGACAATGCCCAAGGCTCTAGCATTCCTCTAGGAGTGATAATGTAGGGAATTTGCGATCGCCGACAAGCCCAATAAGCAAGCAAAATAGTGTAGGAAAAAATTGCGTTAGTGTGTACTAAATCGTAATCTTGGACGTGTTGAAATAACCATTTTGTTAAAGAAAAGCTAATTTTGTAATCACTAATAGCCCAATAGGGAAAGTATTGAATTCGATAACTTTTTTCTTTGATCCAGCTTTGAAGAGGAACATTTAATCTATTAGAACCATTAGCATTGGTTGTGATTAGATCAACTTCAATTCCTTGGTTACCAATTGCTTGAGCTAGTTCAACTACACTTTTAGATGGACCACCATAAACGTTTCCCAAAGCAGGGATAACAGTTAGAATTTTCATTATATAAATTTGATTTAGATAGCAAAAGTTTCTACAGGCTGTTTACGATATTTAATTACTTTTGCAGGATTACCTACTGCTATAGCAAAAGGCGGAATAGATTTAGTAACTACACTGTTAGCACCAATGACAGCACCATTCCCAATTTCTACTCCTTTACCAATAAATACTCCTCTTCCAATCCAAACATCAGAACCAATTTTGATTAATTTTCCAGTAAAACCTTGAGAATAAATTGGACGATTAGGATCGGAAAATACATGATCATTATCACGAATTGAGACAAATTCTCCTATCCTCGAATCGTCTCCAATTTCAATACCGTAGACAGCAGAAATATAGACGTAATCATTAATACTTACATTATTGCCAATAATAATTGAACTATTAGCTCCTGTATTAAAAAAAATACCTACACCTAAACAGCAATGATGACCCAGATTAATATCACGAAATGCATAACCAAAACGAGGAAACCCCTTGAAAAAACAATTATAACCTATCTTTCTAAACCATATACCAGGAAGTATTTTGTAAATCAAAGCGATGGCATAACTTTTGAGTAAATTTATAAGATGAAAAATCTTAGCAAGAATTTTATAGATCATAAGACTTTACAGTAGAATTTTTTTTGATTTTGCACCACCAAATAATAGGCAATAAAGAAATGTATGAAAATAATACATTGGGAATAAAATCAGCTGTAGCATGAGTAATAGCAATCATGGCATAAGCACAAATAACCATATATATGACTTGAGCTATTAAAGAATTTTGTGATATTGCTCTGTACCATAACCACTTGAAAAAAATTGCCATAAATGCAAAGAACAAACAGCCAAAATAATCAAATTGAGTAAAGCTATCTCCAATTCCCGTAAGAGTCGAACCCATAGGAACTTTGTAATTATATTGATCTTGAAGCTGCTTAGCATAATTAATGTGGTTAAGAAATAAACTTTTTTTGAATTGATTACCTAAAAACTGAGCAGGAACATAACGAAATACAAGATTATTCCAATAGATAGTACCCCATTCATACCTTCCATTATTAGCAGCAGCGTCAATCATTAAGGCTGCGTTACGTAATTCCAATGCAGATTTGCCTTGAATTACATTTTCTAAATTTTCTGTGTAGTTTATTGTTTCAAGATTATTCCATTTTCCCGATAAAATTCCTCTTTGTTGTCCTAAAAAAGGAATTAATATAGTTGCTAAAACTAATGCTAAAACAATTACTGAACGAGGTGGAACATAACGACGAAATAGATAAAAAGCAATTCCCACAATTAAAATTAGAGCTGCTAAACCAGTTCTACGACCCAAAAAAACCGCGCGATAAAAGGGCATTATTGAAGCGCAGACAAGAATTGCAAAATATAAAAATTTTTTAGATTGAGTAAAAAAATTAATAATTGCTAAAGCAAAGCCTGTATCTGCAAAGAGTTTGGCAAAGAAAACTAAAATTGTGTATGGTCCAGTACTTGTTCCCGATAATTTATTTCCGTCAGGGAGACGAAATACTAATAGCCAAAAAAATATTCCTAAAACAATATAAATTATGTTAAAAATAACAATTTTATTTTGATTAAAACTGATTGGTGTTTTAGCGAACCATGACCTTGGAAGAGGTAATTGATAACCAATCCAACACATAGCTAGACAAAAACAACTCATTAATATTACTCTAGTAATAGCAATTTGAGGGACTTTGTCTAATCCATACGAACCGTACATTAGAGCAAAAGCCTGGGGAATAATAAAAGACGCAAAAATTGCAGCCATAAAAAAAGGAAATTGGTATATTTTATGGCGATTGCTAATTCCTTCAAGAATCAAGACAAAACATATTAAACCCAAAATTATAAATAAAATATAATTCATAAAAAATCTAATTATTTAAAAGACAATTCTTTAATTTATTGTGAGCATCGATTGTGATTTTTCGCCAATAATTTGTCAGTTCTATATTAACAGCTTGATTGAGATTATTAATGTATAAATATTTTAATTTTTTGGCAATTTCTTTGATATCCCTGGTAGCGACAATAAAACCATCAATATTATCTCTGACTATCGATCCCGTATTATAGGTGGTAATAACAGGCAAATTGCAGCTTAAAGCTTCATAAGTAACCATCGCTGAACCCTCACATAGAGAAGGTAGAACAAATACATCAGCCCAACTATAAAGCTGCTTCATTTCGGAGCGAGGTACTAATCCCACAAATTCACAAACATCACTAAAATCATTAATTATTTGTGGCTTAATTTCTAAAGAACCTGCTATTTTACAACTAAAAGGAATTTCGCCTTTAATCAGTCTAAGAGCTTGTAATAAATATTGTATTCCTTTACGCAAACCTACTGAGCCAGCAAATAATATACGTAAACCATCTCCTCTTATTTGAGGAGTAATAGCTTGATGCTCCGATTTGATAAATTGACCATCCTGTAAACTACCCAAAGAAACTACAATAATTTTCTTTTGATCAATACCTTTTTTAACTAAAGATTCTTTAACAAATGAAGAGCCACAAATAATAAAATCAGCTAAAGATTGTTCTTTCTGTTGTCTTTTAACTAATTCTAGGTCACCTTCATATACTTGAAAAGGAAACTTTGACCAACCATGCCAAAGTTGTTCTTCTTGCAATAATAATTCATGAATTAAAGACCTTTCTGCTACTGTTTGGTCTAAAATACACTTAATGCCTTTAGATTTTGCATATTCAAATAGTTCTAAACAAGCTCCATCAAATCCGTAAACTACATTAGCTTCTCCCAAACCTGATTTAATAATTTTATTACAAAAATTTTTACTTATATGGATATGAATTTTTGATTTTTCCCATGGTTTAGCCTGTTTTAAATAATGTTGATAATTATAGGCTAATTTAGGAAAGTGTTTGATCTCTGCTGTTGATAGTAAAGAAGTATAGCGGTCAAGTCCTTTTTTAACAATTTTAGGGAGATTCTGATATAAAAAATTTTGCTTCAAAAGCCGAGTCAATAAGGAATCATTCATGTAAAAATCTGTATAAAACTTATCTAACATTCCCCACTGATGAAATAAAATTGGCTCTTGATAATGTTTTCTTGCACCTAATTGAGCAACTAATACTTTGGAAGACATAATAAATGTTGTTATTTACAATATTTTTTGACTTGTATTAATATTTATTAGCTTGATTGATTTAAATATAATAACCAGGCTTGTTTTAAAACTTTATAGGAATAATGATTTAAATAATATTGCTGTAGTTGTGGTTGACAAATAGCTCCTATTGCTAACATTTTTGTCATTTCTAAAACTCCATCAATAAAATTTCTTTCTTGTGGAGATATTATTAATACGTTAAGATTGTCAACGCCATAATCGGCAATTCCACCAACTCCATACGCAACAAAAGGAACTCCACAAGCCATAGATTCGAGTAGTACCAAAGGTGCGCCTTCTTGTCCAATAGTAGGCAATAATGTTAGGTCATAGCTACTAAGGAGATCGACATAAGCTTGTCCTTCTGGATAACGACCAAAACATTTAACGCGATCGCTAATTCCTTGAGCCTCAATATATTCCCTAATTAGTTTTTCTTCTGATCCAGTACCATGAATGTGTAATTCTGCTAAGTAGTCTTTAAGTAAATCCCATTGTTGGACAAGCCAAAATGCTTGTTTATGAGGTGCTAATCGGCTAAAAAGAGCAGCTTTAGCTGTTCCTAAAGGAATAGTTTTTTGGCTTACTCGTGGTAAGGATGCAGTTAACTCCAGAGGTTCCGGTATGGCGGGAAGAGCAGATATGGATTTTCTCCAACCAAAACATTTAGCAAAAGTGTTAGCTACAGTTTGAGATTGTCCAACTACTTCATTAAACCAACCTCTAACACACCAGCGAGAATCTTTCCAACCATTAGGAATCCCCGACATCACTTCATGAAATATACATTTTCTGCTGCCATTAGATAACAAAGGCGGAAGGAATAAATTCCAACCAATTCCTACAGCAAAATATATATCAGGATTAAATTCTTCAATTAGGGTTTTCATCTCCAGAAATCTTTTAATCTTACGCCAATTAAATCCTAGAGATTTTGATGAATCAAAAGAGCATATTTTGACAGTAATACCCTGTTCTATAAGAACTTGAATATTTTGTAAACTATTTCCTGAGGCTTGATGATTGCCTAGAGAAACAATCATAGTTTCTACTTGTTCTTCTACCAATGCTTTAGCCAGCCATCTGAGATGACTTTGAATGCCTCCTTGCCCCAAAATATGACCAGCTAACATTACTTTCATCAAAACTATTTACCTCTATCTATTGAATTCAAACTTTAATAATCAAACGGTGATTTGATTAAGTTTTAAATGCTGTTTTTGAGCATTTTTATACAAATCAAGATACTCTTCTGCTTTTTTTTCCCAAGTAAATTCTGTAGTAACAATTTGCTGATTGATTTTACCTAATCGATCACATTCTTCTGGATTATTTAACAGATTTATAATATGTGCAGCTAGATCTTCAGCACTATCTGCTATTAATAATCCTTGCTTTTGTTTTTCTGTAAATGCTTCTGCTCCAATAGTAGTTGTTACTACAGGCTTACCTAATAACATAGACTCAATAATTTTATTTTTTACGCCACTACCATAACGGAATGGCCAACAAGTCAAGGTTGCGCTAAGAATTAAATCAGCAATATTTTCAACACTTTCGACAATGTTAATCCAGGATTTATTTTGAAATAATTCATATATGTTTTGAGGTAAATTTAATCCAGTAATTATTAATTGTATATTTGTATTTTCTTTTAAAATTAATGGAATAATTTTATTGGTTAAAAATAACATGGCATCTAAATTAACATGATCCATGAAACCGTAAAATATTAATTTATTGTTTTTATCAATTATAGTTGGATCATTTTTTTGTTTTTTGATAGTGATTGGATGACAAACTGTATAAATAGAAGCATTAATATTAATTTGCTTAAGCATTTTAGCATCACAATTAGAAACAACTGCTATAGGATAATTCACATATAATGACAAAATATTTTTTTCTATTTTAAAAGTTTTCCAAAAATCCCAAAAAGCAGAAAAAGTTTGAATAATATTATTTTGTAGATAATATCGAACTGCTCTTTGTTTATATTGAGTTTTACAATCAACTAAATCAATAATAATAGGATAAGCTAGCTGTTCGGGAAGAAAATACGAAGTGCGTAATCCTAAACAATGAACAATATCAATATTTAGTTTGTGAAAAATTTGTTTTAGCTTAGATTGAAATTCTTGTTGTAAATTTGAGTTTTGCTCCGCTAAAAATTTTGCAGGATGATTACTAAACCAAAATAAAATTTTTGATTTTAGAGTATAAGGCTTTTCTTGGTGTTCGATTAGAAAAACACCCAAACTAAATAGTCCTGATGCTTCCAGCTTGGCTTGAAAGTTACTCTTTTGTTCGGGACTGGTAAGGCATAAACAGGCTACTCGATGACCATCTTTAATTAAGGTTTCAAAAAGACCGCGAGCTTGTTTTTCAAATCCACCTTGACCTAAAGGATCGTAGTAAGAAACAAAAAGTATATTCATCGATAACAACTACTTAATTGAGAGAATATTGATTTAAGACTTGCACGATCAAATCGAAATTACTTTCTGCTTCCTGTTTGACTCTTGGTAAAACTGCTTGTAGTTGAGTTGTTATCTCATTGCGTCGTTGCCAGGCAGTCAGGATTGTTTCACGAGCTAGATCGCAGTTGAGAAAGTCTTTAATAGAAATCAATAAACCATTATGAGCCGAGTCTTTTCCTAGCAGATCGCTCATAATTCCTTCTGCTTTGATAGAATAACCCACAGCCACAGTGCATACTCCGCTAGATAGTCCAGCAATCGCAGCGTGCATTCTCTCGGCAATCACAAGGTCGCAAACACCAATTAGACCTTTAAATTCTGAGGCAGAATGACTACCACCAACTAAGCGAACGCGAGGATCGAAATCCAATGCTTTTAGTATATTTGTAGCTAGAATGCGATCGTCAATAGCTTCCCAAACTTCTTGGACATGAGGAATAACTAATACTTGAGCATCTAGTTCGTTAACAATAGTTTTAATGACTTTACACCAACTTTGGATATGTTGCTCGCGATCGCACTGGGAATAAAGACTAATTCCCTGACTCACTGCAACAGCTACAGTAGGGCGTTCTCGGTTAATTCCGTAAAACTGAAGCAGTTTGTCTACATACTCAGACGAAGGAGGATTGAGCAAAAAGGCTGAATCGGCAGTTTTCTTGACCAAGCTGGTTGGCAGCCCCAAATCCTTAGTTAAATAACTGTAAGAAATTTCTTCTCTAACGGTAATTAAATGGGACTGACGTGCCAATTTTAGCCATTTTTCCCGATCTGATTTGTTAAACGGACCAATCGATTGAGCCAGGAAAATAACAGGAACGTGGGCATGAAGTGCCAATTCTAAAGGTCTAAGAGCTAAACTAAGTTGAGTAGCACCCACATCAGAACTAAACATATCACCCCCAGAAGCAATGACACCTTTTGCCTGACTAATTATTTGGTATTCAGGGGCTACAGACTTATAAAAATGGGAGCATTTAGCTCTTAACTGCTGGATAAAACTTTTACGGATAGATTGCAATGAATCGCTGACAGGATTAGCATGATAACCTTGCAACTGTACTCGGTCATAATCTGGAGTATTGGTCAGAACAGAAACACCCCAATTAGGCTGCCGACGTTGCAATTGTTCAATTGTAGTGGTGACTAACGCTTCAACCCCTCGATTGCGTAGTCCGGTAATACCTGTAATAACTATGTTGTTCATAAAAATCTGACTGTATATAGAATCTGGATTTACTTAACAATCAACACTTCGTCAATTTTTTTTCTGGAAGATTGAGCAACCATGAATTCATCTGGAAGATGACCAACACCAATCATCATGATTACTGCTTCTGAATCACTGATCCCCGCTGCTTTTCTCATTTGACGATCTACTTTATATTCAACGCTCCAGTTTAAACAGCAAGTTCCTAATCCAAGAGAATGTAAAGCATAAATCACAGACATCGCATACATCCCACCATCAATCCAACATTGATTCCTTTCACCGACAGAAGCGAAGTTTTGCAAGTCAGATGTCACAATCAACACTTTATCTACTAAGTGCCCAAAACCACTGTTACCATTTTGGTAACTGAGCACTAATTTTTTATCTTCTTCTCTAGAAAAAACGTAAACTTTACTCGATTGTCGATTGCAAACTGAGGGCGTTTTTTGTGCCATTATCACTGCTTGCTCAATTAATCTCAGATCTACTTCCTCGGAAGTAAAATTTCTGATGCTGTAACGAGAAGCAAAAAAGTCTCTCAAATCTAATTTAGCTTTAGCCCAAATTTCTTCTTTGCAGACCCTACTTACACCTCCCTCGTCATTGGGTATGCTTAGTTGAGTCTCAGTATATTTTTGTAACTTGAATATAGTGCTATATAAATCAGAGTCTTCATATCCTCGCTGAGAGTTAAATTGATGATATGCCAATAAATTATTAACGGCAACCTGGATCAATTCGTCAGAACCATAAAGTTTTTGGTATGCTTCAATACCTTTAATTAATCTCTGAATTGTACTTGCACCAAAAGCAGTTCTGGTTTCTTTAAGAGCTAATGCTTTTTCTATGCGATGATATTCCATAGTAATTAAAGCTCTTAAATTTGCTTTGCTGGTAGTATTACTTATTGTTAAAAGACCTCCGCTACTAGCGGTAGAAAATCGAATAAATCTTTGAAAATCGTAGGTATAATTTATTAATAACTTCAGCCAGGTTTTGCCTTTGTGAGCAAAAAATTTACCAATTGCCTGCTTTAATAATCGTTTTGCCTGGGACGTTTTAGTCAGAATGTTACGTTCTCGAAGTTGAATTGCAGACATAAATAGATTCTCCTACTCTTTTTAATATCGATCCTTTTGAGTTAACTACGTAGTTGCTGAGTTGGGCAGAGCTAGCTTGAGTAAATCCTTGGTTTGTTTAAACAGTTGAGGTGCAACCAAGAAAATAATGGTTACATAAGTAATCACGGCGATCGCAGTACTAACAACTAGGATGGAGGTTATGCTAAGCCAATCTTGGAGTAAATATTTAGTTCCAATTACAGTGATAATCATGCCCAAACTACTCAACAAAGGTGCAGTATACTGACAAAAGTATTTTCTGAGTTTGATCCCAGTTAGTTGATAAAGCATCCAAAGACGAATGGGAGAAAAGCAATAAGTACGAATAGCATAAGCTGCTGCTACAGCCACAATTCCCCAATGAACTGCAACAGCAAAAAAGATAAAATCGGTGATTGCATTAAGACAACTAGACCACATTATCCACCACGGCTTACCCATAGCTGTAATCAAAGTTACTTTGAATTGAAAAACACAATGAAGAACACCGACAAAACCTAAAATTTGCATTATGGGAATGCTAGGTAACCATTTTTCTCCAAACACTACTGGTACTAGTTCTGGGGCAAGAACAATTACACCAAAACACACGGGAAAAGCAAATAAACTAGTTAATTGTGTAACTCGATAAACACTATTCCGCAGCAATTCCATTTCTGTTTGCATCCTGGAAAAAATAGGTAATGCAACCTTCTCAGTTATACTGCTTAGTAATTGCAAAATCAGTTGATAAATTTTATAACCAAGAGTGTAATATCCCAGCTCTACCGAACCGAGAAAGTAACCAATCAGCAAATTATCAGAGTTAGTAGTAATAAAACTTAGAAGAGAAATACCGACTAAATTAATACCAAAAGAAAATAACTCCTGCCAATGTTTGATAGAAAACTTAAATCTTGGTCGCCAGTCACTGGCTTGCCATAACACAATCACACCCAAAGTTTCGCCTACTAGCTGTTGAATAACTAAACTCCAAACTTCCAAACCCAATACAGCAGCTACTATACCTGCAATTCCACCAACAAAGGTTACTGTAAAAGAACGAATAGCTAAAACTTTAAAGCAAAACTGACGAGTAAGAATGGCTTCTTGTACTTGCTTAAAAGCATTAATTAAAAAACTCAGCGATAGCCAAGCAATAACTAATTTTAACTGTGACTGTTTATATAAATCGACAATTAATCCAGCAGCAACAATACTAACTAATGTAAATACGAATCCTAAAGCTAGATTAGTCCAAAATGCAGTATCTAAATGTTCTGGGTCTAGTTTTTCCCGTTGAATTAAAGCTGTAGTAAATCCTTGATTAACAAAAATATTAGCAAAAGAAACAAAAGTAGTAGCTAAGGCAATCAATCCAAAATCTTCTGGTTTAAGGAGACGAGCAAGGAGAAAAAAAACAATATACGTAAAAATACGACGACCCCAGCTTTCGAGAACTGACCAGATAACCCCTTTGACAGCTTGTTTTTTTAAATTCATTTTTCCTTTTGGAATTTAACCGCAACTTGACGGATATTAGGGTCTGAATTGTCTCTTGTCAGATAGTGATATCGCTTTGATACTGTTCGATGACTTATATAAGGTAAACAAGGAATTTTGAAGATTTGATATAATTTTTTTAAAAACTTAACTATTATTAAATTATTTAAGTAGTAAACATTATGTAATAACATCCCTTTATCATTAAGTTTGGGTTCTTGAATCGGCTTTTCTGCTATGTACACAATATCTTTTATTGTCATTCCTAAACCACTAAAACGATGTCGAATAGATGATTCATCATATCGACGTTGATAGAAAGAACGCCCTTCTCGATCCTTTTCTGTTTGCCAATAAATACTGGGATTTTTCACCCATTCTTCCAGATACACTTTATATGCGGGTAGAGTCAAGACAAATAACCCCTCTGGCTTGAGAACTCTTGCTACCTCTTTTGATATATCAATATCACCTTCACCAGGAACGTGTTCTAGTACAGATATGCTAAAAACTCTATCAAAAGTTTCATCTTGATAAGGTATCTTACGAGCATCAAAAGTTTCAATTTTAGGTGAAATAGGAAAATTTTGAGAATAAACTTGAAAATCTTCTTTGAAGTATTCTTCTACATCTGATACCGTTATATTTTTAAAACCTTTTACCATCATGTAAAGTGGTAATAGTTTAGGACTGCTGATATCTAGAATTTTATGATTTTTATTAACGTCTAAAAGTTCAAATGTCAAAGGTGATTCAATAATTCTTACATAATTCATTGGTATACTGTACCATTCACAAAAATGCTTTGTATTGCGAATACTTGCCTTAACTACTTTGGGCAATAATTGAAATAATACAAATTTTTCGATCTCAATTTGTCTTGCTCTTACTGATTCTATTAATGTTTTTTCCGATAAGGATAGTGTCATATTTCTATCTTTAACTTAGGCGATTTTACTTCTGTTATTAATTACAAATCTAAATTTATTTTTCGAGCTTATTCTAGAGTACAAGTTATAAAACTAACCAAAATCTTCGCTAAATTATTTTGTGGAAATGCCTCAAAGAATTTTAAGGTAATTAGCGATCGCATTTACGTTTTTATTGGCAAAAAAACGAAGCAATTCATCTAGTAAAAGTCAATAAAAACAGTTCATAAACTCGAACTTTCCTTTCCACTAACAAAACTTCTTTAATCATCACGTGCAATTATTAGCTGTTTTTTCAACCATGCCATCCGCGCTTATACTGAAGTTTGCAATCTTTTTAATAAAGTTGAGGCGATGCTACTTACAATTCATCGGCATCTAAGTAGCTGGGCATTCATTAATTTATGAGTGAAGGTAGGCAAAAGGCAAAAGCTAATAGCGTATAGCTTTCTTCGAACGAGCGAACTATTTTTTGTGTAATTAATTCGACCTACGTACTTATATTCAACTCTCGCGATCGCGCTGCCAATCGCTCCGATCGTTGTCGCTCTTGCTTTAGCAAAAGATCTGAATTGGTAGTTATTTAGTTTAGTTTTTGTTCTTCTGCTTGTTTATCCAACCAACTACCAAATATATCAACTGAAGATTTAATTTTTTTGAAAACTGGTTCGACATTTTCAGCTAGGGCAATTACTCGAGCTGGCTTTAACTCAATCTTATAAATATGTGTTTCTAAATGTCTAAATTTACGATATTCATCTAATTCTAAAAGTAACGCACCATTCCATAAAGGCGGACGATTATTTCCTCCAGCTTCAGCTACTTGTTTTAACAATTCAAAATGCCAATCTTTGCTTGTAGGTAAACCATCATCGAGATAAACTACCACTCTTTCACTAATTCGTTCGCATCCTGAATAAAAATCAGCAATATAACTAGCTAGTGCAGGAATTAATGCTACTTCAGGAATGGTATCTTTTTGTTTCAATAAGTCAGTTATGGTTTGAATTGTATCTTCTATTGAATTTAATTCGTCTTCAATGCGAGTTTTTAAAGCAAGATATTTATTTTTAGGCATAGGTATTTTTTTAAGAATACGATTTACCAGATGTGTGGGTGCAAACTCCAAAGGAATCATATCTACTTTCAACCAATGGGGAACAATATCCTGTATTGCTAAAGAAGCATCCCAAACCTCATCTTTACTCATACCTCTGGTTGCTAAATCAATATCTGAATGCCAATGCCAAGGACTTTCTCCTGCTAATGAACCACACAAAATAACTTCAGTTGCCCCAAAATGACTTTTTAGCAAGCTTATACATTTCTCTGCTACAGACAAGGCTATTTGTCGCCTTGGTTCTAATTCTTGATTTGACTTTTGAATTATATCGACCTTGATCATGTTTTCTCCTCTGATTTTTGCTTGATTAAGTAACTTTTACAGAACATCTGAAAAGTTATTTTTTTACAATCTAATTCTTGATTTTGCTCCCCCAACCCTCCAACTTTGGAGAAAGTTCAAAAGTCCCCCAGAATTGGGGAAAACACGGGGGCGTTGATGTAGTGAATCCGACTTTTCAAACAACCTCTGAGTATTTTTGTCAAAAAGGGAGAATGTTTAAGTTAGTTAACTTCATTTCATCTTTTATTTGGTCAATAATCCAAACTATCTTCTATGTCTTGTTGATTTTCCAAAGCTTCTCTTTGTTGTTTCACTTTTAAAAACCTGACAAAATCCAAAACCTCCTCAAGCAAACCCTCTGAAACCGCTTCTAATTCTTCTATGATTAAGTTCTTGGTATTCATTACTTTTCTAATGTTAAAAGGCTGGTTTAGTCCCTGGTAGTTTTAAGAACTCATCTAAAGTTAATAGTTGGGCTGGCTGACTGGTCAATGGTAAATATTTTTGTTTTATTAATAGAAGATATTTATCCTCAACCTAAGTAGGTTAAAGGTGAGTAATGCCTACCAAATAGCTGCCAAATTCAAAATAAAACCAGATAAAACATCTTCTCCTGATAACTGATTGGGATTATCTAAAACCTCCTTTTTTTTACCTAAACGATAAACTTCTATCTGCTTATCTTGACGATTAATTAACCACCCCAAACGAGTCCCATTTTCTCTGTATTCCTCCATCTTTGCCCTTAGTTGTTTAAGATTGTCACTAGGAGAGCGCAATTCAATCAAAAAATCAGGAGATAAAGGAATAAATTTATCCTGTGCTGCTGGTTCTATTTGTTCCCATTTAGCGTTGGTAATCCAAGCCACATCAGGAGAACGAATCGCTCCATTAGGTAATTTAAAACCCGTTGAAGAATCAAAAACTACTCCTAACTTCTGTTGTCGATTCCAAATATTTATGTCAGTAAGAATATCGGAATTTCTTTTACCCGTACCTCCTCCTGTTGGAGACATCACAATCAACTCCTGTTTAGCGGTACGTTCAAATCTCAAATCGCGGTTTTTGGCACAAAGCTGTTCAAATTGCTCATCAGTGATAGTCAAAACAGAATTAAAATCAACAGTCAAACTCGTCATTTTCTTTTTACTCTAGCCTTTTAGTAGAATGAAACTTTATAGCAGCTTTTCCCATGTAAGAATAGGTTCTATTTTTAAGTCTAAGGTTTGAGCCATAAAAGTTACTTCTCGATTGAAATAATTTTATTGTTTGCTAGCTAACCATAGTTTACTTCGATTAACTCAGTTAAATTACATCAGCAAAGGTGCGTTCCATTTTCCGAAAATACCAAATTCCTCCAACAAATAAAATTAGGACTAAGGTTAAAGACAATAGAAATCCTGGCACATAAATATGAGATTCGCCACCTAAAATTGCCCAGCGAAACCCATCAATTAACCCTACCATTGGATTGAGCGAATACAGCAAACGCCATTGTTTGGGAACGACACTGCTACTAAAACCAACAGGAGGAATATATAGCCCGAATTGAACAATACAAGGAACAATATAACGAAAATCCCGATATTGCACATTTAAAGATGCGAGCCATAAGCCCGCACCTATAGAATCAGCAAAAGCAACCGTAATAAATAGAGGTAAAGTAATAATTCGCCAACCGGAAACACAATCGTACCAAGCCATTAATCCCAGTAAAATTATCCCCGAAATCAGAAAGTCAACCAAGCTAACTACCACTACACTTGTCGGTACAAGCAAACTAGGAAAATAAATTTTAGCTATCTACTCGCGACGGCGGAACTGTTGTAACAACTGCTGCATTCTACCTTCATGGTGATGACCGTTCCCATTACCATTGCCATTAGCCGATTGATTGTAATAAGAGTCGTAGTAGGAGTAAGAGTAGTAGTCAAACTCACGGTCAACCATATTAGCAGCAAAGCCTGCAATATTACACTGACTATTACGGAGTACTTCTAAGGAATTATTAATCGCCCTGCGGGTAGCTCTTTCCATTCCTACAACAAACAAGACACTATCAACTTGATTTGCTAGGCTTTTAGCATCAGCCATGACTCCAATTGGTGGTGTATCTATTAAGACATAGTCATAAGCTTCCTGCCATTGTTGTATCAGTTGTTTCATTTTGTCGGAATTTAGCAAGGCAATTGGATTAGGCGAAGTTGAACCAGCAGTAATTAAATGCAGATTTTCCAGTATTCCTGTTTGTACAAAGTCAGTCCAAGGTTGGTCTGTTGCGATCGCTTCCCGCAAACCTTGATTATTAGGCAACTTAGCTAATTTATGAATTTTTGGCTTCCGCATATCTGCATCAACAATTAAGACGTTTAGCCCTAACTCAGCTAAGACAATTCCCAGGTTATAAGTCACGGTAGTTTTTCCTTCTGCCGAAGTAGCTGAAGTCAACGCTAGAGAATTAATCTTGCCTTTTTCGGTGATGGTATAGCGCAAGTTCATTGCTAAAGCCCGTAATCCTTCAGTAAAAGAAGAATAATTATAGTAATTAGCTCTGATGTGTGTTTCTCCATTGATTTGAATGGTTGGTTGTTCTACTTTGGGAATAGTTCCTAACAGTGGTAAACGCACCATTTCTTTAACTTCTTCTACTTGCTTGACTCGTTGATCTAATTTTTGTAGCAAGAAAGCTGTTGCTATTCCCATAAAACTTCCTGCTGCTAAAGCTAAAAATATACCGCGTTGAATATTGGGAGAAATTGGAATGCTAGGCAAACGGGGAGCTTCCAAAATTTGCCAAGGAGCATTTTCTTGAGCTTGCTCAATGTACAGTTCTTGTCTTCTTTGCATTAAATAGTTTACAGCTTCAGATTTAACCTCAAACTGGCGTTTCAGTTCAGCGTAATATTGTTGTAGTTGAGGAATCCGTTTAAAAGTATTTTCTATTTGTGCTTTAGCACGTTGAATTCCAGCAATCTGACTCTGTAAAGCTGCTTGTTCAGTATCTACTTGCGATCGCATAGATGCAAGATTTTGAAGCGCAGAACCAGTTCCAGATACTTGGGTATTAGCTCCTTGTGAATCTACAGATTGACTGGTATTAGCTGTTGATGCTTGAGTATCAGCACCATTTATTCCCATAACTTGACTACTACCACCTTGAGTCACAATTGTTTTTTCAAGGTTAACTTGGGAAACTGCATCCCCCAAAATTTGTTGCGCTCGCTCTTTTAATAATTTATTTAGTTCTACTTGTTTTAGCTTAATGTCTTCCATCACATGGAAGGTATCATAAAAATCAACGCTACCCAATGCATATTGAGTTTCTAGTTCTTTTAGTTGACTAGCTAAACTTTGATAGACTTGATCTTGAGTAAGAACTGTATAGGCAACGATAGTTTCTGGATTTTGTCCTAACTCTCTTAGCTGACGATTAATTTCTTGATACTGACTTTCGGTTCTTGCTAAAGCGATTTCTGTTTGTTTTTCCTGTTGCTCTAACTCATTTCGCAATTGAACTACCTGCAAAGCATACTCATCAGGATCAACGATCTTGTAGGTTTGGCGAAAGTTACGAATTTGTTTGGCTACTTCGTCTAATTCAGCTTGTGCTTTGGGTAGTTGTTCGTTGATAAAGTTAATGGCATTAGCAGCTTGCGATCGCTGTCGATTCAAACTATATTCTACATAAGTAGAACCTAAAGCATCTAAAACAGCTTTGGCTCTTTCTGGATTGCTATCGGTATAAGAAACTACCAATACATCGGTTGGCGCCTCATTAACAGCAGCTTGAATAATCGACAAGTTTTCCATTACATCCTCTAGAGTCAAGTCGCCGTATTCTTGTTGAACTTGCTCAACTGCCTTAGCAATGAGTGGATAACTCCGTAACACAAGAACTTCTGTGGATAAATCTTTGAGATTGTAATAGCCTGTAACCAACGATTTTTGTTCTGGTGATACTGATGCCGATTGCTGAGTTTTTTGATTTTCTAGGAGAATAAGAGTCTGGGATTGATACTTAGGAGTTTGCAATACCGTAGATAAAAAGATGCCAGCACATACCGTACTGGCTACTAATAATGATGGTTTCCACTGACGACTCAAAGTCTGCTTTAGCTCTATTAAAGAGAATGCTGATTCAGTTTCTGGAGTTGGCAAATACAAACTATTAGGATTTACTAATTGATTATTCATAAGAAGCAACAAACAAAATTAAAATAACTTTTTGGCTTTAATCTTTTAATAAGAATATACTTAGACACTTTTCAAACCAATAATAAATTCATTCTAGTTTAACAGCCTCAGTAATTATACTTGTCAATTCAAAATACTCAATGAAAATTTTACATTGGGCTTGTAGTTATTCTGTTTTTTTATTTGATTATTAATTGTGTCATTTGATTGTATCTGTAATTCTGCTGAGATTTTTTTCTGATTGAGAATCAATGTTTATTTTGTTGAATATATAACTATAAGCAATTTTAGACCTTATTTTTTATATGAACATCAGGACAACAAAATAGTTTTACACCCTAATTACAGAGAAAATCAGCTTAGTTTGACTTCTAGTTTGGTTAATGCAAAAGGCGATTTTAAAAAAATAGTAGTTTTACTCAATTTTTTATCAGAAAACTAATCAGTAATTTTATCTACGTATTTGCTTTTAATTGAAATTGACTATAGCCGATGTTTATGTTAATTAACAAAATTAAAAGTTAACAATATTTGCAATAAATATTTTCATAATTTATTGGTGTTATTTTTGATAAAAAAATCGGGAAAAATACACAAAGCAAACATAAATATATAACGCTACAAATTAAAGATTAACTCTGTCAGTTTGTCTAAAAAAAGACAATAACAAAATGAAGTTTTCCATGAAACAAATAATAAACCCGTGGATGAATAGAATGAGAAGTATCTTTTTTCAACCTAGAGAAATCGACAACCAAGAAACTCGCGAGAGGTTCACTCCCTTCGGTCGCAATCGCTGTTCAAATTTTAAAGTTTCTATATTTACTCAGTTTTTTCCCCCAGACTATGCAGCTACTGGTCAGTTAATTCAGGAATTAGCAACTCATCTAGCACAACAGGGAATGGATGTTGATATCTTTACTGGGCAACCTGGTTATGCTTTCGATCAAGGGCAAGCTCCAGCAATTGAGCGTTTTACACGTTTACTAATTAAGCGATCGCGTATTACTAAACTGGGGTCTGGAAAAATTCTTGGTAAAGCTCTCGGTGGTGTTCTTTTTTGTCTACGTTCAAGTTTACATTTGCTTAAATCTTGGCATCGTGGTGATGTCCTCATGCTTACTACTGCACCACCATTTTTACCAGTGATCGGATATTTAGCTAATTTATATTTTAAACGTAATTACGTATGCCTAATTTATGATTTATATCCTGATATCACGACTGCGCTTTCTATTTTTCCCAATCATCATCTACTGGTTAAAATTTGGACTGCCATTAATCATCGAGTTTGGCAACGCGCTCAAGGAATTATTGTTCTTAGCCCCACGATGAAACAAAGAATAACCGCTCAAGCTCCTCAACTGAGTGACAAGATTTCTGTAATTCATAATTGGGCTGATCCTAATTGGATCAAGCCGATCCCCAAGGAAGAAAATTGGTTTGCTAGTCAGTATGGTATGAAAGACAAGTTTACCGTTTTGTACTCAGGCAATCTTGGTCGTTGCCATGACGCTGAGACAATCATGGAGACAATTAAACTATTAAAAGATGAACCAATTCAATTTGTTTTCATTGGTGGTGGTGCGAAGAAAACAGTTTGTATAGAAACTGTCCAAAGTTTGGGTTTAAAAAACTGTATTTTCTTACCTTATCAGCAAAAAAAAGACCTTCCCTATTCTCTTACAGCCTGCGATTTGTCATTAGTCAGTATTGCACCTGGTTTTGAAGGATTAGTTGTTCCTAGTAAGCTTTATGGTATTTTAGCTGCGGGACGACCTGTTGCAGCTATCTGCGAATCTCATTCCTATCTCAGAGATCTTTTAGAAGTTGCAGGCTGTGGAGTTTCTTTTAGCAATAACGATAGTCTTGCCTTAGCTGAATTCATTCGTTTTCTAGCTTTAAATCCTGAAAAAGCAATTGAAATGGGCAAAGCTGGTCGTACATATCTGGAATCACATTTTACGCCAGAAATTATTGCCGAGAAATATTTACAAGTGCTTAGAGGCGTAATCGGGAACGACAACAACGAAAATTACCAAGTAAACTGGAGCAACAAAGCAGCCTTCAACTCTTTGCGCTAATTAAGTGCCTAAACATAATTAATTACACATTGTGGTATCCATTTTAAATAGCTGTATCTCTTGCCTGTTGACTATTCCCCTTTCCCTTTGCCCTGTCTTAACTGTGTCATTTATTTTGTGTATTTACTTATATATTTGAAGTCATTGAATAACTTAGAGAAATTGATCGATAGTCTCTCCTGTTGGGAGGGGCTATTTTATTTGAATCTTTTCACAGACAAGCGTTAACTTTTTTTGAGATTGAATTAACAATTCTGAATTTTACCTGCTTCGACAGTGAGAATCTGAGAATCTTCAATCCACTGATGATTAAAAGAACCAATATGAGTAGTCGTGATTAAAGTTTGAAAACCATTAATTTTGCTATCAATTCCTCGTTTACCGCCAATAACTTCTAAAAGTTGATTTTGTCGATTGGGATCGAGTTCAGCCAAAACATCATCTAATAAAAGTAAGGGAGGTTCTCCTACCACTTCTTCAATTAATTTTAATTCCGCCAGTTTCAAAGCTAAAACTAAGGTGCGTTGTTGTCCTTGGGAACCATAATAACGAGCAGGAGTTTGATTAATCGTAAATTCAATTTCATCTCGGTGGGGCCCGACAACAGTTTTACCTTGATTTTGTTCGGCAATACGTCTTTGTTCAAGTTTGGTTAAAAAAGCTTGTTGCACCTTATCGGGTTCGTCTTCAGTCCAATTTACATTTGGCGCGTAATTAATTTCTAAAATTTCAGTTGTTCCACTGATGCGATGATGCCATTGTTGTGCGATGGGAGTTAATCTAGCTAAGACTCTAGCTCGTCGCCTGGTTACCCGAGAACCTGCTGCTGCTAATTGTTCATCCCACAATTGTAGTTGTTTGGTATCAACAGAAGATGTAGTTAATGATGATTGTTCTTCTCTTTGCAAAATTTGTTTGAGTAAAGCATTACGTTGACGCAATACTTGTTCGTATTCTTGTAAGATATGAGCATAGATTGGTTCTAGTTGAGTGACTAAGCTATCAAGCCAGTTACGACGAGATTCAGGCGCACCTCTCACCAAATCTAAATCTAAACTAGAAAACTGTACTGCGTTGAGAACTCCTAAAAAATCAACTTGACGGCGTAAAGTTTCGTGATTTAATTCAACTGTTCGTCTTCCTTGTTTACGAAGAATTAATCCTAGTTCCGATGTCCCATAAGCTCGTTCTACCGTAGCCTCGATTTTACCAAGATTTGTCCCATCTAAAACTAATTCGCGATCGCGAGTAACACGATGACTTTTAAGAGTTGCGAGTAATTCTACGGCTTCGAGAAGATTTGACTTTCCTTGAGCATTATTACCTACCAAAATAGTTTTTTGTGCTGTAAAGTCTACCTGCTGTTCGCTATAGTTACGAAATGACCGCAGATGAAGATTTTTAAGATACATTGAGACTATCGGAATGACAAATATGCATTATAGAAAAGTCAAAAGTTAAAAGTCAAAAGTCTTAGAAACATTACAGGTTACGTCTGTACAACAGATTAAGTTTCTACAAAAGTTAATTTTTAATTCAACTAGAGCAATGATTGCGTTAAAATTACTATTCTTAATAAATATTTAGTCTAATTGCCGACTAGCTTAATCAAAACTTTATTTAAGGAATCTGTAATTACTACCTAGGCTTTTCTCAAGAATCGGCATAAAATTATACAAGATAGACTTTGTTTAATCTAAAGTTTTTATGAGCCACTATTTTTCTTTTATCTTACCTATTTTTAATCTGGTTGCTGCTAATCAACACAAATCGCAGCAGACGAATAGTTTGGCAGAACAAGAGGAATATAAGTTGGCTCAACTAGAAGATTATTTAATGGCAGATGAGAATCAAGTTATTTCTAATTTAACTTTATATTTATATAGTTAGTTTTTTGTGTTTAAATCTAGTCTCTACAAAAAATTAAGTTTTGATCAAAATTGATTTTAATGATTGATTGCAATCTAGTTATTTAGAAAATTGGATTGATTATTGTTGAGAAGCTAAAATTTGACCGCATATTTCATTAGCTGGCAAAGCTTCCATGATTTTTTTTGGCTCGGGAAGATTGAGATTATTCATAAAGTCAATAAAATCTTGACGAGTTCGTCCGACAAATCTGGGATTCCAGTTTTTTTCTTCACCAATAGTAGAAACAGTGTGTCCACGATAATCATGACTTGGATAAACTAAAGTATCATCTGGTAGAGTAAAGAGTTTTTTGGTTACTGAGTCATAGAGTGTACCTGCATCACCACCTTGAAAATCGGTTCTACCACAACCACGAATCAATAAGGCATCACCTGTTAATAATCGTTTACCATTAATTAAGTAAGCCATGTGACTAGTAGTATGACCAGGAGTTGCGATCGCTTTAATAATGATCGATTCTAATTTAAATACTTCTCCATCTTTAAGCTGACAATCTGCACATTCAATTTCTGCATTGGCTGGAACTATTCCCAAGCAATTGGTTTTTTTTCGGAGTACGCCTGTTCCTGTAATATGATCGGCATGAAGATGGGTTTCTAAGCAGTAACGTAGGGTCAACCCTAATTCTGTTAATAATTTTAAATCTCGTTCAACTTGTTCTAAAACTGGATCTACCAAAATTGCTTCTTGAGTATTTAAATCAGCAATGAGATAGGTATAAGTACTTGATTCTCGGTCAAATAGTTGACGAAATAGCATAAGTAATTTAACCTTCACTTTTTTGATCTTTACTTTAAGACATTAACTTGGAAAAGTTGTGAAATTATATAGGACAAATTGATCTGCTGATGCTGTTAATAAATACACTAAATAGCAATTAAGTTGATTAGTTTTCTCAAAAATTACCCAATTGACGACTTGCAGGAACAAATTTCTTTTTGTACTATATATGTAGTTTATTATATTTAGTTATGCCTTACGAACAATTAAATTTATCAACTCCAAAACCAGTTTTATCCTGGGCAAATCACGAGCTAGCTGGGAATGAAACCCAGATGGCAAAAAATGTTGCCTCCCTTCCCTTTGTCTTCAAACACGTAGCTTTGATGCCTGATGTTCATTTAGGCAAAGGGGCGTTAGTTGGTTCAGTAATTGCTACCAAAGATGCTGTTATTCCTGCTGCCGTGGGGGTTGACGTGGGTTGTGGGATGGCTGCTCTTAAAATGCCATTTCATGGGGATCAACTTGATGGAAAACTCAAAAAAATTCGTCAAGATATCGAAGCTGTTATTCCCGTTGGTTTTAATGAAAACAAAAACATTGAGCAAACCGTTACTAACTGGCAAGGTTGGCGTGATTTCAAAGATTTACATCGCGGAGTTCAAGATCTTGATGGCAAAGCGATGAGACAAATGGGTTCTCTTGGCGGAGGTAATCATTTCATTGAATTATGTCTCGATACAGAAGATCAAGTTTGGTTAATGCTTCATTCTGGTTCGCGTAATATTGGTAATAAATTAGCTCAATGTCATATTTCGACAGCGAAACAATTAGCTAAATTAGCAGAAATTAAATTACCAGATCCTGATTTAGCTTATTTTGTGGCAGGAACGCCAGAATTTGCAGCTTATTGGCGAGATTTACAATGGGCGCAAAATTATGCTCGTGTGAATCGTGATGTCATGATGGCTCGTTTTAAACAAATTGTTGAAAAACATTTAGCTGGAGGAAAACCAACTAAACCTTTACTTTCGGTTAACTGTCATCATAATTATGCTGAAAAGGAAATCCAGGGTGGGCTTTGCTAGAGCTTTTGTGCTGCAACCCAAAGTCTTATTTATGGATG
>CAZLUP010000045.1:0-37246 GCA_964562685.1 uncultured bacterium
GTGAACAGTACCCTGGCTTGAAAAGCCAGGGCTTGCGTTCACTTCGTCAATCATCTCTAGATACAACCGATAACAACGAACATATTACTCTGTTACCGACTGGCTGGAGTGGAACTTTATTATTAATAGTTGCGATCGCAGGTTTAATTATTTCTCCTCGGGTGTTAAATAGTGACACCGCTTTGGCTAGGGGCGTTTCCAACACTTTACCCCTCACTCGTAGCCAACCCCAAGCCTTTCGTACCTCAACTAAACCAGAAGAACGTACCATTATTGATTGGGTAAGGACTTTAAATGCTTATCCCGAACCCGATGCCTATGCTGGACAACCAGCCAACGTAACGGGGTTTGTGATTCATCTTCCCGGACTTCCTGATAATTATCTGCTTTTATCTCGTTTTATCGTTACTTGTTGTGCAGTAGATGCTTATCCAGTCGGAATTCCAGTCAAACTTGAAGGAAACCGCACCGCTTATCCTCCCGATAGTTGGCTTACTGTAACAGGAACAATGGGAACTGAAAACTTAGCTAGTGCTGAGAGTAAAATTACAAAAAGACAACTGGTACTAACCGCCAAAACGATTGAATCAATTCCTACACCAGCAGATCCTTACGATTATTAAGCTATGATGACGACAAAATTCCCCTTAATCGATAAAATAGCGATCGCTATAATTTTCGCCTTAAGTTTAGTAATCGGCGCATTTTTATGGAGTGAAGGAGCTTGTGAAACTGGTTGTTTGTTTCACACTGGGCCCAAAGTCAGTCATTTTAGTTGGGAGAACAAACCAATTGGCAGAGAAGAACGAGCCTTTTTGCTCACTTTTAACCGTCCGATGGATCGTTCTAGTGTGGAAGCCAATCTCAAAATTCAACCGCCTTTACCTGGTAAATTTAGTTGGTCGGGACTAAGACTAGCTTATACTTTAGACAATCCCGCACCCTATGGAGAAAATTATTTGATTTCTCTCAAAGGAGCGCAAGAAAGATTTCCTGGTAGTGAACAACTTGGGGAATTAATCCAACCTTTCAAAAGTGAATTTTACAGTCGCGACCGCGCTTTTGCCTATTTAGGTTCTCAAGAAGAAGAACGAGGAAGATTAGTTCTTTATAATTGGACACAAAAAACCAAAACTATCTTAACTCCCCCAGAATTAACAGTTTTTGAGTTTGAACCTTATCCTCAAGGAGATTTAATTTTATTTTCGGCTGCCAAACGCGACCTTGGTATGGATGCAGTCAATCATTTACAACTCTATACCGTAAGTACCGAAGTGATTGCCAATCAAACACCCGAACTTAAATTAATTTTGGATCATCAAGGTTATCAAAACCAAAAATTTGACCTCTCTCAAAACGGGAAAATCATTGTAGTTCAACGCATTAACCGTAAAGATCCAACTGATTTTGGTTTGTGGTTAATCAAAGAACGTCAAAAACCTGAACCCTTACAAAATTCTTCAGGTGGAGATTTTTTAATTGCACCAGACAGTCAAACTCTTGCCGTAGCACAAGGAGAAGGAATTGCTCTTTTGCCATTACAACCAGATGCTGAACCTTTAGATTTTCTACCTAAATTTGGTCGAGTTGTGAGTTTTGCACCTGATGGCACGGCAGCAGCAATGGTCAATTACAATACGGATAATCCTAAGTTGAAATATACGCGATCGCTGTTTTATGTCAACAATCAAGGCATCCAAAAAGAACTACTTAACACCAAAGGCTCAATTTTAGACTGTCAGTTTAATCCCAACGTTACTCATCTATATTGTTTATTAACTGAACTAAAACAAGATCAAGAATATAAAGAACAACCCTATTTAGCAGAAATCAATTTGAAAACTAATCAAATTAATCCGTTACTCGCTTTACCAGAATATCAAGATAGTCAAATTAGTATGGCACCCGATGGTTTAGGAGTTTTATTCGACCAAATTTTGACTACAGAATCTGGCAATCAAGCGAATTTACCTGCTACTAGTTCAGGAGAGACAATTATTAATAGTCGTTTGTGGTTACTGCTTCCTCCGTCAGAGCAAACTAAGGATTCTTCTCATCAGTTAGAAGAATTGCCTTTAATTGGTTTCCATCCTCAATGGTTACCTTAACTAATTAAATAAAAACCAAAATCATAATAAATATTGCTATCACCATAGCAACTGAAAAAATAAAAATAAAATTTTGCAGTGTATCAAACTGTTTGTGGAGTTTTTGAAACTGATATTGGAGCAGATTAAACTGTTTTTCTAGTTTGCGATAATCTTGATTAATTTCGTTATAACTACCTGTAGAATTTTGGTAGCGTTCTTGTTGAGTATTACTCGTATGTATTCTTTCTAGCAACATCGATTGCTGCTCAATTGTTCGTCTAAGCTGTTCAATTTCTGTAGTATTAGATTGAGCTTGATCGACTTTATAAAGATATCTTTCGAGTAAACCAGGTCCTAATTGAAAATAACCTTTATAAGCAGAATAAATTGCATTAACTAATTCTCTCGGTGGAGTACTTTTTAAAAGATATCCTTTAGCTCCTACATGAAGAGCAGTATTGAGATAAGTATCCTCATCATGAACGCTGAAAATGATCACTTTAGTATCAACAAATCGCTCGCAAATAATTCTTGTAACTGTTAATCCATCTATAGAAGGTAAATCTATATCCATTAACACTACATCAGGTCTTAACAATTCTACTTGTTCGAGAGCCATTTGACCGTCTTCAGCAAAGCCAACTATCTCCAAATCAGCTACTTCTTCTATATAACTTCTCAAAATTTCTTGTACTGTTTTTTGATCGTCGACAATCAGAACTTTAATCATTAGATGAGTATAGACTATAAATGCAATTTTATTATTTATGACAGTACCATGACTGCCTTAAAGAAAAAAAAGGTTTTAGATAAATTTTTCATGAGATATACTGAGCGAAAGTAAATTTGTATAGCGGTTCTTATCTTAATAAAATACAGTCTAAGCTACTGGTTCTTTGTTGATAGCTGGTCGCTACGCGCACCTTCGGTGAGGTTGATTGTTGATAATAATTATTAAAATTACCTAACTAATTTTAGAAACGCTATATATAAATATAGATTGTTGTGTAATCGCTATTTAAGAAATGATTAGTAATAGCAATAAACCGCAAATTTTCAATTTTTATCAATCTCCTATTGGTAAAAAAATTATTACCAGTATTACGGGTATAGGATTAATTTTGTTTGTAGCAATCCATGTGAGCGGTAATTTAAGCTTTTTTATTGGTTCTGATACTTACAATCAACTAGCCTATTTTATTAATAGGTATGAGCTTTCACTTAATATAATTGAGTTGGTTTTGTTGGTATTTTTTGTAGTTCATGCCATTCTAGGAATTGCTATTCAAATTAATAAATATCAAGCTAGACCAATAGGATATGAACGATATCAAAGTATTGGAAAACCTAGTAAACAATCTCTTAGTTCTCGAACCATGATTATGACGGGATTAGTGTTATTAGGATTTTTAATTTTTCATTTATTAAACTTTAAATTTGGTACTTATTATCCCACTGTTGTTAATGGCGTACCGATGAGGGATTTATCTCGTTTAGTCAGGGAAAAATTTGAGCAGCCAGCCTATACTTTTGGTTATACTGGCGTGATGATTTTGTTAGGCTTGCATCTGCGTCATGGGATTTGGAGTGCTTTACAATCCCTTGGCTTAATGCATGGTCGTTTCAGTGCATTTTTTTATAGTTTGGCGTTAGTAATTGCTAGTTTAATAGCGATTGGTTTTATAGTTTTACCTTTGGCTATTTATTGGCATTTAATTTAATTATTCATAAAATTGTTGAGCATGAAAACTGGCGTAGCGTCCATTTTTTGCCAATAATTCTTCATGAGTTCCTGATTCAATAATTTGACCTTTTTCTAAAACTAAAATACGATTAGCGCGTCGCACAGTTCCCAGTCGATGAGCAATGACAAAGACAGTTCGATTTTGCATAATTCGCATCATCGCTTCTTGAACTAAAGTTTCTGATTCTGAATCTAAGGCTGAGGTTGCTTCATCAAGAATGAGAATACTAGGATTGAGAAAAATTGCTCTTGCGATCGCAATTCTTTGTCTTTGCCCTCCTGATAAATTTACACCTCTTTCACCAACATAAGTATAGTAACCTTGAGATAATTCTTCAATAAAGCGATCAGCATTGGCAATTTTAGCTGCTGCTTTTACTTGTTTAAGATCAAAAAAAGTTTGTCCAAAGGCAATATTTTCGGCAATTGTTCCTGAAAATAAAATCGTTTCTTGAGGAACAATTCCAATTTGTTGCCGTAAACTTTTGAGCTTCACATGGTCAATATCAATACCGTCAATTAAAATTTTTCCTGCATCGGTATTATAAAAACGAGGTAATAAATTGACTAAAGTTGATTTACCTGCACCAGAAGCACCAACTAAAGCAATTGTTTCTCCTGGATTAACTATTAAATTGATATTTTTCAGCACAGTTTTATTTGACGCGTAACCAAAACTAACTTGGCGATATTCAACTTTGCCAGTAACAGAAAGTAATTCAATTGCTCCAGGTTTTTCTAAAACTTCAGGTTGAATCTTTAACAATTCAAATACCCGATCTACTGAAGCTTCTCCTTGTTTAAACTCATTATAATTACTAGTAGTAATAGAAATAGGATCGATTAATAAAGCAACCGCAGCAACATAACTAACAAATTCACTACCTGTTAGATTTCCTTGAGAGATTTGCCAGCCACCCAAGAAAAAAAGAAATACTACACTCATTGCCTCCAAAAAACCGACTACAACAAATTGAATTGCTTTAATTCTTTCGGCTAAATATTTAGCTTGTTTATTTTGTTCGGCTTCTTCAGTAAATTTTTGAATGATATATTCTTCGGCAGCAAAAGCTTGAACTAAACGAATCCCACTAAATACTTCAGTTAATAAAGAAGATAAATTAGAAATACGAGTTTGACTACGACGAGAAAACTTGAGTAATTGTTCACCAAAACCTCCAATTAAAACTGCCATTAACGGAGCAATTAAGAGACTAGCCAAAGTTAATTGCCAATTAAGATAAAACATATATCCCAAAACCACAATTAACTGTAAAATACAGGGAATAAATTGATGAAAAAATTTATTAACTACTTCACCAATGCGATCAATATCTTCTGTTAAGCGATAAGATAAATCTCCTGTTTTAGCTATTTCAAAATAATTTAAACTCAGTTTTTGTAAATGAGCATAAATAATTACTCTTAATTTTAAAGTTATTGCCAAAGCAGATTTAGCCATTAAAGTATCTTGTTGATATTGAGCTATTCCTCTTAACAAAAAAATAACGGCTGCGAATCCTGCTAGTTGAGCAATACTAATCACATCTCCTTGTCCAATATAATTAGCCATTCTTCCTGCTAACCAAGCCAGTAGAGGCCAAAAAATTGTAAAAATTAAAGTACAAATTAAGGCATAAATAATAGTAGTGCTTTGAGCCTTAATATAGCTTAGAAGTTGCCAATAACTAGAATGACTTTTCAAGTTGATTAGATAAATATCTTCAAGTAAAAATTTAGATTAGCATTTTTTTTAGGCAATTCAAAAATATCCGTAACTAACTCAAGCAAACACTACAGCTAGAGCTAATCAGGTTTGACGAATATTTAATCTCTGCCAGAAAATATATTCCGCTAGATATACATCGAGCTTTGTCAAATATTTGCAAAATAAATTAAAAATGTTTTACTAAAGATAATATTTACTTAATATTAAGCTAACAGAAATTTTTTTCTAGCAGTCTGTAAATACTTTGGTAAGCACTTCTAACTAACATTGACAAAACTTTCAGGAGGTTTGAAAATGCGAATTGCTCAGATTGCACCTTTATGGGAAAGAGTACCACCAACAGCTTACGGCGGTACAGAATTAATAGTTAGTTTACTCACCGATGAGCTAGTTCGTCGTGGTCATGATGTAACTCTATTTGCCACAGGAGATTCTCAAACTTTAGCTAAACTAGAATCGGTTTGTCCGCAAGCTCTTCGTTTGATGGAAGTAAGTCATGAAGAAAATACTGCCTATCAGATACTACAACATAATCTAATATATGAGAGAGCTAACGAATTTGATCTGATTCACTCTCATGTCGATTTAGAAACTTTTCCTTATGCTGATTTAGTCAAGACACCTACCTTATACACAGTTCATGGCATTATCACCCCTGATACAGAACCAAGATGGCGTAAAGCCAGACATCAAAATTTTGTCAGTATTTCTGATTCGCAAAGACGCACAGATTTGGAATTGAACTATGTAGCTACAGTTTATAACGGTATTAACACTAAAATTTATCCCTTCTATTCTGAGCCAAGTAATCCTCCTTATTTGGCTTTTTTAGGGCGTATTTCTCCAGAAAAAGGACCTCATTTAGCCATTGAAATTGCTAAAAAATCTGGTTGGCATTTAAAAATGGCGGGTAAAATAGATCCAGTTGACCGAGAATTTTTTGAACAACAAATCAAACCCTTGATTGATCATCAACAAATAGAATATCTCGGTGAAGCTAACCATGCCCAAAAATGCGAACTAATGGGTGGAGCAGTAGCAACATTGTTTCCCATTACTTGGCAAGAACCCTTCGGATTAGTAATGGCAGAGTCGATGGCAGTTGGAACTCCCTTAATTGCGATCGCCATGGGTTCAACTCCAGAAGTAATCGAGCATGGTAAAACAGGGTTTTTGTGCCACAATGTGCCAGAATGTATCGCTGCTATTGAGCAGATTTCAGAGATTTCTCGTCGAGCTTGTCGGGAGCGAGTTGTGAAACACTTTAGCGTTGAGCGGATGGTTGATGGTTACGAAGCTGTATATCAACAACTAATTAGTAAGCCAGTGGTTGATAATAATAAGGTTCCCAAATTAGTTGCCGATCTCAATCGTTTGAGTGCGTAAGCTAACTCAAACGATTGAGATCACAGGGCTGATTGTTGCAGAGGCAACACAGCCCCTAAGCAAAACTAAATACATCTGTTTGTTTTAATTCGTTATAAGTTGTTAACGTACCATGACAGAGTCTCTCGAATTTGACGGCAAAACGTTTGTTCACGTAGAAACTGCGCCTATTCCTCAATGGCCTTGCGTAAAAAACGAACCGACAATCCCCACTCTAACTCTTAAAGATGAGGATATTTTCTTAGTTACGGATACTTTGGGTAATATTCCTGGTTGTTTGCCTGGAGAAACTAAAACAACCACTTTGGGATTATTTTGTCGAGATACTCGCTTCTTAAGCCGTCTGGAATTACAAATAGAAGGTCAGTTACCTATTCTTCTCAGTAGCAACGCTCGTCGCGGTTTTACCCTTTCTGCCCTCTGTGCTAATCCTTATTTGGAAGAGCAAGAAATTGGGGCAGAAACGATTGGCATTCAAAGAGAAATTGTCATTAATGGTGGATTATTTGAAGAATTAGCCATCACTAACTACCGAACTAGTTCGGTTAGCTTTGAATTGAGTCTTAGTTTTGATGCTGATTTTGTTGACTTGTTTGAAGTGAGGGGCTGGGAACGTCAAGAGCGCGGTAAGCTGCTGCGCTTGATGGATGATGATCGCTCTTCCTCAACAGAAATTTCTGAATCAGATTTACCAAGCTCAGAATTAGGACAGGCACGTAATCCTTCCATTTATGAATCCCATCCTGATTTTGTCGGACGCAATCTTTCTGAGCCACTTAAATCAGAGCGAACTGAAGAATTAACGC
Organism: uncultured bacterium; assembly: GCA_964562685.1. Lineage (GTDB taxonomy): Bacteria > Cyanobacteriota > Cyanobacteriia > Cyanobacteriales > Xenococcaceae > Stanieria. The sequence goes on from CAZLUP010000045.1 coordinate 7,756, forward strand.
TGGCATATCAAGGTTTGGATGGAGCAGTCATGGAGACGCGCATCCAATTTTCATCCCGTCAACCAGACTATTTTAAAGGTCATACTGCAGTATGGCGATTGACGCTCGACTCTCACCAAACCATCATCTTGAGTTACCGCGTTCAACTATTTACCAATAGTCGTTCTGTTTCAATAGTCGGAACACCAATAACTTTGATGCAAGCTAAAGCTGCCGAGTCAATGGAGTTACAGGAATGGCAACAGCAAGTCACTACCATTCGTTCTGATAGCAATACTTTCAATCGTTTGATCGAAGAGGCAAAACAAGATATCTATTTGCTACGCCAAACTTTTGAGGATAAAAAAGTTTTATCGGCGGGAATTCCCTGGTTTTCTACCTTATTTGGACGTGATTCGCTCATTGCTGCTTGGCAAACCCTGATTCTCCATGCCCAAATTGCGAAAGATACCTTAACCATTTTGGCTCAATATCAAGGAAAAACTGACGATGAATGGAGAGAAGAAGAACCAGGCAAGATTCTGCACGAACTCCGCTTAGGCGAAATGGCTCGCTGTGGCGAAATTCCCCATACCCCTTATTACGGAACAGTAGATGCTACTCCTTTATGGCTAATTCTCTATGCGGAATACTATGCGTGGACTGGCGATCGCGAAACGCTGGAAAAGCTTTGGGAATCTGCTTTAGCAGCTATGGCTTGGATTGACCGTAACTGTAAAAAAACAGGTTATTTAAGTTATTATCGTCGTTCTTCTGGTGGTTTAGTTAATCAAGGTTGGAAAGATTCTGGAGATTCAATTGTCAACCGTCAAGGAAAACTTGCCACTGGTTCAATTACTCTGTGTGAAGTTCAAGGTTACGTCTATGGGGCAAAAACTCGTATGGGAGAGATTGCCAAACTGATGAAAAGGATCGATCTAGCTGAAAGGTGGTATCGAGAGGCGCAAGAGCTTAAAAGCCGTTTCAATCGAGACTTCTGGCTTCCCGATTTAGATTACTGCGCTTTGGCTTTGGATGGAGAAGGAAAACCTGTAGATAGTATTACTTCCAACCCTGGTCATTGTTTAGCTATGGGTATTTTACAACCAGAAAAAGCAATGAACGTAGCCGAAAGACTGCGTGCGCCAGATATGTTTAGTGGTTGGGGTATTCGGACTCTCAGTAGTTTGTCTCCTGCATATAATCCGATGGGTTACCACGTTGGTTCAGTTTGGCCACATGATAATAGTATCATCGCCGTAGGATTGCGATCGCTTGGCATCATCGATCAAGCTCTTGAAGTTACTCAAGGTATCGTCGATATGACTCTTCAACAACCTTACTTACGACCACCAGAACTATTTTGTGGTTACGAACGTACTGAAGAAAATAATCCTGTCCGCTACCCTGTCGCTTGTTCTCCCCAGGCTTGGGCAACAGGTGCGTTGTTTCAATTGTTGCAAGTGGCGATTAACCTAATTCCAGATGCTGCCAATAACTGTCTGCGTGTGGTAGAGCCAGTTTTACCAGAATTTCTTAATTCTCTTGCTTTGCAAAATCTTAAAGTCGGTTCAACTATACTCGACTTAGAATTTGAACGTTCTGGAGGTACTACTGCTTGTCGAGTTGCCAAAAAGCGTGGCAATCTTAGAGTATTTTTTGAAGCTTAATTTTTAAAATTATAGGTAATAGATAAGTAGGGAACAGTTTACCTATTACCTATTACTTATTTTTTACCTTACTGAAATTGCTATAACTCTTAACTACTAAACAAACTACTCAAAGCTTTACCCATATTTTCTGGTTGCATAGCTGCGATCGCTGCTGTAGGTTCATAGCCACAATGCACCATACAATCTGCACATTTAGGATTACCGCTAGCTTTGCCATAATTATTCCAATCAGTTTGATTAAGTAATTCTTGATAAGAAGAATAATGACCTTCGTTGAGTAAATAACAGGGTTTTTGCCAACCTAACACGCTATAACTAGGACTTCCCCAAGGCGTACATTCAAAATTGTGTTCTCCCATCAAAAACTCTAAAAATAGAGGATTATGGTTAAAATTCCAGTTTTTTTGTCCTGATTTCCAAGGAGTTAGAATCTGTTTGAATAAAGCTTTAGTTTGTTCTGTTTTTAAAAAACTATCTTGGTCTGGTGCTAATTCGTAACTGTAACCAGGAGAAATCATCATACCATCGATGTCCAGACTAAGGAGAAAATCAAAAAATTCCTGCATTTGAGCAGGATCAGTCCCCTCAAAAACAGTAGTATTAGTAGTAATGCGGAAGCCTTTATTTTTGGCAGTACGAATAGCAGCTACGGCTTTGGCAAAAACTCCCTGACGATCTACACAGCGATCGTGTTGTTCTTCTAAACCATCTAAATGTACACTAAAAGTCAGATAAGGCGAAGGTTCAAATTTCTCTAAACTCTTTTCTAATAACAAACCATTAGTGCAGAGATAAACAAATTTTTTCCTGGCTACTAAGCCTCGAACAATTTCATCAATTTGAGGATGTAATAAGGGTTCTCCTCCAGGAATAGAAACTACTGGCGCACCACATTCTTCTACGGCTGCAAAACATTCTTCAGGGGTAAGATGTTGTTTGAGAATTTCTGGAGGATGTTGAATTTTGCCACAACCAGAACAAGCCAAATTACAACGGAATAAAGGTTCTAGCATTAAGACTAAGGGAAATTTTTTTCTGCCTCGTAAACGTTGAGTAACTAAATAAGTTCCGACGGCTAAGGCTTGTTGTAGTTGAATTGCCATTGTTATCTCTCACACCAAAAAGCTCTTTTGAGTATTGTAGTGAGAATTAGAAAAATTGTTCCGAAAAAAAAGTATTAAAAAAGGATTAGATTGATTTTGCTAAAAAACTACTGCGTTCAATACCATAAACACTAGTTGGTTGATTGTGCCACTGTATCTCTTTAATCAAACGCATTCCATTTTTCTCTGCTACCCGACGAGAAGCTATATTAGCAGGACGAATCAAGCAAATTAGTTTCTTACAACCTAACTGTTTAAATCCATAATCAAGACAAGCTTGTGCTGCTTCTGTTGCTAAACCTCTTCCCCACAAATCACGACGAACATGATAGCCAATTTCTACTTCTGTAACATCATCAATTTTTTGTCTAACTAAGCCACAATCGCCAATCAGTTCCCCAGTTTCCTTAAGAATAAGACCCCATAAACCAATCCCTTGTTGAGTATACCTTTGCATATTCCGTTCGATCCATGCTTTAGTTAATTTGCGATCGCATGGTTTGGGATAAAATTTCATAGTTTCAGGATCGGAAAGCACTTTAAAGAGATTGTCTAAGTCATCGAGATTCATCTCTCGCAGAATTAAGCGTTCAGTTTCCAAAATCATAATTGACTATAAATGGGATAAAAGCAAAAGATTATTTATTCTCACAAAAATTATGTTTCATGGCTTCAATTGCAATTGGTAAAATTACCGTTTTATATATAATCTTGCGGTTATAGTATCATCCAAAATGCAATAGGAGAAAAACTGGAACGAAAAAAGTTGGACTTACCAAAAGTAAAATCCAACCTAATAATTACTCCTAATTTTAGTAATTTCCTACTTTTTCAAGTAGAGAAAATCGCAATCTAATCAATAATCATGTCTGGCAATTCAAAGTGATTGGCATAATTGATAAATCTCAAGGCTGCTGCAACTTCAGAAGCTTTTAGATAAGCATGATCGACATCATAGTTAGTTAACTCTTGAAACTCTTTTTGTTCGGTGACAAACGGATAATTTTTTTCCAAATAATTGAGCCAGCGTTGATTCAATTCATCTTTGAGTACGGCAAAACTAGGAATATTTACACCATAATCTTCTGTTTCTCCTAGCCAGTCAATTACTTCTTGGTCAGAAATAGGAGGTTGTTGTTCAATCAATTCTCGATATTTAGCACTAAATTCTTCAGAAGAACTTCTTCGTTGTTCCCAACAAAGTTTTAGGTAATTTTTGATCGCAGATTGAATATCGGGACACAAAATAACTGAGGTTTCGATGTAAATAGAAAGAGTGTAATGAGCAGTTGTCCCACGAACGATCGCGCCACGCACTTGTTCTAAACTGGGGAATAACCAATAAAGTAAGCTAGAAATTCTTTCTTTAACGGTAGAAGGAATCACGCTTTCTTGAGGTGCAGTAAACACAAATACCAGTCGAGGACATTTTTGGAAAACAGGAATTTCTCGGAGTCTGGCAAAATCTTGTTTATCAAGACGTTTTTCTGGTTTTCCTGCCAATTTTTCGGTTATTTCCCGCAATAAATTAGCGTATTCTGCTTTTTTAGTTGGTGCAACCGAAATTCCTTCAATTAGAGATAATTCTTCTTCATTTCTTTCACTCTGATGATATTTAGGAAGAGCGATCGCTCTCAAAAACATTTTGTCTAAACCAGAACCAGTTTTATCCAGAATTTGGTTAGTTGTAGCTGCACTAAAACAAATACCATAAGGGCCAACCAAACCATTTTTTAAGTCTTGAGGATCGAGGCGAATGGCTTGATAATTTTCTTTGGTAATATTAACAGTTTCATCCTTGTCAAAAGTAGCTGCGGAAAATTGTGCTGCTGCTAAATTAAACATTTGTTGAGCAATATACTGATTAGTATTCGACTCGACAATTTCTTGAGGCACAATCTCTTCATTGCCAATGGCAGACATGACATCATTGGAAATCAATGCCAGTCCGTCCCAAGGCATCATTTTAGTAGTCTTTTTACCTACCTGTACTTCCGCACTAGAATTAAATACTGGTGCTTTGGTGTAGAAAGTTTCATCGTCTAGAACAATATTGAGATCGGCAAGATATTGAATAATATTTCGACCAGTATTAATTAGATGTCTGCGATTTTGAATAATATTCTCTGGCATCACCGCCACCCCAGTAAAATAAATTTGAGGTTTGGGTTTATCCGACACACTCATTGCATAACGTTGCGCTTTCATCATTGCTGCTGCGCTTCCTGAACCAGAACCACCACCAGTGCTAAAAATATAGAAAACTAGTCTCGAAGTTTTGCGATCGCTAAAGAAATTATTGGTTAAAAAGTTTCTAGCTGGAAGCCAAGATGAGTCATCAGCTTGCTCAGTTTGAGTAGGTAATAACAGCATTCCTCTAGTAATAAATTCAGCAAATAGAGGAACATGACCCACACCACCTTCGGCTAAAGGATTATAATTCAACCTAAGTAATTTTTTGGCAATTTCTTCAGGTACGCCTCCTTTTTTCAAAAGTCCATCCACATCTTGAAAAGCTGTTTCATCAATATCTCCAACCAGCATAATTGGCTCAAATTTCAGTACTGGAGCAGATTTACCAGAACGGAACAAATCTAACATCTTCCTGCCCTTTTCTCGCTCTTTTTGGGCAATTTCATCCGATCTTGCCGAATTAGAAGCTATAATTTCTGCTAATTCCGCAGTAACATGACAACCACATCGACCCAAACCTACAACTAAAAATGGTGGTGATTCGGTTGTGCTATGTTCTAACTCTGGAAGAGCATCAATTTCTTCCTCTGAAAAGTTAAGATAATATTCAAATAGAGGCTTATTGTAATAAGAAATTAATTTTCTGCTTTGATCATCGCTAGATGAATCAGTTGGTTTTTGCCATAAATTATTGGGACTTTGAATAACTATTTGATTTTGATTGCCATTACTCTGATGTGGTTCTTTGACTTGTTGATTCATAGTAAAACTAGCCTCTATCTAGTAAAAAAGGGCAATAACACAGCAATAAATATGGAAATAATAAACTATCTGCAATATTTATTACTGAAATAAATTAACTATTCATTATTTAATGACTGGCATAGTATAGTCAGTGGTTTCCTTAATAAAGTAACCTCTCTACATTGTTTTAAGATTTAAATTTAATTTATAAAATAAAGTTAAGTTTGATGAAATTAAAATTAATAATTTTATGAATAATCGATACAAATGTTTAAAACTAAAAATATTATTTTATATTACAATCAAACAAAAGCTCAAATCGTAGCTGTTTAAAGAATATATTCCCACTTATCGCTTGAATTGACTTTTCTAACCTTCATGTCGTTAGTCAAAATAACTGTTCTACAAAAAATATAATGATTTCACTGTTAGATTTTAGCCATTCAGTAAAAATCTTTCATTATTTGATCTTGCGATTCTAAACTAGCAGCTAAATATAAGAAAAAATTTGCTGCATTTTCTTCAGAAGCAATCAATATGTTAATAAATTAGGCTAATTTTAATTTTATTTCAGTCTGTTTCTTACTTTTTTTATTATCATTAAACATTTCTGATAAAAAACCATTATCACCAATCACAATCTTCTCTAGTTCTTCCCGATTGCTTTTTATGTTGACATTAGTTGGAGCTAAATGATTGCTATCAAATGAGTTGGATATTAATTAGAGAGCTTGAAGGTGAGGAGATCTTAATGAATACAAATCAGTTTGAACAACTTATTAATGCTATTATAGCTGGTAAATATTCCTGGGCTTGTGTTTTAATGTTGCGTTTTTATGGTCGTAATCCTTTAGATTATATTCCTTATCGTACTTATTATCGTTTAATTAGAGATAATGATTGTAATTATACTTGATTTATTTCAGAAAAAAATAATTAGAAATTTTTTTGTTTAAGTTATTACTTAAAATTGGCTCTACTCTTGTTTACTGTACTTTTAAATTTGTAATAACACAGCCATTCACAAATTTAAAAAACTTTAGCTCTTAGCTAATAACTTATTGGTTTTATGAAAAATAAATATGGCAAAATAAAAGCCAAGCATATAATCACTTGACTTAATTTGTTCTAATTTCTATATTTTCAATTTCAGTTAAAAATTGCTTTTTCAACTAAATCTCGATCTAATTTTCTCCCAATCAAAACTAAGCGAGTTTGACGTGGTTCATCTTTTGACCAAAAGCGGTCGTAAAAAGTATCAAAACGATTACCGACAGCTTGTAAGACTAATCGCATTGGTTTTTTGGGAACATTCACAAAACCTTTGATCCGATAGATTTCTTGTTGTTGAACTAATTGTTGTAACTTAGTAGTTAAGCTCTTTGGTTCAAAACCGCGATCGCAAATTAATTGAATTGAATTAATTTCATCATCATGGTCATGTTCTTCTTCGTGGTCGTGATGAGAATGACGACTATCTAAATTATCTTCTACTGCTGCATTAAAACCTAGTAAGATATCAGGATCAATTTCTCCTTGAGGACAAGTAACAACTTTTACCCCGACTGGAAGTTCTTCTTGCAACCAGGTTTTAATTTTAGTTAAAGTAGCAGCATCGACTAGATCGGTTTTGGTTAACAAAACTAAATCGGCACAAGCTAATTGATCTTCAAATAACTCTTCTATGGGAGTTTCATGTTCTAAATTAGGATCGGCTTGTCGTTGTGCTTCTAAAGCTACTAAATCTCCTACTAAAGTTCCTTCAGCTAAAGCTTGACAATCTACAACAGTCAAAACTCCGTCTACTGTAGCAGCATTACGAATTTCGTGCCAGCGAAAAGCTTGTACTAAAGGTTTGGGTAACGCTAGTCCAGAAGTTTCGATTAGAATACAGTCAAGTTTATCCCTTCTTTTTAACAATTCTTGCATAACGGGATAAAATTCTTCTTGAACTGTACAACAAAGACAACCATTAGTTAATTCCACTATATTACTATTGGGGTTTTCCTCCTCATCACAAACTGTACAAGAACGCAATAACTCACCATCAATTCCAACTTCACCAAATTCATTTACCAAGACAGCGATGCGTTTTCCTTGATTGTTTTGTAAAAGATGACGCACTAAAGTAGTTTTCCCTGCGCCCAAAAAACCAGTAATTACAGTAACGGGGATTTTATGCATTGTTTAATTAATTGTTGAGGTTTGATTGAATATTTGTTTAACCAAAAACTGTGGTAGAAAGAAAACTTAAACCAATTCCACAGACAAGATAGCCAGCAAACTGTAAATAAAGATTGGGTTGATTAGTTACTTTAGTTAAAGTTAATCTTCCCAAATAAAATGCAAGCATAGCAACAATTAACTGGATTAAACTAAAACCAAATAAATAAGCACCTAAAGGAGTCATTTCTGCACCAATAATTGATTCTCCGTAGGCATAACCATGAAAAATTCCTGCAATTGTAGATAAACCAAATAGGATTCTAGCATTAGGCTTATTTTCTTTAATTAACAGTAACCCTACTGTTAAAACTGAACCAGCAACAATTATTTCTGGAATTGGTAAATCAACACTGAATAAATGAATAACTGTTCCTGCAACCGTAGTTAACACAAACACAACAGGAATAAAAAAAGCAAATTTTTCTTTTAAAACAGCTATTAAAGCAATTGCTACGATAAAAGCAACATGATCTAAACCAATCACAGGATGTGCTAAACCAGAAAGAAATCCTTCAAAAAAATTAGTGGGAGTTTTTCCTCCAATAGCATGATGTGCCAAAGCAGGTTGCATAGTGATAATCAAGTAGATGATTAACATCATCAAGAAGATAAATCCTGGTGCGAATAGTTTAACTTTATTGAGTTTTTTATCTTCTGATAAACTATTCAATTTATTCAAGAAAAATTTGTTCATTACTATTTAATTTCACTAAAAAAATTAAGTTACTTTAATATGTCTGACGAGGCTGTTTTTGATCATCAACCTTGTTACATAATCAAACCTTAAAAAACTAAAAATCCTTAGATTTTTAATTAAAAATACTGATTATCTAAGACTATTTTGAATTAAAACTTTAAGATAAATCAGAAAATTTCTTGTATTTTGTAAATGAATTTGTAGCGTAGGGATCGATAAATAATAACAACATCTGTACCTCGCAGATATATTTTTGCAATTGAGCTAATTTTTAGTTATCAATCAACACCAAAAAACTGATAACTGTAAATCGGCGGGCATCCTGACTAAGAGATTTCAATCCAAGCAAACCTCATTACAGTTGCGGGACAGCGTCAGATTCTCACTGAACTTTCCCCCTTGCGTTTGATGACTGTTCCCCATCAAAACCGATAGACCATTATAAAATATCACAAAATTGATATAATCAGCTTTAAAATTTAATCGGGACAAAACAATAATGGCAGACTGGCAGGTGGTAACAGGCGGAATAACTGCACCGAAAGGGTTTAAAGCAGCAGGAATTGCAGCAGGATTAAAACCTTCTGGAGTCAAAGATTTAACCTTAATTCTTTCAGAAACTGAAGCGATCGCAGCCGGAGTTTTTACCACCTCTCAAGTCAGGGCTGCCTGTGTAGATTATTGTCGTCAACGCCTTCAAGCTAAAGCCAGTGCTAGGGCAATTATGTGTAATGCTGGTCAAGCCAATGCAGCAACAGGAGAACAAGGCTGGCAAGATGCTATTTTGAGTGCAAAACTATTAGCACAAGAGTTAAATATTTCCCCCAATGCGATTCTACTCGCTTCAACAGGAGTAATTGGGCAAAGAATTAAAATGGATGCTTTACAAGCAGCAATTCCTCAATTAGTTGCTTCTGCTTCCGTCGAGGGTGGCAAAGATGCAGCTAGAGCAATTATGACTACTGATTTAGTTCCCAAAGAAATTGCCTTAGAAACCATCATCGAAGAGCGTCCCGTCCGAATTGGTGGAATTGCCAAAGGTTCAGGTATGATTCACCCGAATATGGCAACAATGCTTTCTTTTATTACCTGTGATGCTGCGGTAGCTACTCACCTCTGGCAAGATATGCTCAAACGAGCCGTAGATAAAAGTTTTAATCAAATTACAGTTGATGGAGATACTAGCACTAACGATACAGTTATTGCTTTAGCCAATGGAGAGTCACGCACCACTGCTATCACTGAAATGAATAAAAATGCTCAGAAGTTAGAGGCAATGTTGACAGAAGTGTGTCAATATCTTGCCAAGGCAATTGCGCGAGACGGAGAAGGGGCTACTTGTTTAATTGAAGTACAAGTTACTGGTGCATCAGATCGTAAAGCTGCTTCTCTTGTCGCTAAAACAATCGCTGGTTCATCTTTAGTAAAATCAGCCGTTTTTGGGCGCGATCCTAACTGGGGCAGAATTGCAGCAGCAGCAGGCAGAGCAGGGGTGAATTTTCATCAAGATGAGTTACAAATTAAGCTGGGAGATTTTGTTCTGATGGAAAATGGTCAACCCTTAGAATTTGACCGTCAAGCAGCGAGTAACTATCTCAAACAAGCAGCAGCAGGTGCTTATCTCAAAGACGATACAGTTTTGATCTCTGTTTGTATTGGTAATGGTTCTGGTACTAGTACAGCTTGGGGATGCGATTTGACTTATAAATACGTCGAAATCAATGCTGAATATACTACTTAGTGTATTTTAATTAAATTATGCAATCTTTTCCCCAGAAGCGTGAAGTTGACCGCTATTAAGCCAAATCAGTTTTGAGTTGGTTGAACTTCAAGCTTTAATCTAACTAAAAAAGATGAATCTCTCCAAAATACATCACATAGCTATCATTTGTTCTAACTATCAAGTTTCCAAGCACTTCTATACACAGATTTTAGGCTTGAAAATTATTCAAGAAACTTATCGGGAATCAATTGAACAATCTGCATAAATTTGAACTGACTTACATACTTAGTAAATGAAAGCAAAAATCACACAAATCAAACTTTAGAGGTCTAGAACAATGAAAAAAGCTGCACTAATCATCTCCACTCTCGCTTTAACTCTCTCTCCTGTCGCTGCATTTGCCCAACAAGCACAAAGTAATGTTCAAGCTGGTTCTAATACTGCTGTAACTCATGGTATTGGCAACGTAACCAACCAAGCAGTCTCAAATGATTTAACTCAAACTCAATTAGGTTTAGATGGTTACAGTATCGATCCTCAAATCCAAAATTCAGTACAAGCTGGACAAAACCAAAGTGCTACTTCAGGTATCGGTAATGTGACTAACCAAGGTGTTTACAACAGTGCTGACCAGTTACAATCTGATTTTCCTGTATATCCTTACTAATAACTATACTTTCTTTGATTTTGAACACGGGGGCATTCATGCCCCTTTTTGGCGTTGTAACTTAAAATATTTAATCTTACTGCTCGTGCCAATCCAGCACTGGTTGCCTAAAAAGCTCTCGATCTCCTTGAGTTACTGTTAAAAAATCGCCTTTGGCACTCCCGCGAATGAGTAAATAACTAACATTTTTATTAACCGCTTCAAAATAATTTCCTTAATTGATTTAGCTATTAGTTGGACAAAAATTATAAATTTGCCCATAGATAGACGAATTTTGCTTGAGTTTTTGAGCTAATAAAATTAAAGTTTCGCGTAGAGCTAATTAGATGGAAACTACAAAACTTGGCAATACAAATGTAAATATTAGTGCCATTGGTTTAGGAGGGATGCCAATGTCATTAAGCGATCGCCGGCCCTTCCGAGTCCCAGTCAATTGCTGTGATTCATCAAGCTCTTGCTCATGGAGTGACTTTGATTGATACTGCTGATTCTTACTGTCGAGATGAATCGGATAAACATCACAATGAACGTTTAATTGCCAAAGCTCTTGCTCAATATCAAGGAGATAGTAGTCACGTCACTGTTGCTACTAAAGGAGGCTTAATGCGTCCTAATGGTAGTTGGACTCGTAACGGTAATCCCGATCATCTCCGTGAAACTATTGCTCAAAGTTATCAAGCTCTAGGCGGATCAAAACCAATTACTTTATGGCAATATCATTCACCCGACCCCAACTATACAATTAAATCTGCTTTAACTCCAGCTAAAGAAGCTGTGGAACAAGGTTTGATTCGTTATGTTGGTGTTTCTAATTTTTCTGTTGAGCAAATTAAACAGGCACAAGATGTAGTAGATATTGTCTCAGTTCAAAATCAATATAATCCTTGGCATCGTTAACCTGAATTTGATGGAGTCTTAGATTATTGTGAACAAGAAGGGTTAACTTTTTTTCCCTGGAGTCCTTTAGGTGGAAGTAGTCGTGTTAGTCGTTTGCCAGATATTCCTATTATTGCTCGCTTAGCAGCAGAAGCAAATCCGCGATCGCTCTATCTAAGCAAATTTTACTGGAGACGAAGCAAGTTTTATTCCAATCAAATATAGTTCGAGCTATACTAGAAAATTGCGTGATTATTTACTAAATAGAAATAAGAATTATGGCAAAAAAATCCATGATTGAGCGAGAAAAAAAACGCGCTCATCTAATAGAAAAATATGCTGCTAGAAGAGCAGAATTGAAAGAACAGTTTCGTCAAGCAACTTCTCCTCTTGAAAAATTAGAAATTCATCGTCAATTACAGCAACTGCCAAGAAATAGCGCACCTAGTCGTAAACGCAATCGTTGTTGGGTAACTGGTAGACCAAGAGGTTATTACCGCGATTTTGGTTTATCTCGTAACGTTTTAAGAGAATGGGCGCATGAAGGATTGCTGCCTGGAGTAGTTAAGTCTAGTTGGTAACTTTTTTTAGCTAGAAAATAGGGATTAGAGATTAAGAGATCAACAAATGGATCGAGCGAGCAACTAAAGACAAGTATTAAAAGTCTTTTTACCCTCGCTAATATCCAAGGACTCTTCCCTAATTCCCTAAGACTTAGTTAAACTGGCAAAATAAACTCTAAGTCGAGATTGGCAGCTACTTGAGCTAGCTTCTCGTGGTTATTTGTCTCATTAAGGTAGGGTAAAGTTCCCAAAACTGGAATTTGAGTTAAAGATTCAATTAAATCAACTGGGGCTAAGTCTGCTAATTGTGCCTCATTCTCTGGTTGAGAACAACTTAAAACAATTCCTTTCAAATTGACTTTCAGACTACGAGCCAAAGCAACATTAGCTACTGCTTGAGCGATCGCTCCTAATTTGACTGGCACAACTAAAACTGTAGGTAAATGCCAATCGGCAGCTACATTAGCTACAGTTAATTCTTCGGTTACAGGAGAGCCTAATCCCCCCAAAGCCTCTACCAAAACAAAATCTTGTTGCTCTCTTAATTGCTTCAAAGTTTGCCAAACTAAACCTAAATCAATCGCAGTATTTTCCTTCACTGCTGCCAAAGGTGGAGCGAGTGGGGCTGCTAAACTAATTGGAGTAACTATTTTCAGAGCTTCTTCTTGGGCAAACATCTGCTGATATAATTCACGATCGCCTGTACCAGTTTGCATGAGCTTCATTAATCCCAATTGGCGACAAAATCGATAAGATTGCCAATAAGCAACCAAAGCGATCGTCAAGACTGTTTTCCCAACGTCTGTATCTGTACCAGTAATCAGTAATATCCCCATAATTATGTCATTGTTTTGCTTTCTATCTTGCTTTTTAGACCGTAGTTCTACAGCTAATTGTCAAAATTTTTTTTTGCTTTAGGTATAAATAATTAGTTTAAAGATATTATTATTCATTTGTAAGCAGATTAGAAAATAAAACTGATTAACAATTGGGATCAACAGTTAATTTCATTAAATCGATAAAATATTTAACATCCTTCAAATCTAGTCGCCAAATCTAATTATTAAAATTAGTAAGATGCACTGAGGCTAAATTAATAGCAAAATCTTTATAATATTTTTTTATTGATTGATTGTAAAAAACAACCTCTTTAATTTAAAATCAAAAGACATTGTAATCTAAAATTCTTGTCAAAAACTATCAAAGTGAGCGATTGCGTCACCAAATAACCCCAAGTGTTGTCGATTACGATAGCCTTTAAATGATAAGATTTCCCTGAATTGAGTTATAAAGATTCTGCCGTGAGCTACACTACCCTAACTCTTCAGTCCACTCAACAGCAGTCAACCTTGTCAGATACTAACCGCCTTCGGTTATTTTCTGGCTCTGCTAACATTCCCCTAGCTCAAGAAGTAGCGCGTTATTTGGGAATGGATTTGGGTCCAATGATCCGCAAGCAATTTGCTGATGGAGAGCTTTATGTCCAAATTCAAGAATCAATTCGCGGTGCTGATGTCTATTTACTTCAGCCCTGTTGTCATCCAGTCAATGATAACTTGATGGAATTGATGATTATGATTGATGCTTGTCGTCGAGCATCAGCTAGGCAGATTACTGCGGTCATACCTTACTATGGTTATGCTAGAGCAGACCGAAAAACTGCTGGTAGAGAATCAATTACAGCCAAACTGGTAGCTAATTTAATTACTGAGGCTGGAGCAAGTCGAGTTTTAGCCATGGATCTCCATTCATCTCAGATTCAAGGCTATTTTGATATTCCAGTCGATCACGTCTATGGTTCTCCAGTAATTTTGGATTATCTCGCCAGTAAAAATCTACCCGATTTAGTGGTCGTTTCTCCAGATGTTGGTGGTGTTGCCCGCGCTAGAGCCTTTGCCAAAAAATTAAATGATGCACCCTTGGCAATTATTGATAAACGTCGTCAAGCTCATAACGTAGCAGAAGTGATGAACTTAATTGGTGATGTTAAAGGCAAAACTGCTGTACTAGTAGACGACATGATCGATACAGCGGGAACACTATTGGAAGGAGCCAGATTACTACGAGCTGAAGGAGCAAGACAAATTTATGCTTGTGCTACCCATGCCGTATTTTCTGAACCCGCAGTGACGCGACTATCGAGCGGTTTATTTGAAGAAGTTATTGTTACCAATACTATCCCTGTGCCAGAAGCAAAACAGTTTGAGCAGTTAACGGTTACTTCTGTAGCTAATTTACTAGGAGAAACAATCTGGCGGATCCATGAAGATAGCTCGGTTAGTAGTATGTTTCGATAAACAGAAGTAATTTAGCTAGTTACCAGTTGACTCATGCTCGGAGTTATGAAATCGTCAGATTAAAATTTATTCAAACGGCAGAGAAATATTGCTCAAAGACTAGCACTCTTAAGCGTGACTGGTAACTATTTTTTAGCTAATTGACTGATTGATTATCGTAATTAACAGGTTGTTGGTCAATTGAACCAAGTCGGTTAAATGGCCAAAAACGTACCATTGCTCGACCAATGAGATTCTCCTTCGGGACGAAACCCCAATAATGAGAATCGTAGCTATTATTCCGATTATCTCCCAACACCAAATACTGACCTTCAGGAACAACAATTGGGCCATATTGATATTCGGGAGACTCTTTGATGTATTGCTCTTTTAAAGCTTTGCCATTGATATAAACTTTTTCGCCTTTAACTTCAACAGTTTCTCCAGGAAGACCAATTACTCTTTTAATAAAAGCGTCTTTAAAATTTTGTTCTCTGAGTTTTTCTGTCGGAGAAAAAACTACCACATCACCTCTTTCGGGTGAGCGAAAATGATAACTAATCTTCTCAATAATTAAACGATCGTTAATTTCTAAAGTAGGTTCCATCGAAGAGGAAGGAATATAGCGAGCCTCAGCAACAAAAGCTCGGATTCCAAACGCTAAAATAGCAGCAGTACCAAGGGTTTTTAGAATTTCAACGACAGGATTTTCTTCTTTTTTTGTCATAAGCATATATCCTCCAACACTACTACTTTGTTAATTAGTCAAGCTCAAATTCTCCTGAGAAATGTTAGTCTGCTTTAAGGAGATTTACGAATTAATCAGGGAAAAATTGCAGAAATTGCCCCAGAAATTATTCCTACTGAAACGGATGAAATTATTGACGCAACTGGATTGACTTTGTTGCCTGGTGTAATCGATCCCCAAGTACATTTTCGCGAACCAGGATTAGAACATCAAGAAGATTTGTTTACTGCTAGTTGTGCTTGTGCCAAAGGTAGGGTGACTTCTTTTTTAGAAATGCCTAATACTCGACCTTTGACTCTCACCCAAGCGGACTTGGATGATAAATTACAAAGAGCAGCTAACAAGTGTTTAGTTAATTATGGCTTTTTTATTGGCGCAACGGCAGCAAATTTGCCCGATTAAAGGTTATGGTATTCCTAATCAAGGTGTGATCGCGCTTTGGCTATGATGCCGATCTTGTGTGAGTTGACTTGAAAACTTAAGTGGGTGGGCAAAATTAATTAGATAGTTGAAAGAGGGAATAGGTAACGACGGGGCTTACAAGCATCGCCAGGTTCACTCGAATTGAATTCGAGTGCTTGCCTGGCGACGGATTCCCCGCCTGAATTAAATTCAGGTGACAGCCCCTTGGAAACAGGGAACAGTAAAATACAGAATATACAAATAATTCTGCATAAGTACTTATCGCCCAGTAGTTAAAGCTGAATTACAAACCAAATGTGGTTGGAGTCCTTTTGAAGGTTGGCAACTGATGGGATGGTCAGTAATAACTTTTGTTAATGGTTAAATTGTTTACCAAAAAGGCAAACTTTATACGAGAATTAGAGGAAAAGCCTTAACTTTTACAGAGCAGTAAGGTAAATTAAGAAAAATTAACTAAGAGAGAGTTCGAGAAGTTATCCAAATCAGTAAATTTTACTAATTATCAGGTTAAACTGTAACTGCTAACTCCATCGGGAGCTAATTGACAAATGAGTATTAGTAGCTCTCTAGACTTATTTTTATTGCCAGAACTATTTAGGGTAATTGAAGAAGGCAAGAAAACTGGTCGCCTAATCGTACAAATACCATTAAATAACAAAACAAGTCATCTCAAAAGAATTTATTATATCTGGTTTCGAGAAGGCTATTTAGTCGCGATTAGCGATCGCCTTAATCATCGTGGTTTAATTACTTTAATTGAAACTAGGAATTGGCTGAGTCCTTTGATTACGGATAAGCTCAGAACTTTATGTCCTACGGAAATGCCTTTGGGAGTATATTTAGATCAGATGAAACTGTTAACCAGAGACAAGCTCAGGTTGATTTTTCAGTTACAGTTACATCAAGTTTATCAATTATTTGAATTAAATACTGGTTGGTTTAGGTTTGATGAGCTTTCTGAGCTAAAAGATCGTTTAATGACACTGCCTTGGTTGGAAATGACTGGACATCGGATGAAGGCTACTGAGGTAGCAATGTATGGTCTTAGATTGGTCAAAGATTGGCAAGTTTTCGGCAAGGAATTACCAAAGTCAAATATGGCTTTGCAACGAACAGTTAATCAGCCATTTTTGAAATTAATTTCTTTAGAAAGAAAAATTTGGGAACAGGCTGATCGCTCAACTTCGATTGAAACTATAGCTCTTGAATTAATGCAACCAATTAAAAATATTCAGATTGCTGCTTTTCGTTTGATTGTGGTGGGATTATTGGAAGAAGTATTAATTAATAACTATGATCTTGAATCAACTAATTTATTGTCATCATCTCATTTGGTGCTAGCAGCAGCTGATCGGCAAGAGTTTCTGGCAAAATCAAGACCATCTACTAATAAGTCTTTGTTAAATAACTTACTGAAATTTTGGCGGAGTTAAACCCAGGAATTCACATAACCAGATTTGAGTTGCTTGATTACTTTAGGATTTCGCTGAAGGTTGTGAACACTAGCACGAGGGGTTCGCTCACTTAGTTCGCGGTCAGCTTCGCGCTTCGCATCCGCGATCACTAATCAAAATTTAGAAAATGTCTGAAAGGAAAAGAGGTCATTATTACGATATTATTTAAGGCTACGAGAATATTGTTTAATAAATTGACTCATGAATTTTGCTAGACAGAACACAGTAGACGATAAAGCAATTGTCAAAGAGTATTTCAACGCGACTGGATTTGATCGTTGGCGGAGGATTTACGGACAGGGAGAGGTCAATAAAGTCCAAAATGATATTCGCATTGGACATCAACAAACTATTGATACAATTATCGAATGGTTACAGGCAGATGGTAATTTAGCTCAGATCTCAATTTGTGATGCGGGATGTGGGGTAGGTAGTCTGAGTATTCCTTTAGCTGGTGCTGGTGCTAAAGTATATGCGAGTGATATCTCTGAAAAAATGGTGGGAGAGGCTCAAGAAAAAGCTCAAGCAATTTTAGAAAATACCAATAATCTTTCTTTTGCAGTAGAAGATTTAGAAGCTTTAAGTGGAAAATACCATACAGTTATTTGTCTGGATGTTTTGATTCACTATCCACAAGAAGATGCAGTACAAATGATCCGACATTTAGCATCTTTAGCTGAGTCTCGTTTAATTCTTAGTTTTGCACCAAAAACTTTTTTATTATCAATTTTGAAAAAAGTTGGTGAGTTTTTTCCTGGTCCTTCTAAAACTACTCGGGCTTATCAACATAAAGAAAGCGATATTCTAAAAATTTTAGAAGATAATGGGTTTGTCATCAAAAGAACGGGAATGACTAGTACTCGTTTTTATTTTTCTCGTATTTTAGAAGCAGTAAAACCTTAGATGTTTTTGAGAGCGATTATTAAGTAGAAGGAAGAAGTTTTATTGGGTAAGTTTGGCTCATTCAATAGTTTTAGATGACTAATTATTCTCATTTTATTGCTACCGAACCTTTAGGAAATAAAGGAGAAGCAGGTGAACAGTTAATATGGGATAGTATCCAAGTAGCTTTTTCTGGAAGGAAATGTTTAGCTTATTGGCGTTATCCCATTTTTTTTTCTCCTAAAAAATCTCGTCAAGAAGTAGATATTTTAATTGTTGATGAGCAACTAGGTTTAATTGTTATTGAAGTTAAATCAATTCGGATCGAACAAATAGTTAAGCTTGAAGGTCATCGTTGGCAATATCAAAATTTTTATACTGATTCTGGTAATCCTTATCAGCAAGCAGAAAATCAATTATTTACTTTACTAGAATATTTTAATCAAGAACCACTTCTAAAAGATCGAGTTCCCGCCAGAGCGATAATTGCTCTTCCTTATATTACTGAAAAACAATGGCAAAATAAAGGATTTACTAAACTACTCAGTAACCCACCAATTTTATTTAAAAATTTTCTACAAAATAATAATCAAATCTGTCAATTTATTGCAAAAATTCCTTCATTAACAAAAGGAAGTCAATTAACAGTAACTGAATGGCAATTATTATTATCTATTTTAACAGGTAGTTCTGTATTAGTTCCACCTTCTCGTTCCTTTTTAGTTGCACAACAAAGTCGAGGAGATATTTTAAAACAGGCGCGATCGCGTTTGGCTCAATTTGATCTACAACAGGAAAAAATTGCTAAACAAATTCCACTTGGCTTACAAACAATTCGAGGAATAGCAGGCTCTGGCAAGACAATTATTCTTTGTCAAAAAGCTGCTTTAATGCATCTTAAATATCCTGATTGGCAGATTGCCGTTGTCTTTTTTTCTCGAAGTCTTTATCAAGTAATCATAGAAAAAGTTTCTCAATGGGTTACTTATTTTACTAACGGAAAACAAACATATAATCCTCAAGATTCTAACTTAAAAGTTCTTCATGCTTGGGGAGGAAAATATCAACCAGGTTTTTATAGTACTATTTGTCAATTAGTAGGAAAAACTCCTTTAACAGTAAAATTTACAGAAAGTTATCAACCCAACGAAGCGTTAGGAGAAGTTTGTTTTCATCTTTTACAATCAACTGCTATTCCTCAAGTATTTGATGCCATTTTAATAGATGAAGGACAAGACTTAATTGTTAATCAATGGAAATATCAAAATAAACAACCATTTTATTGGCTTGCTTATCAATCTTTACGCCCAATCAATTCAATTCATCCCGAACAAAAAAGATTGATTTGGGCTTATGATGAACTTCAAAGTTTAGCTAGTTTAAAAATTCCTACCGCTAGTGAGTTGTTTGGTGAAGAATTAGGTCATTTAGCGATCGGAACTTATCCCAATCAAATTAATAAAACTGAAACAATTACTCGTTGTTATCGTACTCCTCATTTAATTGTAACTGCTGCTGTTGCGATCGCGATGGGTTTATTACGTCCTCAAGGAATGATCACTGGTTTTACTAATAAAGAAGAATGGGAAGCGATCGGTTATCAAGTAGAAGGAAGTTTTAAAATTGGCGAACAAATTACAATTAGACGTTCGGCACAAAATTTATTAAATCCTATCGATCAATTATGGCAAGGAGAAGTAATTGAATTTACGACTTATACTTCTCGTCAACAAGAATTAACAGCTTTAGCAAATCAAATTAAATATAATTTTAGAAAAGATGGTTTGCGTCCTGCTCAAGAAATTTTAGTGATTGTTTTAGGGAATTATTGGGAAGCAAAAGAACTCGCTTTTTATACAGCTAAATTTTTAAATCGACAAGGAATCTATACTTTTTTACCGCAAGAAAATTTATTTTGGGACGAAGGTGCAGTTACAATTACAACTATTCATCGTGCTAAAGGACAAGAAGCAGATTTTGTGTATTTAATTGGTTTAGATAATATAGCTAAAAATGAAAGTAATATTTATCTACGTAATCAGTTATTAGTGGCTTTAACTAGAACTAGAGCTTGGGTTAATTTGAGTGGTATTGAGCAAGAGACTTCTGATTATTCTTTTTATGAAGAATTAAAACAAGTTCTGAAGAGTAAAGATAGTTTTACGTTTACTTTTACCTATCCATCGCAACGAACAATCAGTTATAGTAATCTTGCTAATTTAATTACAGGTTATGCTTTGGGACGTAGGAATTTTCGTCAAATAAATTTACAACAAGCGGATTTATCAGGATTAAATTTAGCCAATATTAATTTGATCGAAGCTAATTTACAAGGAGCAATTTTAACTAATACTTGTCTATCGGGAGCAAAATTGATTGCAGCCAACCTAAGCTATACTAATTTAACTCATGCTGATTTATCTAATGCTAAATTAATGGGAGCAAATTTGCAAAATAGTATGTTAAATCATACCAATCTAACTAATGCAGATTTAACTAATACCAAGTTTTAAGAAAACAATTAACCATTAACAATTAATCATTATGTGTTTTTCTGCTTCTGCTAGTTTTACAGCTTCTGCATTGTTAATTCCGACAGGAATCTATTGTCTTAAAGAGGCAGCAGCAAAAGACAAAACTTATCTTGCGATCGCTTCTGTACCTCTATTTTTTGGGATTCAACAAGCTTTTGAAGGATTGCTTTGGTTGGGATTTGCTTCAGATCAGACCAATACTATTCACTCTGCTGCTTTGGGTTTTTTGTTTTTTTCTAACTTTTTCTGGTTGTTTTGGATTCCTGGTTCGGCTTATTCGGTAGAAACAAATCAACTATTGAAGAAGGTATTGGCAATATTTACCTTAGTTGGTTTTATTTATGGTGCTTGCTTATATTTGCCTTTATTAAATTACAGCGATTGGCTAGAAATTCAGGTAATTAATCATTCAATTTTTTATCAAATTCACTTCTTTTTTAATAATCAAGTTTTTCTGCCAAAAGATTTTAGTTGGATAGTTTATATGATGATTGTTTTAATTCCTTTGTTTATTTGCTCTAATCGAAGCTTTAATCTGTTGGGAGTTTTAATGTTTATTTCGGCGATTAGTACTTATCTTGTGTTTAGTTACGCTTTTATTTCTGTATGGTGTTTTTTCGCTGCAATCATTTCAATTTATTTAATTTACATTATTAATCAATTGGCAAACTCAGACTCAAAACAACTGTTATCTTAAAACAATTTGTCTGTTAATCAACTGTATAACATTCAATACTTTTAACCAATAATTTCATTTGCTTCTTCGATTATTTTAGAGAATATTGTCTTTACCTAAAACTATACTCTTTTGTCAATCCTAGCAAATATACTTAGTCAATAAGCTAAAAAAGTTTTATTACAAAATGTTAATTGCAGAAACCTGTTGCAAGTTAAAACCAAGACTAGTTAATTACTTAACCAAAGTAAAGAAAAGTAAATTTTCCAAACAGCAAATAAAGATGACATCCTATCACATAATATCGGGTTAGTTTTCAAAAAACAAGCTCAAACCCAATCAATTCGTCAAAAAAATTTAGCCATTCTCAATAAGCTTGGCTAACAAATTTTCAATCAAATTTCACTATAAACTTAAGTTTTACTTATAAAAATAGATTTAACTAAGAAAATAATCCTTTCTCTTTTTCTGATTAGCATGATTAACTACTGATTCTACTAATCCAATGGCGATAAAATTAGTTAACAATGCCGAACGACCGTAACTCATCCAAGGCAAAGGAATACCCGTAATCGGAGCAAGTCCAATCGTCATACTGATGTTAACAACTATTTGAAACGCGATCATAGCTAAAATGCCAACTGCTAAAAGAGAACCAAAGTTATCCTTAGATTGAAGAGCGATTAAAACTAATCGTAGGCAAATTAACCAAAAAACCAATAATAATACCAAACTACCCATAAAACCCCATTCCTCACCTACGGCAGAAAAGATAAAATCAGTATGCTGTTCGGGGATAAAATTAAGTTGAGTTTGCGTACCATGATTGAATCCTTTTCCCCACATACCTCCAGCACCGATCGCAATGCGAGATTGAATCAGGTGATAGCCTCCACCTAAAGGGTCTTTTTCAGGATTGAGAAACAAAATCAAACGGTCTTTTTGATAATCTTTCAATAATCCCCAAAAAATATTACCCAACTCTACCGCAGCACAATTAATCCCTAAAGCTATTAAAGAAGAAAGCGGTTTCATCGGCAGAGTCAGCCAAGCAATAGCAACCATTGCGATCGCAAAAACAATCCAAGCAGGAAGATAAATGTGAAAGAGAATTGCTGAAATTAAGGGAGAAAGAAGTAAAAGTAGCCAACCTGGGTTAGCATTTGCCCAATAAAGCATAGCGATGGTAATTACGCCAAAGACAAGAGAAGTTCCTAAATCTGGCTGTAAAAAAACCAATCCCCAAGGAACGGCAGTAATAGCTAGAGTTCGTAAAACTGCTCTTAAGTTGGCGGTATCTTTGTTGTGCAATAAAGCAGCTAAAGTAATAATTACGCCCAACTTGGCAAATTCTGACGGTTGAACATTAAAACCGCCAATTGTAATCCAACGTTGCGCCCCTTTAGCAGTGACACCGTTAACCATTACCGCAATCAAAGATAAATTAGTTAAAGCATAAGTCAACCAATGCCATTTCAGTAAAACTTGATAGGGACAACGAGCAATTGTCAAAGCTATGCCCACACCAACTCCACCAATCAACCAATGTTGATAACCGCGATCGAGTTGTTCATACAATTCTGTACTGAGAATAGTCAAACCACCAAAAAAAGTTAAACCTACTACCAGTAGCAGTAAAAACCAATCGAGATGTAGCCAAGGAGAGAAAAAAGCTAGTAAATGTTTGGTAAAAAAATCTCCTAGCTGAAATCGAGAACGACTTTTGGGTTTTGAGCGAGATTTAAGACGCATTCTAGGCTGAATTGGTATTCCAGTACAAAATATTTATAACTTTGTTTCAACCTAATTGGGGAAAAACAGTTACCAGTGATCAGTTAGTAATTACTAATTACTAATTACTAATTACTAATTATGAGGCATGAATAATCAACAATTAACAATTAACAATCAACCATTAACACTACCAACCGATAAATCATCTGCGTTTATCTGTTCCTTCGCTTTGCTCAGGACAAGATTTATCTGTGGACAAACAATTAACCTAAGCGAAGCGCACTACCGTAGGTCTCAACAAAAAACACTACCAACCAATAACTCCATCTGTGTTAATCCGTGTTCATCTGTGGACAACAATTAACCAATTTCACTTTTGACTAATCAACCTTCTCCTGCTTCCCTCAATTTCAACTCTCCCATTGTGAGGCAAAAATATTTTCGGGATTCTTGTTTCTTCTAAGCAAAAGCTGCGATCGAAACTTTAGCTGCTACTTGTTCAGCAACAGAGACTAAAGCTTGGGCTGAGGCAGAGTCTGGTTCAGCAATTACAATCGGAATACCTTTGTCTCCTCCTTCTCTAAGACTAATTTCTAAAGGTACACAACCAAGTAAAGGTACATTTAGTTCCTGGGCAGTTTTTTCTCCACCACCAGAACCAAATAGATCGTATTTTTTCTCAGGTAAATCTGGAGGAATAAAATAACTCATATTCTCCACAATTCCCAAAACATTTACCCCCAGTTGTTGAAACATTTTTAAACCACGACGAGCATCTAACAAAGAAACAGTTTGAGGAGTTGTGACAATCACTGCACCAGCCATCGGTACAGCTTGGGCTAAAGTTAACTGGGCATCTCCCGTACCTGGAGGCATATCGACAATCAAATAATCTAATTCTTCCCATTCAACTTGATAGAGAAATTGACGAATAATTCCATTTAACATTGGTCCGCGCCAAATTACAGGTTGATCAGGATCGATCAGAAATGCCATCGAGACTAACTTAACCCCATAATTAAAAGCAGGTTCTAATACCTCTCCATTAGTCCCTTGTTTAACCATGACGTTAGCATTGCCTAGTCCTAACATATTAGGTGCATTAGGACCATAAATATCTGCATCCAATAACCCTACTTTTGCACCTTTGTCAGCTAAAGCAACCGCAATATTAACTGCTACAGAACTTTTACCTACCCCTCCCTTACCACTAGAGACAGCAATAATATTTTTGATGCCTGGAACAGATTGACGGTCGGGTAGAGATTTTTGTTGAGGTGTTTCGGCAGTTACTTCTACCTCTACTGATTCAACGCCAGGTAGCTGCTTGACAGCGTTTTGACAATCTTCGACTATAAATTCTCTCAATGGACAAGCGGGAGTAGTTAAAACTAAAGTAAAACTAACTTTGTCACCCTCAATTTGAACATTGCGAATCATATTCAAATCTACCAGACTTTTCTGCAATTCTGGGTCTTGTACGGGGCGTAAAACTTCTAAAATCGATTGGGTATCGAGCATTTTATAGTTCTCCTCTATGCAGCTACGAAAGCTTGATTGATTGGATTAAGAATTAGTACCTACTTATAAATGTTAAAGGTTGATTGTCACGAATCCCGATCGTTTATAAGGGAAAATTACTATGGCAGAATATAGTAAAGTCTATGAACAAAATTTCACCCTATGGAACTTGGCAGTCTCCCATTACTTCTGAGTTAATTGTTTCCACTACGATTGGGATTGGTGCAGTAACAGTTGACGGCGATGATCTTTATTGGCTAGAAATACGACCTACAGAAAAAGGTCGTAATGTTTTAGTTAGACGTACTGGGGAAGGAATAGTAAAAGATGTTACTCCTGCACCTTTTAATATTCGTACTCGCGTTCATGAGTATGGTGGTGGGGCATTTTTAGTGAGTGGCGGAACAGTATATTTTTCTAATTTTGTTGATGGCAGGATTTATTATCATACTCCAGGTAATCAACCTCAACCTTTAACCGCAGAATCAAATCGACGTTTTGCAGATTTCGTTTTAGATCGTCAGAGAAATCGTTTAATTGGTGTTTGTGAAGATCATTTTGATTCTGATCGAGAACCAGAAAATACAGTAGTT
Source organism: uncultured bacterium (assembly GCA_964562685.1). GTDB lineage: Bacteria > Cyanobacteriota > Cyanobacteriia > Cyanobacteriales > Xenococcaceae > Stanieria. The sequence goes on from CAZLUP010000045.1 coordinate 33,041, forward strand.
ACTATCGATCTAGTAACTGGGGAAGTAGCAACTTTAATTTCTGGTAGTGATTTTTATTCTTCGCCTCGTCTTAGTCCCGATGGAACACAACTTGCTTGGTTGAGTTGGAATCATCCTTCAATGCCTTGGGATAGTAGTTATTTATGGTTGGCAAAGATTAATTCAGAAGGCATAGAGGAAGCTAAGTTCATTGCTGGTGGTGACCAAGAATCTATCTGTGAACCCAAATGGTCTAAAGATGGTACATTGTATTTTTCTAGTGACCGCAATAATTGGTGGAATGTCTATCGCTATCTTCATGATAGTACAATAGAACCTGTGGTTGAGATGGAAGCGGAGTTCGCTTATCCCCACTGGATATTTGGTTTATCTACTTATGATCTGGTTGATTCAAATTTAATTATCTGTGCTTATTCTCACGATGGTAGTTGGCATTTAGGGAAGATTGATACCCAGACTAAACAATTTAGTCCTATTACAACTTCTGATACTGAAATTTCTTCTGTCCAAGCTACAGCTAAGGGAGAAGTAGTTTTTGTGGCAGGATCTCCTAATCAACCCACCGCAGTAGTTAAATTTAATCCTGAAACTGAAGTAAGCGAAATCATTAAAACTACAGGAGAATTAAACTTAGATAGTGGTTATCTTTCCGAACCAGAAGCAATTCAATTTCCAACCGAAAATGGATTAACAGCTTATGCTTGGTACTATCCGCCCAAAAATAAAGATTATTCTGCACCCGCAGGAGAATTACCGCCTTTAATGGTCAAAAGTCATGGGGGACCAACCGCATCTGCCTCAGTTAGTTTGAGTTTACGCATTCAATATTGGACGAGTCGGGGTTTTGGCTACCTTGATGTTAATTATGGCGGTAGTATTGGTTATGGTCGTCAGTATCGGCAAAGATTGAATAAAAATTGGGGCATTGTGGATATTGATGATTGTGTCAATGCAGCTAAATATCTAGTCCAACAAGGAAAAGTAGACGGAAATCGATTAGTTATTTCTGGTAGTAGTGCTGGCGGTTATACTACTTTAGCAGCTTTAACCTTCCGCGATACTTTTAAAGCAGGGGCGAGTTACTACGGCGTTAGTGATTTAGAAATTTTAGCCAGAGATACCCATAAATTTGAATCTCGCTATCTCGATGGTTTGATCGGTGCTTATCCAACAGAGAAGGATTTATACATAAAGCGATCGCCTATCCATTTTACCGAACAATTGGCAACTCCAGTAATCTTTTTTCAGGGACTTCAGGATAAAGTTGTTCCGCCCAATCAAGCAGAAATGATGTTTGAGGCGATTAAAGCTAAGGGTTTACCTGTTGCTTACGTCACTTTTGAAGAGGAAGCGCATGGTTTTCGGCAAGCGGAAAATATCAGAAAGGCATTGGATAGCGAATTTTATTTTTATGCTCGTGTTTTTGGTTTTGAACCTGCTGATGCTATTGAAGCAATCACTATTTTCAATTTAATTAAGGATTAGGGAAAAAAATAAATTTGCCCAAAGCAGCCATTAAACTAACAACAGCAGTAAAGGCTAAGGCAATTAATGCCCAAATTTGATTTTTTTGTGAAGTTTTTAACTCCGTAACTATCTTTTCTTGGGCATCAAGTTTTTCTTCTAATCTTGCTTGACCAGTCTCTAGCTTATTAAGACGTTCATCTATTTTGCCAAGCTTGGAATTGATTTCTCCTAAAATTTCTTTGAGGTCTGATTCTATCTGAATGCTCATTTGCTATACTCCTAATAAATTTTATTGTACTTGGGAAGCTTTAGTTGAATTGTTAGTTGGGGAAGTTTCCTTTCTAATCCTGATAACCTTTAAAAGCTTTTTTATAAAAAACTTCGGCAATTTAAACCAACAATGCAAACTAATCAACAACTTTCTCTACCTCTTATGGGTTGCGGAACTTGGGCATGGGGAAATCGACTGCTGTGGGGATACGCTCAAAGTATGGACGAACAATTACAGCAAGTCTTCAATTTTTCTGTAGAAAATGGCGTAACTTTATTTGATACAGGAGATTCCTATGGCACGGGTAGACTGAATGGTCGTAGTGAAATCTTATTAGGTAAATTTTCCCAGGAATATACAGGCAAAAACCAAGCACATATTTGTTTAGCAACCAAACTCGCTCCTTATCCCTGGCGATTAACTAGAGGTGCAATGGTAGCTGCGGGAAAAGCTTCTGCTAAAAGACTGGGTAGAATTGATTTAGTGCAAATGCACTGGTCGACGGCAAATTATTTTCCTTGGCAAGAGTGGCAATTATTAGATGGATTGGCAGATCTTTACGAACAAGGATTGGTTAAAGGTGTCGGTTTATCTAATTATGGTTCTAAACGACTTAAACAAGTTTATCAGAAATTTCGCGATCGCAACATTCCGATTTCTACCTTACAAGTTCAATATTCCTTACTTTCTACCTATCCCGTTACCGAATTAAGAGTTAAAGAGGTTTGTGATGAATTAGGAATTAAACTAATTGCTTATAGTCCCTTGGCATTAGGACTTTTAACAGGAAAATATTCAGAAAAAGATAATTTACCTCAAGGACTAAGAAAAATAGTCGGTAAACAAATTTTACCAGGAGCGCGATCGCTTTTGAATTGTTTAGCAGCAATTGCCGAATCTAAAAACAAAACCATGTCGCAAGTAGCTATTAACTGGTGTATTTGTAAGGGTACTATTCCCATTCCTGGCGCAAAAAGTCTTCAACAAGCACAGGAAAATCTTGGTGCTTTGGGTTGGTATTTGGATGCTGGTGAAGTAGAGGAATTAGATAAGGCTGCTGCAAGTGTGGATAAAGCTATGGTACAAAATATTTTTCAGAGTAAGTAAAGATTTATCTAACTTTCAGATAAAGGAATTTCTACGTAGCTATCTCTTGCTATTTCTGCACCATAAGCAATACAAGCAAGGATATCCTCTCTACTAATACTTGGATAAGCTTGGAGAAGTTCTTCTATTGTTTCTCCCGCAGCTAGTAAATCTAAAATCAGTGAAACCCAAATGCGATGTCCTTTGATACAAGGTTTTCCCGAACAGATATTGGGATCGATTGTAATTCTAGATAACAAATTTTCACTACTCATGGCTTTTGCTCTAAGTTTAATCAGCTTATTTTTTAAAATAATGTGCATTTATGCTATTATGTACAAAATAGACAGTAAATTTGAAAAATGAAAAGCTACACCTTGACACAAACTCGAAATCAACACGGTGAAGTTTTTGATCAAGCTACAGTCGAACCAGTGCTAGTAACTAAGCAAAAACGACCTAGCCATGTCATTCTCTCAGCAAAAACTTATCAGCAACTAATAAATAGACTCGAAGAATTAGAAGATTTAAATTTAGGTTCATCAGCAGAAACCGCACTAAGCCAATCTTCAATGATGGGAAGTGAAGAATTTACGGCTATTTTAGAGAAACTAGCTAATGGCTAAACTCGATGGATTAAAAAGAGTTTTAGATTTCTTACAAGGCTTACAACCCAAGATTGCTGCTCAAATTGCTAAAAAAATCTTATCTCTGAATGTTGACCCTTTACCGACTGATAGTAAACAGTTGAAAGGATATCCTAGTTTTTATCGGGTAGATAGTGGTGAATATCGCATCGTTTATCGATTTAAACCAAAAGAGGATTTAGTAGAAATAATTTTAGTCGGTAAACGAAATGACGATGAAGTCTATAAAAAACTAGAGCGTTTACTGGAGTAATTGCCTTGCTATTTTCTTTTTCAATTATCCCCATTGCGATCGCCTAGTGGCAAGCTTTACAGAAAAAACGGGATGTTTGAAAGCCAACTAGCTTTAGCCGTTGGATCAAAAACGACTCGGCAACGGGGCTGTGGCTTGAAACTATGTTATCATTAATTACGTAGTTGGTCGATTACGCAAAATGTTTGTTTTAGAGTACAAGCTTAGAGGAAAAGAATCTCAATACCGAGCAATAGACGAAGCTATTCGTACAGTTCAATTCGTGCGAAATAAATGTCTTCGCTATTGGGAAGACAACAAAGGCATAGGACAAAAGGATATTTATCGATACACGACAGTGCTTAGAAATGAATTTGATTTTGTCAAAGACCTTAACTCTACTGCTTGTCAACAAGCTTGCGAACGTACTTGGACTTCTATTCTTAAGTTTTATCAGAAATTTGGGTCTAAAACCCCGTCCTTTTAGGACGGCTTTTCTTGTT
>CAZLUP010000046.1:0-37016 GCA_964562685.1 uncultured bacterium
GACAGTGGAAGCCCGCACTGTATTGCGTAGCAATCAGTGTCGGGAGGAAGTCACTCGTAAGCGTCTACGTTTGAGAAAATCAATAGTTAGTAAACCCAAATTATGATTTTGAGGTAAATTTTTCCATAAGGGATCGCCAGTAATTAAATAAGGGGCAATATTAAATTCTGTTTGGTTGACAACTTCAATAAAATCAGGCTTCCCAGTTAATAAAGAAGCCCAACTTCGTCCTTGTGCATCTATGGTACTGGCGATCGCCATACGCCTTTCTCTCAGAAATTCTTGGGCTTTGGGTTGAAGGAACGGATTGATTAGATGACAAATACTCTGCGCCTCATCTCTCACCCCTGCTTGAGCTTGAACGGCAATTTCTCCCTCATGAAACTCACTCATAATCTTCTTTATAATCCAGGCATTGCTAGATCATCTGGTAATTGTTGAATTCGTTACTAAGTTGCCTTTAAATATACAAGCGATCGATGGAGAAAGAATATATAGAGAGAGTAGTTAATTGGAGAAATTACCTCCTACATTCCAAATATGTGGATTGCCTTGCTCAAAGTCATTTAAGCTGTCAAAAAAAGCACTTTTAACTGTTCTCAGTACTTCTTTTTGCCTGGGGATGCTGTTTCCCGCTAAAGCAAGATTTCCTGCAATAATAACTGTCGCTACCGTACTGTGACCACGGAGTCCATTTAATTGGGCTTGCAGGTTTTGCGCTCCCCCGCCAGGAGCATTCTGAACATCAATCCTGATCCAGGTTGTCTGACTGATTGGATTCATTTGAGGTCCAAACCACAATGCACCATAGGTTAATTGATTAATTGCTTGTACTGCATCACTGTGTTGTGCAGATCCAGAACCAAATTGTGGTGCAGAATTGGGCATGACTCCGCCTCGATTACTGTTGACTGGCATTGTTTTAACTTCCTTGAAAATGATGATAACTATAACCACAAAGTTGAAAGGAGGTATCAAATGCTGATTTCAAGTCTAGACTCAAATATTTGATACCTTAAGCCGGACTTAACTAAAGAGATTATTAATAGGTAGAACGTTGACACCTAAGATGACAGGATTACCCGCAGGACTAGAAGCATGAACCGTCATTTCACCAGAATCAGAAAAAGTAATTCTTCTTTCGCTTCCGTGAATCACATGAGATGAAAAGAACGGCCAAAAACCAATTGAACCATTTGCTCGAATTGTCTGTTGCTCAGATGAATCGAATTTGGCATTTGAGGTGATGGTGTAGTCAATCCCATCTACCACAATGAGTTGGGTAGCGTAACGCAGTAAATTGCCATTAGGACCAAATGTTCCTAGCCAATCGGGCTTTCTTCCAGCACGCCACACAGTATTATCTTTAGTTTGATAGGCAATTCCCAATGCTGCGGAATTAAACCAGCCATCTGGAGCAGCAGTAAAGGGAACAACTTTCTCAAAGCTTCCTGTAACGGTTATGTGAGAATTAGAAGCTTTACTACTAAGGCTATCAAAGTCACCTTGACCTCCCCCGTAGAAAAATTTAAATATTCCACTGACTCTTCCGTGAGTCCAAGTATGGGAAGTGTCAGAACTAGCAGTTTCACTATCTAAATCAAACGATTTAGATTCGCCATGAATTAAAGAATTTCTCAGATCGGCAATGGTTTTAGTAAATTTTGGGCCATTATTTGGGATCGATATAGGTGTCGCTATTGACAGCATCAATTGCTAAGTTGATCGGATTATTGAGAGATTGTTTATAAATACCAATTACTCGTGCTGTTTGATCTGGTTCTAAAAATACTTCTGCCCACTGAGTAAATACAGCTAAATATCCTTTAGAAATTAGATCATCGACATGGCTTTCTCTATATTTATTCCAAGCAGCTAAATTATCACCCATTGCAGCTTCAAAGTCATCATTGGCTGGAGGCAGCAAATTATTAACAACTGCTTGATAATCATCAAAGAATTTGTTAATTTCTCCAGAGGAAAAGCTATTGGTTAAAGATAAAGGAGGGATACTATTAAAAATATCCCAGATACCTTTAGAAGTATTAGAAAGTGGTTGGTCTGTTTGATACAGTTGAAAGGTGTTAGGGTCTAAACTAAGTCCTTTTACGATTGCATTGTACCATTGGCTCTGAAGAGTCTCCATTGCTTGATCTATAGAGTTGTCTGGCATTTTTTTTGCTCCTATTAATGTTATTAGTGAGTTTTTTAGGGTTAAGATTGTCAAGAAAATTAATGCTAATGAAATTTCTTTAACCTCTCAACTAAATTTAGTTTAGTCTTTAGATTTTTATAAAAAATAGATCAGTTTTGGATCACTTTTTTAGCTAATAACAATAAAAAAAGACATAAAAATATATTTTTATGCCAAGTTAAATTAATTATTTATTCGTATTCTCAAAATCTCTTGTTCAATAATGATTTCGTTACTTTCAGTATCTCTCACCTAAGTCAAATTACGTAAGATCGATTTTGGATCAGCAATTAGATCAACAATATTGATCTTGACAAATCTTTAAAAATAAAGTGTGTGCAGTGATTTTGTCCTAGACTCTAATTAATAGGCAAAACTCAGCAAAATTTTAGGGTTTTGGGAAAGTATCTATGGTTGCACTCAAAGCTTCAGCGCGTGGTTTAGTAATGGTAAAACAGGCGAGAAAAGCTAAAGGTTGGACTATTGATGATTTTCGCTGGCTAGAAGAAGCTAGTAATATTCTAGGAACTTCCTGGCAAGAAGTAGGTTATTTTGCTGATGGTATTTCTGAAGGAACGTGGAAGCGTTTTTTATCAGGCAAGTATGCAGTTAATTTTGATGCTTTTAAGGCATTTTGTCAAGTTTTGGGACTCAAATGGCAAGAAATTGTTGACCACCATAATTATCAAGATTGGGGAGAAGAAATTGATGTTTCGGTTTTTTTCGGACGCTCAGAAGAAATTTCTTTGATTAACAAATATCTGGTGGCAGATCATTGTCGTCTGGTTACTTTATTGGGTATGGGAGGAATTGGGAAAACTTCTTTATCCATTAAAGCTGCTCAATTAATTGCCGATAAATTTGAATTTGTGATTTGTCGTAGTCTGCGCCATGCTCCTTCTTTAGAAAAGATATTAGCAGATTTAATTCAGTTTTTAAGCAGACAAAAACAAGTTAAGTTGCCCGATTCTGTCCAAGAAAAAATAAGTATATTATTGCAATATTTACGTTCTTCCCGTTGTCTTTTAATTTTAGATAATATCGAATCAATTTTACCAAGTGGACATCAGAATCTTACTAATTCTTTGAGAGTAAAATATCCCCAAGTTTATGAAAATTATGATGTTTTTTTTAAAGCGATCGCGGAAACCAAACATCAAAGTTCTTTACTCATAACTTCCCGCGAACAACTACCAAGATTTTCTGCTTTGGAAGGAGATAATTTACCAGTTCGTTGTCTGCCAATTAAGGGATTATCTACTATTGAAGGACAACAAATTTTTGATGTTAAAGGTACTTTTTCTGGTTCGCCAACAGAGTGGCAAACTTTAGTTAAACGTTATGGTGGTAATCCTTTAGCTTTGAAAATTGTTGCTGCTGCTGTGGAAGATTTTTTTAAGGGAAGTGTTACCGACTTCATGGCAGTTATTCAGCAAGATTCTTTGATTTTTGATGATATTAGAGATTTATTAAAACAGCAATTTCAACGTTTAACTTTATTAGAACAACAAATTATGTACTGGCTAGCAATTAATCGTGAACCAGTCTCTATTCAACAATTACAATCTGATTTTGTTTTTCCAGTTTCTCCCAGAGATTTAATTCAAGCTTTGGCTTCTTTACAAAAACGTTCTCTAATTGAAAAATTTGATAATTTTATCAGTCAGCAAACAGTAGTAATGGAATACATTACTCACGAACTAATTATGCAAGCTGTTGCAGAAATTAATACTCAAAAAATCAATCTTTTAAATCAAGTTGCTTTGGCAAAATCTCAAAGTCAGGACTTTATTCGAGAGTCTCAAGAAACTCAAATAATTACACCAATTGGAGAACAACTCCTTAACTGTCTAGGCACGAGAAATAAGATTAAAAACCAGATCGAGCAAATTTTGCAATTTCTACATTGTGAATCAAATTCCCACTTAAAAACAGGCTATATTAGTAGTAATATTATTAATATTTGCCGTCAATTAGAAATAGATTTAACTGGTTTTAATTTCTCAGGTTTAACCCTGTGGCAAGCTAACTTACAAGACATCAAATTACATCACGTTAATTTCACCAATTCCGACTTATCTAAAGCAGTTTTTACCGAAACTTTAGGTAATATTTTATCCGCTACCTTTAGTCCTGATGGCAAAATTTTAGCTACCTGTGATACCGACTGTCAGATTCGTCTTTGGGAAGTAGCAACGGGTAAACTATTAGTCATCTGTAAAGGTCATCATAATTGGGTACGTTCTATTGCTTTTAGTCCTGATGGTAAACTTTTAGTTAGCGGAAGTAGCGATCGCACTGTTAAATTTTGGCAGGTTAAAGACGGTACTTGTATTAAAACTTGCTGGGGACACGATAATGAAGTATTTTCTGTTGTTTGTAGTCCTAATAATCAAACTGTAGTTAGTGCTAGTGGAGATAATTTTCTCCGTATCTGGGACGTTCGGACTGGTGAATGGATTAGAACTTGTATCGGACACGAAGGATGGGTACGTTCTCTTGCTTTTAGCCCCGACGGTAAACTTTTAGCTAGTGGTAGTGACGATCAAACGATTAGAATTTGGGAAGCTACAACTGGTGAATGGATTAGAACTTGTATCGGACACGAAGGATGGGTACGTTCTCTTGCTTTTAGCCCCGACGGTAAGCTTTTAGCTAGTGGTAGTGGTGATTCAACTGTCAAAATATGGGATGTTAATACAGGAGAATGTCTGGTTACTTACGACCAACACACTGCTGGAGTTTCGGCGGTAGCCTTTAGTAATGACGGAGTTACTTTAGCTAGTGGTAGTTGCGATCGCACTGTCAGACTGTGGAACTATCATACCCATACTTGCATCCGAACCATCTACGGACACGCCAATCAAATCTTTTCTTTAGCTTTTAGTCCAGAAGGCAGAAAAATAGTTTGTGTCAGTTTAGATCAAACAGTGAGAATCTGGGATTGTCAAGATGGTAAATGTTTAAAAACTTGGAAAGGAAGTACCGACTGGGTATTTCCTGTAGCTTGTGGAGAAGTTCCAGAAGAGAATATCTTAGCCAGTGGAAGTAATGACAACACGATCAGAATTTGGGACTGGAAAAAGAATACTTGCATTCACACTTTATTTGGTCATCACGATCAAATTTGCGCGGTAGCTTTTCATCCTGATTGTCAAATCTTAGCTACTGCTAGTCGTAATCGCACTATTCGCCTATGGAACGTCAATACTGGTAAATGTATCGAGGTTTTACAAGGACATGATGATTGGGTATATTCAGTAGCATTTAATTCTGACGGGACAATTCTAGCCAGTGGTGGCGCAGATGGCACAGCAAAACTTTGGGACTTAAATACTGGTAATTGTCTTAAAACTTTTTCTGCACATGGTGATCAGGTGTGGTCAGTAGCATTTAGTCCTGATGATCAAATCATAGCTACAGGCAGTACTGATGGTCAAATTAGACTCTGGAATGTTGCTAAGGGTAAATTATTCAAAACCCTAATTGGACACCAAAATCGAGTTAAATCGGTAGCATTTAGTCCGATTCCAGGGGGGATTTTAGCTAGTGGTAGCACCGACAATGCGATCGCCATTTGGGATTATCAACAGGGTAAATTGCTAAAAACTTTAAACGGACACGAAAACTGGGTTTTTTCGGTCGCTATCAGTCCTGACGGTCAAACTTTAGCTAGTGCTTCTCACGATCACACTGTGAGAATATGGGACATTCAGACAGGAAAGTGTTTGCATATTTGCCGAGGACATCAGCATTTGGTCTTTTCTGTTGCATTTCATCCTAATGGTCAAATCGTCGCTAGTGGTTCCCAAGATCAAACTGTTAGATTGTGGAATGTTGAGACTGGTAAATGCCATCGCATATTACTTGCTTCTAGACTGTATGAAGGGATGAAAATTACTGGGGCAAAAGGTTTAACTCCTGCTCAAAAAGCCACTCTCCAAACTTTAGGTGCAATAGAACTACATCCGCGTAGTATATTACCAGTAGCGATCTAACTGTAAAGATAAAACTCTTTATTTATAAAGAGCTTAAATCGATTCTGTAATAACAAATGGAAGCCGAATCAAACCAATGATTCAGGCTGATACCTGCTGTTCTACTCTAAAGTGTAGGATATTAAGGTTGTAGAAGATTTTAGTTAGGAAGGAATCATGCGGATTTTAATTATGGGTGGTACTCGTTTTATCGGGGTTTATTTAACTAAAATTTTAGTGCAACAAGGTCATGAAGTGGTTTTATTTAATCGCGGTAATAAATCAGCACCGATTGAAGGGGTACAACAAATCAAAGGAGATCGCAAGGATACTACTTTATTAAAAGAAAAATTAAAACAAATAAGTTTTGATGCGGTTTTTGATAATAATGGTCGCGAATTAAGTGATACTCAGCCGTTAGTTGAAATATTTAAGGATCGAGTTCAACATTTTGTTTATGTAAGTTCGGCAGGAGTTTATTTAAAATCCGAACAAATGCCTCATCGCGAAGGAGATGCAGTCGATCCGAACAGTCGTCACAAAGGCAAACACGAAACCGAAGCTTATTTAGCCAAATCTGGTATTCCTTGGACTTCAATTCGTCCTACTTATATTTATGGACCTCAAAATTATAATGATTTGGAAGCTTGGTTTTTTGACCGTATTGTCAGAAATCGTCCGATTTTAATTCCAGGTAACGGATTATATCTAACTCAATTTGGTCATGTTGAAGATTTGGCTACTGCAATGGCAGCAGTCTTAGGTAATCAACAAGCAGTTGGGCAAATTTATAATATTTCGGGCGAGCGCTATGTTACTTTTAATGGTTTGGCTTATGCTTGTGCCGAAGCTGCCGGGAAGTCTGCTGATGAGATTAAACTAGTTCATTATGAACCGAGTCAATTTAATTTTGGTAAGCGCAAAGCTTTCCCCATTCGGACACAGCACTTTTTTGCAGAAATCAATAAAGCCAAGACTGAGTTAAATTGGCAACCAAAATATGATTTGGTTTCAGGGTTAAAAGATTCTTTCCAAAACGATTATTTGGCTTCAGGAAGAGATCAAAGCGAAATAGATTTTTCAGTTGATGAAGAAATTCTTAGTGTCTGAATCAAAAAATTGCTAACTTTTGCCTCAGTTTAGAAAATACTTTCTGAAAAAAACGTTCAATTTTGCTAGTAAAAATAGGTTTCTTTAAATCAGTAGGAGCATCCTCTGGTTGATTCATAAATCTATAGAATAAAAACACTTGTTGGTGTGGGATGTTTGTGTTTTCGCCTTGGCATAATCTTTTAAAAGCTTCTGATTTATAACCCATGTAATGAATTCTATGAATTGGTTTTAAACCTTGTTGATTAAACAAAACTTTGTCTTTTTCAACAAAAGGATCGACCCCAGCAATATGCCCCGTTCGGTCTTGAGGATCATTACTCAAAGTATAGTTAAAAACTTTGCAGTTAAGCTTAAATGTGATGTAGCTAAACAGATATACTTCATCCCACCATCCTTTAGAATTGATCAAACTAACTTCTTCATTGTTAATCAAACTAAACTTTAGTTCTTCTAAAGAGCGATCATCAAGTAAACCAGCTTTTAAGGCAAAAAAGTCCGAACAATGACAATGTTTTTTAACATCTTGTTCGCTATAGTGATATTTTTGTTCGATTAAATCAAGAGCAAGAAAGCAATCGTTTTTCTTATGTTCCCAATCATCAAAAACACAATCATAGTTAGTGAGTTTATTAAAACAATCTTCTAGGGAAGACATCACTAATTCATCACTATCTATATAAATAAATTGCTCGAAAGGACCATCAAAAGAACATAGTTTTCTAATCGTATTAGAACCGTGATACCAAGCAGTTTGTTTTAAGTTGCCAAAACGTGGATGACTCCAAATTTCGGCAGCAAAATTTTGCCATTTATTGAAAGATTCTTCTTGATTAAATAAAAATACTTGCTCCAAATGCAGATTTTTCAGTTGATTAATTTGATTGTTATAAGGAATAATACAAATTGGAATTTTACTATCGTAGTTGCTTCTAATACTATTAATTAAAGCAATAACTTGGTCGTACAAATTATCATTGGCTAAAGTATAAATTCCTTTTGGCAAAGTCATAAAAGTTGATTGCGACAAAATTCTTGCTTTGGTGATATCATCATTTTCTGTTTCGGTCAACTACTTTTTTTGATTAAGAATTGGCAATTAAGACAAACCATTGAGTAATTCCAGAAGCGATCGCATCTACTAATTTTTTTTGTTCGCTAGGATTAGTAATCCATTCAAATTCATCAGGATTAATCATAAAGCCTAATTCTAATAAAACGGCTGGTGCAGTGTAAGGACGAGTCAAGGCTAGATTATTCCAATAAACACCATGAGAAGGGCGATTTAATTGCTTAACTAAATAATTTTGTAAAAATACTGCCAGACTATGAGCTTGAGGATGATACCAAAAAGTACTAATTCCTTTCGTATTCATAGCATCCCCATCATCTGGTAAAGCATTGTAATGAATCGATAAAGCGATCGCTGGTTTACTGCGATCAATCATTTTAACTCGATCTTCTAAGGCTAAATCAATATCTTTTACTCTAGTTAAATCAACTGTTGCCCCCAATTTTTCTAGTTCTTTAGCTAAAGAGGTAGAAATTAATAAATTAATATCCTTTTCAGGATAACCAGTTGGTCCTTTGGCACCCGATTCTTTACCTCCATGTCCAGGATCAAGTAGGATTTTTACACCTGTGAGAGGAACATTTCTTTGCAGACTTAGTTGAGGCGGATGACGCAGAGATAAAACCAAACTTGTGCCTTGATAACGAACCTCATAACCCCACTGTTGTTCGTTGTTGAGATGAAATGTATAGTCAATTTGGGTTGGTGTCACTTGTTGCCAATCCAAACGTTTGATTACAGGATCATTATCAAGGCGAATGGTATCGGTTTGAGCAGTAGTGTTGTAAAGAGTCAAAGTGAAAGTATTTTCTCCCTGTCTCACACTGAAAGGTACGGCTATTTGTAAGGGAAAAACAATTTCAGTGATGTTTGGTAACTGCCGAGAAGCAATACTGCGGATCAGTGAAGTAGGAGGAACATTGGTAGCAATTGGTTTGGTTTCTTCTGCTTTAATCCAAGCACCATAATCTAAACGCAACCATTCCCCTTCTGTACCAGTGACACTAGCTTTAACTCCTTTAGGTAAAGGAGTGAGACGAGAATAATTTGTAGAAGGACCGGTTCTAGTTACACCTGCCTCTGCTATTATTTCAACTACTTGTAATTGGGTAGGAGAAATAATTTCAATTTCGCTCGGTGCTGTTTGGGTAATTGTTTCTCCTAATAAACTCAATTCAAATTCAGGTTTTCCCAAATTCCCTATTTCTGTAAAACTAGTACATCCTTGATATTGATTAGTGTTAGTAGTTGCCTCAATAGTTGGTTGATTGTTCGTAAAAATAGCTGAATTGGCTGGTAACTCAACTAACTCAGTTTGTAAAAATAGGGGAATAGTTTGCTCTTCAATCTTGACCTTAACTTGGGCATTGGGAGGGGCAATTGCACTAAAACAAATTAATTCGTTCGGTAATCTGGTTATTTTCGTTGCGGGACTTAAAGAATCTTTCGCAAAAGCAACTTTACTCTCAAATTCTGGCTCAGTAGAAATTCTTTTAATTTTGATGCTTAATTTTTCATTTTGATGGCGAATCTCAAACACATTATCGCCAATTTTGAGAGGAAAACTAGGAGCAAAATGTCCCGCCTTACTTCTAGTAATGGATTTGCCATTAATCGACACTTCTCCTTGATTCGATGCAGTACCAATTAAAAAAATCTTGTCAGCAGTAGTTTCATGATTTGGTGGCGGATAAGCTAGATAAAGAGATGGTTGTGCTTGTGCAGCTAGAGAAAAAATAATAGTACTTCCTATAAGCGCAATAGTTATAGCCAATCCAAGTAATTTTCTCATCCAAACAACTCCAGCAGTTGGCAATCAAGATATTCCAAAACTCCACCATATTCTAAAGTAAACTGCTCAAAATTGATTATAATGATGGCTCTTCTAGAGTAGTTATGACATATCAAGCAAAAGAGAAACTCAGGGATATATTTGTAAAGTCCAATAACAGCAGATGAAGCATTTTGGAAGCTCGTAGAATGGACGGAATTATCTTATAAATATTTTCCCAAAAGTCCTTAAAAGATTAGTAAAATCGGCAAAAGCTTAAATGCCAGCTGAGATATATTTTGTATTTTGAAGCGGGTAGGGGGAATCGAACCCCCATCATTAGCTTGGAAGGCTAAGGTTTTACCACTAAACTATACCCGCGCAAAGAATTAACTGCTTAATTCATAGCACAGGTAATAATAACACTACATCTTGGGATAATGTCAACCCTATTGCCTGAATTTTTTTAGGAAATGACTCTAATGATGAAAACGAGCTTCATTAATGGCAGCTAAATAATCTATTTGAAGCAAGGGTACATACAATTGACTAAAATTGCTCGCCCCTTGCTTAGATTGACAGCCAGACTAAGCTGCTATTAAAGTTTCTGATAAAGGTTTCCAGTTAAAATAACGCTCTCCTCCTAGCTCTAACGCCACTTTAATCCGAGGCTCAATTTTTGGTAAATTAATCAAGTACTCAATCTCTTGACGAGATAAAATATTTCCTTCCATAATCCACAGTACCAACCCTTTAGAATCATTGGGTAAAACTTCTAAGTGATAACTTGCAATAGGTGGTACATAATAAATATGTCCTACCGCAGCTTCTTGTCCAATGGTTTTTTTTCCTAAATGAGGCGGACGAACACCGTGGACTCCCATTAAATAGGCATCCAAATCTCCCAATCCTCTGGCACTCAAATTAAGTGTATAATAGCCAGCAGCCCTTAAACGTCTTTGATATCTTCCTTCAGAGCCACCCTCTAATGGAACATATAAGCCCAAAGCTCCTGATTTTTCTAAAGCGCGGATAAAAGACTTTCCAGTGGTAATCAGTGCCATATTACTTACTATTGTTATAAATACTTATTTTTGATTCCAGATTGATTATATATTTTAAAACTTGTTAAAGTATTAGCGAACCCTTCCTTGCAAAAACCACTCGCCATCGTTTATAATGTCTGATCGTGACTAAATTTTTCTTGATTAATTTAGCTCACACAAAATATTAGCTTAAAAAAATCAATGTAGTTTACTTGATTTTAATGGTTAACTACTTGTTCTAGCTAGTATTTAGAATAAATTACTGTTTAAAGTTACAACTTTATCAGTAAAATTGACAAAAAAAACATAATCTTTTACCTCCTTAAGATACTGAAGAGTTAATTCTTTAAGTCTTTTGGGTCAAAGGTAACTATAAAATCTAGATTTTTGGATTTTCATAAATCTGGTAGTAAATCTTAGCTCAAGATACCTATATTAAAAGATTGCTGCTATACATCTTGTTAATAGCGGTTAGCTATGTACTCGACTAAATTTTTACAAGGGTAAAAAAAAGTCTAGATGAGCAAGATGTTTTTTTGTCAATACAGTAGCAAAATTGAGTCGTAACCTTGGCTCAACTATTCAACTGTTGTTTAGTAAAAAAAGGGGCTAAATTCTGTGTCTGTCGGTATTCTCGGCACAAAACTGGGCATGACCCAAATATTTGACAAGGAAACGGGTAGTGCCATCCCCATTACCGTCGTCAAAGCTGGTCCTTGTGTCATTACTCAAATTAAAACCAAAGCAACAGAAGGCTACAACTCCATCCAAATTGGCTATGGAGAAGTAAAAGAAAAGGCTTTAAATAAACCAGAATTGGGTCATTTGCAAAAATCTGGAGCTACGCCTTTACGCCATCTTAAAGAATATCAAATTGATGATGCTTCTATCTTTGAGCTTGGTCAGTTAATTAAAGCCGACCTTTTTAGTATCGGACAAATAGTTGATGTAACTGGTACTACTATTGGTAGAGGTTTTGCTGGTTATCAGAAACGTCATAACTTCAAACGTGGATCGATGTCTCACGGTTCAAAAAATCACCGTTTACCTGGTTCAACTGGTGCAGGAACTACTCCTGGTCGTGTGTATCCTGGAAAAAGAATGGCTGGTCGCTATGGTGCTAGCCAAGTCACCATTCGCAAGCTTACGGTAGTAGAAATAGATTCTGAAAAAAATCTCCTACTCATCAAAGGAGCTGTCCCTGGAAAAGCAGGAGCATTGTTAAGTATTGCTCCAAGTAATATCGTCGGAAAAAAATAACCACTGACAATTATGGTTAATTGTATAGTCAAAAACTGGCAAGGGGAAAATGTCGGCGAGGCAACCCTAGAATTAAAAGTAGCCAAAGAAGAAAATGCGTCTCATATAGTTCATCGAGCTTTAGTGAGACAAATGAATAACGCCCGTCAAGGTACTGCTTCTAGCAAAACTAGGGCAGAAGTAAGAGGGGGTGGTCGCAAACCCTGGCGACAAAAAGGAACCGGACGCGCTCGTGCTGGTTCAATTCGTTCTCCTCTGTGGCGTGGTGGTGGTGTTATCTTTGGACCTAAACCAAGAGACTTTAGTGTCAAGATGAACCGCAAAGAGCGACGTTTGGCTTTAAGAACTGCTTTTACTAGTCGAGCCGAAGATTTAATAGTAGTAGAAAATTTTGCCGAGCAACTTACTCGTCCCAAAACCAAAGAAGTTGTTACAGCTTTGACAAGATGGGGAGTAGATGCAGAAACCAAAGTTTTATTGATTGTAACTGAGATTCCTGAAAACGTTTATCTGTCCGTACGTAATCTTGGCAATCTCAAACTGCTCAAAGCAACTAACTTAAATATTTACGACATCTTAGAAGCCAATAAGATTGTTGCGACTACTGATGCTTTAGAGCAAATTCAGGAGGTATATCGTGACTAACTATAATCCTCGGTATTTGGCCGATTTAACCATCAGACCGATTGTTACAGAAAAGGCAACTTTGTTAATGGAGCAAAACAAATATGTATTTGATGTTTTGCCTAAAGCTACTAAACCAGAAATTAAAGCAGCGATAGAAAGTTTATTTGATGTCACTGTAACTAAGGTCAATACTCTACGTTTACCTCGTAGAAAACGTAGAGTAGGTAGATTTCTCGGCTATAAACCTCAGTACAAAAGAGCAATTATTACCTTACAAGAAGGAGACTCAATTACTTTGTTCCCTGAAGTATAAACTTTAAGGGAAAAATAGCCGAAACGCTTTTGCGCAAGTCCTAAATCCAAAATTTGATTATGGGTATTCGTTCATTTAGACCATACACTCCTGGAACTCGTCAAGCTACAGTTTCAGATTTTTCTGAGATTACCAAAACCAAACCCGAAAAATCTCTAACTAAATACAAACATAGAGCCAAAGGTCGCAATAACCGTGGCGTAATTACTAGTCGTCGCCGTGGTGGTGGACACAAGCGCCTCTATCGTGAAATTGATTTTAAAAGAGATAAATATAATATCAACGCAGAAATAATTGCCATTGAATATGACCCCAATCGTAATGCTCGCATTGCTTTGGTGCAGTATGAAGATGGCGAAAAACGTTATATTCTTGCACCTGCTGGGATCAAAGTAGGTATGACGATTATGTCTGGGACTGATGCTCCCATTGAAATTGGCAATGCTTTACCTTTGAGCAAAATTCCTTTAGGAGAAACAGTTCACAACGTAGAGCTTAGAGCTGGCAGAGGTGGACAAATAGTTCGTGCTGCTGGTACTGCTGCCAAAGTAATGGCAAAAGAAGGAGATTACGTCACCATTGGACTACCATCCAAAGAAGTCAGAATGGTACGTAAAGAATGCTACGCCACTATTGGACAAGTAGGTAACGCCGAAGCTAGAAACATCAAACTAGGAAAAGCAGGACGTACTCGTCATCTCGGTAAACGACCAGAGGTTAGAGGTAGTGCAATGAACCCTGTAGACCATCCTCATGGAGGTGGAGAAGGACGCGCTCCTATTGGTAGAAGTGGGCCAGTGACACCTTGGGGTAAACCGGCATTAGGAGTTAAAACTCGCAAGCGCAACAAACCTAGCAATAAATTAATTGTTCGTCGTCGCCGTTAAAAGATAGTTATTCTTCAGTTGGAAAAGTTATGGGTCGTTCATTAAAAAAAGGTCCTTTTATTGCAGATAGCTTGCTCACAAAAATTGAAAAGCTAAACGAGCAAAACAAAAAAGAAGTTATCAAAACTTGGTCGCGAGCTTCTACTATTTTGCCTCAAATGGTAGGTCATACTATTGCGGTTCATAATGGTCGCCAGCACGTACCAGTTTTTGTGAGCGATCAAATGGTTGGACATAAATTAGGAGAATTTGCTCCTACTCGTACCTTTAGAGGTCATGCCAAGAGCGATAAAAAAGCTCGCCGATAAAGATAATTAATAATGTAGATCAAATTATGGCGATAGATAGTAATAATGAAGTAAAAGCGATCGCTCGCTATGTCCGAATGTCTCCTTATAAAGTTCGGCGAGTCTTAGACCAAATTCGCGGTCGTCAATATCGAGAAGCGTTAATTATTCTCGAATTTATGCCTTATAAGGCTTGTGAGCCAATCCTCAAGGTACTGCGTTCTGCTGTTGCCAATGCTGAACACAATGCTGGACTGGATCCTAGCAGCTTGATTGTTAGTCAGGCTTATGCAGATGGCGGTCCTGCTTTTAAGCGATACCGTCCCAGAGCTCAAGGTCGTGCTTATCAAATTCGTAAGCCTACCTGTCATATTACTGTCGCTGTTGCTCCTGAAGCAACTGCGCAATAGTCCAATCAAGTCTTGATGAGGAAATATCTGTGGGACAAAAAATACATCCAGTTGGATTTCGTTTAGGGATTACTAAAGACCACCAGTCTTGCTGGTACGCTGACACCAAGCGTTATCCAGAATTACTTCAAGAAGATCATCTGATTAGAAATTATTTAGCCAAAGAGCTAAATAATGCGGGAATTTCTCAAATTAGAATTGAGCGCAAAGCTGACCAGATTGATTTAGCAATTCATACTGCTAGACCCGGTGTTGTAGTAGGACGTGGTGGTACTGGAATTGAGAAATTACGTACCGAATTACAAGAAGCAGTTGGTAATAACCGTCAGATACGCATTAATGTAATTGAAGTATCTAGAGTTGATGCTGATGCAGCTTTAATTGCTGAATACATTACTCAGCAACTTGAACGAAGAGTTTCTTTCCGTAGGGTTGTTCGTCAAGCGATTCAAAGAGCTCAACGAGCAGAAGTCCAAGGAATTAAAATTCAAGTTAGTGGTCGTCTCAACGGAGCCGAAATTGCTCGTACAGAATGGGTAAGAGAAGGAAGAGTTCCTTTACATACTCTGAGAGCAGATATTGACTATGCTTATCGCACAGCTTTGACTATCTACGGGATTTTAGGGGTCAAAGTTTGGGTATTTAAAGGGGAAATTATTCCTGGGCAGGAAGATCTTCCTGCTGCTGTTCCTAATCAAGCTCCCCGTCGCCAACGTCGTCGTCAGAAATTTGAAGACCGTTCAGAATAGTCAACTCGATTGCAACCACTAGCATAATCGACCAAACAATAATAGCTAGAGATCAACTATGTTAAGTCCCAAAAGAACCAAATTTCGCAAACAGCAACGCGGGCGAATGAGAGGCATGGCTTATCGAGGCAGTACCATTAATTTTGGTGACTTTGCTCTTCAAGCTACCGAACCTTGTTGGATTACTTCTCGTCAAATTGAGGCAGCCCGACGCGCAATGACTCGTTATGTTCGTCGTGGTGGTAAAATCTGGATTCGCATTTTTCCAGATAAACCAGTAACCATGCGACCCGCTGAGACTCGGATGGGTTCTGGTAAAGGCTCTCCCGAATATTGGGTAGCCGTAGTCAAACCAGGACGAATTATGTTTGAAATGGCTGGCGTTTCTGAAGAAGTCGCCCGCGAGGCAATGCGTTTAGCTGCTCAAAAGCTACCAATTAAAACCAAGTTTATTACTCGCGATGAGGAGTTAGTCTAAACTATGGCATTTCCCAGTATAGAAGAGGCTAGAAAATTAACTGAAGAAGAATTATCTGAAGAAATTTTGGCAGCTAAGCGAGAACTTTTTCAATTAAGACTAGAACAAGCAACTCGCCGTTTAGAAAAGCCTCATTTGTTTAAACATACTAAACACCGTCTTGCTCAGTTACTAACCGTTGAGCGAGAACGTCAACTCAAAGCTGCGACAGAGGAGTAAATTGAATTATGGCAGTCAAAGAAAGAGTTGGATTAGTGGTAAGCGATAAAATGGATAAAACTGTCGTTGTTGCCATAGAAAATCGCTCTCCTCATCCCAAATACGGCAAAATCGTGGTTAAAACTCAAAAATATAAAGTACACGACGAAAATAATCAATGTAAGATTGGCGATCGCGTAAAAATTCGCGAAACTAGACCTCTGAGCCGTACTAAGAGGTGGGCGATCGCTAAAATTCTTGAAACAAAAGATTAATCTTTTTTCTCAAAATAGAAGAGTTCAGACCGTGATACAACAACAAACCTATCTCAATGTTGCCGATAACAGTGGTGCTCGTAAGCTAATGTGTTTGCGGGTGCTTGGAACTGGTAATTGTCGTTATGGTGGCATCGGTGATGTGATCATTGCCGTCGTCAAAGATGCCATTCCCAACATGGCAGTCAAAAAATCAGATATCGTTAGAGCGGTGATTGTTCGTACTAAGCAATCTTTACGACGTGAAAGTGGTATGAGTATTCGCTTTGATGATAATGCTGCTGTAATTATTAATAACGATGGTAATCCTAGAGGAACTCGTGTGTTTGGACCAGTAGCACGAGAACTAAGAGATAAAAACTTTACTAAAATTGTTTCTCTGGCTCCGGAGGTAATCTGATGGCAAACTCAAAAAATCAGGTTAAAAACCCTAAAATGCACGTCAAGAAAGGTGATACCGTTCAAGTAATCTCTGGTCGAGATAAAGGCAAAGTAGGTGAAGTGCTACAAGCAATACCTCAATCGAGCCAAGTGGTGATTAAAGGAGTCAATATTAGAACTAAACACGTTAAAGCTCAACAAGAAGGGGAATCGGGTCAAATTGCTACCTTTGAAGCTCCTATTCATAGTTCTAACGTCATGCTTTACTCCACTAAAGAGAAAGTTGCTAGTCGAGTTTGCTACACTTTCACCGAAGATGGTCGCAAAGTACGTATGCTCAAAAAAACTGGAGAAATTATCGATTAATTGCTTCAGTTACCAATAATCTTTCTTAAAGTGGTCATATTTAAATCATAACTACCCCTGACCAAGCCCAGGGAAAGGAAAGTAAGTAAACAAAATGGTACAAAAACTCAAAACAACTTACCAAGAACAAATCGTACCTAAGCTTCAACAGCAATTTGATTATCAGAATCTTCATCAAGTTCCTAAAGTAATCAAAGTAGTTGTTAATCGTGGTTTAGGAGAAGCATCTCAAAACGCTAAAGCTCTTGAATCCTCTCTTAATGAGTTAGGTGTAATTACTGGACAAAAACCAGTAGTTACTAGAGCCAAAAAAGCGATCGCAGGATTCAAAATTCGTAAAGGAATGCCTGTAGGGGTAATGGTTACTTTACGAGGAGAACGAATGTATGCTTTCCTTGATCGTTTGATTAATTTAGCCTTACCTCGTATTCGAGACTTTCGTGGTGTTAGCCCTAAAAGTTTTGATGGTAGAGGCAATTATAGTCTTGGTGTCAGAGAACAGTTAATTTTCCCAGAAATAGACTATGACAGTATTGACCAAATTCGAGGAATGGATATCTCGATTATCACAACGGCAAATACTGACGAAGAAGGTCGCGCATTACTCAAAGAAATGGGCATGCCCTTCCGCAATAACTAAATCCTTAGTATCAGGAGATTAAAAGTAGGTAATAATGGCGGCAAACGATACTATCTCAGATATGCTGACTCGCATTCGTAATGCCTGTATGGTCAAGCATCCAACTACCCAAGTACCGGCAACCAACATGACTCGCAGTATCGCTCAAGTCCTTGCTAGTGAAGGATTTATAGATGGCTATGAAGAATCAGGTGAAGGGATCAAAAAATATTTGGTAATTACCCTTAAATATAAAGGTAAGAATCGTCAACCAATTATTAACACTCTTAAACGAGTAAGTAAACCAGGATTGCGAGTTTACTCAAGACAAAAAGACTTACCTCGCGTCCTTGGTGGCATTGGTATTGCAATTATTTCTACCTCTCATGGGGTGATGACAGACCGCGAAGCTCGTCGTCAGGGAATTGGCGGTGAAATCCTCTGTTATGTCTGGTAGTACAAGGAGTAATTATTCATGTCTCGCATCGGCAAGCGTCCTATTCCGATTCCTAATAAAGTAACAGTTAATATCAAAGAACGTTACGTTACAGTTAAAGGTCCCAAGGGAACTTTGGAGCGAGAACTACCAAGTCTCGTTTCCGTTAAACAAGAAGGAGAAACTCTACTAGTTGTTCCAGAAGACGAATCTCGTAAAGCGCGTGAACGCCATGGTCTTTCCCGTACTTTAGTTGCCAATATGGTTTCTGGAGTAGCTGATGGATTTGAAAAACGTCTGCAAATTCAAGGTGTAGGTTATCGCGCCCAAGCTCAAGGCAAAAAGTTGACCCTCAACGTTGGCTACAGTAAGCCAGTAGAAATGACTATGCCTGACGGTATTCAGGTAGCAGTAGAAAAAAATACTGAAATTACTGTTAGCGGTATTGATAAAGAAGTTGTTGGTAACGTAGCTGCTAAAATTCGAGCGGTACGTCCTCCCGAACCATACAAAGGTAAAGGGATTCGTTATTTAGGGGAAGTTGTTAGACGTAAAGCTGGTAAAACAGGTAAAAAATAAACTATGAAATCTTCTCGTAAAGAATTAGTTCAACGTCGTCATCAAAGAATACGCAGAAAAGTAAATGGTACTGCCGAACGTCCTCGTTTATCTGTGTTTCGTTCCAACCAGCATGTTTATGCTCAAATAATCGATGATGTTGCTCAACACACTTTGGCAGCAGCATCTACTTTAGATTCTGGGTTAAAAGCAGAATTATCTTCTACTGCCACTTGCGAAGCATCGGCTGCTGTAGGTAAATTAGTTGCTCAACGAGCATTAGAGCAAGGAATAACCAAAGTAGTCTTTGACCGAGGTGGTAATCTTTACCATGGTCGAATTAAAGCTTTAGCTGAAGCTGCTCGCGAAGCAGGTTTAGATTTCTAACCAAGCAACATCAAGAGGAACTCAAAATTATGGCAAAGACTCAGTCACGGAAGAAAAAAAACCGTGCCAAAGAAAAAGAAACTAATTGGCAAGAAAGAGTAGTCCAAATTCGTCGTGTCAGTAAGGTTGTTAAAGGTGGTAAAAAACTCAGTTTTCGCGCCATAGTTGTGGTTGGCAATGAAAAGGGTCAAGTAGGAGTCGGAGTTGGTAAAGCAGCTGATGTTATTGGTGCAGTCCGCAAAGGAGTAGCAGATGCAAAAAAACAACTAATCGAAGTTCCTTTGACCAAATCTAACTCTATTACCCACGTAATTAATGGCACTGCTGGCGGAGCTAGAGTATTTATGCGTCCTGCTGCTCCTGGTACTGGTGTAATCGCTGGTGGTGCTGTCAGAACAGTTTTAGAATTAGCTGGTGTTAAGAATATTTTGGCAAAACAACTGGGTTCTAATAATCCTCTTAATAACGCTAGAGCAGCTATTGATGCTTTAGAAACTTTACGCGCTTTCTCAGAAGTTGCTAAAGAAAGAGGTATTGCTCTTGAGCAAATATATGCCTAAATCGATCTTTTGAGGAGAAAATTTTATGAAATTAAACGAACTTACTCCCAAACCTGGCTCAAAAAAACGTAGACGTAGGATTGGTCGTGGCATTTCGGCTGGACAAGGTGCAAGTGGTGGTTTTGGAATGCGTGGACAAAAATCTCGTTCTGGAACTGGAACTAAACCTGGCTTTGAAGGTGGACAAATGCCTCTTTATCGTCGAATTCCTAAACTAAAGCATTTTCCTTTAGTTAATCCTAAACAATACACCACGATCAATGTCAGCCAATTAAATTCTTTGCCAGCTAACAGCGAAGTAACTTTAGAATCGTTAAGCACCAATGGTATTGTCACCAGTAATGATGGTTCTCTTAAAGTTTTAGGCAATGGAGAATTAAATGTCGCTTTGGTCGTGAAAGCAGCAGCTTTTACAGCTAGTGCCAGACAAAAAATAGAAGCTGCTGGTGGCAGTTGTGAAGTAATTGAATAATTAGAAAGTTATTGCGTTTGGTATATCATAAGTTTGAAGGTAACAAAACTAAAAAAAATAATAAGATTTACCATCAAAAAACTTATTTAATTGCCAATCAAATCAAACCAGAGGTAACCTTTCATGGTTCGAGACAAAACGCCAACCGCACAAGAAACTTTTTTACAGATGGCGCAAGCAGCTGGTCTTAGAGGTCGGCTGCTTGTCACCATTGGTCTTTTAATATTAGTACGCTTAGGTATTTTTATTCCTGTACCAGGTATTGATCGAGCTAAATTTGCAGCAGGTATTCAAAATCTTCCAGTTTTAGGTTTTTTAGATATTTTTACTGGAGGTGGGCTTTCGGCTCTTGGTATTTTTGCTTTAGGAATTTTACCTTTTATCAATGCTTCTATTATTATGCAGTTGCTGACAGCAGCAATTCCTTCCCTAGAAGATTTACAAAAGAACGAAGGAGAAGCAGGAAGAAGAAAAATTTCACAAATCACTCGTTATGTTGCTTTAGGATGGGCAATCATACAGAGCTTAGGGATTACAATTGGTTTACTTCGTCCCTACGCTACAACTCCAGGAATTTGGTTTGTAGTTGAAACTGTGATTGCTTTAACTGCTGGTTCAATGTTTGTCATGTGGGTATCGGAGTTAATTACTGAAAGAGGAATTGGTAATGGAGCTTCTTTACTAATTTTTGTGAATATTGTCGCTGTATTGCCCAAAACTTTAGGTCAAACGATTGAATTTGCTCAGAAAGGCGGAAGAGAAGCTGTTGCTCAAGTAGTAATTCTACTGTTGGTTTTCTTGGTAATGATTATCGGGATTGTTTTTGTTCAGGAAGGTACTCGTCGGATTCCAATTATTTCCGCTCGTCGTCAAGTTGGGAGAAGGTTATATCGGGAAAGAACTAGCTACTTACCTTTGCGACTCAATCAAGGCGGAGTCATGCCAATTATTTTTGCTTCAGCAGTATTAATTTTGCCTTCTTCTTTGGCAGGATTTGTGGGCGGGGAAGGTACGGTTGGTAAAGTTGTTAATCAAATTGCGATCGCACTTCAACCTGGTAACTGGACTTATGTTGCTTTTTATTTATTGCTGATCGTATTTTTCAGTTACTTTTATGCCTCTTTGATTGTTAATCCTGTAGATATGTCTCAAAATCTTAAGAAGATGGGAGCTTCTATTCCAGGTATTCGCCCTGGTAAGGCAACTAGTACTTATTTAGAAAAGGTTTTAAATCGTTTAACCTTTTTAGGAGCAATCTTTTTAGGTATTGTAGCAACTGTTCCTACTTTGGTTGAAGGGGCGACAGGTGTTACCACTTTTAGAGGATTAGGGGCTACTTCCCTCTTAATTTTAGTTGGGGTAGCCATTGATACAGCCAAACAAATTCAGACTTATGTGATTTCTCAACGTTATGAAGGGATGGTTAAACAGTAATTTTGAGAAATTAAGTTTAGTAAATTAAAAGTTTTGGAGGACACCAAACTAAGAAAGGGCAAGGTAAAAGGCAAGATTAAAGAATATTTAACTTAATCGTTAAGCTTTTTGCCCACGCTCTTTTAATAGCCGTGTAGCAGTTATAGTGAAAAGATTAATATTTTTAGGTCCACCTGGCGCAGGAAAAGGCACTCAGGCTCACATTTTATCTAAGCTTTATCAGATTCCCCATATTTCTACTGGAGATATTCTTAGACAAGCAGTTAAGGAACAAACTCTTTTAGGGCAAAAAGCTCAGAGCTATATGGATCGAGGGGAATTAGTTCCTGATGAATTGATCCTGGACTTAATAGAAGAACGTTTAAGTCAACCTGACACAGAAAAAGGCTGGATTTTAGACGGTTTTCCTCGCAACGTCAGTCAAGCTGCTTTCTTAGAAAAACTTTTACAAAAAATAAATTTATCAGCCGATTTTGTACTCAACTTAGAAGTTCCTGATGAAGTTTTAATTGAGCGAATGTTAGCTAGAGGCAGAAAAGACGATAATAAAGAAACTATTAGCCGTCGTCTAGAAATTTATCGCGAACAAACTGCTCCAGTGATTGACTTTTACCGTCAGCGTAATTTACTTAAAGTTGTGAATGGTGATTTAAATCTAGAAAGTGTCACTTCTTTATTAAGAGCTGTAATGGATAGTTGAGTTTAGCTAGGCATTAATAATAAATAATAAGACTAGCCTTTTGATAAGATTTGTTAAACAGGCTAGAATTTATATCTGTGCGATTAATTTCACTGTTATTACCAATTCAATTTAAAAGTAACAGTTTTAAACTAACGGAGGAAAAAACTTTGGCTAAACAAGATCTGATCGAAATGGAGGGGACAGTTACCGAATCTCTTCCTAATGCTATGTTTCGGGTTGATTTAGATAATGGATTTAATGTGCTGGCTCATATTTCGGGTAAGATTAGGCGTAATTATATCAAAATTTTGCCTGGAGACCGCGTTAAAGTAGAATTGACTCCTTATGATCTTAGCAAAGGCAGAATTACTTATCGCTTAAAAAATAAATAAATTGCAGATATTTGAAGTGATATTATCATTATTCGCGTGATAATAGCATTTGACATAAGAGCAAAATATAAATAAAATTATAAGCTTGCAGTGTTGCCAAAATTAGGCATGAAAGTTAGACCATCAGTAAAGAAAATGTGTGAAAAATGCCGCGTTATCCGTCGTCGCGGTCGTGTCATGGTAATTTGTAACAATCCGAAACATAAGCAACGTCAGGGTTAGTTATTTTTTACCAAGATTTAAGAAAAGATTAGTAGTAACAAAACCAATAGGGAGAAAAAAAACGTGGCACGAGTTTCTGGCGTAGACCTCCCCCGTGACAAGCGTGTTGAAGTCGCGCTGACTTATATTTACGGGATTGGTTTATCGCGATCGCAAGAAATCTTAGCAGCAACAGGGGTTAACCCTGATACTAGGGTCAGAGATTTATCTGATGAAGATGTCGCTACCCTGCGAGCGCATATTGAAACCAACTATCAAGTCGAAGGTGATTTGAGACGTTGGGAGGCAATGAACATTAAGCGATTAGTAGATATTGGTACTTATCGTGGTCGTCGCCACCGCATGGGTTTACCAGTAAGAGGACAAAGAACTCGTACTAACGCTCGTACTCGTCGTGGCAGAAAACTGACTGTCGCAGGCAAGAAAAAACCACCAGGCAAAAAATAATTACCAATTTAGTTCAATTAATTTTAGTAACTACAATAGCGAAGTAACATGGCGCAACCAAAGAAAAAAAGCGGCGCAAAAAAACAAAAAAAGAATGTTCCTAACGGAGTTGCCCACATTCAATCTACTTTTAATAACACAATTGTGACCATTGCTGATACCAGAGGAGATGTTGTCTCTTGGGCATCAGCAGGGTCTAGTGGTTTTAAAGGAGCTAAAAAAGGGACTCCCTTTGCTGCTCAAACTGCTGCTGATAGTGCAGCCAAAAGAGCTATGGAACAAGGAATGCGCCAAATAGAAGTTATGGTCAGCGGACCTGGGGCAGGCAGAGAAACAGCCATTAGAGCTATTCAAGCTGCTGGTTTAGAAATTACTTTAATTCGGGATGTTACCCCTATTCCTCATAACGGCTGTCGTCCACCAAAAAGACGTAGGGTATAACAGTACCAGTACCAGGTTAGTAATTCAGTAGTAATTCGTGCTGTTTACAGTTCGCTGTCAAACAGAAGGGAGGTCAGTCTGTGGCGCAATTTCAAATCGAATGTATTGAGTCTAAGACTCTAAAAAATCAAAATCAGTATAGCAAATTTGTTCTCGAACCTCTCGAACGTGGTCAAGGGACTACATTAGGCAATGCTCTAAGAAGAGTTTTATTGTCAAATCTAGAGGGGGCTGCTGTCACAGCAATTCGGATTGGTGGGGGAATGGCAAAAGATGAAAACAGACAAGAACATAAGTTTGGTTTTGCTACCCACGAATTTGCCACGATTGAAGGAGTAAGAGAGGACGTTTTAGAAATTATTCTAAACATGAAAGAAATTGTCCTCAAAAGCTACACCAATCAGCCTCAAATTGGTCGTTTGGTCGCGACCGGACCTGGAACAGTAACAACTGGTCAGTTTGATGTGCCTTCAGAAATAGAAATTGTCGATCCTAATCAATATGTTGCTACTTTAGCCGAAGGAGCAACCTTAGAGATGGAATTTAGGATTGAAAAAGGCAAAGGTTATCGGGCTGTAGAAAGAGGTAGAGAAGAAGGAAGCTCTTTAGATTTTCTGCAAATTGATGCTGTCTTTATGCCTGTTACTAAAGTTAACTACAGCGTTGAAGATGCTCGTGTAGATGGTTCAGGTATCAGAGAAAGACTGATGTTAGAAATTTGGACTAATGGTAGCATTAAGCCTGAAGAAGCTTTATCTCAAGCAGCAGGAATAGTAGTAGACTTGTTTAATCCTCTAAAAGATTTGACTTTAGAAGAAATTCAAGACGACTATCAAGAAGACGAAGATCCTACTAGTCAAATTCCTATTGAAGAACTACAACTCTCGGTTAGAGCTTATAACTGTCTGAAGCGGGCGCAAATTAATTCTGTGGCGGATTTATTGGATTATACCCAAGAAGACCTGTTAGAAATTAAAAACTTTGGTCAAAAATCGGCAGATGAAGTTATTGAAGCTTTGCGTAAACGACTGGGAATTACTTTACCTCAAGAGAAATCAGCTAAAACATAAAGGAGATAATTAGGAATGCGTCATCGCTGTAAAGTTCCACAGTTAGGATTGCCAGCCGATCAACGGCGGGCATTGTTGCGTTCTTTAGCAACAGAAATTATTCGTAACGGTCAAATTACGACAACTCTAACTCGTGCCAAAGCTGTACGAAAAGAAGTTGAAAGAATGATCACCTTGGCAAAAAATGGTTCTTTAGCTGCTAGAAGACAAGCTCTGGCTTATCTTTATGATAAAGACTTAGTTAGCGAACTATTTAAAGAAGTAAATAGTCGTTATAGCGATCGCGCTGGAGGTTACACTCGCATTGTTAGAACTAAGCGTCGTCGTGGAGACAACGCAGAAATGGCAATTATCGAGTTGGTGTAAATGGATTTGAGGAGGGATGATTAATCATCAAAAACACTTGATTAAAAATCCTGATTCGGTCCAAAGAGTTGCTTTGGTAATTCAGTATTTGGGAACAAATTTTCATGGGTGGCAAAGACAACCTAATAGACGAACTATACAGGAAGAAATAGAAACCGCTTTAGCGTCTGTAGTAGGACATTCTGTAACAATACATGGGGCAGGACGTACCGATGCAGGAGTCCATGCAGCAGCCCAAGTAGCTCATTTTGAATATGTAGGTCCAATTCCTGCTCACAAATGGGCAAAAATTCTGAATAATAAATTGCCACAAGATATACTTATTAGGGCTTCGGCTCAAGTATCTCCCACTTGGCACGCTCGTTTTTCCGCTTTGTGGCGACGTTACCGTTATACCATCTATACAGATAAACAACCGAATTTGTTTGTTCATTCTGTTTGTTGGCATTATTACCAGACTCCTTTAGAAGAATCTCTCATTCAAACTGCTTTAAATCCTTTGCTTGGCAAGCATCATTTGGCTGCTTTTAGACGTTCTGGTTCTGAAAGAAAGCATTCTTGGGTAGATATACAAGTGGCTGAATGTTATCGTAACGGTTCTTTTCTTAATTTAGAGATTCAAGCTAATGGTTTTTTGTATGGCATGGTAAGACTATTAGTAGGGATGCTTGTAGAAGTAGGAACAAGACAGCGATCGCCAGAAGACTTTACCGAACTTTGGCAAAATCAAAGAAGAGAAGAAGTTAAGTATTCTGCCCCAGCTAAAGGTTTATGCCTCTTAAGAGTTGGTTATCCAGAATTTCCTTTCCCGAAACAAGTCTGGTACGATACTCAACCAAGTTTTACCCTAGCTCATTAAACTAAATATCTTAAACTAATCCACTAAATATTCTCAAGAAAATGAATAAAACTCCTTTACCCACTCAAGAAACCTTAGAACAAAAATGGTATGTAGTTGACGCTGCCGAGAAACGTTTAGGTCGTCTCGCTTCTGAAATTGCTATCATTTTACGAGGAAAAAATAAACCAACTTTTACTCCTCATATGGATACAGGTGACTTTGTCATTGTGGTTAATGCTGATAAAGTTGTTGTTACAGGGAGAAAAAGTAGTCAAAAACTCTATCGTCGTCACTCTGGTAGACCTGGGGGGATGAAAGTAGAAACTTTCGAGCAACTCCAAGCCCGTATTCCTGAAAGAATTATTGAGCAAGCAGTCAAAGGGATGTTACCCAAAAATTCTTTGGGTAGAAAACTATTTACTAAGTTAAAAGTTTACTCAGGTTCAGAACATCCACACCAAGCCCAACAACCAGAAGTTTTAAATATCAACACTATTCCTGTCGGAGGTAAATAATGCAAGCAACAGAATCACAAGACCGAGTAGTTTACTGGGGTACTGGTCGTCGTAAGTCTTCAATCGCGAGAGTTCGTCTAGTACCTGGTAATGGACAAATTGTCGTTAACAACAAACCAGGAGAAGACTACTTTAATCGTATTTCCGGTTATCTTCAAGGCATCAAAGCTCCTTTAGAAACTTTAGGCTTTGAAAATGAGTATGATATTTTAGTTAATGCTCATGGTGGTGGTCTGACCGGACAAGCTGATGCAGTTAAATTAGGTGTAGCCAGAGCTTTATGTCAACAAGACCCTAACAATCGTCAACCACTGAAAACTGAAGGATATTTAACTAGAGATCCCCGTTCTAAAGAACGTAAAAAATACGGTTTGCACAAAGCCCGTAAAGCACCTCAATACTCGAAACGATAAAATTATAGTTAGGAAGATAACAAAGATTAAAATTATGCCTAAACCTGATATTCATCCTACTTGGTATCCTGAAGCGAAAGTCATTTGTAATGGCGAAGTTGTTATGACTGTAGGTTCGACTCAACCAGAAATTAATGTTGATGTTTGGTCTGGAAATCATCCCTATTTTACTGGAACTCAAAAAATTATTGACACTGAAGGGCGAGTTGATCGCTTTTTACGGAAATATGGGATGCTTGATAGTAAATCAGACGCTTCTAATTCCAACAAAGAAAAATAGTAAATTAGTTTTTTTATTACCCCAGCAGTTGCTTCATTTTGCGCTGCTGGGTTTGTTGTATTTATTGAAATCTAAATTAAAATAATCATTTCATTTTGGAGTTATTGGTCATGGCTGAAGTTTATTTGTTAGAAAAACTCAAATCAGTAGAACAAACCTATCAAGAATTAACTCGTCGTTTAGGCGATCCTGACATTGCGACTAATCCAGATGAGTTACAAAAAATAGCGAAAATTCGTTCTTCCTTAGAAGAAACTGTTAATACTTATGAGGAATGGAAAAAGGCAACAGAAGAATTAGCTGGTGCTAAAGAAATTCTTAAAGAAGCTGCTGGAGATTCTGAAATGAAAGAAATGGCAGCTTTAGAAGTCGATGAATTAGAGGAAAAAATAGACCAACTAGAAAGCAGGCTCAAAATCTTGCTGCTACCCCGCGATCCTAATGATGATAAAAATATCATGTTAGAAATTCGGGCTGGTACTGGTGGTGATGAAGCTAGTATTTGGGCTGGTGATTTAGTAAGAATGTACTCTCGGTATGCAGAATCGCAAAACTGGAATGTCAAGCTTGTCAGTGAATCTTTGGCTGATATGGGAGGTTTTAAAGAGGCAATTTTAGAAATTCAGGGAGATTCTGTTTATAGTAAGCTTAAATTTGAGGCGGGAGTGCATCGAGTTCAGCGAGTTCCTGTAACTGAAGCTGGCGGAAGAGTTCACACTTCTACTGCGACAGTAGCGATTATGCCAGAGGTAGATGAAGTAGAAGTTCAGATCGATCCTAAAGATATTGAATTGAAAACTGCTCGTTCTGGTGGTGCAGGTGGACAAAATGTGAACAAAGTGGAAACAGCAGTCGATTTAATTCACAAACCAACAGGAATTAGAATCTTCTGTACCGAAGAGCGCTCGCAATTACAAAACCGCGAACGAGCGATGCAAATTTTACGGGCTAAATTATACGATATGAAATTAGCCGAACAACAACAAGAAGTCAGAGGTTTAAGACAATCACAAGTAGGAACGGGGGCGCGTTCGGAAAAAATTCGCACTTATAATTACAAAGATAATCGTGTTACCGATCATAGATTGGGACAAAATTTTGCTTTAGCAAGTGCGTTGGAAGGCAATATTGAGGACATAATTCAATCTTGTATTTCTCAAGATCAACAAGAAAGATTAGCTGCGCTTGCTAATTCTCCTGATACAGCAGAAGCTTTAAATTAAAACAAATTTTGACAATCAAATTAGAATTAATTGGTTGTGGCGTTAGAACTAAGATAAAGGCGATTGACTAGATTTTATTTAACAAAAATAGCGATCGCCTTGGTTGATAATTAAATAATAAATTATCCTTTTTTAATTAAAAACCTTAAAATTTTAATTAATTCCTAGTATACAACAAACTAATAGTAAGGAAAACGATAGCGATCGCTTTGTAGAATTAAGACAATTACCTGATCGGATTTGAAGAAATACCTTGGCGAAGGTTAAAAGTAACCATTTGATTAATTTCCATGACATTGTTTAAACTTTTTACCGCTACGACACCAACAAGGCTCGTTACGTTTTGGGATTGTTCCTGGTAAAATATCACCTTCTACATAAAACCATTGATTATTTTTTTTAATAAACTTGGAACGTTCGTGTAATTGCCTCGGTTCATTTACTTGATAAATAGCTTCAAATTCAACATAAGCGATCGCGTCGTTTTTTTTGCCTTGATTGGTATTAATTATAGTTAAACTTAACCACTTGGTATTGTTGATAGTTTTAGTTAATTCAGCGCGGTCTGTTTCTGTTCTTTGGTCGGGATAAAGAGTAGCAATTAGATAATCAATATTACCTTGACAAAAAGCAGTATAACGTGATCGCATTAATTTCTCTGCCGTTTCTGCTGTAGCTTTTCCTGATAAATATTGACCACAACAATATTGATATTTTTTCTTACTTCCACAAGGACAAATCTCTTTATTCATAACTGAATAAAATCAAGTTATTGCTGATATTATTGTTAAATTTTTTCTTGTTTACTCACTATCATCTCTTAAGTTTATTGCTTTTGGCTTGACACCACGATGGTAAAATAACCGATAAAACAATTTTTAAATTATTCTAAGGAGAGTTCTATGGGTGGCGTAATTTCTTTTGCACTAATTATTGGTCTTTACACCGGAATTGCTCTTGGTTTGTATTTTGGTTTCCGTGCCATCAAACTAATTTAGTTCTATTTCGATCTAGGACGTAGTTTTCTACGTCTATCTATTTTGATTTAGCTTCCAACATTTGCCAGGCTAATTTTGCTGCACCTACCATTCCTGCGTTATTACCTAATTGAGCAACTAGCAATTCCAAGTCAACACGGGAACTAGGTAAAACTCGCTGATTAATTTCAGCTAAAGTGGCAGGAAAGAAAAACTCCGCACTAGCACTTATCCCACCACCGATGATAATTGCTTCGGGAGTTAGCACATAAATTAAACTAGCTAATCCTATACCCAGCAACCTACCATAATTTTGCCAAAACTCTAACGCTTCGCGATCGCCTGCTTGGGCTAATTTACCTAACTCTACTGGTTCTTTCCCTGTAGCACGACGAATTGCTCCAATTGAAGTATATTGTTCTAAAGAGCCTTGATTTCCACTGTTACAAGGATAGCCATCAGGGTAAAGAGTAATTAGACCTAATTCTCCAGCAGCACCGAGATGACCAGTAAATAATTTACCGTCGAGGATAATTGCACCACCTACTCCTGTGCCTAAAGTTAATAAAATTAAATTTTTAAATCTTTTTCCCGTGCCTAACCAAGCTTCGCCTAAACCAGCACAATTAGCATCATTAGCTAAAATTGTTGGTAGCCCTGTTTTGCTTTCTAACCACTCTGCCAGAGGAACATCTTGCCAACCAGCTAGATTAATTGCTACTTGAGCGATTCTACCAGTAGCATCTGTGGGACCTGGTGTACCTAAACCAATTGCTTGACAATGATTTGTTTGATTTAACTTAATTACCGCAGTAGCGATCGCATCTATTACTGCGGTTGGTGTTGAGGGTTGAGGGGTAGCGATGGAGATAGATTCTGTACAAGTGCCATCTTGGAGGAAACATCCTAATTTAATTGCTGTTCCTCCCAAATCAATGCCAATTACTGACAAATCACTCATAATTTTGGTTTAAAAAACGATTTTTTGATATTCTTGTTCGGTAAATAAATCGTGATTACTGGTTAGACGATCGAGAAATACCCAGCCATCAAGATGATCTAATTCGTGTTGAAATATACGGGCAACAAAATCAGTTAATATTTGGCGTTGTCTTTGACCCTCTCTGTTATAGTAATCTACTTCAATCGCTTGATAACGAGGAACTAATCCCCTCAAACCTGGAATACTAAGACATCCTTCCCAATCTTTAACTTTTTCTTCACTATAAGCAATAATTTGAGGATTGATCATTACAGTTGGTTGCATCGTCGGTGCATGAGGATAGCGAATACTTGGGCGAGAAGCAATCACAAATAAACGATAAGATTGAGATACTTGAGGTGCAGCAATCCCCACCCCATTAGCTGAAGCAACAGTTGTAAGCAGAGAGTCAATTAAGGCAGAAAGAGTTGGATCGTTAAAATCTTCTACCAGACGTGCTTTTTGCCTAAGAATAGGATTACCAAGTTGAGCAATTTCTGATTGAGTCATAATTGTAGTTGGTGTTGCGATCTCAGTGTAGCAGAAGAGCGATCGCTGCTCTGATGAGCAAAGCTGACCGCACCTTGACAAATAAATCTAAATATAGATCGTACTATTTAGTTTTGGGATACTGTTCAACTGATAAAATTCTTCAATCACTAACTAAGTCGTAGAAACGTGACATTATCTTCTCATCAACTTTGGAATTTGGTTTTAGATCGTTTGGGACAACAATTAAATCGTCCTACTTTTGAAACTTGGATTAAAACTGCTACTGCCGAAGATTTGCAAGATAATTGTTTAACGATCTGCACTCCTAATCCTTTTGTCCTCAACCATTTACAAAAACACTACATTAAAACTCTCAGCGATACAGTGGAAGCTATTTTGGGCTATCCAGTCGAAATTCATTTAACTGTGGCACAAGGAGATAATCTTGCTTTTGGGGGAAATCAGGAAACTTTTGCAGCTTTTACTACCCATCAGCAAGAAAGCTATAGTCATCACCTGAAATTAACCCAATTAAATCCTAAATATACTTTTTATCGTTTTGTTGTTGGTCCAACTAATCGGATGGCACACGCAGCTTCTTTAGCTGTAGCTGAATCTCCTGGACGAGATTTTAATCCCTTATTTCTTTGTGGTGGCGTTGGTTTAGGGAAAACTCATCTGATGCAAGCGATTGGACATTATCATCTTGAGATTAACCCTGATGCTAAAGTTTTTTATGTTTCGACCGAACAATTTACTAATGATTTAATCGCTGCTATTCGCAATGACAGTATGCAGAGTTTTCGCGAACATTATCGTACAGCAGATATTCTTTTGGTAGATGATATTCAATTTATTGAAGGTAAAGAATACACTCAAGAAGAATTTTTTCATACCTTTAATACTCTTCATGAAGCTGGTAAACAAGTAATTTTAGCAAGCGATCGCCCTCCGACGCAAATTCCTCGTTTACA
This sequence comes from uncultured bacterium, assembly GCA_964562685.1. Taxonomy (GTDB): domain Bacteria; phylum Cyanobacteriota; class Cyanobacteriia; order Cyanobacteriales; family Xenococcaceae; genus Stanieria. Next base: position 32,185 of record CAZLUP010000046.1, read on the forward strand.
AGCTCGTCTAAGTTCTCGTTTTTCGATGGGTTTGATTGCCGATATTCAAGTACCTGACTTGGAAACCAGGATGGCAATTTTACAAAAGAAAGCTGAATATGAAAATGTCCGTCTTCCTAGAGGAGTGATTGAATATATTGCTAGTCGTTATACTTCTAACATTAGAGAATTAGAAGGAGCTTTAATTAGAGCGGTAACTTATATTTCTATTGCTGGTTTACCTATGACTGTGGAAAACATTGCTACAGTTTTAAATCCTCCAGTCGAAAGAGTTGCTGCTGCACCTGAAGTAATTCTTAAAGTAATCTCTGAAGTTTTTCAAATCTCTCTCGAAGATCTCAAAGGTAATTCCCGCCGACGAGAAATTAGTTATGCTAGGCAAATTGGGATGTATTTAATGCGACAACATACCGATCTCAGTCTACCTAGAATCGGTGAAGAATTTGGTGGAAAAGACCACACTACAGTAATGTATAGTTGTGAAAAAATTGCCAAACAACAAGAACAAGACCGCGAACTAAATCAAACTCTAGCTCAATTAAGCGATCGGATTAATTTTGTTAGTAAAAATCAATCAAGTACCTAAGTAAAATTATTGAAGATTTTTCAAGGCGTTCAGAATGACAACTAATTAATCGCATTTAGTCTTATCTATTCGGTAGGATGGGCAAAAAGCCAAGACAGATGAAAACTTTGTAGCAAAAATGATTTGTCCACCATAACTTATTTTAAATAAGATCATTGCTTAATTAAATTAATAATTATTTTCAGCATATTTGTATCGGTAATTTACCTAAAAAAAATCAGTAATTACAACTATTTGCTAGTTAATTTTCTGGGTAATTACTTAACTGTAAACTTCAAGATTTACTGAAATATATAGCTAATAAAATCAATTAACGCTCCAATAATTAACTTTATTTAAACGCCAGTAATAACTATTGACATTTGACCCACCCCCTAGTGTTATCAAAGATATAGGTTGATAGTTTAATTTATTTTTGTCAGTGATTTAAATCAAATTGCTTTTGTTATCAACTGTTATTCGAGTAATTTAATTATTTTTTCAAGCTAAATTTTTGGCGATCAATAAATTATTTGATTTGGTTTAGCTTGATGAATCGGTAAGTCGAGAGAAGTATCATCTCTAACTGTATTGTTAATGGAATTGTTATGTATTATTTACGTTTAATTCTATTGATTTCTGATATTTTACTGAATAGTTCTTAATTCTCAAAAAATAGAATGAATAAGCTTAAAAAGATATTTCTGTATATCTCTATTTCTATCTTGTCAATATTACTAATTATTCTATTGGTAGAAATTAGAACTAATATTGCCTTGAATGACTACTCGATGTTGCCTTCTGGAGTAAAAGTAGTTGACAAGGTTGTATTAGGTAGAAGAAACAGAGGTATTTTTGAAGGACTAGACAAAGCATTTCGTCGTGGTGCAATAGAGTTTTTCTGTACCAATAAAAGTGATGTTTTGCTAATAATGAAAGACTATAAATTCGGTGGAGGAACTGGTGAAGCTACTTTTTATACTTCATTCAGAATTGAGGATGGTGTTGCAAAAGGTGAAGCTAAAATCAATCAAATGAAATTTTTATTATATAAAGTAAAAGATTTAAAGGATACCATAAATGCAAAGCAGAATAATAAAAGAAAAAAGGCGTTATTAAACCAATCACAATAGCTTTTGTTTTTTGATTTTTTAAAATTTTACTTAACAACAACCATGTTATTAGATAGCAAAATAGTACTAAAATACCATTTGTTGATGTGACTTTTAAAGTTTCAATATTTTCTCGATCAAAAATCCAATCGTAGTAGGCATCTCCAATAAAATAAAATTCACCTAATATCATACTTGTTACATATTTATTTTCTATTTTCCAACAGAGTATTCACGAATAAATGAAATAGAAATTAAGAATCAATCAAACAATGTTTTATGCGCTTCAAATATATCTAATTTACAAATATAGCTTTCCATAACGAAACTATATTTATTATGAATTGCTCAATCAAGCTTATTCTAATTTTTTGCTAACCTTAACCGAATCAAATTATTATGATACTAGATCATCCAACTCTATCAAAATCACAAGTAAAATTCTTAGTTTTAGCTGCAAAAGAAGCTTATCAAGATCAAGCTAGCCTTTCTGGATGGAATACAATTACGCCAGATTTAACTAATCCAAATTATGGGCTCAATCCACAATTTATTACAGGCAATACATTTAAGGCTGAAGGGCCAAATTATGGTAATGCTAACGCAACAGTATTTAAATCTGAAGATATTTTGTTGCTTGCCTTTCGAGGTACTGAAGTATCTCAAAAAGACCCTGTTTATTGGTTTGCCTTAAAACAACATTACGATTTATTTGAGCCACTGTTTCAGGCTCTTGATAATTATATTCAAGCTAATCCAGTATCAAAAATATTAGTGACTGGTCATAGTTTAGGTGCTGCTATGACTGATTATTATCTCAAAAATCATCCTAATAGCTCTGAAATTTCCTACTCAGCAGTATCTGTTGCATCTCCACTAGCAAGCTACGATCCACAAGATACTCGTATTCTTAACATCGGCTTCAATAATGATATTGTTTATGAGATTGCCAGCGAAGGATTATTTTCTCAAGGAGCTAGTCCGAATAATGCGACCATTAATCTTAATATTGCCAGTGATGAAGCTGCTCCAGGTCTAGATATATCAGACAATCACAGCACTGATAATTATATTTATGCCACTAATCGTATTTTCGACTCTGCTTACTATCAAAAAATGCAGAGGGACAGTTTTATCGTTATTGACCGAACTAATTTTGAAGATGCAGAAATCACAAGTATAGTTGATACAGCATTTGGTCACGACGTTTTTATATTAGGAGAAGACGATGGTAATGATAACTTGCGGGGAGATGGAGGAAATGATGTTTTAGAAGGACTTGGCGGAAATGATACCTTAACTGGAGATAATTTTGATGTTGATTGGCTTGCAGGGAATGATACTCTCGATGGGGGTGCAGGTAACGATGCTCTAAATGGTGGCTCTGGAAATATTTTTGGCACACTAGCAAACGATCAAGATATAGCTGTTTTCTCTGATGATTTTGCCAACTATGACTATTCAATTTCCTCAGATCAAAAAATTATCACCTTTGCTCACAATACAGAAACACAAACTGACGGCGCAGACACTCTTAAAAAGATCGAATTTGCCCAATTCAAAGATGGTATCGCATCCCTCCCCCTAGAAGACGGAGAAAAAGACACAAAAGTAGGAGCAATTAACTTCTTTGGCACCAATCCCAATGATACCAATCAATTATGTCGATGATGCCAGGTATCTCAGAAGTGTGGCTAACGTGCAAGCCTTCGGCATCTACGATAGCACCGATCCAGGTACAATAAGTCAGAGTCAGTTAGATTTCGTCGATTCTGATAACGCTGTTATCTTATCCAATGCCTCCGAGTTAGAAACAGCACTAGGCAAATCAGGATTAATTACTTACCTCGATAGAATTGAACTTCTCAATGACGGTAATGTGGTTGAAACCATTCAACCCAATCAACTAACCGATAATCCATTAGGCTTAAGCTTTACTAGTACTATCAACAATCTCGATGTCAGTTTAAATGCCCAAAATCAGATTACCGCTAAAGCTTATTTTACCAATGGTACTGCTCCCGCGACACTAGACTTCACCGTTGCTAGCGGTTTAGAAGAATCAACCTCCGATCCCCTCACTAATATTATTGCTGGCACTCCTGGTGACGATGTTATTTATCTCGGCGGAATTGATCTCGGTGCAGATGGAGATGCAGGAAAAGATAAGATTATTGGCAACAAATACGATAACGATCTTAATGGCGGTGATGGCAACGATACCATTTTCGCTCATGAAGGCAATGATACTCTAATTGGCGGTAGTGGTAACGATGCTTTAATTGGTAGTACTGGCAACGACACCCTCAATGGTTTGACTGGCATTGATACCTTGATTGGAGGAGAAGGCGATGATAACTATACCCAAGATCACATCAGCGACACTATCATTGAAGAAACTAATGCTGGATACGACACCGTCCAAACTTTGGTTAATTGGACTTTAGCAGATCATCTAGAAAAACTGCTCTTAAAAGGTGAGCTTGCCATCGATGGCACGGGTAACGCTCTTGATAATCTAATCATTGGTAATACTGCCAACAATAACCTCACAGGTGGTGATGGGTTAGATACCCTCAATGGTAGTACAGGTAATGACACCATGATTGGTGGTGCTGGTGACGACACTTATCTAACTGATAGTAGTCTTGATGTCATTACTGAAAGCTTAAATTAAGGAACAGATACAGTTAATTCTACTGCTACCTACACTTTAAGCAATCATTTAGAAAACCTGACTTTAACTGGTAGTAATCTTAGTGATGCTACAGGTAACAATCTCAATAATTTGATTACTGGCAATAGTGTTGATAATATCCTTTCTGGTAGTAATGGCAACGATACACTGATTGGTAATGGTGGTAGCGATCGCCTTTTAGGTAATCTGGGTGATGATAGTATGCTTGGTGGTACTGGTAATGACATTTATCAAGTTATTAGTCTCGGCGATCTTATTAGTGAGAATGTAGATGAAGGCACAGACCTAGTTAATGCTACGATTAGCTATACATTGGGAGATCATTTAGAAAAATTAACTTTAACTAGTAATGCTCTCATCGATGGTACAGGAAACAGCTTAAATAACACCCTCTCTGGTAATGCTATAGCACTACGCATTTAAGTTAGGACATTTATATAATAAAAAGAAAATTTGA
>CAZLUP010000047.1:0-35429 GCA_964562685.1 uncultured bacterium
AATCTGGGGTGAACAGTACCCTGGCTTGAAAAGCCAGGGCTTGCGTTCACTTCGTCAAAAGTTAAAGCAATCTTAAAAAAAGTGAAAGCTAGAACTTACAAAGATTTAATCAATGCCATAACCGATGCAATGTTAAAAGTAACAAAAGATGATATTCGTAACTGGTTTACTCATTGCTGTTGCTGTACCTCATGAGTATGAGAATTGCTATATATAAAAATAAAATGGCATGAAGTGCCTGATTTTGCGTAGATGCTGCTACTTTTTGATTAACAGCTAAATCTGTCAAAAAAGCTTCAATTTCCTTGACTCCCATGTCTTTAGGATGCTGTTTATTGTGAAATAAAATGTAGCGTTTAATCCAATGAACGTAAGTTTTTTCTGTTTGATATGAATAATGCTTAAGTCGAATAACATCTTGTACCTGCTCTATGAGTTTTTTTGGGCATTGTTCCATAAAATAATATCTAAATCTAAATAAGTTTCTGAATCATCTTTTAATTTGGATATTATTCCAGAAAAATTCTAGATGCCCCCGAAATTTATACTGAAAGTTTCCAGTTAATACACCCAGATAAGGTAGTTATACGGAAAACGTCAGTATAATAGTGCAGATTTGGGATATTATAGGTCAACATTCTATTTAAATACCCTATATAGGGGAGTTATATGGAAAACGTCAGTATAATCGGAACGTTAACCAGTAATATTTTTGTCACTTTTTTAAATAAGATGCGATGACAAAGTATTCTCAAATAAGATCGCTCTTTACTCCAATAACCAACCAAATAATTCCCCTAAAGTTAACCCAAAAGCTTTAGCAAAATCTGGTACGGGTAAAACATCCGTTGCATCTTCAAAAAATACAGGTTGTTGCGCTGGAAAATAAACCAATACAGACTGTTCTTGAAGATCGATTAACCATCCTAATTGTGTGCCATTAGCTAAACAATGAAGAATATTTTTAGTGACTCTACTATAACGTTGTTCGGGAGATAAAATTTCGATTGTCCAGTCGGGTTCGATATTAAAAGCGTTTGCTATTCTGCCATTATCTTGACGCGGAATCCTATTCCAAGTAAATACAGTCACGTCTGGGACAGTAGAACGTCCGCCAAAGGTACATCTTAACTCTGGAAAAGCTCTGGCAATTTTTTGTGGTTTAAGTACGCTATTAAGAGCAATAATTAGTTCTCCTTGGATAGTGCTGTGTTCTCCTTGAGGCATTGGTTTTTGAATAATTTTCCCGTTGATATATTCACTGGCAGGTTTAGTTTCTGGTAATGCTAAAAACTCTTCTAAGCTAATGGGTTTGGAGGGAGTTGTAACCATAACTTTGTTGGCTATTAGAGGTCATAGTTATTTAGATTGTATTCTATCTATTGGGGCAATCCGAAGGCGACGCGAGCGCAACTAAATATATCGGACTTGATTTTTCATCTCGTCTGAGGTTATTTGATTGAGAATGGCGAGTAATCGCTGTGCGATCTCTTGAGGAGAACGGCGGGAAGCTACAGCCATATATTTCTGGTTCTTTTTAATTAAAAAAAATTGTACCAGAAAGAACGCGATCGCCACTAAATATATTGGACTTGATTTTGCATCTCGTCTAAAACAGAGTTTGTTGAGAGACAACAAATTGTGGTCTGATAGTTAATGACTAATGACCAATGACAAGTCAATCTAATGTTTAACCTTCGTAATCAGTATCTATTTCTAAATCAAGAGTGTCTTGATCAACTCGCACGTAGAGAATGTTAGGACGACAGCATACTTGACAGTCTTCTACATACGATTGTTGTGTTCCTGCACTGATATCGACAAAAGTACAATTGGGTTCGCCACAAAAAGCACAAAAAAAATCAGCCGTAGTTTGCATCAGAGATCGAGTATTAAAACGTTTAATTTAATTATCCAAAGTAATTGATTAAAATAAAATGCGATCGCTCTTCACTCCAACAACCAACCAAATAATTCCCCTAAATTTAAATTAAATATCCTCTTAAATCAAAGGATCAAACTTCAGTTGAGTACAGCTATAACAAATCAAATATAATCATCGTAAATTGGCTATAACTTATAACCCATCTAGATTTTAGATACGATCGCGATCAGGGTTAATCAACAATTTGACAATACCCGTACTAACTCCAAAAAATACTCGTACCTCGATCTGGGTTGGATTGCTCAAGAGTCTCAAACAGAAGGCTAACGATATTGAGTACAGGCTTAATAATTTTAATACAAACGCCTAAAATTTTTGTTTTTTCAGGGGTCTGATATAAGTGTAATTTAAGGCTAGCCGTAACAAGTAATATCAATTTGTTTTTTGTTTGCTACAAATCTTGGGTAGGGGTTTGGCACTGCCAAACCCTTACATAAATTCATTCATAGCATAAATTTAGCAATTTGATATAAAAGTTAACCGATGACCGAGCAACAGTGACGAAAAACTTTCTAAAGCAATTAAAGAGTTAGGAATTTTATAGGTTGAAGCAGGAAGAAAAGCCGTGTTATTACGACTGGGATTGTGTTGATAGGCGCGATCGCTTTGGAGGTCATAAATGATTATCGAGCCATTTACATCTAAATCATCAAAATGACGCTTAAAATCTATTTTTTGCTCTATTTGGGGCTTGGTTTGCGAATAAACTTGATGCCCTTCAATTAACCAACTACCAACTACAGCCAAAACTAACAACAATAACAGACTCAGTAGTTTTTTCATGATTCTTTTCCCGTTCAAGCCGATCAACATTATATTTTGGAGCATCAATTATGAGTACCCAACCCATTTCCAATGAAGTAGCTTTGAGAATAGCCCTCGCTGCCAGGGTATTACCCGATGTTTCAGTTAGAGATTTAATTGAAACCTTACAAACTAGTATTGGCGAGCGCCTGGATGAAAAAGCCTTAAGTAAAATTACTGTCACTCACTTAAAAAGAGCATTAGGGACAATTTACGAAGTCGATGGCGAATGGGAAGGGGAAGATGCTAATAACAGAGACATAGCAGACTTAAAAGAAGCTGTCCGAATTTTATGGGGTGAAACAGGCTATAACGAGGAATCTTTACCGATACAACCCTATCAAGAAAGAGAGATGCCGAACTCCCTCAGAATTGCGGTAGCTTCTAACACAGGAGAACAATTAGATGGACATTTTGGTTCTTGTCATCGTTATTTGATTTATCAATTATCCGCAGAAGAAATTAGATTGATTGACGTTAGATCAGCTATCGAAGCAGATTTAGCCGAAGAAAAAAACGCCTTCCGAGTTCAATTAATTAAAGACTGTGCCATTCTCTATCTTGTCTCCATCGGTGGACCAGCAGCAGCCAAAGTGATCCAAGCGGATATTTATCCGATGAAAGTAGAAAAAGGTGGTGCAGCAAGAGAAATACTAGCAGACTTACAAAAAGCGATCGCAACTTCTCCACCACCTTGGTTAGCAAAAATTATAGGCGTTGCTGATGGTCAAAGAGTCAAGAATTATTTGGCTGTTAATTAGTCATTGGTCAACACATAAGGACAAACAACAAATGACAACCGTTTTAGGTGGAATTAATAAATTTGAACAGTGCGCGCTCAACATTTCTCTGATCAATATCTGCAACCAAGAAAGTTATGTCGGTCAACAAATGCGTCAACAATATAATCAGTGGAAAGGAACAACCGATGAAACTATTTACAATCCTTGGTTAGACATACATCAGTTTACAATTTATTTGCCTCATCCCAATCAAGAATACGAAAATATTACCTTAGAAACAGGTTTAACCAAAGGTTACAACGTAGAAGTAAAACCTGTTGATAATGCTAGTCAATTACCCTATCGCATTCCTAGAGACGCGCATTTTGTAGTTGTACTGCGACAAAAAGAATTGAATTCTGACTTCAAAATTGCAGGTACAGGGATTTTTATTCGTCCGTTAGCAGTTCTCAGTCTCGATCTCATTGTCGATCTCGATCAAGGCGAATATCAGTCAATTACTATCAAACATCCAATTATCAGGGATTATCCCCAAGGTTGGGAAGACAAACTAAATTTATTCCTTCGACGAGAAATTAGCAGTGAAGAACTTCCTCAAGTAGTTAGATATGTCGATCAAGCTTTTAATGAAGACTACAGACAGCCTTCTTGGCATGATATTTATTTAGCTGCTAAGGGTTTTGCAGGGTTTTAACAGTTATTAGTTATTGGTCATTAGTCATTGGTTGAAGGCAGAAGTCAAAGGAAAAAAGACAAATAAATAATAGATGATAAATCCCAGAGAAATATACGATCTTTTATTAAATTCTAGTCAAGTAGCAACTCCAATCAAAGAAGTTATCATTGGCTTGACATGGACGCTATGCAAGGCGGAAGGAATTGGTTTATGTATGAGTCTAGGTACTCCTACTCGTATTTTACCTTGGTCAGGAACTTTAGTTGATCGCCCGATCGCATCATTAGCACCTTGGATACGTTCTTGGGATAGTTATCAGACTACAGTTGGCATGGCAGTTATTAATGCTGCGATTAACTCTGTTTCTCCTTTGCTAGCCAAAGCACAGCCTATATCTACGCAAAGCTCGGCTAATTTGGCTGTTTTTGAGCATTTTCTGCCATTAATTCGCGGTCAACAAGTGGCGGTAATTGGTCGTTATCCTGGTTGATCTCGCTACGAACAAGAAGTATCGATGACGGTAATCGAACGTCAACCCAATTCTCAAGACTTACCCGATCCTGCTGCTGAATATGTCTTACCTGAAGCCGATTGGGTATTTCTTACAGCTACTTCCATTCCCAATAAAACTTTTCCTCGTTTAGTGGAGTTGGCAAAAAATGCCAAATTGGTCTTGATGGGTCCTACTGTCCCTTGGTTGACTGATTTAGCTGAAATGGGAATAAATTATTTAGCAGGAGTTGCTGTAACTAATCCATCCGCGTTAAGACAAACTGTGGCTGAAGGCGGTGGCGTAAGAATTTTTGAAACAGGGATTCAGTATCGAGTGTTGGAATTATAGCAGTGACCAGTTGTCAGTGACCCGTAGGGGCAGTTCGCGCTTCCCGAAGGGTACGAAGTACTGCCCTTACAGTGACCAGTTACCAGTTATCAGTTACCAGTTAATAAAAAATACGGAACAAGTAATATAAATAAATATTCCTTTTTTTACTTATTACTTTTTACTTATTACTTACTTCTCAAAATTAACGAGATGAACCAGTTATTAGTAATCCTGCTGCTGTAAAACCTAAAATATTAGGCAACCAAGCTGCCAAAAAAGGAGATAGTACCCCCCAAACACCCATTGAACTAATAATAAATGACAATAAATAATAAGCAAAAATTAAACCCACACAAATACCAAAACTAGTTGCTTTACTATTATTTTGGGGTCTAGTACCGATCGCAGCACCAATTAAAGCAAAAACCAAACACACAAAGGGAAAAGCAATTTTTTCTTGAATCCTAACTTCTAATTTACGAACTTTTTTATCATCGCCTCTTAATTTAACTATTTTTAAATATTCTTGGGCTTGTAAAATGTTCATTTGTCCGTAATCTCTACCTTCTTTCGTAATATCTAAAGGAGTGCGAGGTAAAGCTAATTGTTGATGTTGAAAACGAACAATATTGCGATAAGAACCATCATTAGCTATTAAATAAATTGTCCCATTAAAAAAATCCCAAGTATTTTCAGAAATGTTCCAGGTAGCAGATTCTGCTGTAACAACTTGATTAACTCCTACTTGCGAACGGTCAAGAATAGTTAAACCTTTCATCTGTTGTCCGTCAAATTCTTCAGCATAAAATAAGCGAGTTAAAATAGTTTCTTTATTCCCATCTGCAAGTTCTACTTTGTCATATTCTGGATAAATAATATTTCTTTCTTTAAAAGAAGGTTCAATTTTATCTAATGCTTTTTCTAGGGTTAATTCAGCCTGATAATTAGCAGCAGGAGAAACAAAATTATGAACCACAAAAGTAATTAAAACAACGAATAAACTAAAAATTACGACTGGAACAAGTAAGCGATAAATATTAACACCAATGCTACGTAAAGCAATCAATTCACTATCACTAGAAAGTCGACTATAAGCCATCAAAGCTGCTAGTAACATCGACATCGGAAAAGCTAAAACTACAAATTCAGGAAGTTTGAGCAATAAAACTTGAATGGCAATACTTAAAAGTAATCCCGATTCTGTGACTTTTCGTACCAAATCAAATAAAGTACCAATCGATAATGCTAACGAAGTAAACATCCCCATTCCAAACAGAAAGGGTAAAAATAATTCCTTAGCAATATATAAATCCATCACAGATAAAACGAGATGAAATTTAGCTAAAAATTTTAATTTACCGATATTCATAAAGCTTAAAAATTACAGCCAGATCGAAAGATTGATGATTGCTAAATCTGAAAATTGTCGCCTAGATAGTATTGTCGCACTAAAGAATTAGCATAAAGTTCTTCTGCTGTACCAGAAGCTAAAATTTGACCATCTCGCATAATATAAGCACGATTAGTAATAGCTAAAGTTTCTCGTACATTGTGATCTGTGATTAAAATTCCCATCTTGCGATCGCTTAAACTGGCAATAATACTTTGAATTTCAGCAACAGCAATGGGATCTACTCCTGCAAAGGGTTCATCAAGCAATAAAAATTTTGGACCGTTCATTCCTGCTGCTAAAGCTCTTGCCAATTCGGTTCGTCTTCTTTCTCCACCAGATACTTGAGAACCCATAACTCGGTCGACTTGTTCGAGACGAAATTCTTGAAGTAGTTGTTGCAAGCGAATTGGTTGAGCCGGACGAGGTACTCCAGTTTGTTCTAAAACTAATTGAATATTATCTTTAACGGTAAGGTTACGAAAAATACTTGCTTGTTGAGTTAAATAGCCAATTCCTAAACGCGCTCTTTGATGAAGCGGTAAAGCAGTAATTTCTCGCTCCTCTAGCCACACTTTTCCTTCATTAGGTTTAATTAAACCTGTAGCAATATAAAAAGTTGTAGTTTTTCCTGCTCCATTGGGTCCGAGTAAACCGACAATTTCTCCTGGTAACACTCTAAGATTAACTCGGTTGACTACCATTCTTTTGCCATAGTTTTTGTGAATGTTTTCAAGGATCAGAGTCATACTAATTAATTCATAACTGACAATTAATTATTGATTAGTTGTTATTTTCAGTGGGAGAATTTGGATCGGAAACCAAATAAGTAGATTCTACTTGTTGATTATTTTTTGGAGCAGCAATAAACTTGCCTTCATCAATCAAATAAGTCATAGTTTCCGCTCGCATACTGTTTCCTTGCTGAATTACATAAACATTTCCACTCAGAACTAAACGACGCTCTCGACTATAATATTGAGCTTGGGTTGAAGTCGCTTGAATTTGTCTAGCTGGGTAGTTAATCTGAACATTCCCTCTAGCTGTAAATACTCCTGTTTCCGAATTAGCTTCTTGGACATCCGAACGAATAGTAATGTCTCCGCCTTGAGTTGGAGTTTGAGCTTGCAGATTTTTAGGAGGAGTAGCAAAAAGGACTGTACTGGCGAGTGCAATTGATAAAAATTGAGATAATCTTGAACGTAAAAATAGCAACAACATGATCATAATTTATAAATAAATAACCTATATTTGCTTGTTAATTTTTTAATAGTAATTCAAGCATTCAGACGCAAATATTTTGTGGTATGTTTCCCATCTAGTGTAGAGCAACTGGGAAAAACATGAATTTTAACGGGGATTAATTGTAATAATCATTGGTAATTTGTAGTTAGAATTAGTTTGATTTAGCTGTTGTGTAAATTCTTCGATTTGTTCTGGCTGAATTTGTTGTAGTTGTTGGAGAAGTTCACTGCTTTCCTCGATGAGACTAGCCACATCAATCCCTTCATAAATAGGTTGATAGTTACTTAATCTATTAACTCCTTCTCCTAAGAGAATAACTGCACCACGCCAATTCTGATTTCCCAAATGGTAACAAGCAACAGCAATTTGTAAAATTCCTTGATAAAATTTCTTGTTAGGCTCAACAGCTTCAAGCCAAAGAGCCTCTAACGTATCATGACAAGCATAAAACTGTTGTTGATTAAATTGTTCTATCGCTTGCCAAAATTCTTGCAATGCCATGATTTTTTAAGCATTCATGCTGTCGCGAACTTCTTTGATTAGTTCGAGGTCAATAGTTTGCTGATCTCCTGCAAATTCATTATCATCGGTAATAAACAACATACAGTGGCATTCTTTGCGCTCCCGCATTGGCACACAGGGACAATTCCAAAAAGTATTTTTTACTTCAGCTTCTTTATCTTCGTAATGACGACAAGGACAAAGAGGTGCGCCTAATTCTTCTTTGTGTTTGGCTAACCCTTCAATTACTACCGCAGTTACAGAAAGATCCGAACAAAAATAAGTATCAGTTCGTTTAGCGTACTGCTCTGCAAAATTCTTCATTGATTCGAGGATTTTATCCTGATCTATAGCTGTACTCATAGTTCTTAAACCTTGTTGTAGATAAACAAATTTTTGTGAGTTATTTTGTTTATTTTAAGACAAATTGGCTATCGGGATAGGAAGTACGCCAGTGACCCGTAAGGGCAGTTCGCGAACTGCCCTTACAGTTACCAGTTACCATTTATCAATTACCAGTGATGATAGTTATTGTCTCCTTTTCTCCCCTTCTCCTTTTTCATTGTTCTATGCTCAAAAGTTTACTTAGTTTATTCCTTCAGTCTCCTTGTTGTTTATGCCAACGTCAATCAGCAACGATTCTTTGTCAATTTTGTGAAAAACAAGTCCAAAACTTTCAATTATCAGCTTCAAGTTCTTATTGGACAGGCAATTTACCTTACTTTGCTTGGGGAAAATACGAAGGGCAATTAAAACAAACCTTAAGCAAACTTAAATATGACCGTCAAGCTGAATTAGGGATTATGTTGGGACAATGGCTGGCTCAGGCATGGTTAAATGCTGGTATTGCTAAAAATACTTCAAAATTAATTATCGTACCAATTCCTTTGCATCCAGATAAACAAAAAATTAGAGGATTTAACCAAGCAGAATTAATTGCCAAAGGATTTTGTCAATTAACAGGCGATCGCTTGTCAACTCATGCTTTAATGAGAATTAAAGATACTCCAGCTTTATTTGGTTTAACTCCTCATCAGAGAAAACAAAATCTCCAAGATGCTTTTGCTCTTAGCAAAACCTGGCAACAACAACCACCTCAACTTCCTGTATTATTTATAGATGATATTTATACTACAGGAGCAACTGTTCAACAAGCAGCAACGATTTTACGAAAACACAACATTAAAGTTTATGGAGTGGCGGTAATTGCTACTCCAAAATTCACTTCTTAGTATGTAGAGAAAGGCTTGAAAACGATAGGATTGAAATAAGAGCAAGGTTAGCTTAATAATTATTCTTATGACTAGTACTACTCAATCTATTTATACCGATAGCCAAATTGTCGCTTGGTTACGAGGTTTATATACTATCGCTTGGTCGGATGGACATTACGATCCTGAAGAAGAAGAGTTAATTGCTCAGTTAACTAGAGAATTAGCCAATCTTGATAGTGTTGAACAGTTAGAGCCAATCAAACCTGAAGAATTAGCGACTGCTTTAGGCAAAGAGCCTGAAACGGCTGAAAACTTTTTAAGAACTGCGGTATTGGTAGCTGTGGCTGATGGAGTTTATTCCGCTCCCGAATACAAATTATTACAGCAGTTTAGTCAAGCTTTAGATTTAGAAATAGAAGCTCTTAAATCCCTAGAAAATACTCTTTATCGACCAGAAGAAATTAGTCGTGAAGAAATTTCTCAACAAACTCAACCGCGTTTAGACGTTTTACATCCAGTCAAAGATTGGCTTGATGGAATGCAAGTTCAAGACCCGCGTTTAGCTCGATTTGTCTGCAAAGTAATTCCTCCTCAATGCCCTTTTGAGCGAGATATTAACTTATTTGGGCGCAAAATTGCTCATATTCCCCCTTTATGTAAACTTAATCCTCTTTACGAGCAGTTAGTAAGTTTGCGTTTTCGTTCTTTATCCTACTTAGCTGACGACTGCGGTGAAGATATTTCCGAATACATCTAAACAGTTATCAGTGACCAGTAGAGACGCGAAATTTCGCGTCTGTACATCAGTTATCAGTTAACAATTAACAATTAACAATATTTCAATGCAATTTATTGATTTAGCAGAAATAGAAGTAATCGCAGGGAAAGGTGGCGATGGAATTGTTGCCTTTAGAAGAGAAAAATATGTTCCTGCTGGCGGTCCTGCTGGTGGTAATGGCGGTAAAGGTGGGTCGGTAATTTTATTAGCAGCAGAAAACTTACAAACTTTGCTTGATTTTCGCTATGCTCGTCAATTTAAAGCCGAAGATGGCAAAAGAGGTGGGCCTAACAATCGTACTGGAGCGCAAGGAAGCGATCGCATTATTGAAGTTCCCTGCGGTACTATGATCTATGATGCTAATACAGAAGAGTTGTTAGGAGATTTAGTTAATGCTGGCGATACTCTTTGTGTAGCAGAAGGAGGCAAGGGAGGTTTAGGTAACAAATATTTTCTTAGCAATAGAAATCGTGCGCCAGAACACGCTTTACCAGGATTACCAGGGGAAGAACGGCGTTTACGTTTGGAATTGAAACTAATTGCTGAAGTGGGGATTATCGGTTTACCGAACGCAGGTAAATCTACACTAATTTCTGCTTTATCTTCTGCCCGTCCTAAAATTGCCGACTATCCTTTTACGACATTAGTTCCCAACTTAGGAGTAGTAAAGAAGCCTACAGGAGATGGCACAGTTTTTGCTGATATTCCTGGATTGATTGCAGGTGCTTCCGAAGGAATTGGTTTAGGTCATGATTTTTTACGTCATATCGAAAGGACTCGTTTACTACTGCATTTAATTGATGCTACTGCCGAAGAGCCTATTCGTAACTATCAAACTATTCAAGCAGAATTAATCGCCTATGGTAGAGGATTAGCTCAACGTCCGCAAATTATTGCTTTTAATAAAATCGATGCCGTAGAACCAGAAATTTTAGCTGATGCGATCGCACAAATTAAGCAAGTCACTACAGACCCTATTTTTACTATTTCTGCTGCAACTGGTTCAGGATTAGATAATCTGTTGCAAACAGTTTGGTTTACTTTAGAAACTAAAGAGTTTTCCGTTAATGTTTAACCAAATTAATAATAATTTTTTTTTAAGATTTTTCTCGAAACTTTAAATTGAAATTAAGCTTTTAATCATATTTTTAAACTAAATTTTCTCAAATTTTGGTATATTAATCTACATCATTCAGGGAAACTTTGTCTAATTTTGATTAATTGCTATTTACTAGTCATTTTGCTGAACAGAATCTCCTCTTCAACTCAAACAGTTTGATAGAGAGAAGATTATAATGGGTGTTTGTAATTTTTAGTGGCAGGTATTCCCGAGTTCAACTCGGGAGCCTGCTGCCACCGGTGTTCCCCGGTCACAAATTAGCTAAAAGACTGGTAAACCATCAGGTAGAAGGAGAAATTTGTGGTAGTAAGTGGTTGTTCCTGGCAAAGACTTGGTTTCAAGCTAGCTTTTTTCCGAGTAATCAATGCCAAAAATCCGATCGCTCTTTTGTCTGTTCTCCTGTCGTGGAGTATAGTACTTACACCAACCCTAGCAACAGCAGAAGTCTTGGGAGTAGTCAAAAGCCAAGAAAATGCCAGGCAATGGGCAGAAATTACCAACCGCTTACAACAAGTAGGGGTAAACTATTGTATCGTCGATACAGCTAATTGGCAAAGAGAGTTAGACCTGGGTAATATCAGTGTTTTACTCTTACCCAATGTAGAAAATTTAACAGGTTCTCAAGCTATAGCTTTAGAACAATGGATGAATCGCGGTGGCAAAGTAATTGTGACCGGGCCGACAGGAAACCTTTCACAACCGCAAGTACGCTCCCAATTGCGATCGCTTTTTGGAGCCTATTGGGGATTTTCTCTCTCTTCACCTTCAACCCTAGAATTATCTACTAATACACCTTCAGAATGGTATGATAGACCACAACTTTCTCATACCTTTATTGGTGGTGCAGTAATTCCCGCCAATGTTAATAGTCAAACCGCAGCCGTTTGGCTTGCTAATGGTACTCCTGCTGCTGCCGTTATTACCAATAATTCCACCTTTTTAGGTTGGCGTTGGGGAGTAGATACCGTTGCCCCTGCTTCAATGGATACTGCTTGGTTGCAGGCATCACTAAATCGTTACGGCATCAGTACCTACGGACAATTTAATCCTGAAGGTTATCAAACACCCACTGCTTGCCGTCCTAATAGTCTAACTAATAACGAATCAAGACCTTTTCTCCCTGGTTGGCAAATCCAGCCTCCTCCTTTACAGCAATCAAACTTCAATCTTGTTCCTCAACCAAGTGCGATCGCACCTGAGCAAGCCGAAACAATGACCCAAGAATTAGAGGGTTTAATTAATCGTTTTGCCAGTACGCTGCTCACTGCTGATGCTCATGCTAGTAATATTGAAAATTCTACTGAAAAAGTTATCGAACAAGTACTTAGTCAACAAACCAAAGGAAATACTTATCAATCTTCTAATCAACAATTTGTTTCTACAAATAGCATTGCCTCAACCTTTAGTCAACAAACCAAAGGAAATACTTATCAATCTTCTAATCAGCAGGTCATTTCTTTAAATAGTAAAGCTCATCAAGCTCTCAAAGAAGCCAAATCAAACCTAAAAAAGTTTCATAGTCTACTAGAACAAAGAGACTATCTCCGCGCTAAACGAGAATGGCAAGATACACGGCGTAGTCTTTGGGATAACTATCCCACCGACCGACAAGTAGCACAACCAGAAATTCGGGCAATTTGGCTCGACCGTGGCACAATTGTTAAAGCGAGATCCGAATCAGATTTAGCTAAAATTTTTGATCGTTTGGCAACAGCAGGAATCAATACAGTTTTTTTTGAAACCATCAATGCAGGATATACAATCTATCCAAGTCGAATTGCTCCCCAACAAAATCCTCTAGTCAGAGGATGGGATCCGCTTGAAGCAGCCGTCAAACTCGCCCATGAACGCAACATGGAACTACACGCTTGGGTATGGGCTTTTGCTGCTGGTAACCAACGGCACAATCTTATCCTTAATTTACCCCAAGATTATTTAGGTCCAATACTATCTAGATATCCTGATTGGGTAAACCCTGATCAAGAAGGAAATAAGTTTCACTACAATTCGGGTAAAGTTTTTCTCGACCCAGCTAATCCTGGAGTGAGAAGATATCTTTCTTTATTGTTAGAAGAAATTGCCACTCGCTACAAAGTAGATGGAATTCAGCTTGATTACATCCGTTATCCTTTTCAAAGTCACACTGGTAGTAAAAGCTATGGTTATGGAATTGCTGCCAGACAACAATTTCAACAATTAACGGGAGTAGACCCCGTCAAACTGCAATTAAGCGCTCCTCTTTGGTCACAATGGACTGGATTTAGAATTAAGCAAATTGATAGTTTTGTAGCAACTGTTTCTCAAGATTTAAAACAAAAACGTCCCGATTTAATTCTATCTACTGCCGTCTTTCCGATGCCTCGGCAACAGCGTTTGGATCAAATCCAACAGCATTGGGAAGAATGGATTAGACAAGGATGGATTGATTTACTAGTCCCGATGACCTACGCTATGGATACCACAGAGTTAGAAAAATTGGCTAGTCCTCTTTGGGATGCTTCTAGTAAAGGTTCTGCTCTACTTTTACCAGGAATTAGACTGCTAAATCTTCCTGATGTTGTAGCAGTGGATCAAATGCAGCTATTAAGAGGTATGCCGACAGAAGGCTACGCTTTGTTTGCAGCCGAAAATTTTAATTCTAATTTAGAACAGATTTTTAGTCGAACTCAAGGACGTTTGACAACTCAAACTCAAGAACCTCTACCTCATCGTCAGCCTTTCCAAGCTACAGTATCTCGCTATCAAAATTTGCAAAAAGAATGGAATTTTGCTCTCAGTAATAATCAATTAGTTTTAGATGAAATCAGCTTAAAACAATGGGCAAAAAAAGCAGATAATTTAGCTTTAAATTTACAACAATTAGCCGATGAACCCTCTCAAAAACATTTTCTCTCAGCCCAATTAGCTCTCAATTCATTCCGTCGCGATTTTCCCGAGTGGATGGAAGCAGATAAAACTATTAGTGCTTATCAAGTAGAAGTCTGGCAAAATCGCTTAGATACTTTGAACCGTCTTCTTAGCTATGGAGAAAGAAGAGTTTTAAATCAAACTCCAAAAATAACTATTAATTAAATTACCTTACCGCAATCATTGACGATAGAAAACAGATCAACAGTTTTGTTCAGCAGAAACCCGATAAGATATATAAAAAGTAGCAGCAATTACTTGTCAATTTCTTGTTGAGGGAACGCTTAGTTTATGGCAAAAATCGAAACTAGAACCGAACCCATGGTTCTTAACATGGGACCTCATCATCCCTCAATGCATGGCGTATTGCGTTTAATCATGACTCTAGATGGAGAAGATGTGATCGATTGCGAACCTGTCATCGGTTACCTTCATCGAGGCATGGAAAAAATTGCAGAAAATCGCACTACTGTCATGTATGTACCCTACGTTAGTCGTTGGGACTATGCAGAAGGGATGTTTAATGAAGCAATTACAGTTAATGCTCCAGAAAAGCTTGCCGGTATCGAAGTACCAAAACGCGCTCAATATATTCGCGTCATTATGTTGGAGTTAAACCGTATTGCCAATCATCTGTTGTGGTTAGGTCCATTTATGGCTGACATTGGCGCACAAACTCCATTTTTCTACATTTTCCGAGAACGGGAAATGATTTATGACCTTTGGGAAGCTGCTTCAGGTTATCGCATGGTCAATAATAACTATTTTCGCGTCGGCGGTGTTGCTGTTGATTTACCTTATGGTTGGGTAGATAAGTGTGAAGATTTCTGCGACTACTTCGACCCTAAAGTAGACGAATATGAAAAATTAATTACTAATAATCCTATTTTCCGTCGTCGTGTTGAAGGTGTAGGGACAGTTACTCGCGAAGAAGCAATTAACTGGGGACTTTCTGGTCCAATGTTGAGAGCATCTGGAGTCAAGTGGGATTTACGCAAAGTCGACCATTACGAATGCTACGATGATTTCGATTGGGAAGTCCATTGGGAAACTGCTGGTGATTGCTTTGCCCGTTATTTGGTTCGCATCCGCGAAATGCGGGAATCTGTCAAAATCATCCGTCAAGCACTGAAAGGATTACCAGGTGGTCCTTATGAGAATC
Source organism: uncultured bacterium (assembly GCA_964562685.1). GTDB lineage: Bacteria > Cyanobacteriota > Cyanobacteriia > Cyanobacteriales > Xenococcaceae > Stanieria. The sequence goes on from CAZLUP010000047.1 coordinate 15,309, forward strand.
TTGAAGCGAAAAGAATGGCAGAAGGGCGTAAATCTAAGTGGAATGATTTTGAATACCAATATATAGCCAAAAAAGTTGCACCTACTTTTAAAATTCCAACAGGCGAACATTATGTTCGTCTTGAAAGTGGCAAAGGAGAACTAGGTATTTTTATTGTTGGTAATGACAATGTTTTTCCTTGGCGTTGGAAAATCCGCGCAGCCGATTTTAATAATTTGCAAATTTTGCCTCATCTACTCAAGGGTGTAAAAGTTGCTGATATTATGCCAATTTTAGGAAGTATTGACATTATTATGGGTTCAGTTGATCGTTAATGCTTTCAGGAGTTTTAACAATTTTGTTTGAGGTGGGATAAAACCTACCTTTTTTTTTGGCTTAATATCCAATTAAATGGCTTTTATGACAAATTACCGCGATTTTCAGTTGAATAGGACACATCCCAGTTACCAGTTGTTTACTTTTTACTTTTTACTTATCGCCTGTGGTCCAACAAGCACGAAAACTGCTGTAATTGATTGTGCTGGGTAGCTGCATAGTAAATTAAACCTAAACGTATCTAAGATTGTGACAAAACAAAGTAAATAATCATTATTTTAATTATTGAGGTCTAGAAATTATGAAAACATCTACTTTTGGTATCTTAGCTACTGTTGCTTTAGCTTTCTCTCCTTTAGCTGCTTTTGCTCAAGAAACACAGGTTATTCAACAAAATGCCTCTAATTCTGCGATCGCAGTTGGTAGCGGAAACCACATTCGTCAAGATGTCAATCAAAACTCGGTTCAAAATCAATTTGATTTTGATGGTTATGCCAATTCTCCTTCTACTCAAACTTCGATCCAAGGTGCTTCTAACTCAGCAGCAGCAATTGGTCAAAACAATAATATTATTCAAAGTGTAGAGCAAAATTCTATCCAAAATAGTGGAGATGATTTTTCTCAGTATTTTAAATACTAATTGCTGTTTTATCTAAAACTTTAATTTAATCCTTAACTAAGGTAATGTTACTTATAATAGTTAGGGATTTTTTAATTTGAAACTTAATTCCAACAGCACTCTACTTTATTCCCCACAAAATTCTAATTTTTTAGGAGTAAATCTTTTTCAATCAGAGATACAAATCATCAAATATTTCAAATTATTATTCATCAGTTAAAGTTGATGACGAAACTGAAGCTTTAGGAATTTTAACAGCAGGTTTATTAACTGCTACAGCTACCATGATTGATTCAGGATTTTGTTGCTGTACAGAGTTTGCCATCTTAAAACCAAAAGAATTTTCTCCAGGAGATAAACCAGATAAGATTGCTACAAATAAAGCAGCTACTGCACTCCCTCCCCAATACAAAACTCGCCGTTTTCTTTGAGCGCGGTCTATTGCTTGAAATACATTGACTGATAAATCTGCGGTAACTTGTTGATTAGTTGGTAGAGGAATACTCTCGAATTCGCAGTGCAGTTGGCGTAGTTTAGTATAAATTTGTTTGATTTTGGGGTCGTTATCCAACCAAAATTGTACCTGTTGACGTTCTTGGGGTGTTACTTCGTTATCCAAATATGCACTCAATAATTCAAAGCAATCTGGTGTAGTATTTTCACCTTCCCAATTACTCAAATAAAATTCGTGACTCGACTCAAAATCGTCAAACTTAGATGTCATTCTTACATCACCACTGGGTAGAACTTAAATATTGAGCTTAAAAAACAGGGAAAAAATTTGTACCGCCAAAGCAACTGTATTTGTGCCAGAAAATTTTTTGTCCTATTACCAACATACTACCCATCAAGATAATTTTGCAATACTGATTGCAGTTTTAATCTCGCTCTGGCAATTCGAGATTTTACTGTACCTAAAGATACTCCTGTAATTTCTGCTATTTCTTCGTAAGCCATACCTTCAATTTCTCGCAGTACAATAGTAGTACGAAAAGCTTCTGGTAAATCTGCGATCGCTCTACGAAGTTGTTCGTAAAATTCTCTTCTAGTCAAATCGTCATCGGGACTAGGATAATCTGATGGCAATTCCCAAGTAATTTCTCCATCAGAAATGGACAGAGGGGCATCCAAGGACACAGGTTCAGCTATGCGTTTCCGTTTGCGTAATTCGTCATAAAACAAATTTGTCGCAATTCGACTTAACCATCCCCTAAATTTAACTGGTTCTTGTAAACGCTTAATATTGCGGTAAACACGAATCCATACTTCTTGAGCTAAATCGGCTCTCTCTTGCCAATCAGGAGCAAGATGATATAGTAATCGGTCAACGTGAGATTGGTATCTACGCAATAATTCAGCAAAAGCGGATCGGTCTGGCTGAGAGCCTTCCTGACAACGCACAATCAGATCATAGTTAGAGAGTTTTTCGGGAGACACAAGGTTTCTAGGATTGGTCACCTCAACTCTTGACCATGATACAGGAAGAGATTGACTCATGTACTTATCTACAAAAATCTAGATAGGGTTTCTTGGTTGCTAGACCAAATTTTTTTAAAAAAGTTCCTTGCTGCCTAACTAGAAATTTGCTTTTTGTTCATAATCAGGAGCATAATCTTTCAGCATATTACTTAGTTGACTAGCAATATCAGAATGACTACTTTTGCCAAGAGCTTGTCTTTCGGGGAAGAAAGTAGGACGGTCTAGGTAACGGGAAATAGCATCATTAACTTGTTGATTGATCAAATCTTGTAATTCTTCTCTGGCGCGTTGCCGTTGATAATTAGCACCTTCTTCTGTTGTGGCGTAAAGAGGAGGTAATCGATTCAGTGCATAAGCAGCAATATCTCCGACATCTAAGGATTCTTCGCTAGTTTGTTCAATTTCAGCAACACGAGTAATAGCTTGACTAAGGACTAATTCTTCCATCACATTGATAAACTGTTTGCGAGGAACAGCAACAACTTCTCCAGTGAGTAAAGCTCCCATTAACTTATCCAAAGCCATATACTCTTCAACCGACAGTTCGGCAGCAGTATCACAAATCCTGCCAACTTCTGCTTCCATACTGGGAGTTAAATAGCCTTCTTGAAGAGCCTGTTGTACTATTGCTTGAATCCCCATAGTTCCCTAAATTATTTCAGTTGAATTTCAAAATAATGCTTCTGACTATCTTAATCTTTCCCTAGAAAATGGCAAATGATGTCATTAAATTACTGCTTTTGATTAAAAGTTTATTTAATCTAAACAAACTTAACTAATTTAAGCCTAATTCTCATTTTTTCTAGTTAATTTCACCGAATCGCCACGGAACTGGATCAACTGAAACTCCGTGAACATACAGACCCCAATGTAAATGCGGACCAGTAGATGCTCCAGTTGAACCAACTGTTCCAATTGATTGCCCTGCCTTGACTACATCTCCTTCTTGGATGTAAATATCTTGAAGATGAAGAAAAATACTAACTACACCTTGACCATGATCGATGCCAATCGTATTACCGTGAACTTGAAAACCCTCTGCTTCCGTGCCAACTAACCTAACTACACCAGCAGCAGGGGCAACTACTAATGAACCTGTCGCTCCTGCATAGTCTACGCCTCTGTGATAATAATCTTGGGCAAAAACACCATTGTAATAACGACGCACCCCAAACTCAGTAGAAATTCTACCTGCATTAGGTTTAACAAAAGCACCTTGCCAATATTTTTGGGGTGTAACTAAAGCTTTGAATTGAGCTACTCGATTCAATTCGGTTTCGGTGGCTTCTCGGTCAGCTTTACCTGTTAAAGTAATTCTTTGGACAGAAAAAGAACGATTTTTGAGCCAAACAGCCAAGTTTTTGGTTTCTCCATCACCTTGAACTTGAATGGTTAACTTACCAGCTTGATTGAGAGGAGAAGTAGGCAGTAAAGCCCTATAGCGATCGCCCAAGGGAAAAACTGGATATTCTTGTTGCTCAACTATAACTTTCGGTTGAGAACTAGAGTCAGTGGTTTTGACAATCACAGAAATGGTATCGCCTAGTTTAGGTTGAGCGGGAGTAATTTTAACTTCTAAAGCTTTTAAGGGAGCAGCAATGGTCAGCAATAAAAGGGTAGTAATCCAAGTTAGACTAGGTTTAAAACTAAATAACATAGTGACCTGTGTTGTTGACAATGGAAACAGTCAATAGTTTATTCCACCTAAATAAGAATCTCAGTAATTGTTGAGAATTATAATTTTTTAGTCAAGGAAAGGAGACAGTTTTTTGTAGGATGTTCAATAGGGAGCAAAAACAAAACACAAGCAAACTTAGTCTTCCTTGGAGCAAGGCTTGCTCGCAATTTTTTAATCCCTGCCCCCATGCCTAACTATTTCAAATCAATCTATTAATTTTAAAGGCAAATTTTATGTATATGTAATTGTTGGGTTTGAGGACTAGGGTTGCTGATGCAAAATTGGTTCGTATCTCAAGAAGAAATTATAGATGAACATATCTAAGTCTGTGGTAGTTCAGCTACTGAAACAGTTTCCCAGTTGGCGACCACAAATGTACTTTAAATCTTCTCTAACAGCTTTATCGCACGCGATGGAAGATCGAGTTTTGGCAAGTTCAGACTCGCCTTTGATTATTGCTTCTTTTCAAAAAGAACGTTTTTATCGTCAAGAAGCCCATCGTTATCGACGTATTGCCAACAAAACTAACCAAGTTTACGTTTTAGCTGCACCAGAAGCTGAGTTTAAGCATAGTTCTGATGTCTATGAAACAATTGCTTTTGAATCTACTGATAGTTTGGCGCAAGAATGGCATTTGGTTGTGATTGGAGAAGATTACGCTAGCTGTTTGATTTGTCGCGAAAAAACCAACTCTATCAGTGATAAACAAACAAGTTCGGCAATGGATAATAGTCGTCGTTTTGAAGGTATCTGGACTTTTGACCGCCAAATTAGTCTTAAAGCTGCCGAACTTCTTTGGCAACGAATTTTAGAGTACCGACCAGAATTAAGTCAAAAGATTGAGCAAGGACGTAAATTTTATTGGGCTACAAATACAAGTTTGAAACAAACGGTAAAACTTTCACCAAGAGAATTTAAAAAATTAGAAAATAATAATCCCGACCCTTTTGTACAAAGATTGGTAAGTTATTTACAAGCAGGTCATTATAAACTACTTAAAGCAAATAAATCCCTAGCAATTAAACAACAAAAAGAACAGTTATTAAATTCAGTAACTGATGCGATTAGACGCTCTTTAGATACGGAAGAAATTTTACAAGTTGCTGTACAAAAACTGGGAGAGGGGTTAAAAGTTTGTCGTTGTATTGTTTATCGCTGTAGTGAAAAAGATAGCGCAGCAATTATTAATCATGAATTTATTAGCTCAGGTATCAAATCAGTTAAAGGACAAACTTGGCAGTTGAAAAATAATCCTTTATTTGAAGAAGTAGTTGAATTAAGAGATAGTTTACGAATTGATAATACTCGTCTGGATCCTAGAATTAATCAACAGGCTTGGCAACAAGGTACAGGACAATATTTAACTAAGTTAGTGCAAAGTTGTTCCATTTCTTCTTGGTTGTTAGTTCCAGTTTTGTATCAAGACCGATTATTAGGCATGATGGAATTGCATCATTGTGATGAAGTCCCCATTGTTTGGAAAGAAGACGATGTTGCTTTAGTAGATGCGATCGCAACTCAAGTAGGAGTGGCTTTGATTCAAGCAGAATCCTATGCTAATTTAGAAGACCTCAACGAACAATTAGAAGCATTAGACCGTACTCGTTCTAATTTAGTGGCGATTACAGGACATGAATTACGTACGCCTCTATCGACTATTCAAGTTTGTTTGGAAAGTCTAGCTAGCGAACCTGATATGTCTCCTGAATTACGTCAGGTGATGCTCAATACCGCTTTAACTGATGCCGAAAGAATGCGTAATCTCATCCAAGATTTTTTGACTTTATCGCGTCTAGAAAGTGGCAGAGTCGAGTGGAATAGTGAACCCTTATCAATTAATGAATGTATCGAACTGGCAATTAGTAACGTGCGATCGCGTCTTAGTCAAGAAAAACTTCCCCAAATTATCAATCTGACTCCTGCTGAATTACCTTTGGTACAAGCAGATGGAGAATGGCTAGTAGAAGTATTGGCAAAATTACTTGATAATGCCTGCAAATTTACTAATATTGAGGGAAATATTACGATCGCAGTTAAAGCCAAAGTTGGTAACAAATTAGAAGTCACGATCACCGATACGGGTAGAGGAATTGAACCTAATCGTCTAGAAACAGTTTTTGAGCGATTTTATCAAGAAGAAGGAGCTTTAAGACGTAGTGCAGGTGGAACAGGGTTAGGATTAGCGATTTGTCGACAAATTGTCAAAAATTGGGGTGGAAAAATTTGGGCAGAATCAGAAGGAAGGGATCAAGGTAGCCAGTTTCATTTTACTATTCCCGTTTTTAGTGAGATTTTGGGCGATAATCAAGCTGCTACTTCTGAGTCGAACCAACCGACAAAAAAAACCAAATCGCAAAGAAAACATAACTCTCAACGAAAAAACTAACAAACTGTTACAGTTCTTGACAGAGCTATGAGAAGGATACAAACTCAGTGATAGCATTCCCTACATATCTGATAAAAATATCTGTGAGAGAAATTTTCTTATGGCAGAACAACTTACTGGAAAAGCACCTCAATTTGGTGGTAGCACCGGCGGTTTACTCACTAAAGCAGAAGTAGAGGAAAAATACGCCATTACCTGGACTAGTCCAAAAGAACAGGTATTTGAAATGCCCACTGGTGGTGCAGCAATTATGAATGAAGGAGACAATATCCTTTATTTAGCTCGCAAAGAGCAATGTATCGCTATGGGAGCGCAACTGCGGACTAAATTTAAACCCAGAATTGAAAATTATAAAATTTACCGCATTTATCCCAATGGGGAAGTTCAATACCTTCATCCTGCTGATGGTGTCTTCCCTGAAAAAGTTAATGAAGGTCGTGAATACAACGGCAAAATTGACAGAAAAATTGGTGATAATCCTAATCCAGCAACCATAAAATTCTCTGGTAAAGCTACTTACGAAGTTTAATTTTATTTTTATGGGGATTAATGACTAGAGACAGGAAGATGATAATATTTGTTATTGCTTCATCCCCTATCCCTAATTTTTAGTCCCCAAATTATCGCCATGATTTTCCCCGATCTTACTCAGTTTTCTGCCCTTGCCGAGCAAGGCAATTTTGTACCTGTTTATCAAGAGTTAGTCGCGGATTTGGAAACCCCTGTATCGGCATGGTATAAGGTTTGTGCTGGTCAACCCTACAGTTTCTTATTAGAGTCAGTTGAAGGTGGAGAAACCCTTGGACGTTATAGTTTTCTTGGTTGTGATCCCGTTTGGATACTAGAAGCTAGAGGAGAAGTAACCACTCAAACGTATCGAGATGGTTCAGTCAATCATTTTAGTGGTAATCCGTTTGAAATTTTGGCTCAATGCCTTGAACCGATTAAACCAGTAAAATTGCCTCAATTACCACCAGGAATTGGGGGATTATTTGGAGTTTGGGGTTATGAATTAATTCGTTGGATTGAACCAAGAGTACCAGTTTATCAGCCAACCTTAGAAGACTTACCTGATGGTGTTTGGATGCAAGTTGATAATCTGATTATCTTCGATCAGGTCAAACGTAAAATTTGGGCGATCGCTTATGCCGATCTCAGAGAGCCAAATACCGATCTACAACAAGCTTATCAAGAGGCCTGCGATCGCGCTGCTAAGTTAGTTTTAAAATTACAACTACCACTACCAGTAGAAGCTAAATCTTTAGAGTGGCAAGCTACAGATCAATATAGTCAAGCAGAAAAACCACCATTAACTTATTCGAGTAATACCTCTGAAGAATTATTTTGTGAGAATGTTTTAAAAGCCAAAGAATATATTCGGGCAGGGGATATTTTTCAAGTAGTTTTATCGCAGCGATTATCAACTACTTACACTGGTCATCCTTTTAATTTGTATCGTTCGCTACGAGTAGTTAATCCCTCGCCCTATATGGCTTATTATCAGTTTGGTGATTGGCAACTGATTGGTTCTTCTCCAGAAGTAATGGTCAAAGCGGAACGCTCGGAGAATAATAAAATTAAAGCAACTCTCAGACCGATTGCAGGAACAAGAAAAAGAGGAATTAACCAAGCTCAAGACAGAGCTTTGGCAGAAGATTTATTACAAGACCCCAAAGAAATTGCCGAACACATAATGCTAGTAGACTTAGGACGTAACGATCTTGGTCGTGTCTGTGTCAAAGGCAGCGTGACAGTAGATGAATTAATGGTGATTGAACGCTATTCCCACGTCATGCATATCGTCAGTAATGTTGTTGGAGAGTTAGAACCAGATAAAACTGCTTGGGATTTACTTAAAGCTTGTTTTCCTGCGGGTACAGTCAGTGGTGCGCCCAAAATTCGAGCGATGGAAATTATCAACGAATTAGAACCCGAACGCCGTGGTCCTTACTCAGGAGTGTATGGCTACTATGATTTTGAGGGACAACTAAATAGCGCGATTACGATCAGAACGATGGTAGTTCGTCCTCAATCAAACAACCGTCATTTAGTATCTGTGCAGGCAGGGGCTGGTTTAGTAGCAGATTCTGTTCCCGAACAGGAATACCAAGAGACTCTTAACAAAGCTAGAGGACTTTTAGAAGCAATTCGTAGTCTTAACTAAGATGTTAGACACAAACATTTTAGACGTAAGTACCTAGCCAAATTAATTGTGTACTTTAGTAATCAGAAGCTTCAAGGGCTTCAGGAGCTTTAGGAAGAGGGGAGAAAACAAAAATATACAAATAAATTTGCTTAAGTCACTTAAGTTACTTCATCAGATGAGAAGGTAAAACGATTTGAGAAACTAAAGGTCTTAAATCATCAACTGAAACTGTGCCAAAAGTCATAATAGTAGGCATTTCTACAGTAAAGTCTATTAGAGTTCCACTGCGACCATATTTGCATTGACCACCATCAACAATCAAGGAAACTTTGTCGCCAAAAAAACGTTGAGCTAAATTAGCATCAGTAACTTTGGTGTCGGCAAAAGAAGCAGCAAGTCCTACTAAAGGAAAAGGTAATTCGTTAACTAAATCGTAAATAAAGCGGTCAGGACAAGCTACAAATACGCTTTTGTAACCATCAGTAATAATTTCAGATAAAGAAGGTTTGGCTGGCATAATCATCGTTACAGGATAAGGAAAATGGCTCATCATTTCCTCTGCTGCTCGATTAACCATTACTACTTGCTCGGCTTTTTCTCTACGGGTAAATATAGTTAAAGGTTGAGGAGAGGTAGGAGGTTTAATCTTTCTCAGTTTGGTTAAAGCTTGATGATTATTACCATCGACGACTAAAGCATAAACTGTATCTGTTGGTAGAATTAATACTTCTCCTGCTTGTAGACGATTTTTGATTTCAGGTACTAACTTCCAATTTTTCTGAACAACTTGTTGTAGCATTAGTTTTTTTTATGTTTTTTGAGAGTGAACCGTATCAGCTTATACAGTAATCAAATCTTAAATGCTGGTTTTACGACTATACTTCTATCAAAGGATAGAGTTACTCTCAAACTACGCTGTTAAACCAATAACTTGATTAGTCGTCTCAATATTTTTTATAAAAAAAAATTATATCAAATAATTAATACGAAATCCGATTACCGTACAAATACCATTAATTTTTTTATTATCTATTTCTATTACGAAAGATTAGGACATCATTATAGCTCGTAGGGGCGATTCATGTCTCCGAAAGTGCAGCGAAGCGGTCACTCCGTGGCTCGCTGGGAGCGAGAGCTCCCCTACAGTTTTTTTGTCTTAACATATTTGCGTAGTGCTATAGATTAATCAGATACCCAGTTGCTCAAATGGTGACTGGGTTTTTCTATTGGAGATGCGATCGCTCCAATTAAAACTTGATCGAGCATCCAAATAACTTCTTTTGGCGCGAGTACAATTTCGATTTAATTAGGGCGTGTCATCAATTAAAAAAGGCGATCGCCCTTGATTGAGAAATTTTAATTTCCGTACCTCTTACAACATATAAGTTTTAAAAAAGAAAAAGCTCTAGAACAATTGGAAAATTTAAGAGCTTTTTTTAGAAAAATAAAGTTTTTTCTATTGAACTAATAATTTAAAGTAAATGTTCAAAATGAGGATTTTTTTGCAGCGATTTAACTACTTCTTTGATTTCTTGAGTACGATCTTTATGAACTATCAGAGTGACATTGCCATCTCGCACTACAACCACATCTTCTAACCCAATCGTCACAATTACTTCTTCGCGATCGCTAGAGTATAAAATTGTTCCTTTGGTATCTTTACCAAGATGAGTAGCCATTTCAACATTGTCTTCTTCTCCTTTAAGCAATCGTTCTACCCCATTCCAGTCACCAAGATCATCCCACCCAAAATTAGCAGGTAAAACGTAAGCCAACTGAGTTTTTTCCATCAGAGCATAATCAATACTTTTTTTCTCTAATTGAGAATAGGCTGCTTGTCCTTGTTGAATTAAAGGTTGAATAATTTCGGGAGCATGAACAGTTAATTCATCTAAAACGACTTGAGAGCGAAAAATAAAAATGCCACTATTCCAACTAAAGTTCCCAGTTTCAATAAAAGATTGAGCAGTAGATTGGTCTGGTTTTTCGGTGAAACGATTGACTTTGTAGGCAGTTAAAGAATCAAAATTTCCCGTTGTCTCTCCCTGTTCAATATAACCATAGCCAGTGGAAGGGTGATCGGGTTTAATACCAAGAGTAACGATCGCTTCTTGTTGTGTTGCTAGTTGAGTAGCAGCTTGTAAAGTTTTAAGATAAGCTCGACAATCACCAATCCAATGATCGGCAGGAAAGAATCCTAAAATTGCCTCTTTGCCATGAGATTGTGATACTGTCAAGGTTGCCCAAGCCACAGCAGCAGCAGTATCTTTGCCTTCTGGCTCAACTAATAAATTAGTTTCTGGCAGTTCTGGTAATTGTTCTTTTACACCCTCAGCAATTAAAGCCGAAGTAATTACCCAGAGGTTTTCCCATCCTCCTGCCAAATCTAACAAGCGATCGGCAGTTGCCTGCAGAAGACTTCTACCACTACCATCTAAACACAAAAACTGTTTAGGTTTTTTTCTGCGACTGAGCGGCCAAAAACGTTCTCCTTTTCCGCCAGCTAGAATAATTGGTATTAACTTTGTCTCCATTCCCTTTGTCCTCTGCTATCAATCTTTCCTATCTTCACTTCTAATTGTCTGTTTTGACTACAATTAATTAAAAATCATTGACAAATCAGAATTGACTGATTGTAATGTAAGTGAACTTTAACTGCAACGCAATACTATTAAAAATTTAATCTCAATTTTCTGTTTTTTTAGTAAAAAATCTGGCTATTTTAATACACTTAAAAGTTAAAATATACACCCAACTGTACTATTAACCAAAACTTAACCTCATCGAGTTCATGAGAGCGTATTGATCAATAATTGTTTTAATGCTAAAACAATTAAAATATTCTTTTCATTAAAAACGTAAAATTAACTTGAATTTTAATAAACATCAACAATTATCTTTATTTCGTAAGGGTTTATCGTGGGGAATTATTGTCAGTCTGACTACCATTATTTCTGGAACAATTGGAGTAAGTTTAATCTTAATTAGCCCAGTCAATCAAGTGATTATGTCAGTTATGGGGCAAACAAAAACTTTTAATTTATCATCAAAGCAATCTGTTACCAACCTAGCTCCTAATTATCTCTATAAACCAGTTAATATTCTTTTTATTGGAATCGAACCTGTAAAAACTACTTCTAACAATTACTCTCATCAAAAAAGGGATGGTAATCATAATTTAGCTGAGATAGTTTCAGGCAAAAATAATTATCAGTTAAAAAATCTTCCGATCGCAGTACAAAATACTACTGATAATCCAGAATTAGCTAGTCGTCTACTTGATTTTCTGAAACAACGAGATTTTCGCAATGTTTATTTGATCGATCATCTTCCGATTGATTTAAATCAAACCGAAATTATTGTTGAACGAGGCAATATTGTCTTGGCAGATTATCTGAAAAAAAACTTGAGTTTAGGTAGATTAGAATTATCTCCTACTAGCGATGCCAATTTTGAATTGACAATTCGCATTGGAGAAGATGCTCAATATCTTAATGTAGAAGATGATTTTATTCGCTATTGATTACAAGAGAATGCTGGTTAAACTCCTCCGCAGTTTATTAGCTTTAGTCATTATTTTTTCTTTAGCCCTTTTGTGGGTGTTGTTAGATGCGCACCCAGCTTTAGCACAAGAAAGTGTAGTTAACTATACTTATAGTGAAATACGCGATCAAGATTTTTCTCATAAAGATTTAGCTGGTGCAGTTTTCGCTGCTGCTGATGCTAGAGGCGCAAATTTTGAAGCTTCAGATCTGAGTAATTCGATTTTAACCAAAGCAGTTTTTTCTAACGCTAATCTAGCAGAAATAAATTTGACCAAATCTTTAATGGATCGAGTGGCTTTAGACAATTCTAATCTTACCAATGCCATTATTCGTGAGGCAGTAGCAACCAGTACTAATTTTGATGGTGCTACTATTACTGGGGCAGATTTTTCCGATTCAATTCTTGATCGCTATCAAGTTTATCTACTTTGTAAACGGGCAGAAGGTGTAAATCCTACCACAGGAGTTGCTACCAGAGACAGTTTGGGTTGTCAATAGTTCAATAAGTTAATGGTTGATTGTTTGTCCATAGCCCATAGCATCTAAACTTTTTACTTTTTACTTGCTGATCACTGTAGATTAGCCATCTAAAGCTAGACCATTTTCTGCTGCATGAGCTAATTCTGTCGCAACGCGATCGCAATAAGGACGAATCAACCACCACATGATCGGTGATAACCAACCTTTGAGGGTAATTGAATAAGAAATATAACTACCACAAAGGGTAGATTCTACTTGATAAGTAATTCTTTGTTCTAATCCCGCGATCGCAATTACCCTCATACTCAGTAATTCTAGTGGACGAACATTTTCAACAAACATTCGGATTGGAATAGGTGTCAAGCGGGTAACTACTTGATAAATTAAACCAGGTTTAGCAATCAATCCTTTTGGTACATTTGTACTAGCAAAAAGAGGATGCCAAGAAACATCAGCTAAATCGATTAGTTTTTGCCAGAGAATCTCGATTGGTGCATCACTAACAGCACGGTAAGTTTTGAATACTAAAAATTTGCAGGAGAGTTTTCCTCTGTTGGCAAAAAGTTTGAAGGAAAAACAAAAAATCATGGCTCTCTCCTCTTGATCTTGAAATGCTTAGGCACATATTTTAGGCGATTAAAATTAAACTGGGATCAGTCTTAGGTATATTAAGATATTTTGCATTTCTAACCTTTAAATACCTCTACTCTGGTTCAGTATTAGTTTGAGCATATACAATTTCTCGATACTTTTAAACTTAGCAAATTGAGCAATAAAGCAATGACAGCTATCAAAACAGACATAACTAATACTTCTCTTCCTCCTGCTGACTCCAAAGCAAGAGTGAGTCAGTTTATGAAACAACTACAAGATGAAATTTGTACTGGTTTAGAACAGGCTGATGGTGAAGGCAAATTTAGAGAAGATAGCTGGGAAAGAGAAGAAGGCGGTGGTGGGCGATCGCGAGTAATGCAAGCAGGGGCAGTTTTAGAACAAGGTGGTGTTAATTTTTCTGAAGTTTGGGGACATCAATTACCACCTTCCATTCTTAAACAACGTCCAGAAGCAGAAGGACATGGTTTTTATGCCACTGGAACTTCAATGGTACTCCATCCCCGTAATCCTTACATTCCCACAGTCCATCTTAATTATCGCTATTTTGAAGCTGGTCCTGTATGGTGGTTTGGTGGTGGTGCAGATTTAACTCCATACTATCCTTTTGCAGAAGATGCAGCCCATTTTCACAAGACTTTTAAAGCTGCTTGCGATCGCCATAATTCAGAATATTACCCTGTTTTTAAACGTTGGTGTGACGAATATTTTTATCTCAAACATCGTCAAGAAACTAGAGGCGTAGGTGGAATCTTTTTTGACTATCAAGACGGACAAGGAGAATTGTATCGCGGACCTCATCCAGAAGGAAAAGCAGCGCACTATAGTAGGGAACTAGAAGAAATTAAACCTCGTACTTGGGAAGACTTATTTAGTTTTGTGCAAGATTGTGGTAGAGCCTTTTTACCTGCTTATGTACCAATTTTAGAAAAAAGAAAAGATACTGAATATAGCGATCGTGAACGCAATTTCCAACTCTATCGTCGGGGTAGATACGTAGAGTTTAATTTAGTTTATGACCGAGGCACAATCTTCGGTTTACAAACTAATGGACGTACCGAATCAATTTTGATGTCTTTACCTCCTCTAGTTCGTTGGGAATATAATTATCATCCTGAACCAAATACTCCTGAAGCAGAATTATATAATACATTTCTTAAGCCTCAAGATTGGGCTAATTGGCAACCAGTTTAATCAACAAAATATACAGCAGTTTTCGTGCTTAGTAGACTACATCTTGATATGAGTCAGAAGGCAGAAGAAAAAAGTTAATTAATCGTATTCTATTCAACTAAAAATCGCTATAAATTTTCTTGGATGGGTTCAGCCTTTTACTGAACCTACTTTTTTTATTTAATCTCTCTCACGATTAAATCAAGTTGGTACTGTAGTAGTCGAAGTATCGGTTAGGACGTTAGCCCAACAGCATGATCGCTCTTTATCGAAAATCTTTGGTATCATCTTTTGATTTTCTTAGTCTATTTTAATTGCCAAAGGTAAATTTGAAGCACCGACTTTGTGCTAAACCATATAGTACTAACAAAAATAATATTAGTATTACTATGACTAATTTACTTACTGATCGCAAAAACCTGATTGCAGATTTGATCACTCGTTATCGTTCTCGCGTTGATTTTCTTTCGATTCGTCTCGAACAAGCAGAAGGTACAGATATTTCCTTGCGAGGAGAAAAAATTGAAACCCTTAGTGAAGGAACATCTTTGGGTGGGCAAGTCAGGGCTTGTTATAAAGGAGGTTGGGGTTTTGCAGCTTTTAACGATTTATCCACTCTAACCCAACGCATCGAAGAAGCGATCGCTGCTGCTAGAATTGTCGGAGATGGAGAAACTACCCTGGCAGCCGTAGAAGCAGTACAGGCTACTTGTCAATTACCTTTAACCAAAACCGATCCGCGTTTAATTTCCTTAGCAGAAAAAAAAGCCCTTTGCGATCGCTATAATCAAATTTTACGCAGTTACGATCAAAGTATTATTTCTACTTCAGTTCGTTATAGTGATAGCACTCAGACTATTATTCTCGGTACTTCTGACGGGAGTTTAATCGAACAATCTTGGTCAGATTTAGAAATGCGTTTTTCTGCTACAGCGAGAAATGGGGAAGTAGTACAGACTGGAAGAGAGACTTCAGGTTCGCGTCGAGGGTATCAGGATTTAACTAATTTAGACCAACAAGTTGAAGCAGCAGCCAAACGTGCAGTAAATGCCCTTACCCTGCCAACCGTGAAAGGTGATACCTATACAGTAGTGATTGATCCCATCCTCACAGGTTTATTTGTTCACGAAGCTTTTGGGCATCTTTCTGAAGCAGACATGGCTTATGAAAACCCAGATTTATTAGAAGTCATGAGTATGGGTAAACGATTTGGTTGTCCTCAATTGCAAATCTTTGACGGTGCAGCACCAGAAGGACATCGAGGTTCTTATTATTATGATGACGAAGGAACACCTGCCACTAGTACTCAATTAATTAAAGATGGTGTTTTGGTAGGAAGGTTGCATTCTCGGGAAACAGCAGGAAAATTAGCAGAACAACCCACAGGAAATGCACGCTGTTTAAATTACCATTATCCCCCCATTGTCCGCATGACCAATACTTGGATCGAACGAGGCACAACACCAGTAAAAGATTTATTCCAAGATATCAAAGAAGGAGTATATGCCAGTAATTGGTTGGGAGGTATGACTAACGGTGAAATGTTTACCTTTAGTGCTGGAGAAGCTTGGATGATTCGTAACGGAGAAATAGCCGAACCAGTTAAAGATGTTACTCTTTCAGGCAATGTCTTTAAAACTCTAGCTAATATTGAAGCGATCGGAGATGATTTTTATTGGGATGAATCTGGCGGTTGCGGTAAAGGAGGACAAAGTGGTTTAGCCGTTGGTTGTGGAGGTCCCAGTTTAAGAATTAAAGATGTGGTTATCGGTGGGGAAGCAGTGGAATAAGTGTTTGATTACCAGTAATTTTGGAATTGACTTCAATAACCTGAGTTCGAGATAAGCTCAAACTTTTATGCTCTCGTTAGCTGAAAGTACAATTCTTTCGTAGAACCAATGCCAAAATGCTTTTTACATTTAGGAATAATTTCTCCGCTCAAAAGAAAATCATTCCCAGAAATAGCTAAAATAGTAGGCATAAATTCGGCGCAATCATTACACTATTTTCTAGCCAAATCTCCTTGGTCAATCATTGAGATTCGAGAAAGAAGATTATCCAAAACACTCTCTGCATTAAAAGGGAAAAAAATAACAGTAATTATTGACGAAACAGGAGATAGAAAAAAAGGCAAAAAAACCCACTATGTAGCCAGACAGTATTTAAGCAGTATCGGCAAAATAGATGCCATTTTATTTTAATTGATTATCCGTACTTGATATTACTGCCTAATTTTGTCCGAACCATTGTACTAATACTGGTTCGCGAAATCTTTGATTCAGCGTTGGGAATACGTCACTTTTTGACTTCTGTGTAACTTTACTAACTACTAGCCTCTTTAAGACTTTGAATAGTCAGTTGAATTCCTAACAACATTAAACCTAAAGCAACAAAAGCAAAAACCCCAGCACCTAAAGCAGCAACCCCAATCACTAAAGTCCTAACAGCAACAGTAATTCTGAGTACCAGCAAATTATCAGCAACTACAGGCTTAGTTGCATAGGTTTGGACAATTGAGGACATCAAAGAATACAATCCAAAGGCTAGTCCTCCAGAAACAACAGTTCCAAAAAAACAACGGATGGGTGTAGCTTTCTTGCCTGAAGATTTAGGATTTAGATCGGATGATTGTTCTTGTGGTTTAGTTTGACTCATAGTTGGTTAATATAACGGTTTTTAATTAGTTAAGAATAGATTATGTGTCTTTAGAATATATCGAGTAATTAGTTTTAAACGGTTTTTTAGCAAAAATTCTTGATATTTTAATGATTTACTGGTTCATTTCCTTCCCAATTGGGACAGGGAGAAGAATCTAACCAACCGTAGGGATGAAAACCACAGATTAAACGAGTTCGAGTTTCGCGAGTATTACCATAAACTTGACCGTGATAATTTAGGCAACCACGACAAACAAGAGGGCGAGAATCGTTAACCTGTTCAAATCCCATTTGTGTTCTCAGAATGTAGCACTTCGATTGATAACGATGCCACTTTGAATAAGCTACTTTCCTTTGACGCAAATTAGCCGTTTGAAATATGGATAAATATGAAGTTTCCATCGTCTGGATAGAATTGATTATGCTTTAACTCTAGAATATTAGTTTGGTTTGAACATCAATCTCAAGAGTTAATTACTTCATAGTTACCCAATACAATCAAAAAACCTGATTTTTGTATTTCCTATTGCTGATGAGAATCGCTATATTATGATCAAAAATGTTAAGAAATGCAAAGAAAATTTATGGCGACCAGTCGAGGAAGTAACAATCAATCTCGGGTAATTATTGTTGGTGCAGGGATTGGAGGTTTAACAGCAGGAGCGTTACTTGCTCGTCGTGGTTATGAAGTATTAATCTTCGATCAGGCTATTGTACCTGGTGGTTGTGCATCTACTTTTAAGCGTCTTGGTTTTACCTTTGATGTCGGTGCAACTCAAGTAGCAGGTTTAGAACCAGGTGGTATTCATCATCGCATCTTTCAAGAATTGGAAGTTGAATTACCTGATGCTACTCCTTGCGATCCTGCTTGTGCGGTTTTTTTACCCCAAGAAACTGAACCAATTAAAGTATGGAGTGATTTAGAGCAGTGGCAAACAGAAAGACAAAGACAATTTCCTGGTAGTGAACCTTTTTGGCAATTAATGGCGAAATTATTTCGGGCTAGTTGGAATTTTCAATCCCGCGATCCCGTTTTACCGCCTCGTAATTTGTGGGATGTTTGGCAATTAGCAAAATCAGTTCGGTTAGATACTTTAATTACTCTGCCATTTACATTTATGACTGTGGGCGATGCTTTAAAACTTTATGGTTTGGAGAGCGATAAAAGATTAAAAAACTTTCTTGATTTGCAATTAAAACTTTATTCTCAAGTTAATGCCGATGAAACTGCCCTGTTATATGCAGCAACAGCTTTGGCAGTGTCTCAATCACCACAAGGATTATACCATCTACAAGGTAGTATGCAGGCTTTAAGCGATCGCTTAGTAGAGGCATTAACCAAATTTGGGGGTAAATTATATCTGCGTCATACAGTAGAGCAGATTCAGACTCAATCAGGTAAAGCGATTGGGGTTACTATTCGCAATCAGAAAACAGGAGAAGTTTGGCAAGAAAAAGCTGATGAAATAATTGCTAATGTCACTGTTCAAAATTTAGTTAAATTATTAGATACTAAATCTCCTTCGAGTTACCAACGCCGAATTGATAAATTACCACCAGCATCAGGTGCATTTGTGGTTTACTTGGGAGTAAAACGAGAAGCAATTCCTGCTGAATGTCCTCCTCATTTACAATTTCTCTATGATTATGAAGGGATAATTGGCGAAAATAATTCCTTATTTGTTTCAGTTAGTAAACCAGAAGATGGACGTGCGCCTGAAGGCTGCGCCACGATTATCGCCTCTTCCTTCACTGATGTAGAGATTTGGTGGAAGGGAAGTAAAGACGATTATGAACAACTCAAACAAAAATATACCACAGAAGCGATCGCTCGTTTAGGTCAATATTTTCATCTCACTCCAGAAACAATTATTCATCAAGAAGCAGCAACACCTCGGACTTTTGCGCGATTTACAGCTAGGGAAAAAGGAATAGTAGGAGGAGTTGGGCAAAGAATCTCAACTTTTGGTCCTTTTGGTATTGCCACCCGTACCCCCATTAATAAGCTGTGGTTGGTAGGAGACTCTACTCATCCAGGCGAAGGTACAGCAGGAGTTAGTTATTCAGCCCTAACCGTTGTGAGGCAGATAGAAGCTTCCCGATAGCTTTAATTATGGAAGCTGTCAAGCTAAGATGATTGAAGAACTAATAATTAATAATTCTCAGGAAATTTATGGGTTTATCTTTTATCGTACAAAGCTTATATACATTTCTATCGATTTATATGTTTCTGCTGTTTGTCAGAATCTTACTTTCTTGGTTTCAAACCGCAGACTGGGCTTATCAAGCTATGGCTTTTTTGAGTCCGATAACCGATCCTTATCTTAATGTTTTTCGTTCTTTTATTCCTCCTTTAGGAGGGATAGACATTTCTCCGATTCTAGCTATTTTACTATTACAGTTTGTTCAACAATCCCTCCCGATGTTACTTAGTGTGATTTAGCCTTCAAAGTCATCGTAATAAAAAGGACGAACTTTGCCAGCAAAACCAGAGGCTTTAAATTGTTCCAATTTCAGGGGTGTAGGTTGATTAGCAGCAACGCTAATCGTAATTTGAAAATCACTTACCCCTGGAGGAACTTCGAGAATTGTCCCAACTCTACCTCGATTTTCCATCACAGGATTACCATTAGCATCATAAATTCTGCCAAACACATCTGCGTCAACTACAGTTTTACCAGAAGTATTTTTGGCTTTTCCCTTTACCAAAAAGCAATTAGCAGGGCGCATATCTCCACTAGAAACTAAACCTTGATTGGCTCCTACGGGACATTCTTCATAGGTAAGATCGTACAATTTAATCGGCGTTAAAGCTAAAGCAGTTGGTGTGATTACCAAACTAGTCAAGTAGATTAAACCAACCATCAAGAACGTTGCTACAACTCTCAATTTCATAAATTAATTATTTTTTCCTAGCTATAAACTTATGTTTCTATGTAGTCACTTTACTACTCAATTCATAAAATAGCATTCTGGTATAGCACTACGCATTTAAGTTAGGACATTTATATAATAAAAAGAAAATTTGACA